>NZ_LHZU01000132.1 GCF_001580995.1 Acetobacter senegalensis
CTTCGGGGCAGACACGAAGTCCAAGGGCCGAGGGAGAACACCGCCGCTACTGGTGACGATGGCCACCGGCACCAGCCAGGGCAACTTACAAGAATACGGTGGCGGCCACCTTATGCACCACTACCACCCAATCGGCCCCATGCCCGGGTCCCAGTTCCCCCATGCGGGGTTCCAGGCTCCCCATGCGCTCCAGTTCCATTGGGCATCATCATACATCTGAGCCGTCATTTCCTGCTCATCAGCTAACGCCTGTGCCTGCACATATTGCTGGTAACGGCTATAGGCCGCCTCATCCCCCACATACAGGCAATCACACACCAGCGGGTCTGAATACACGTAGAACACGTGATCATTCTTCACGCGCCTTACAAAATGATGAGCGGGCAAACGGTTCAGCATGGCCTGCCGTTCAGGCGTATCTGCCGGTTTCTGAAAAAAGCCCGCCGCGGCCAGATGGTCTTCCTTCCCTTCAATCTGTTGGGACGCCGTCTCACAAGATGGAAGCATCATCAGGAGCCCAAAAGACAGAACAGCCAGAAATCCGACAGGCGGGCGATGCATCATCCTGTTTCCTTTTCCTTTGGCAGACCCAAAAGATCTGATAGGGCCGCCCCTTGCCCCACATCTAAAGACGGAAATGAGCCCCTGTGATACAGGCTGGAAGGCCGCATGGTCGTCTGGCGGCCTCTTTATGCCTAACAGCCCCCTGCTTTTGTGCCAGAAAACTCTTTTTTAAAGATGGTTTGAAGCAATCAACACGTCAGCCCCATCAAGCCATCCAGCAGCTTCTCCTGTTTTCCCGCCAAAACCTTGCCGGAGCAGAGAGGACTCAAACCCTCTCTGCTACAGGTGCTCTCTCCACCAGCTTGACCAGATCACGCAATACCCGGCGTGCCAGATCAATACGCTGCACATTCGTCAATTCGCGCACCACCGCCAGTTTGTGGTCTGGCCGTAACCTGACGGCACCATCTTTCCAGCGGCCCATCCATTGCACCAACCCAGCGGGGTTCTTGAAGCTATTCTGACGGAACTGAAGCACCATTCCTTTTGGCCCAGCTTCCAGACGCTCAATGCCCGCCGCCCGACACAATCTTTTAAGATCAACAATATCCAGAAGGTTTTTTACCTCTGGTGGCACTGCGCCAAAGCGGTCTACCAGTTCGGCTTCCATGGCTTCCAGTTCCGCATCGGAAGCAAGCCCGCTGATGCGCCTATACAATCCCAGCCGCACCGGCAGGTCCGGCACATAATCAACGGGGATAAGTACAGGCAAACCGACAATGATGTTGGGGGTCCAGTCTCGGTCCTCGGCACGTCTGCGGCTGGCGTCCGCACGCAGATCTGCCACGGCGTCTTCCAGCATCTGCTGGTACAGTTCAATGCCAACTTCGCGCACATGGCCAGACTGCTGATCTCCCAGCAGGTTACCCGCCCCGCGCAGATCAAGATCATGAGACGCCAGCGTAAAGCCAGCGCCCAGCGTATCCAGAGTCTGCATGACTTCCAGCCGCTTTTCGGCTGAGGCCGAGAGAGCATGGGTTTGCGGCCATGTCAGGTAGGCGTAACCGCGCTGCTTTCCACGGCCAACGCGCCCGCGTAGCTGATACAACTGCCCCAGCCCGAACATGTCAGCCCGATGGATGATCAGCGTGTTCACCGCAGGCATATCCAGCCCGCTTTCCACAATGTTGGTGGAGAGCAGGATGTCATATTTCCCGTCAGAAAACTCGGTCATAACCCGTTCAAGTTCTGTGGGAGTGAGCCTGCCGTGGGCTTGAATCAGCTTGGCGTCCGGCACAATGGCTGTCAGCCGTTCCGCCAGCCGGTCCAGATCTTCAATACGCGGGGCCACACAGAAAATCTGCCCACCCCGGAAGCGTTCACGTTGAATGGCCTCCCGAATCACCACGCTGTCAAACGGCATAATGAATGTCCGTACTGCCAGCCGGTCCGTCGGCGGCGTGGCAATCAGGCTCATCTCCCGCACACCGGAGAGAGAAAGCTGCAACGTTCTGGGCAACGGCGTGGCAGAAAGCGTGAGTACGTGCACATCATCGCGCAGCGCTTTCAGTTTTTCCTTATGCGCCACACCAAAATGCTGCTCTTCATCAATAATCAGCAGTTCAAGGGCCGCGAACTGGACCGTCTTGGCCAGCAACGCGTGCGTGCCGATCACCACATTGATGGACCCATCAGCCAGCCCTTTGCGCACGGCTGTAGCATCCTTGCCCGTTACCATGCGGGAAAGCTGGGCTACCTTGATGGGAAAGCCCTCAAACCGGGCAGCAAAAGTGCGGTAGTGCTGGCGCGCCAGCAAAGTGGTCGGCACCACCACGGCCACCTGCCCGCCAGACATGGCAGCAACAAACGCAGCCCGCAGCGCAACTTCCGTCTTGCCGAAGCCTACATCCCCGCACACAAGCCGATCCATCGGGCGGCCAGAACCCATATCCTCAAGCACATCAGCAATGGCGCGGGCCTGATCATCCGTTTCCACAAACGGGAAGCGGGCACAGAATTCATCCCACAGGCCCTCCGCCGGGGCCAGCACTGGCGCTTCCTTCAGCGCACGGGCCGCAGCCGTCTTGATCAGGTCGGACGCCATATCGCGGATGCGCTGCTTCATCCGGGCCTTACGGCCCTGCCACGCAACACCGCCCAGCTTATCCAGCGGCACCCCGGCCTGATCCGAGCCAAAGCGGCTCAGCAATTCAATGTTTTCAACCGGCAGGTAAAGCTTTTCATTCCCGTCATACAACAGGCGAAGGCAGTCATGCGGCGCCACGCCAACACTGACGGTTTCCAGCCCATCATACCGGCCAATGCCGTAATCCTGATGCACCACCAAGTCGCCCGCCGTAATTTCTCCGGCCTCGGCAATCAGTTCATCGGCACGGCGGCGGCGGCGTGGTGGGCGGCCAATACGCTCCCCAAGCAGATCCTGCTCAGAAACAAACGCCATGTCCTCCGCAACAAAGCCGCGTTCCAGACCCAGCGTCAGCAAGCCAACAGAACCGGGATTGGCCTTTTTCGCCTGCTCCCAGTTCTCATAGCTCTGGGTCACTACCCCGTGTTCGCGCAGCAGGGTGCCAATGCGCTCGCGTGAGCCCTTGCTCCACGCCGTCACATACGCGCGGCGATTGACCTGCCCCCAATCCCGCACCTGCTCGCCCAGCAGGGTGAAGACCTTTTCACGCTCGGCATTGGGCACGATCTTGGCGAACATCTTGCCGGGGCGTCCCCCCACATCCATACCACGGGCCCCATCGGGCTTGGCATAGGGGCTGAACGCCACAACCGGCAGCCGGCTGAGGATGGCATTCCATCCTTTGGAATCCAGATACAGAAGATGCGGCGGCAGAGCCCGATATGGCGTTTCTCCCTCCCGCGGCGGCTGACGACGCGCCTGATAGTGGTCATCAATCATTTCCAGCCGGGTTTTGAGCACCTCTTCCGCCTGATAATCGAGCGAGACCGACACGCCGGGCAGATAGTCAAATACCGTTTCCATCTCGGTATGAAAAAGCGGCAACCAGTGTTCCAGCCCCGGATACCGGCGGCCGTCGCTTACATGTTCATAAAGCGGGTCCGCTGCAGCGGCAGGCCCAAACACGTCCCGCCAGCCCGTGCGGAAACGGGAGATACTTTCGGGATCAAGCGAAAACTCGGAAACGGGCCGCAGGGTCAGTTCCTGCAGGCGCGATGTGGACCGCTGGCTACCCGGATCAAAGGCCCGGATATTTTCAACTTCATCACCGAACAGATCCAGCCGCACAGGTTCTGCTGCCCCGGCGGGATAAAGATCAAAAATCCCCCCACGGCTGGCAAATTCACCGGCTTCCATCACCGTATCTGTACGGGTGTAGCCATTGGCCACCAGAAGTTCGATCAGAAATTCCTGATCAAGGCTTTCTCCCTGCCGAATGGTCAGGGACTGGCCTTTAAACGTGCTGCGGGGGGCCACGCGCTGCACAACCGCCGCCACCGTTGTCAGAATCAGGCGCGGCTTGCCATTGGCTGGCTCCAGAAGCCGGGTAAGTGTCGCCACACGTTCGGCCACAATGGTCGGGTTGGGAGAAACCCGATCATACGGCAGGCAATCCCAAGCAGGGAAGCGAAGTGTCTCAACATCAGCCCCCATATAGGCCAGCAAATCTGCCAACCGTGCGGTAGAGGCATCATCCCGGGCAATATGCAGCACCGGTCCCTTATGCTCACGCGCTCTGCGCGCCAGCAGGAAGGCATCATACCCCTCCGCAACACCCCATATGGAGGCTATGCGGTCCTCGACACTCGCTTCTGCCGTCATTCCGTCTTCCCGGCTCCTTTGGCGCGGCTGGCTTCCACCATCCGGCGTAACATGGGGGTGGCTTTTTCCTCGGGCAATGGCAGGCGGCCAAACAGCCAGTCTGTCAGTTCCGGGTCCGGCATCTGCATGATGGCTTCCATATCCGCCAGATCAGCCTCGCTCATGGTTGCCACGTTGGCCTCCACAAACCCGCCGATCAGAATATCGGTCTCAAATGTACCACGATGATTGGCGCGGAACACCAGCCTGCGGCGGCGGGCGGCAAGCGGATCATCCTCGGATACGGCGGAAGCGGGGGCACTACTAAAATTGTCTTGCATGGCGTTACTGTCCTATAGCCTTGGCATTCCTGTCTGTCAGCCGCCAAACAGAGGCTTATGCATCTTCGGTGTCCAGTCCCTTTTCCATCACATCCTCTCCGGCTACGGAGCAGACGGATCTTTCACCCCTTTCCGCAGTGCTGGCCCCACTTGACAGCCTGCCCGGCGTCAGCGCCGCGCGTGCAAAGCTGCTCAGCCGCATAGCGGGCGGCTCCCGCGTGCTGGACTTGCTGTTCTGCCTGCCGGAAAGTGTAACGGACCGCCGCGCCCGCCCGCCGCTTGCGCAACTCAGCCCTGACAGCATTGCGACAGTCACAGGCATGGTTCTGGATATCCGAGCCCCCGCCCCCCGCACGCGCCAGCCGTGGCGTGTCACCATTGAAGATTCGACCGGACGCCTGGAACTGGCTTTTTTCTCCCCGTGGCAGGCCAAGCAGGTCGTGGTTGGCGAATCTATTGTGGCCTCAGGCAAGGTCGAGCGGTTTCATGACAGGCTGACCATGACCAGCCCGGACTATCTGCTCCCCGCCCGCTCGGCAGACCGCATTCCACGTCTGGACCCGGTCTGGCCCCTTACCGCCGGACTGTTCACTGGGCAGGTAAGACAGGCCATGACCGCCGCACTGGAGCGCCTGCCTGCCACCCTGCCTGAATGGCACGCGCCTTCCATTCTCAAGCGCAGACGCTGGCCTGATTTTGTCACCGCCCTGACCTGGATGCAGTTTCCTGACCGTATTTCCGGCAGCGAAGCAGGCGAGGAATGGCGGAGCGAACAAACCCGAGCCCAGGCACGACTGGCCTGTGACGAACTGCTGGCAGATCAACTTGCCACCCGCATTGCCCAACGTGCCTCCCGCAGTCGGCCCGGCCGTTCATTGAGCGGGGATGGCCACCTGCAACAACAGGCGCTTGCCACGTTTGGCCATACGCCCACGCCCGGCCAGAAAAAAGCCCTGTATGAAATTGAAGCTGACATGGCGGCCCCTTACCGGATGAGCCGCCTGTTGCAGGGCGATGTTGGCGCGGGCAAGACGTTGGTGGCCCTGCTGGCCATGCTACGGGCAACAGAAGCTGGCGCACAGGCGGCCATCATGGCCCCCACGGAAATTCTGGCCCGCCAGCACGCCGTGACATTTGAACGCCTCTCCCCCGTGCCGGTGGTTTATCTCTCCAGCTCCGTAAAGGGAAAAGCCCGCAAGCAGGTGCTTCAGGCCATTGCGGATGGCTCTGCTCCTCTGGTGGTGGGAACACACGCACTGGTTCAGGAAACCGTGCAGTTTGCAGACCTCGGCCTCGCCGTAATTGATGAGCAGCACCGTTTTGGGGTGGAGCAACGTCTGGCGCTGGTTGAAAAAGGCCATAACGCGGACATGCTGGTCATGACCGCCACACCGATCCCACGCACCCTTTTGCTTACCCGCTTTGGTGACATGCAGATCAGCAAACTGGAAGGCAAACCAGCAGGGCGCAAACCGGTGCGCACATCCCTGCACAGCATTGGCACAATGGACGACGTGCTTGCCGGCCTTGACCGTGCCCTTGCCAAAGGCGCACAGATCTTCTGGGTCTGCCCTCTGGTGTCTGAAAGCGAAGCACTGGACATTGCAGCAGCAGAAGCCCGCCATGCAGACCTGACAGAACGATTCGGCCCCATAGCCGGACTGGCCCATGGGCGGCAGGACGCCGCAGTGCGGGAAGAAGCGCTTCAATCCTTTGCGCAAGGCAAAACCCGCATGCTGGTGGCAACCACGGTGATTGAAGTGGGGGTGGATGTGCCAACCGCCACCATCATGGTGATTGAACATGCAGAACGCTTCGGCCTTGCGCAGTTGCACCAGCTACGCGGCCGCGTAGGACGAGGCGCAAAGGACTCGTTCTGCCTCATGCTGCATGATGATGGGCTGGGCCACACAGCCCGCCGCCGCCTCACCTGCCTGCGCGAAACCGAAGATGGCTTTCTGATTGCCGATGAAGATTTCCGCCTTCGTGGCGGCGGAGACGTAACAGGCCGCAGGCAGTCCGGCCTTCCGGATTATCGTATGGCCTCGGAGATCCTCGTGGATATGCTGCTGGATGCCGCGCACGAGGAAGCCGAACAGATCCTGCCCGATACGGCCCCAGATCAGAATGCGCCATTGCCCCCGGCAGCACAGGTGCTGCTGGCTCTGTTCAACAAGACCGATGCTGCCCGTATCTTTGCTGGCGGCTAGATGGTGCGTTCCGAAGTTTGAGAACGCACTGCCTTTTCACGGGAGCAGAAGGATGCGCCATGCGCCAACTTCACCACAGGAGCCGGGGCGCCCACGCGAACACATACCTACCAAGCCCTCCGTCCCGTCGCCATTTGAGCAGACGACAGGAGAACGGGCTGGCTCAAAATTTTCGAGAAGTGAAACGCCCACATTTTAAGAACGAAAGAGAGTCGCCCTACTACCAGAATTTTTTCAACAACATTCTGGTGGCGGTTTCAGATGATCTCTTCGTGACGACGCTTTACAAGACGTGCCTCAGACGGCGGCGCGTGTCTCGGCGTCCGCTTCCGCCAGCCAGCGCTTCACCTGCCCTTCCGAATCAGCGTGCAGCGTAAAGTCAGAGACCGCGGCCACGCTATCCGCACCGGCGTCCAGGCAGGCCCGTAGCCGCTCAAACGTGATGCCGCCGATCGCCACCAGAGGCAGATCACCGATCAGCTTTTTCCATTCTGTCAGCTTTTCCACACCCTGCGGGCCAAAGGCCATCTTTTTCAGGCGCGTGGGCCAGATGGGGCCAAGGGCAACGTAATCCGGTGCGCAGGCCAACGCCCTGTCCAGCTCTTCATGACAATGGGTGCTAATACCCAGCCGGACACCAGCCTTCCGGATTGCGGCCAGATCTGCCGTATCCAGATCTTCCTGCCCCAGATGCAGGTAATCAATGCCTTCATCCAGCGCGATCTGCCAGTAATCGTTCAGCACCAGACAGACGCCATGCTGCTTGGCGTAAGTGTGAGCCTGACGAATTTCAGCCACCAATTTCTCAGGCGAATAATTTTTTATTCTCAACTGGATAAAGCGTGCGCCTGCCCCACCGAGCCTGTTGACCCATTCTGCTGTATCGACAACCGGATAAATTTTCTGAGGGAGTGCACTCATGCCAGCATGGCCTTTCCTGCAACAGGGGTGGAGGGAACAGCCATATCGCGCTCTTCCATAGGGTCGGCCACGCAGGCCAGCACGCCAGCTTCTACAGCCAGCCGGAACGCCCGCGCCATCACGGCAGGGTCACCCGCCTTGGCAACTGCGGTGTTTATCAGCACGGCATCATAGCCCAGCTCAAGAGCCTGCGCCGCATGTGATGGCACACCGATCCCTGCATCCACCACCAGCGGCACATCTGGAAAATGCGCACGCAATGCCCGCAGCCCGAAAATATTGTTCAGCCCTTTGCCGGAGCCGATAGGCGCCCCCCAAGGCATCAGCACGTCACACCCCGCCGCAAGCAGCCGCTCAGCCACCACCAGATCTTCCGTGGTGTAGGGAAAAACCTTGAATCCGTCTTCACTGAGAATACGGGCGGCTTCAACCAATCCGAAGACGTCAGGCTGAAGCGTATCAAGCTCACCGATCACTTCCAGCTTAACCCACTCGGTACCGAAGACCTCACGCGCCATATGCGCCGTTGTCACGGCCTCCTTGACCGTATGGCAGCCAGCCGTATTCGGCAGCACCGGCACACCCAATTCGCGAATAAGGGACCAGAATGCCTGCCCGGCCCGCTCACCCGCAGATTCGCGCCGCAGGGAAACCGTCACCACTCCCGGTTGGGCTGCCTGAACCGCATCCCGCAAAATATCAGGGGACGGATACTGCGCCGTTCCCAACATAAGGGGAGAGGAAAGTTCAACCCCATAAAAGTGTGCTGTCATACGTCAGCCTCCCTGCATCGGGGCAACAATTTCTACCTGCGCACCATCATTCAGCGCAGTTTTATCGCGTAGCGGCACGGGCACAAAGCTACCATTCATTGCCGTGGCAATGCGGGCGCCACCGTAGCCGAGCTCATCAATCAGCGCCGCCAAGGTGGTGGCGGATACTTCATGAACTTCATCATTGACCACGATCTTCATGCGGGCGTTCTCCCTGTTTCTCTTCGGCACGTAAGCACAGCATCCCGATCACGCAACCTCTTCAAGGCTGTCAAAAAACTCTCTGCATCACCCTGCCCAGGGAAAGCGCGGGCTTTTCTGCTCCGTTTTTTCCGGAGGGATGGTGGGGTGAATTTTCTTAGAGCCACTTGGCCCTCACAGCCTCACCTCTCCGCTTGTGAAGGGCCCTAATTACCCAGCATTTCCTACGGAATTACCAAAAATCATGTCCGCAGCTTCCCGCGCGCGCGCCGGGGAAAGGAGGAAGCCGTGACGGTACATACCGTTCACAAACACATGGTTCCCTTCCCGCACCACACGGGGCATGTTGTCCGGGTAGGACGGGCGCAAGCCGGTCCCCATCTCCAGAATTTCCGCTTCCGCAAAGCCGGGGTGCAGCACCCATGCCGCATTCAACAGTTCCGTCATGGAGCGCACAGTCATGCCGCCTGCGTTTTCGCTTTCAATCATGGTGGCCCCGACCATGAACACATGGTCCGCACGCGGCACAATATAAATGGGAATACGCGGATGTAGCATCCGCACGGGGCGATGCAGCACAACATCCGGGCAACGGAGCAGCAGCATTTCTCCACGCACCCCACGCAGAGTAGGCAGTTCCTGCCGCACATTCAGGCCCGTACAGTCAACAATCCAGTCAAATGCAGCGTCATCGGGCGCATCTGCGGCTGAAAAGACAGCTTTGCCCCCCAGACTTTCCAAGCGGGCCAGCAAGGCAACAAGCGCCCTACGCGGGTCAACATGGCCTTCATCAGCAAAGAACAGACCTTTATGAAAACGGCCTGCCAGATCAGGTTCCAGCCGGGCAATTTCCGCACCGTCCACGGTCTCGAAATGCGTGGTGCGACGGCCAAAGCGGGCAATTTCCCCGCTGTCACGCGGGGGAGCCAGAACAAGGCTGCCTGCCCGCACCACATTGGGCACGTGCGCTTCCCACCAGTCAACCGAATCTACGGATTGTGCGGTCACTTCTGGTGGAGCGGATTCCGCTTCACACCACGGGGCAAGCATTCCCCCAGCCATCCATGATGCGCCAGCCCCCACACGGCCGCCGGGTTCATAAAGCGTGACCACGCCGCCACGCTCCGCCAGCGTAACTGCGGCCGTCATGCCTGCAACACCAGCCCCTTTTACCAATATGCGGGGAGTATGGGTCATGATGTGTTGGCCTCCTGCCACCCGATCCTGTGTATGCTGCCGAGCGTCTCGAATTCTGGAGATATGTTATAACGCACGCAGCAGCCGCGGCCACCCCTTGTCCGGTCACCAGCCCGTCAGAAAGCGCGCGCCAGAAGCACCACCACCAGACAACATTCCATCACCGCCGTGGCAATCCAGCGCAGCCCCATATAGCCACTGGGCAACGCGCCGCGCCGCCAGCCTTCGCGCTCAACCAAAGCCAGAATGGGCACAGCCACGGCCAAAGCCGCCACGCCAGCAACAGGCTGCCATGCAAAAGCCAGATAGGCCGCCAGCCAGCCCGCCAAGGCAGGCACCACACCCAGAAGCAGCCGAAAAACATCCATACGGTCTGCGCCAGCCGTAATAATGGAGGGCGAAGGGTCCAGCGCCAGGCCCCATTGCACCGCCCCCCAGAAGCTGAGGGTCACTGCACCATAAAACACAAACGCCATAAGCAGATTGGGAACGGGCACGCCCGAAGAGAAGAACACGATACAGCACGCGCCGAACAAAAAGGGCAGTAATCCGGCCATTGTCAGCACCACGGCTACAAATGGAAGTCTTTTCATGAGCGTTCGGCGTGCCTCCTTTGCACGGTTTCCTGCAATAGATTGGTTGACAGAAAAGCCCAAGAGGCTGCCACTAGCAACCACACGGAACATTGGCTTCCATGTTTCGTTACGCTCGAAAACAAGAACAAGACACCGCTGCCGGACGCATAGCCGGCGCCAGAAACGGGAATGAAAAAAGTATGAGTGCCATTGTCGATATCATCGCGCGCGAAATCCTCGACAGCCGCGGCAACCCAACGGTTGAAGTGGATGTAGAGCTGGCTTCTGGCGCAAAAGGCCGGGCAGCCGTTCCGTCCGGTGCGTCCACAGGTGCGCATGAGGCAGTGGAACTGCGTGACAAAGACCCCAAGCGCTACAACGGCAAGGGGGTGCTGCACGCTGTTGAAAATATCGAAAACGAGATTCTCCCCACCCTGCAGGGAGCCGAATCCTCCGATCAGATTGATATCGACAACGCGATGATCGATCTGGATGGCACCCCTAACAAAAGCCGTATGGGTGCCAACGCCATTCTTGGTGTCTCGCTTGCGGTGGCCAAGGCCACGGCAGCAGAACTTCAGGTGCCGCTCTATCGCTATGTTGGCGGTGTTTTTGCCCACACGCTTCCCGTCCCCATGATGAACATTGTGAACGGGGGCGAACATGCAGATAACCCCATTGATATTCAGGAATTCATGATCCAGCCGGTTGGTGCGCCCACCGTGGCCGATGCCATCCGCTGGGGAAGTGAAATCTTCGCGCATCTGAAAAAAGCGCTACAGGCTGCGGGGCTCAACACCAATGTTGGGGATGAAGGCGGATTCGCTCCGGCCCTGAAATCTGCTGATGAAGCACTGAGCTTCATTTCCCGTGCCGTCGAATCCGCAGGTTACCGTCTGGGAGAAGACATCACCTACGCTCTGGATTGCGCTTCCACCGAATTTTATCACGATGGCAAGTATGATCTGAAAGGCGAAGGCAAGGTTTTTGATGCAGGCGAAATGGTTGCCTACCTTGAAGATCTGACCAAACGGTACCCCATTGTCTCCATTGAAGACGGCCTTGCGGAAGATGACTGGGAAGGCTGGAGCCTTCTGACCGAAACCCTTGGCCGCAAGGTCCAGTTGGTTGGGGATGATCTGTTTGTCACCAATCCCGAACGTCTGCGCCGTGGCATTCAGGCGGGCGTTGGCAACTCCCTGCTGGTGAAGGTCAACCAGATCGGCACGCTGACGGAAACGCTGCAGGCCATCGAACTGGCTCACAAGGCTGGTTATACCGCCGTCATGAGCCACCGTTCTGGTGAGACGGAAGATTCCACCATTGCGGATCTGGCTGTCGCCACCAACTGCGGGCAGATCAAGACAGGCTCCCTCTCCCGCTCTGACCGTACCGCCAAATACAACCAGCTCATCCGGATTGAACAGGAACTGGCAACGGCTGCCCAATATGCGGGCCGCACCATCCTGAAAGTCTGATCCCGCACTCAGCCTTTCCTGAAACAGGAAAACCAGAGCCGCATGGGGAACCGTGCGGCTCTTTTTTTACATTATCAGGCCGCCTTTTGCTTTTCTGTCCCGGTGTTCATGGTTTAGACATACTGTTCTGGGAAAATTCATTTTCTGATGGCAAAAAGGACAAGAACAACGTGCAGATAGGCCGCATGATCAGACGCGCAGTACGAGCCGTTGTTCCCCCCATGATTTTTCTTGGTATCGCAGGTTATTTTGGCTGGAACGCGACCCAGGGCGATCATGGCATGAAAGCCTATCAGCAACAGCTTCTTCTGCTTGATCAGGCCAAACAGTCCCAGCAGGACGCCGTTGCCGAGCAGGCAGCGTGGCGTCGCCGCGTTAATGGCCTGCGTGAACAGTCTCTGGATACAGATACGCTGGATGAACGGGCGCGTGCCATGCTCAATCTGGCCGACAAAAACGATATCGTCGTACCCTATGATCGGCGTGATCCGCTTTACTAAAAGGCTATTTGATCAGGCTGCAACTTGACGCATGCTCTGCGCTTCTCCCCTATTTCAGGGGCAAATAAAGATCCGTAATCGATTCATGCTCTGGCACGTCGGGAAAAAATTTCACACGTTGGGCATAGAACGGAAAATCTCTTAGCTCCTCGCCACTGGCAGGCAACCATTGGCCATAGAGAAATTGCGCCGCATGCCGCAGGTTCTCACTCTCGCCAACAAGACGAAGCACCGCACAGCGTCCCGCTGGAATCTGCCCTGCCTCCACACCCTCATCGGCAAGCGTAATCTTACGGGTGGTCGCTGCGGCCAAATCGATTCGGTAGTCCTGCTCCGGCACATGATCCGGATCTGTATGGAAGATTGTATAAGTTGCATGTGTGGCAGCCCTTACACCGTTCGCCTTCCGCCAAGATATGAAACGCCGAATTGTTTCACCCAGCCTTTCGGGTGCACCGCGATGCGTCATAAACGCGACAGGAATGGCCACTTCCTCACGTATCGTCACATCATCTTGAGAAAAATTCTGTGTCATGATCCGGTTCCTTGCTTCGGCCAGCGGCCCAAGTGCCGCAGCCCACGCCACCCAGTCAGGATTTTCCCGAAAAGCCTTTGGAGCCTGCCCAATTCTTTGATGAAAAGCCCGAGCAAAGCCATCCGGGGTTTCATAACCTGCATCAAGAGCAATCTCCGTAACCGAAACATCACCGCGATAGGCAAGCCGCCACGAAGCGCGCTTCATCCTGATCAATTGGACATAGCGATGCAGAGAAAGACCAAAAACAGCGCTAAATTGTCTGTGAAAATGGCAGGGTGAAAACGCAGCCACGGCGCTCAATGCTCTCAGGCAAAGATCCCCATCCAGATTTTGGTCGATATACGTCAGAACACGCTGCATCCGTGCCTGATAGTGCCTATAATCAGCAGACCGCTTTGACACGATAACGTAGTCCTTGTTTGGTGGCTCCCACAGCCTAAGCCACTGGACGCACGATACGCTCGGCCAATCTTGCGGTTTGCAGCCCTGCCTCTGGCAACCAAACAGGGCAGCAAAGTGTGCGGATGGAATGGGGTAAATGCAGGCGGCTCCTGAGGACCATTTCCCTCAAGCCTGCGCTCCTCCCCCAGATGAAGGGGATATTCCCCGTTTCATGAATGATTAAGCACCCATCCCGGTCAGACTGGCCGGAAATGCCGCGCGCCATATTGCGGGGAAACCATTTTATAGCGCCCAGCAAACCCTGATCAGGGAAGCCCTTCCGATGCTCCCCGAAAGCGTTGCTCCTGCCAAAGCAGCCAACACAGAGTGAAGGCAAACGCCACAAACAAAAAACGGCGCCCTGAGGCGCCGCATTTGCATCATCCACACAGGGAGGATGATTATTTGATCTTTGCTTCGCGGAACACAACGTGCTTGCGGGCAACGGGATCATACTTTTTCAGTTCCATTTTACCGGTATGCGCACGAGCGTTCTTCTTCGTGACGTAGAAATAACCAGTGTCCGCCGTGGAAACGAGACGGATCTTGATAACATTGGTCTTGGCCATGGCTTCCTCAGCAGAGCATCATGAGTCCGGACAGAAGGCCCGGGTGGTGTTCAAGTGGGCGCAAAATGCGCATACAAGAGCCAAAGGTCAAGTATTCTTCCATCAATCAGGCGTGGTAAAAGCCAAAAGGAGTAAAAAAACATGCTGGATGTGGCTGTTGCGCGCGCCCGAATCCTGGAAAAACTCTCTCCGTGCGGTCTGGAAACAGTTTCCGTGGCACACGCCTGTGGCCGCGTGCTCGCCGCTCCCGTGGTCGCCCGTCTCTCAAATCCGCCCGTTTCCGTGTCATCAATGGATGGATACGCCGTCGGGATAGACGATGCGCAGGAAGGAGCCACGCTCGATATTATCGGCGAAGCGCCCGCAGGCCACCCATCCAGCCTGACGGTAAAGAAAGGCCAGTGCATCCGTCTGTTTACCGGCAGCCAGATTCCGGCAGGTGCGGATACGGTGCTTATTCAGGAAAACATGCGGCGAGACGGGAACGCCGTAACGTTGCTTTCCGGCGGCAAGGCAGGACAGTTCATCCGCAAACAGGGTCAGGACTTCCAAAAAGGGGAAACGCTTCTTCCGGCAGGAAAGGTTCTGACAGCGCGGGATATTGGGCTGGCCGCCGCCGCAGGGCATGTCTGGCTGACAGTCAGCCGTCGTCCCCGCGTTGGTATTCTCGCAACGGGAGATGAGATCGTGCTGCCCGGAGACCCGGCACAACCTGATTCCATTGTGAATTCCGGCGCATTCATGGTGACGGCGTTCCTGCACTCCATAGGCGCCGAAGCCATTTTATTGCCGGTAGCCCGCGATAATGTGGAGTCTCTTTCCGCCGCCATCGCGCAAGCCGATCATCTTGATCTTTTGGTTACGATCGGCGGAGCCAGTGTAGGCACCTATGATCTGGTGCGCGAAGCCTTCAAGCCCCATGGCCTCAATCTGGATTTCTGGAAAATTGCCATGCGGCCCGGCCGCCCCCTGATGTCTGGTCAGCTTGGCAAAACCCCCATGATCGGCCTGCCAGGCAACCCCGTGGCCGCCATGGTGTGCTCCGTGGTGTTTGTTGCAGCCGCAGTGCGCACACTCATGGGGCTTCCCCAAGGCGCTGAGCTTGAAACAGAAACAGCCATTCTCGGCGCTGACCTGAAAGAGAATGACCAACGGCAGGATTTCCTGCGCAGCACCCTGCGTTCTCAGCCCGATGGGCAGCCACCCATCGCCACGCCCTTCGCCTCGCAGGATTCTGCTCAGATGAACATTCTGGCGCAAAGTGACGCTCTGATTATCCGCGCACCCCATGCCCCTCCCCAGAAGGCGGGTACACTTTGCCGCATTCTGCGCCTTCCATGAAAATACTTTAAAATCAGAGACTAAAAGTCCACGCTTGAATGAAGACCAAAGATCGCTTCATCCTTCACGCGGCGGCCATTATCCCCCACCACGCCGCCGCTGGGGGAAAGGATGCCCTGAATATCGGGCTGAACCAGCAACCAAGGGTACGCCTGCCATTGGTATGTCAGTTCCAGATGATATTCGTTCCCCTGTGCGATTTCATGAGACCGACGTTCTGAACGCGCCAGAATTTTACTGGGGGCACCCACACCAAAGCCTAGACCGAGAGAATCATCGGCGCGCTGAAAAGGGGCATTAAGAACAAGCCCTGCATCTACGGAATACACAATCTGGTTGCGATCAGCCTCCGCCGTGCCGGTGCCTCGCGCAAAGGCGGAGAGACTTTCACGCCCTGGCAGCTTTGCTATCACCTGATCCACCACGGCATAGAGGGCCCAGTTCCCCTTGTGCCGCATTTCAAGAGTCGCCTGATCCGGAAAACGGCCGGTATCGCCATATCCCCCCAGCTTGAACGTACCCGCATAAACCGGAGCCTGCGTGCGATACTGGGCCTCCAGAAACATCAGAGCCCCCGTCCCGAAATGAAAGCGCGTGCCCCCCGGGTCCTGATTCTGGTTCCATGGATCATTTTCGTTAATGAACCCAGCACCAATAGGGTTGTCATCCCCTACGGACGCCAACACCGTCCAATGGTCATCCGGATGGTATTTCACCCTTACAGCAGGCGTAGCTAAAGGGGATGAAGGCCCTTGATCATAAAGGTTATTATCAGGAACCATCGGCCAGGAAAAAGACGCGTTTAAAAAAGTCTGGGCCGTATCGCTCCCCATAAAATCCCGGCTCAAATCCAGCTTACCAATACGCACATCCACCCGATCATGGTCGAACGTCTGATCATAGGCGAGTTCATACAGGCGCAGGTTATCGTCTGCCTCAATGCCGGAAACCTGATTGAACACGTAAAGCGGCTGGTTGCTGAACGGTCTGCCCCGAATATCGACCCCGCTGATACTGAATGTTCCCAATTTCAGCCCGGTCATACGCCTCAGATCAAGCGAGAGGGTTGCCGTGGTCATTCCCACATAGTTGTTGGATGGCTGGCTGCCCCCCACTGGCACACCCCAGAATTCATTTTGATCATTTACTTGAAAATCAACGCCATGGGCCTTCAATGTTGTGCGTATCCCACCCCATTGGCCAGTCAGCTTATCCGCAAACGCCCCGTCCTCGGCCAACGCAGGCCCCGCAATCATCCCTTCTGCAAATGCAAGTGCCGCCAAACCAAACAGACACGCCCGCCCAAAAAAGGTGTGGTGACAGGAAATCGATCTTCTCCGCAGAGCGCCCACCAGCAGCACTGAAAAAAGGAACAAACTTCCTTCCCAGCAGAACAAAGCAGGTCAACATAACCAAACGCTCTGCGCACCTATCCTGAATTGGAGAGGATGAAAACATCCGTCCCCCGGACCCTGCCCCTCACGCCGAACTGTACTTTCGCGTCACACCATACGATGACCACAGGCGTCCTTCCGGCCTTGAGGAGAATAAGGCTTAGGGGAATAACACCTTGACCTCAAAAGAGAACTTATATAGAACAAATTCTTTAATAAGGCCGTCTGAATTCCACTCCGAGGTGACACCCGATGCTGACCCGTAAACAGCACAAGCTCCTGCTTTTTATTGATGCGCACCTCAAGCAGACCGGCTTTTCTCCCTCCTTTGATGAGATGAAGGAAGCCATGGGCCTGAAGTCCAAATCCGGCATCCATCGGCTTATCTCCGGCCTGGAAGAACGTGGTTTTCTACGCCGCCATCACCACCGCGCCCGCGCTTTGGAAGTCATTCAGCTTCCCGAAATGGCGCCTGCTCCTGCCGCGCCCTCTACAAACGTGGTCCATGCTGATTTCTCCCGCCCGGCGGCTCAGACACTCAAGGTTCCCCTCTACGGGCGAATTGCCGCAGGCCTGCCGATTGAGGCCATGGCAGAAACGGACTCGTTTCTGGATGTCCCCCTCACGCTGGTTGGCACTGGTGAGTATTACGCCTTGGAAGTGACCGGCGATTCCATGATTGACGCAGGAATCATGGATGGAGATTTCGTGGTTATCCGCCGCACAGAGAGTGTGGAAAATGGCCAGATTGTCGTTGCGCTGATTGATGACAATGATGTCACACTCAAGCGCCTGCGCCGCAAAGGGAACGCGATTGCCCTTGAGCCAGCCAACCCGAATTATGAAACGCGTATTGTGCCTGCCGAACGCCTGAAAATTCAGGGAAAACTAGCAGGCTTGATCCGCCGCTACCATTGAGCCGCGACTTTACAGTTTTATAGACCCTAAAAAGACCTCCCCCTCTAACGGAGAGGTCTTTTTTTGTTTGGATGAGCACCTTGGTCACATCCGCCAGATTATCCGTTCCAGTAACAATTTTGCTTCTCACGTGAGGCTTCCATTGCCCCTTATTCGAGGCTGGTGACGGAACGATAAAAACCAATACCCCACCGTAGAGAGGCATGCCGGACCGGTGGTGAAACGCGCTTATTTTGCGTCGTTTCCAATGTCCCGCCCCTCGCAAATCTTTCCAAAGAAAATTTTTTAATATCAAAAGAATATTCATTATTCTTGAAAATATCTATCAATCGCCAGCGGCCTTAAATCCGCCCGCTAACGTGACGTATCACTCACTTCTGCCCATGATGGTAACTGCGCCGCTATCTGCTCTACGCTTTTTGCCGAAACCTCAGGCTGAAACGGAATTTCAGCCAGAATACGAACCTGCCCTTTATCCGCGATTGTCTTGCGGTTTTCCTCGTTCGGTGGACCATTCAGCACCACGCCTGTCACGGCAATACCCCGCCGCCGCAATGCTTCAAGGCTCAATAACGTATGGTTCAATGTCCCCAGGCCGCTTCGCGCCACCAGCACGACTGGTAACCCCCACTGGGCGGCGAGGTCACACATCATCAATGTGTCCGTCGCGGGCACCATCAGGCCACCGGCCCCTTCAACCACCATCGGCCGTTCGGGCGCCTGCATCCGCAGGGTCAGGCTGGCAGGATCAATACTTACGCCCTCCGCACGAGCAGCCGCCTCAGGAGACAAGGGGGCCTGAAAAGCGCCAGCGGGCGGCAAACAGTCCGCTGGGTTACAGTGCGTCAAAGACAGGATGGTCGGTGTATCCCCGGCCTCTTCAGCCAGCCCGCTTTGAAGAGGCTTCCAGTAAAGCGCGCTCCATGCCTTGACGAGACACGCGGAGACAAAAGTTTTCCCAACCCCCGTATCCGTCCCGGTCACAAACACACCCGCGCGCGGGGCCTTTGCAAAACACCCATATGCCAGACGCCACGTAATCACACTCCCCTGCGCTTCAAACCGAGCCAGACTGCGCATCAGCGCGGCAGAGGACATCGGATGATACCCAGCGCGAGGTAAAGATGCCCCCGTTTCTTTCAAGTGACGCAGAAACGCGCGGCCGTTGTCAAAGGTCTGCACACAGGCCTCACTATCCCACATGCCGCTCAGCAGAGGCGCCTGCCACTGCTGGATCTCGACGGCTGAAGGATAATCAGGGGTGCCACTCCCTTCCGCCTCCATTGCGCAGGCATGACGCCATTCCTGAAAGGTGCCTTGCATCAGCGTGGAAAGCGCGAGAACGCCTGCGGGTGCCAAAAACCCCTCAAGCGTCTCCATCGCCTTTTGCGGCTGTTCCAGCCATTGAAACACCAGATTGCCGCAAATCAAATCAAACGGCCCGCTTATGTCGGGACTTGCCGCATCCATAACGCGGTAACAAATATCCTCACCAGCACGCTGGCGCGCCCGTTCCAGCATGTGGGGCGCAATATCGGTGGCAACAATCTCCGCCTCCGGCCATGCACGGCGCAGCTTTTCTGTCAGAAAACCCGTGCCGCACCCCAGTTCAAGAATACGCGCAGGTTTACGCCCCCTTAGTCGATCCTGAAGTTTTTCAAACAGACGCTGCGCTGCCACCCGCTGCACTGTGGCGGCTCTCTCATAGCCCACTGCCCTGTCAAAACGATCACGAACCAGATCCCGCCGTGCCATATCCTGCCCCATTCTAGACAGCCTCCGTCATAAGGCGCTGGATGTGTGCCACACAAAATTCCGGGTGAGTCAGCGGCATCATATGCCCACCATCCTCATGCCAGACTTTCTCTACATTTGAAGGGAAAGCAGCCTCTGTCATGCGCTCCGTCACAATAGGGTCCTGCTTGCCCGCCAAGGCTACCATGCGTGTAGAACCGTGTGCGACCATCTGCTCCATGTGGGAATAAACATTGCCAGTCGCCAGCAAAGACAGTCCGTCCTGCAAGGCTGAAACAAGGCAGGTTGCCGGATCAACGGCATCCAGCCCACACCGGGCACGAAAGCTGTTTACAACCGCTCCAGCATCACGCCCCAGACCAGTTTGCATCCGGGCCAATACGCGCGCAGCCACTCCCTCGGGAAAATCTACCCCCGCCGCAAACCGTCCAAAAGCATTGATCCCCACAAAGCGACTCCCCTGCGGCCATTTCCGTTGAGACAATAGCCACATCAATCCCAGTGAATGACCAACACCAAGGATGGGACGGTTCATGTCCAGTCCGGTCAGACAAGAGACAGCCGACGAGCCCTCCGACCGGCCAGAAAAATATCCCTGATCAACCACGCATGCATGCGGCATTTTCAGATGTGCAAGCACAGCGTCCCATATTTCCGGGCCGCAGGCCCATCCATGCACAAAAACCGGCTGTAAGGCTGTCATGGAATATCCTGCACCCCGGAGAAGATCGCCTCCGCAAGTGCATCAACCTGCTCCACGGTATGCTGCGCATGAAGAACCACGCGCAGGCGGCAGGCTCCCGGTGGCACCGTTGGGGGACGAATGGCAATGGCCAGAAACCCCGCAGCCTCAACAGAGCGGGAGAGAGCAAGCGCAGTTTCCTCACGCCCCACCACCACCGGCACAATCTGGGTAGAAGATGGTCCGGTATCCAAACCGCCTGCCTGCATATGCCGCCTGAACCGCTCAGCCAGATCGGCCACCCGCACGCGAACACGTTCCATCTCCGGGCGGGGTAGCAGATCAAGCGCTGCCTCTACGGCCCCCAGCACCATGGGGGACGGCGCGGTAGAATAAATATAGCCCGAACCGCTATTTTCCAGCCAACGGCACACGGCTGAAGAGGACGCAACAAACGCACCCATTCCGCCCAACGCCTTACTGAACGTGCCCATCACCAGATCGGCCAGCCCATCCGCCAGACCTTTCCCCTCTTCGCCAAGAATGCCGGTTGCATGGGCCTCATCAACACAGAGAAACGCGCCGTTTGCGCGGCAGACTGCCGCCAGCGCGACCATATCGGCCCGATCTCCATCCATGCTGAACACGCTTTCCGTCAGCACAATCTTCAGACCGGGGCCTTCCACCTTGTGAAGCAGAGCTTCCAGATGACTGACATCATTGTGCCTGAACCGAACAGGGCGCACACCCGCCGCCGCACACCCATGATAGAGGCTGGCATGAATCAACTTGTCCACCAGCACTGTGGGCGGCGCGCCTGTAACCGCCACAGAAAGACGCGCCAGCGCCGGAACCAGCGTAGCGTTGGCCTGCCACCCGGAAGAAAGAATACAGGCGGCCTCCATCCCCTTGAGGCTGGCCAGCCGATTTTCTAGGGCCTCCGCGCCAGAGCACGTTCCCGTCACCAGACGGGACGCGCCAGAACCCGTGCCAAAGCGCTGCCCCCACTGGGTTGCGCGCTCCAGAAGCAACGGATGCGTGCGCAAGCCGAGATAATCATTTGAGGAGAAATCGACCAGAACATTACCGTCCGCCCGTTCCAGAAGACCATGGCCTGCCGGATTCAGCGCACGTGGCGTGCGAAGACGCCCCTGCTCAGCCAATTTCTCCAGCCCCTGCTGGAAAAGATGATCAAACCGCGTCATGAGAAGACTGGTGCCGGAGGCCGGGCCGCCGGTCAATCACCCAGCAGGAGAAGAACCAGAATGTCTGCGTCCGCCAGCCGTCCCAACCCGTCCACACAGCAGATGCCACAGTGGTACGAGGACGGCCTGCCCCACATCTGGCTCCCCTACTCCCAAATGAAGACGGCCTCGGCTCCGCTGGCTGCCGTCCGCACCCATGACACACGCATAGAACTTGCAGATGGCCGGGAACTGGTGGATGGCGTTGCAGCATGGTGGACGGCCTGCCACGGCTATAATCACCCCCATATTCGCGCAGCGGTTAGCGCTCAGCTTGCAGCCATGCCGCACATCATGTTCGGTGGCACGGTGCATGAACCCGCTCTCAGGCTTGCAGCGCGCCTCTGCGCCATGCTGCCAGGGGATCTGGAACGGGTTTTCTTTACCGATTCCGGGTCAGTCTCTGTAGAAGTCGCCATGAAAATGGCCATTCAGTATCGGCTAAACAAGGGCAAGACGGGCCGCACCAAGCTTCTGGCCTTCAAGGGTGGCTACCATGGAGACACTTTGGCGACCATGGCGGTCTGTGACCCTGAAGAAGGCATGCACCACCTCTATGGCTCCGCGCTGGCCGAGCATATTATCGCCCCTCTGCCACAGGATGAGGCCAGCACCGCTGAATTTCTGCGCCTGCTGAAAGACCATGCTCACGAGCTGACAGCCATCATGACCGAACCTCTGGTGCAGGGGGCCGGAGGCATGCTGTTCCACAGTCCGGAGGTGCTGCGCACCCTGCGCAAGGCCGCAGATGACCACGACCTGCTGCTGATTCTGGATGAAATCTTCACCGGGTTCGGCCGCACAGGCAGCATGTTCGCCTATGAGCAGGCCGGAATCGTGCCGGATATTGTCACCCTCTCCAAAGCGCTGACAGGTGGCACACTGGCGCTGGCCGCCACCGTGGCCCGCCGCCACGTGTTCGAGGCGTTTTTGTCTGACAACCCGGAACATGCGCTGATGCATGGTCCCACCTTCATGGCCAACCCCCTTGCCTGCGCCTGCGCCAATGCGTCTCTTGACCTGTTTGAAACCGAGCCCCGACTGGAGCAGGTTCAGGCTATCAATGCGTTCCTGACAGATGCGCTTGAACCCTGCCGCACCCTGCCGGGCGTGAAGGATGTACGCACCATGGGCGCTATTGGCGTGGTGGAACTGGAAAAAATCGCTAACCCCGACGCCCTGCGCCAGCGTTTTATTGCAGAAGGCGTATGGATACGGCCGTTCCGCTCCATCATTTACCTGACCCCTGCCTTCACCATAACGCAGAGTGACCTCAAAACCTTGACGGACACCATTTATCGCGTCCTCTCAGCCTGAGAAGACCAGCGCACACAGCCGCGACATTCTTACGGTTTTTGGGCTCCGTTGCTCCACCGTCCCTTTTGGAGAGAGAGAGAGAGAGAGAGAGAGAGAAAAAAAAGCTCCCTCCAAAAGGGAATGGCCGAAAGGAACGAGAGACGGCCTGAAAAGACGGGGAGACTTTTACGTCTGACAGAAGAGGCGAACAGAGTATGGAGTGGCTTTCAGCATGATCACTCTGCAACGAATGTTTCTTCCGGAGTGCAGCTACACCCACAGGATGGCACGCGCTGCCAACTATCCAGGCAGGAAGCCACTCAGGGCAGCATCCTCTCAGAACGACAAAAATCAGCTTCTCGTGCAGGAGGCTTCCTGCTGGAGAGAAAGGTTAATCCCACAAAGCCGCGGCATCATCATCCGCTTCACGGGCTTCCACCCATGTTGTGCGACCATCCGTAAACCGCTCACATTTCCAGAACGGCGCGCCCGTTTTCAGACGATCAATCAGAAACGCGGTTGCTTGGAGCGCCTCAGCCCGATGTCCGGATGCTGTACCAACAAAGACAATCGGCTCGCCCACCCGCATCGTGCCAACGCGGTGAATAACCGTGCAGCCTAACAGGCTAAAGCGGGCTGTGGCCTCTTCCGCTAAGCCTATGAGCACTTTTTCAGTCATGCCGGGATAATGCTCCAGCGTCAGGCTTTCCAGCCCATCACCCTGTCCCCGCACCTGCCCCATGAAAACGCTGATGCCGCCCACGCTGTCAGAAATGTGGGAAAGACGCGCCATCTCGCCACCCAGATCAAAAGCGTCAGTCTGGACCAGAACCCGTATCATCAGGGATCATCCCCCCGTCATTGGTGGGAAGAACGCCAGTTCATCGCCCGGCCTGACCGTATCCTGAAAACTGGCCAGTGCCTGATTGATCGCCACCCTGATACGCGGTGTCCGTTCAAAAAGGGCATTCAGGGCAGAATCCTGAGCGCGGAGAGCCGAAAGAAGGGAGGTCACACTCTCTCCTTCAGCAGCCACAGCCGCCGTCTCGCGCTCACGCCCCAATTGTTCACGCAGGGAAGCAAAATAGAGAATGGTCACGCTGGCCACTCTGCTTTCTCCTTTTCCACAATCCTCTACCCCAAGCCCAAGCGGCCTAATGAGCAGCAGAAGGTGTCGTTTTTCTGGCCTGAACGGTGCTGACAGACCCATCAGGGTGGATAAGCGTTACCGTGCCATCACCGTTTGGAATTTCAATGGTGGAGGCAGTTCCGCGCTGCACACCATATTTATCTGCAGCATCTGGCTCGGCTTCCGGCAGTTTGCCATGCGGTTCTTTAGCGGGCGTAGCGTTCTCAGACCCGCTCACGCTCATTTCGCCGCCATCCTGCAACTCCGGCCCGCTCTCACCGGCGCCGCCACCCAGCACTGTACCAATCCGGTCTTTTTCAACATCTTCAAGTGTTGGCAACGGTGCCGGAGGACCCGGCCAGATATCACCGCCCTGCGGCAAGATGGGTGTGGCCGCAGTGGAATAGCCGTGCACCCGCCTCATGTTCAGATCTTCTCCTGCCGGAGAATTGGGATTCTCTCCCGGCAGAGTCGCAGTATCGGAAATATATTTCCCAAACCCGGAACATCCGCTCAAAACCAGACAGGCTCCCAGTAGAGCAGCTTTCCGCATCATCTGACTCCGCTAACCATGACGTTGCACAGGCAAATCAGCGATGCCCGCTGTAGCGACACTGTGCCAGAGAAAGGTAAATAACGGTTTGCGGAGGGGATACAAGCCAATGCCTTCATTTTGAGACAATTATGCAACAGGCCACCCTTGGTTGAACCAGGTATCACCCACAGTCACCCGTTACAGGTCCACATGCCGCAAACCTGTGGTGAGATAATCCCAGCCGGTAATCAGGGTCAGGGCTGCGGCAATCCAGAGCAGAACGGAGCCAATCAGCGCCACGTGCAGCCATGGCATACCAAGCAGCATACCCGTGCCATCCCCAGCCAGCAAAAAGCCGATAGCGGTCATCTGGAAGCCGGTTTTCCATTTTGCCAGCCGCGTTACCGGCAGGCTGGCCCGGCGCTCCGCCAGATATTCCCGCATGCCGGAAACCAGAATTTCCCGACACAGAATAACAATGGCGGGCCAGAGGCTGAGGTAGGGAAGCCGGGCAAAGCCTGCCAGAACCATCAGGCAGGCCCCCACAAGAAGCTTATCGGCAATGGAATCAAACATTCTGCCGAAGTCTGAAAGCTGGTGCCGTGAACGCGCCAGCTTGCCGTCAAAATAATCCGTAATGCCTGCCAGAATAAACAGCACGCAGGCCGCAGCATCAGTCTGCGGCGTTCCCCATGCGGCAAAAACCACCACTATGGGAATCGCCACAATGCGCGATATCGTCAGAACATTCGGCAAATCTGTCAACATTGGCGGGAGACTAGCCTATTTCCCGCCCGGCTGAAATGGTTTCTGGCACCGCGTTCATGCCACTCACCCAGAAACGTAGCGCAGCCCTGCCCTTCACGTCAGTTTGGCGTCCAGTCCGGATGAAAATGCCCATACACGGCCCGCGCTGTTTCCCGATTGATGCCGGGTGCCGATTCGAGTTCAGATAGCCCAGCCTGCTTTACGCCCCGGGCCGAACCAAAAACATTCAGCAGCATGCGTTTCCGCGCTGGCCCCACTCCCGGAATATCATCCAGCTCGGATGTCACCAGCGTTTTGGAACGCCCCGCCCTATGGGTTGTAATGGCAAAGCGATGCGCTTCATCGCGTAGCCTCTGCAGGTAGTACAGAACCGGGTCACGTGGATCGAGCTGAAACGGCTCGGCATCGCCAGTATGAAACCACTCGCGCCCGGCATCCCGATCCGGTCCCTTGGCAATGCCCACCAGTTTCACGCCAGTCACGCCCAGATCATCCAGCACGGCCCTTACGGCTGAATACTGCCCGGCTCCGCCATCAATCAGCAGCACATCAGGCCAGTTGGATAGATCTCCCTCAGCGGCTTCCTTCAATGCACGGCCAAAGCGGCGCTCCAGCACCTCACGCATCATCGCAAAGTCATCCCCCGGCGTTACCGGGCCTTTGATCAGGAATTTGCGATAGGCTCTGCGATCAAACCCTTCCGGGCCGCCCACAATCATGACCCCGTAAGCATGAGACCCCATGATGTGGCTGTTGTCATACACCTCAATCCGCTGGGGCGGCGCATCCAGCCCGAAGACCGTCGCAACACCCTCCAGCAGTTTGGCCTGCCCTGCGGTTTCGGCCAGCTTGCGGTGCAAGGCATCCCGTGCGTTCGCCACGGCATGATCCAGCACCTGCTTTTTCTCGCCACGCTGGGGAGAGAGAATTTCCACCTTCCGCCCCCGCTTGAGGGAGAGCGCCTCACTCAGCAGGAGTTCTTCTGGCAAGGGATGATTAACCAGCACCTGCGCCGGGCATGGCTTGTCATCATAAAACTGCGCAATAAAGGCAGAGAGCACATCTCCTGGCTCCTCATCCTTGGTGTGAGCCGGAAAGAACGAACGGTTTCCGTTGTTTCTACCACCCCGGATAAAGAACACCTGAATGCAGGCCTGCCCCGCCTCCTGCCAGATGCCAAACACATCCGCATCATGCAGGGATGCCGGGTTAATCACGCTCGATTCCTGCATCTGCGCCAACGCCCGAATACGGTCCCGCAGCATGGCAGCCCGTTCAAAGTCCAGCGCTTCCGCAGCCTTGTGCATCTCGTTGCTCATCTCTTCCCGCAAGGCCATATCCTTGCCGGAGAGAAACTCCCGCGCCTGTTCCACCAACCTGGCGTAGGAGGGCTGGTCAATACGATCCACACAAGGGCCGGAACAGCGTTTGATTTGATACAGCAGGCAGGGCCGCGTCCGGCTGTTGAACACCGCATCCGTGCAGGAGCGCAGCAGAAACACGCGCTGCAACAGGTTGAGCGTCTGGTTCACAGCCCAGGCCGAAGCAAATGGGCCCCACAGGCTCGCCCCCTTCACGGGCTTTCCCCGGTGCTTGGCCACCTGCGGAAAAGGATGTCCGTCTGTCAGCATCAGCCACGGATAGCTTTTGTCATCCCGCAGCAGAATATTGAAGCGGGGCTTCATGCGCTTGATGTAGTTGGCCTCAAGCAGCAGGGCCTCGGCCTCGGTATGGGTGGTGACAATCTCCATGGAGGCTGTCTCGGACACCATACGCCGCAGCCGTTCAGGCAGACGCGCCACCTGAGTGTAAGACGTTACACGCTTTTTCAGCGCCAGCGCCTTACCGACGTAAAGCACATCTCCTTTCTCGCCCAGCATACGATACACGCCCGGCGAAAGCGGCATGGTCTTCAGGGCATTCCGGATCACCTCCACACCTTTGGGTCTGGCAGCCGACACCTCCACAGCCGCAGGCACGCCTACGGGCACATCATTTGAAGAAATGTCAGTTGTCATCAGGCGCTCTTCCGAGAAATCAATTTCATCCACCGTTTCTGTGGATAAGTTTGTGGAGTACCGGGCTCATCGCCCCTGAAACCCGCAGATTTCCAGCCCCCTCAACGCTTTGCATATTTTTTAGACACACAACCCAAACCCTTGATTTACAAAGGGTTTATAAAAGGACATTTGAGGAGGAAACGTGCGTTTCAGAGATTTTGTTGAAAATAAAGGAAGTCAAGGGAGGAAGTGGACAAATTGTGCAGAAATCTGTCCACCGTGCTTTTTACGCAGTGATCGCGCTTTGTTCCGCAACCTCTTCCGCCTTCTTCAGCAGCCGCATGAAGTTTCCACCCCAAAAAGCCGCGATCTCGCTGCGGTCATAGCCGCGACGCAGCAATTCTTCTGTCACGTTCACGCCCTGCGTGGCGTTCTGCCAGCCTTCAATTGCGCCACCACCGTCAAAATCGGAGGATATCCCCACATATTCCGGCCCAATGCGCTTCACCACATAGTCAATATGGTCCACAAAATCCGCAACATTGGCGGTACGCGGGCCATCCCCTTCCCGTGACTTCAGGAACGCAGGCATAGCCGTGATCTGAATCACACCGCCGCTTTCCTTCAACGCATCAAGCTGCTCATCATCCAGATTACGCGGATGATCACACAACGTGCGTACACAGGAATGGCTGGCCACAACCGGCACAGCGGACACCTGCACCGCCTGCAACATAGTGGATTTGGCAGAATGTGACACGTCCACCAGCATCCCCAGCCGGTTCATATGGGCGATGGCGTCCCGCCCTACGGCAGAGAGGCCACCGTGCCGCTCCGGCTTGTCGCCCAGACTGGGGCGATGCACGGCCGCATCGGCCAGCGCATTATGCCCATTATGCGTAAGCGTAACGTAACGTGCGCCCTTCGCGCGGAACTGCGCCAGTAGCGCGGGGTCGTCTCCCATCGCGTAGCCGTTTTCCACGGCAGGCACCACCGCCAGCACGCCCGCTGCCTGCGCCGCAAGCATGTCCGCCACAGTCGAGCAGACACGTGCTGTCACACCATTCTGCGTGCCCTGCATACGGTTGATGGCATCCAGCATGGCCAGGCATTGCGCCTGAGCCTCGGCGTGACCTTTTTCCGTCACCGGCCCCTGCCCGATATAGGCCACAAAACACCCGGCAGACATGCCGCCCTGCTGCATTTTCGGAAGATCAACCCTGCGGGTTTCCGTGTCCACAAAGGCATCACCCTGATCCGGCCACGGAATATCAATGTGGCTGTCCAGCGTGAAAAGCGCGTTATGAAGCGCACGCGCAGCAGAAGAAGCGGAAGGTTGGCTCACCGGAGCCGAAGAAGGAAGCGTCATGCTGCAGAAATGGTCCCATATGCGATAAATGCAAGGCGCACGCCCTGCCGGTTTTGTTTCCAAAGGCTGTTTGAAAGTTCAGCAGCACAACGGCTGGCGCGGAATGATACACGCCAGAGCACAGTGGTTTGGAAGGCCCGATACGGCGGCATCGGGGTCCTCATCACCCTGTTCTGGCGCAAACCTCCGCCAGAGAGACCTGACAGACTTTTCAAACACCTTGCCTACTATGTGCCGAATTTCACTTGCCCCGCAAACCGGGATGCGCAATGCCGTTGGGCATGCGACTTGTAACCTGGAACATCAACTCCCTCCGCCTCCGCCTGCCAGTGCTGGAAAAGCTGGACGCCACCCTCGCGCCAGACATCATCTGCCTGCAGGAAACCAAAGTGCCAGACCCTCTTTTTCCGGCAGATGCATTGCGGAACATGGGGTTTGAGCACCTCCACTACAAAGGGATGAAGAGCTACAATGGCGTAGCCATCCTCTCGCGCCATCCTATTACGCCGCTTGAAAAACTGCCGGACTGGCATGGCAAGGAAGACTGCCGCCACATAAGCGCGCAGGTGCACCTGCCAAGCGGCCCTGTCGAACTGCACGATTTTTACGTGCCGGCAGGCGGCGATATTCCTGATCCGGAAACCAATCCGAAATTTGCCCACAAGCTTGCCTTTGTGGAGGAAGTGACCGAGTGGTTCACCACCCGCAAACGGGACCGGACTGTGCTGGTTGGGGATTTCAATATTGCCCCACTGGAGCATGACGTCTGGAGTCACAAGCAGCTTCTGAATGTGGTCAGTCACACACCGCCAGAAACGGAACGCCTGAATGCGTGGCTGAATGTGGGTTTTGTTGACGCCATGCGCCACTTTGTCCCTGCCAGCGAGAAGCTTTACACATGGTGGTCCTACCGTAACCGGGACTGGAAGAAATCCAACCGTGGCCGCAGGCTGGACCATGTCTGGATTACGCCTGACCTTGTGCCAGACCTCACCGGCATGACCGTCGTGCGTGAAGCCCGAGACTGGGATACCCCGTCTGACCATGTGCCTGTGATTGTCGATTTCAGTCTGTAGCCATTGCTTGAACGCCTGCTGATAGGGATTGGTGCAGGATTTCGAGGGAGACAAAGCGGACATAAAGGACACGGACCAAATCTGCCGGGAGGAAAACCTCGCGCAATTTTAACCGCCAAACGCATTCAACAGCCCAGAAGACCCACCGCGCCGTCGTCTGGGCTTTTCAAGCAGTCGTTCACGAGGCGCATTGAAAAGTCAGACGTTGAGGGAGCGCGTTCCTGTGCACGTCTGACTATGTTGTCTTTAGCCATCCCCGTCACACGCTACCTCGCGGCGGAAAGCCCGCTTGTTTTATCCTAAAATGCCGTGGCAGCCTTTATCTGCATACTTTTGAAACAGGCTCCAAAAAGAAAACAGGGCTGCTGGCAATCAAGCCACAAGATAAAACTTCTCTGCCAGTTTCGCTCTGCTTTCCAAGCAACTGCCTCGCTTAATAACGGTACTGCCAAAGCAGGCCCACGCTGCTGCCCGGATCATTTTCCGGCGTGGTAAAGCCCGTTACGTTTCCGCCGGTGCCGACGGTGGTGTTCAGCTTGAGGTGTTTTGTCAGATCCACCTGCACCTGTGCCTGCGTGCCTGAGCCAGAGGTTGCCTGCTTGGCCCCCACATAAACACCCTTCATTACGTATTTCCCGGCTTCCACCGTTGTTCCACCGTTGCCCACACCAGACCCGCCGCCAATAGCCAGACGGTCCAGATGCAGGGTTTTCCGCAATGTGCCCATCGGATCAAATGAGGTCATGCCAGTCAGCGTCGCCAACGCTGTTCCCAGTTCCACCATCTGCGTGGAAGAAAGGGAGTGGGCATCCGTGCCAAACAGCAACATGGCCAGCACCTGGTCCTGAGGCAGCGGCGGGTTGGAGACAAAGCTGATCTTGGGGGCGCTGGCGTATCCCCCCACCTTGAGCATGGCGGTCTCGCCATTCACCACACGGTCGGCTTCAAAATCCAGAGTGGGGTCAAGCTTGTGGCTCACGCCACTCCCGTTGAAAGCCACGCGCCCCTTGGTGAAGTTAAGAGAGATCCCGGCAAGGTCAAAGTTACCGCGCTTCAGGTCAAACCCGCCGGTAACCTGCGGTGCCTGCGCTGTGCCATTCACTTTGAGCTTGCCCGCCATTTCGGCATCAAGCCCATGCCCGCGGACGAAGAATTTACCCGGCGATGTCACTGTCAGGTCCAGCCCGATGACGGCTGCCTTGGTGTTGGCTGTAGCCTCCTTGGGTTCCGGCGGTTTGTCACCAGGGCGAACCACATCAAGACGCGCCACGGAAGACGGCAGGGAGTTGGGGATGTTAATTTCCACCCGTGGCAGGGATATACCTCCCACAACATCCATACGGGCACTTACCTGCCCGCGTATGGCGATATCCGCGTTCATGACGGCTGTCAGCAGATCGCTGGAAATGGGCCGTGCGTTCTTGGCCGTAATATGCATGTCAATTGGCATGCCCGGCGCCATGACACCCACAGACCCTGTAACGCCGAGCGTGCCTTCACCCGCTTTGGCTGTCAGGTTCTGGATGACGACGTTCTCGTGCGAGCCGACAACCCGGCCATTGATCTCCGCCAAATGAACGCCCTGAGCAAAATCCTGAAAATCCGCATTATGCAGATCAACTGTGCCCGTCACGTTGGGGGACGCCATGGTGCCAGCCACCTGCATGGCAAGCTGCACATCGCCTTTGGCCTGCCGCGCCTGCGCACCCAGAACACCGTTGGCGATAGCCAGATCAAGATGCCCGTCAGACCGCAGATTGATCGGCCCTGTTTTGGAAAGCGGAGCCGTGCCAGCCACAGTCAGCGCCAGCTTCGGCCCCGCCGCTGCCTTTACGTTCACCTTCGCTGCTGTCCCGGCCAGATCAGCCTGCGCATCCACACTTAACGCCGGAATGGAGGCTGCTGCACTGCTGCCGTCCATTCTCAACCCGCGCCCGGTCAGATGCACCTGTCCGGTCGGCCGATCCATGCTGCCCGCAACCTTGGCCTGAAGGGAAAGATCACCCTGCGCATGCACATCTGGCGCAAATGGACGCGCCAGAGCAGGCGTCACGTGCCGGATATCTGCCGTAACGGACAGTGTGGGCTTGATGCGCCCTGCCACATCCAATGTGGCGGGTTCGGCCCCACGCGTGCTGAGAGTAGCACGCAGACGGTCCACCCCCATTGTGTCGCCAAAGGAAACCAGCGCGGGCGCCAGCAGCTTGAGGGATTCTTCCTTGGCGGTTGCCGCCAGTTTCTGCACCTTCACCTGCTTTGCAGGCAGATTAAGCAGTGCCGCCGTATCCAGAGACAACGGACTCCCTGACCAGCTTGCCGGACCAATCTGCGCTGTCAGCGCCATAGCGCTGTCTGGCCCTTTGGCCGTTACCCGTGCCTGCCCTGTAACACCCGCAGCAGAGAGACCGGCCAGCTTCAACGTCAGATCTGCATCCGGATGCGCAGCAGGGTCACGCACTGTGCCCGCCAGCGCCAGAGACCCGATTTTAACCTGAGCAGTTGAGACATTGCCGTCCAGCTTCAGCGCTACCTGAGGTTTCTCGCCCACCTGCGTGGTCTGAACAGACGCCGCCAGTGCTCCGGCAATCTGCTGACCAATCAGGTTTCTGAAATCTGCCAGCCGCCCGATTTTGAGGGTTAAATTCCCCAACGGCACAACCTCTCCCTGCGGCAGCGAGAGGTCACCCTCCCCTTGCAAGCTGTTCCAGGAGAGTTTTTTCAGATCAAGCTGGCGCGCGCCTTTTTCATCCTGCGCAAAGGTCGCATCCAACAGCAGAGGCGCTTTATCAACTGAGCCGTTTGCCGTCAGCGCGCCCGTGGGCGCGGAGGGAAGATGCGTCAATGCCGCGTCCAGCACGACGGGGCCACGCGGCATGGTGGCAGTGCCGGGATCACCTTCCATATGGAGGGTGGCGGCAAAGTCCTGCATCAGCCCTTTGGCGTTCAATGCAAGGGTCAGTCCGCCACGCAGTGAGGGCAGTGCCTTGCTCAGGTCCGGCAACGCCAAGGTGGAGGCAACATCCATATCATGGCCGGTATTCACCCGCCCATGCGCTGCCAGATGGAACGCCTGCCCGTCCACAGCCAGCTTGGTGATATCCACCTGTTGCCCGCCAGAACTTTCTGCCTTTTCGGCCTTCGCTGTGGCTTTGTCTGTTTCAGGCTTATGAGGCGTCTCGTCAGCAACCTTGCCAGCCCCATGATTAGTTGCCGCAGGCTTCACACCGTTCTGCGGCGCAGCCAGTTCCGGGCCATTATCCTTCTTGGGAACCGTTTTTTCCGAACTCCCTTCCGGCTGCACCATTCCGGGTTCCAACGGGCGAAGCGTTGTGACAAGCGAGAACGTTCCCTTCGGGCCGATCAGCCCGACTGCCTGTGGCTGGCCACCCGTAATAGCCAAGGTGCCATCCGCACTAACATGCGTATCACCCGTTGCTTTGGCAGGAAGATCAAACGCGGCTTTCATGCCCATCTGCCCCTGCAGGGGCATATTGCCCATCTGCCCGAAAGGACGCAGATCAGGCAGTGCCAGTTCCAGCGTGCCGCGCTGTGGCGCGGCTGTCATCACATTGCCGGTCAGATGCAACAGCGGGTGCGACACATCCAGTACCAACGGCCTGCCATCCGCCTGCGGAGAAATTGTAGCATCCAGTTGCACCGGGGCACTGGCCAGCAAGGTGGGGGCGGAACCCGGAAGCCTTACACCATCCGCCGTCATGACCAGATGCATCTGGTCCGCCGCGCCGGGGTGACCGCTCTGCCCGGTAAAGGCAGCCTTCAACGTGCCAACTCCCGCGCCAGATGCCACAAGCCGGTCTATCTGAAGGGAGCCGGTCCCATCCGGCTGGCTCATCTTGCCTTTTAGCTGTGTCACCAGATGAATGGCGTCCCACCCCAGATCAGGACGCAAGGCCAGCTTGGGCGCATCCAGTTGCGCCCTAAGGCTGCCCAGTTTTTCACCCAGCAGATCAAGCACGCCGTCCGCCTTGGCGGTAATCGGCCCTGCTCCGGCAGAAAACGCCAGAACCGCAGCGTTTGTTGGCCCCTTGATATCCAGAGAGAGCGCAAGCGGGGTCAGTTGCGGCATTTGCAGTTTGGTGGCTGCAAAGCCATCTTTTCCTTCCTTGGCGTCCAGATGCAGGCCCAGCTTGCCGCCGCCCGTAGTGGTGGCCAGATCAATCTGCCCTTCTGCATCAAGCCGCTTCACACTCAGCGCGATGTCCGATCTGGGCAAGGATGGCAGCGTCAGCCCATTCAGCACCGGATCAATGGACGATAACCGACCGTGCCCTCCCAGCGAGAAACTGGCTGCGGTTCCCGCCAGTGGGGCACCCACGTTGATCCGCCGCACGGCAAGATCCTGAATATCGATCCCCAACCCCAGACTGGATTTACTGGTGGATGGCTTGGCAGGGACTGCCTGTGTGTCAGACACCGGCAGACGCGGGATATCCAGTTGATCCGCCTTGATCGCGTAAATGCGGGCCGTACGCCCAACCAGACTTAAAGGAGACCAGTTAAGGTCAATATTCTTCAGCGACAGCCACACGCCCTGCTTATCGTGCAGCGCAATGGAATCCAGATGGAAATTATCCGGAAACCGGCCTGAAAGCCCGGAAAGCGCCACCATCCCCCCTGTAAGGGAAGTTGTCTGCTGCATCAGCAGCCGTCGGCCCGGCCCGGTATTGGCGCCAACCAGAATAACCCCAACCGCCAGACCTGCCACGCCAGCCAGAACGCCAACTGTCAGCCCGGCAATGCGCCCTGCACGCCGCAAAGCGCTGCGGCGCGGCGGTGCGGGCATATCCCCATCCTGCCCCGCCATCAGAACGTTTCTCCCAGCCCTATATAAAGGTCCCACTTGTCTCCACGATGCGGACGGTTGAGCGGAACCGCCACATCCACGCGCACTGGGCCAATAGGCGTGTAGTACCGAACGCCACCGCCCGCGCCCACGCGCAGAGTGCCTGTAAAGGGAGAACTGCTGCTGCCCACCTGCCCGGCATCCACAAACCCGGCCATACCAAAACTCTTGAACAGCCGCTGCCGGTATTCAACCGTGCCTGCATCCAGCGAAGTACCGCCGATGGCGTAGCGGGTACGGCCATATTGCGGCCCCACGCCCTGCCAGCGATACCCGCGCACGGTAGCACTGCCCCCCGCATACATGCGCTGATCTGGTGGAATATCGTAGGTTCCAGCCCCCTGAATACTGCCAATGGTTCCGCGAATAGCCAGAATACTGCGCCCGGGCTTGCTGATCCCCAGATGTTTGAGGTCAAAATAATACGAGGCAGACGCATTCATGATCGTGAAGAAAGACGTGCCACTCCCCTTGCTCCCCAAGGAGATGGAAGGCGAAATATTCACGTTGGCACGCACGCCATGAGTGGCAGGTTCAATGGGGTTCCCAACTTCCGTATTATCAAAGGTCGCGCCCAGAGGCAGAGAACCGATGGTGTAATCACGCGTCACGCCAAACTGTTCAATCTGCTCCTGCTCTCCGGCCACCCCGAAATTGACATTCCAGTAGCGGTCAATCTGGCGCGTAATCCCGGCGCGCACCAGAAAAGCCGTCTGCCGGTAGGACCAGAACAACTGCCGCAAGGCCTCAACACGCACGCTCAGATTCTGCTTGCGGCTGTAAAAACCGGGTTTGAAGAAATCTGCATACACATCATACCCCAGCCCCTGCTGGGCCGACCCACCCAGACCGGTAACCAGTGCCGTCAGCTTCAGCCGTTCCGCGTTGCCCAGCAGATTGTAGTGGGTCCATGTCACGCCGCCACGCACCCCCAGATCTGTTGAATACCCGGCTTCCGCCCCTACAGAACGGCGCTTGGCTTCCTGAAATGTAAAATCAAGCGGCATGGTGCCGTTTACTGGCTGCGTTGCCCCATCCTTGACCGCCACGTTGGAAAACACGCCCAGAGAGGTCAGATCCTGTCGGGCTGCATCAATTTTGGATGGCTGGTAAAGCTGGCCTTCTTTCAGCGTCAGTTGTCGCCTTACAAAAGGCTCCCGCACCCGTTTGAGGCCAGACACATCAATCCGGCCCACATTCAGCACCGGCCCGGGTGAGACAGGATACACAACATCCAGCGTGCGAGTTTGCGGGCGCAGATAGGCTTGCGGCTTTTCCACCTGCGCCAGCGCATGGCCATCTTCCCGCAGGGCATCCAGCAGCGTGCCTCCGGCCCCCAGCACCGTCTCCGCTTCGGCCGCATCCCCTGTTTTCAGGGTGAACGCGGCTTTCTGCTCAGGTGTCAGCTCCGCCGGACCATTGGTTTTTTCGTCAACCAGCTTGACCGAACCCAGATGATACAGAGGGCCTTTTTCTACCGAGATATCGGCAGTCACCTTCTCATTGGCGGGAACCGATTCAATCCAGTTGGAAAGTGCCGGAGACTGGCCATCCATCACCACTGCGTCTTTGTCCTTGGCGCGGTGAAGGGTGATTTTTACCGTTCCTTCATAATACCCATAGCTTTCCAGCGCGGATTTCAGGCGGTCATACTCATTGCGCACGCGCCCGGCGAGGGCAAAAGGCCCCACAGCATGCGTCCCCTGAAGGCCCAGCAGATCAGAAGATGATTTCAGCGCCGCATCCAGATCAGCCTGCCCGGTGGGCTTCAGGTTGGTCACATAAGCCTGCGTTTCCGCCGCCCAGGACCAGCCGCCCGCCGCCACACCCCACAGGGAAAAACCAACAACCACACGATTCGCCGTCAGCACGAGTCCGTTCAGGATGCCTCTACCGCTCATCCTCACCCGTTTCTTTCCGCCTGCCGTTGCACCGTTGCCGCCACTTTCTCATCTGTGTTTTTTCAAGGTCTGCATTGCTCCATGCCGTATCACCATGACGAAAATACGGTCAGTCGCACAGCACAGTCCAACAGAATGGGTCTTTTCGCCTTTGTGCCATCTCTGACACGGATTGCGAAGCACGATTGTCCACCTCCATAAGTTCGCGTTATGAAAGCCGCATGGTTTTTCATTCCTGTTGCCTGAGCAAAACCTGCCACGCTGTGGCAGGGGCAAGAACATGACCCGCGCTCGCCCTGCGCCAAAGCGCTCTTCTGCTCCTTCCGGCCCTACCGATCCCGCCGCCCTTTCGCCCCTTCCTGTCTGGGCGGAACGGCTCTGCACGCTCTCTGCCAACATCCGTGGCAGCCTGCGTCTGGGCGGGATCGTGTTCTGGGTGCCGCTTTCAGTCGGGTTTGAAGCGTGCCTGCTTCTTGTTCCGGGCACGGCAAAAATCAGATGGACGCGTGTCATCTGGGGCGTGCTGTGCAAACTGCTGGGTGTGCGTATTCGGGTAGTGGGCAAACGGGCGGGCACGGTTGGCGGCCTACGCGCCCGCAAAAGGGGTGAGCGACCCGTCATATACATCTCCAACCATTCTTCATGGCTGGATGTGCCCATTCTGGGGACGATTCTGCCTTCCGTCTTCGTTGCCAAAGGCGACATTGAAAACTGGCCCATCATGGGGCTGGTCTCCAAAATCGGGCGTACCATTTTTGTCAGCCGCCAGCGCAGCACAACAGGCCGCGAACGCGATCAGATGATTCGTCGCATGGTGGATGGTGACAATCTGGTGTTGTTTCCAGAGGGCACATCGTCTGATGGATCACGCGTACTGCCCTTCATGTCCGCCTTCTTTGCCATCGCCAAACTGCCCAAACTGCGTGATGGTATGGACAAATCACTCCTGCCCATCACGTATGAACCGGGCATGACACCCATTATCCAGCCCGTGTCCGTGGTGTATGACAGGCTGGAGGGTTTGCCCGTCCAGCGCCTGCGTCGGCCCGTGTTTGCATGGTATGGAGACATGGATCTCGGCCCGCACCTCTGGCAGATGGTGCAATGGAAATCCCTTCAGGCCAGCGTGATCCTGCACGAACCGCTAGACCCGGAACTGTTCCCCAGCCGCAAGGCTCTGGCTCAGACCGCGTGGCATGCAGTGGCCAATGGCGCGGCAGAACTCCGCCAGAATGAAGAAGGCAGCACACAGCCCGGTCGCTGTGATCCTGCCGAGCTTCCGTGCAATAAAACAGGATTTCTCAAACGTCAGCTTGACAGAGTGGCCTCCAGTTTTGCTTCATACAGAAACAGGCACTGAGCAGACGAAAAAAAACGGCTGCTCCACATGCAGGAATACCCTGCGGAAGGAGGTCTCTCCTGTCGGTTTCAGAACACAGAACTCTGGCACGGATATCCTTGATGTGAGAAAAGAGGCTTGACCTCGGACGCTGTCCGCCTGATTTCCTCCCCCTGCCGTATGGAATGGGCCTGCGGCACGCCGGAGCCCCTGTTGTCATGACTGGATCGACCACCGCCCTGTCTCCCTCTCGCCGCGGCCTGCATGTCATCACATGGGGCTGCCAGATGAATGTGTATGACAGCGCCCGCATGAGCGATGTGCTGCGCCCGCTGGGTTACCAATCCGTGGATGCGCCTGAAGCTGCGGACATGATTATCCTCAATACCTGCCACATCCGTGACAAAGCGGCGGAAAAGGTATTTTCCGAGCTTGGCCGCCTGCGCAAAATCAAGGAAGCCCGCAAGGAAGAAGGCGCGCAGACCATTATTGCCGTGGCTGGCTGCGTGGCACAGGCCGAAGGGCAGGAAATTCTGACCCGTGCCCCTTACGTGGATATCGTGCTCGGCCCGCAGACCTACCACCGCCTACCGGAAATGGTGGCCCGAGCCGCCCGTGCTGGCGGTGCGGTCATTGATACCGATTTCCCGGCAGAACAGAAGTTTGACTTCCTGCCAGATGCAGCCGCACCGCAGACACCGGGCAACTACACAGCTTTCCTCACCATTCAGGAAGGGTGTGATAAATTCTGCTCCTTCTGCGTGGTGCCTTACACCCGGGGCGCCGAAAGCAGCCGTTCCGTGGCCTCCGTTCTGGCGGAAGCCCGCCGCATGGCGGAAAGCGGCGTGAAAGAAATCAGCCTGCTGGGCCAGAACGTGAACGCCTATCATGGGGAAGGACCGGATGGGACTGTCTGGGGGCTGGCACAACTTGCGAACGCCCTTGCAACCATTCCGGGCCTCTCGCGTCTTCGGTACACAACATCGCACCCGCGTGATATGGATGACGCCCTGATCAACGCCCATCGTGATCTGCCAGCGCTCATGCCGTTCCTGCACCTGCCAGTGCAGTCCGGCTCCGACCGCATCCTGCGGGCGATGAACCGCGGCCACACGGCTGACGAGTATCGGGACATTGTCCGCAGGCTGCGTGACGCCCGGCCAGATCTGGCCCTTTCCTCAGATTTCATTGTCGGTCATCCGGGTGAAACGGATGAAGATTTTGAAGCCACCATGCAACTGGTGCGGGATGTCACGTTTGCGCAGGCCTATTCCTTCAAATACTCCCCGCGCCCCGGCACGCCAGCAGCCGGTGCGCCGCTACAGGTGCCAGAGGATGTGAAGGATGCCCGCCTGCAGGCACTTCAGGCCCTGCTTCGCCAGCAGCAGGATGCCTTTAACGCTGCCTTGGTCGGGCAGACCATTCCCGTGCTCTTTACCGGGGAAGGCCGCAAGCCGGGTCAGATTGCAGGGCGTTCCCCCTGGCTTCAGCCCGTTCATGTTTCTGGCCCGCGTCATCTGATCGGTCAGGAACTGCCTGTCAGAATTACTGAGCGCCTGACCAATTCACTGGGGGGCGCTTTGGTAGAGGAGACCGTGTACGCTTGAACACAACGCACCAGCCCCTTTCAGCCCCGCCCCCTGTTTCCGGCTCTGGTGAACCGGAAAAACCGCTAACGCTGTTGTTTGAAGACAATACGCTACTGGCCAGACTGGTGGGAGATCATGACCGCCACCTGCGGCATCTGGAAGAAGGGCTGGATGTGCAGGTGGCACGGCGCGGCAACCGAATCTCCATAAAAGGCGCCGCACCCCACACAGCATTGGCCCGCACAACGCTCAGCACCCTGTATCAGAAACTCGCCTCCGGTGGTGCTGTAGACGTTAGCGCAATAGATGCGGTTATCCGCATGACCCGCCTGCATGAAACCATAAGGCAATCTCCTATGCGGCCATCCGATACAGAAACCATTGCCCCTGCATTCCTCCCCACTGAAGGGCTGCCAGCCCTTAAAATGCGGCATGGGGTGATCGAACCCCGCTCCGCCGGGCAGGCCACCTACATGAAGGCGCTTGCCAACAAGGAACTGGTGTTTGGCATCGGCCCGGCGGGAACAGGTAAAACCTATCTGGCCGTTGCGCAGGCTGTGGCCATGCTTCAGGCTGGCTCGGTCGATCGCATCATTCTCTCCCGGCCTGCGGTAGAGGCTGGTGAACGTCTTGGCTTTCTGCCTGGAGATATGAAAGACAAGATCGACCCGTATCTGCGCCCGCTTTATGATGCCCTGCACGATATGCTGCCGGGTGATCAGGTGATGCGCCGCATGGCGGCGGGTGACATTGAGGTCGCCCCCCTCGCCTTCATGCGCGGCCGCACGCTCTCCCACGCTTTTGTTATTCTGGATGAAGCACAGAACACCACCATCGCGCAGATGAAGATGTTCCTCACCCGCCTCGGCCCAGGCTCCCGCATGGTTGTGACCGGAGATCTGACCCAGATTGATCTGCCCTCCGGCACCACTTCCGGGCTGAAAGACGCCATTGAAACACTGGCGCATGTGCGGGGCGTGACCATATCTCGCTTTGAAGCAGCAGATGTTGTGCGGCACAGACTGGTCGCCCGCATTGTTGAAGCGTATGATGCGAAAGCGACGGCTAACAGGGAGACCTCCCGCAATAAGGGCCGTCAGGAGAACAATGGAACCGCCCAGTAGCAGCAGTCACGTCCAGCCTCAGGACGTGACTTATAGGGAAAGCTCTGTTTTTGCAGAGTCTTTCCCCTCCTCCGCCTTTGAAGACGCGCCTGAAGTCCTTGTTGAGGACAGGCGCTGGCGGAGTTATATCGCCTCCCCCGAAAAACTGGTCTGGCGCGCCCTTGCCGCCTGCACGGATTACGGCAAGCAGCCCAGCAGTGTGGTTTTATCCACAGATCGGGTGGTCAAACGCCTGAACGGGGAGCATCGCGGCAAGCATCGCCCCACAAATGTGCTTACCTTTGAACCGCCACCCGGCATTCCGGGCGGGGATATCATCCTTGCGCTGGAAACCGTGGTGCGGGAAGCGCACAAGGCAGGCAAACCGGTCTGCCACCATCTGGCGCATTTGATCGTGCATGGCAGCCTGCATCTGGCAGGGTACGACCATCACCATGCGGGGGAAGCCCGCGAAATGGAAATGCTGGAATCCCGCCTGTTATCCCGGCTGGGTGTTCCCAATCCGTGGAAGCCCCGATCATGAGCGAATACGAGTCCACGCAGGACCCCCAGCAGGGGCGTGGCGGCGGCCTGTTTTCCTTCTTCAGCCGCAAGAAGAATGCCCCCGGCCTGCGCAGTTCCATCGCGGCCCTCGTGCAGCAGGCCGCAGATGAATCCGAAGAAGAAACGGCAGATGGCGAAAAGCCGGAACTGGATCGCCAGGAACGCGCGCTGATTGCCAACATTCTGCGCCTGCGCAACATCTCCGCTGATGATGTGATGGTCCCGCGCCCTGATATTGTGGCCATGTCCGTGTCCATCAGTCTGGACGATGCGCTGGCCATGATGCGGCGCGAAAACCATTCCCGCATGCCCGTCTATCGGGACCAGTTGGATGACATTGTGGGCATGATCCATGTGAAGGATCTGATTGCCTATGTGGGCACCAGTGAAGCCTTCAATCTGGAAGCCCTGCTGCGCCAGCCCCTTATGGTCGCGCCACAGATCCCTGTGCTGGACCTGATGTTGCAGATGCGCCAGCGGCAGACCCATATGGCGCTGGTGATTGATGAATATGGCGGCATTGATGGTCTGGTCACCATTGAAGACCTGATTGAAACCATTGTGGGCGACATTTCTGACGAGCATGACGAGCCCGCCGCCACCTTGATTGTGGAACGGCCCGATGGGTCATTCGATGTGGACGCCCGCTGCCCGGTGGAAGAGTTTGAACGCCAGATTGGCCCGATTCTCACGCCCTCGGAAAAAGAAGCCGAGATCGAAACCATTGGTGGCCTTGTGTTCCGTATGGCGGGGCATGTGCCCACTCGCGGCGAAGTTCTGACGCACGAGAACGGCTATGTCTTCCGCGTTCTTGATGCGGACGCCCGCCATATCCGCCGAGTAAGGCTGCGCAAGCTGCCAAATGCGCCGGAAAAGCCCGCTGGCAACGGCCAGAACACAGCGCAAGAATAAAGAACGGGTTGACGGCAGCATGGTTCTGCCGTCATGCCTATTTTTCTGGATCAGTCCCAACTAGTTCACGGAGCCCGGATTTCCATGGCCTTTTCTCGCCGCTCACTTCTTGTCACAGCAGGTACCGCACTCGTTGCAGGTGCAACTGGCGGTCTGGCGCGCGCTCAGGGCACAACCACGGACACCCGGATAACCCCCCGTGAACTGGGTGACCCCAAAGCCAAGATCGTGGTGGAGGAATGGTTCTCCCTCACCTGCATTCACTGCGCCCATTTCGCAGAAAACACCTTCCCGCTGGTCAAGAAGAACCTGATCGACACGGGCAAGATCCGCTACGTGTTCCATGATTTCCCCACGGATCAACTGGCTACGGTTGCCGCCATGGTGGCCCGCACCCTGCCGCCGGAACGGTACGAAGCCTTCGCCATTTCCCTCCTTTCCAGCCTTGATCGCTGGGCATATGTGCAGGATGGCAGCCCGCTTGAGGCCCTGAAGAAAATGGCGGCCTTTGCTGGCATGCCGGGCGAAACGTTTGATAAAACGGTGGCAGACCAGCAGCTGATGCAGTTCATCCTGGCACAGCAGACGGAAGCGCAGGACAAATATCATTTTGATTCCACCCCCACCTTCCGCTTCAACAATAAAATTCAGGTTTCAAACGATATGGACTATGAAACCTTTGCCAAGAACGTGACGGACGCAAGCTGAGCATCCGCACGGCACACGTGTTCGTGCAGGCCCGTTCTTAAATGACCGTCCGTTTTGTTCGTCTGCGGATTGCCGGTTTCAAGAGCTTTGCTGATCCCGTAACGGTGGAAATCCTGCCCGGTCTCACCGGTATTGTGGGGCCAAACGGCTGCGGAAAATCCAACGTAGTGGAAGCTCTGCGATGGGTCATGGGGGAATCCTCCGCCCGCTCCCTGCGTGGTGGAGAACTGGATGACCTGATTTTTGCTGGCACAACGGGCCGGGCTGCCCGGTCTCTGGCAGAAGTCACCGTAACGCTTGAAGGTACAAAAGGCCTTGGGCCTGCCGCCTTTACGGATCTTGATGAACTCCAGATCAGCCGCCGAGCCGAGCGTGGCTCCGGCAGTGATTACCGTATCAACGGCAAACCCGTGCGTGCGCGTGATGTGCAAACCCTGTTTGCCGATCTCGCCTCCGGCGCACGATCTTCCGCCATGGTCAGTCAGGGCCGTGTGGCCATGCTGGTGGGCGCCCGCCCGGAAGAGCGCCGCACCATTCTGGAAGAAGCCGCCGGAATCACCGGCCTGCATGCCCGTCGGCATGAAGCCGAACTAAAGCTGCGGGCAACTGAAAATAATCTGACGCGCGCAGAAGATCTTCGCCAGCAGCTTTCAACCCGGCTGGATGGTCTGGCCGAACAATCGAAAGAAGCAAGCCGCTACCGGGAACTTGCATCCGCCCTGCGTGAAGCGGAAACAGAATTGCTGGCCGTGCTGCACGCCCGCGCCCGTCTGGCGGTAGAACGCGCCATTGATCTGGCCGCCCGCGCCCGCACTGCGCTGACCGAGCATGAAGAAGCCGCCGAAACAGCGGTTATTGTTGAATTTGAAGCCAATCAGGCGCTTCCCGCCATCCGGGAAAAAGCCGACACGGCCCGCACACTTCTGGAGCGGTGCCGCGTCACGGCTGAAGGCATGGCGCGAGAAGAACAGCGCGCCACGGCACAGGCACAGGCTGCCACAGAACGCCTGAACCAGCACGAGGCCGATTTTGCCGCCGCACAGACCCGTGCGGACGATGCCGCCGCCACGCTGGAACGCCTGCAAACAGAACAGGCAGAAGCACAGGCTGCCATAACCTCCCTGCCCACGCGTATGGCGGAAGCCGAGGCACAGCAGGCACAACTCACCGCAGATCTGGCCCAGGCTGAACAAACCCTTACCCGACTGACAGAAACACTGACCGCCGCCCGCACCCGGCGAGACCGGGCTACGGAAGAACTTGAAACAGCCAAGGCGCTACATGCCCGCACCTGCGAGGCCGTAACTGCGCTTCAGACCGAACTGGACAGCCTGCAAACCCGCATGCCGTCCGAAGAGGAACGGGCAGCAGCCGCCTCCACGCTGGAAGCCGCGACCAAGGCGCAGGCGGATACGCGGACGGCACTGGAAGAGGCTGAACGCACGCGGTCTCAGGCCAGCGTGGCGCTCTCGATCGCCCGCAATGATGCGGAAAACGCACGGCAGACACAGGCCGAAACCAGCAAGACGCTGGACCGTGCACGAAGCCGCCTTCAGACATTGCGCAATGATCTGGCAAATCTTGAAAAGCGGCATGCAGATACACAAGCAGCTTTGCTGGCCGACTCCGCACTTCAGACCTTGCGCGATCAGGCAGCCCACGCCAGCAAGACCCATCAGGCGGCTGCCCGCACTCTTGAAGAAAGTGAATCGGCACGCCGCACAACCAGCGCGGCCCTGACGGACGCCAGCCGTCGCTTTCAGGCGGATGAGGCTCAACGTAAAAGTGTAACGGAAGCCCGGCGCACGGCAGAAACCGCCCTGCAACGCGCGCGACAGGAAGAAGAAGCCCTCACCCGTGGCCTTGAACAGGCCATGAAGGAGGCGTTACCGGATACCGTTTTGCTCGAAGCCCAGCAAAAACGCGGTGCGCTGGAAGAGGATCTTCAGAAAGTCGGCACAGCACTCACACAGGCCGATACGCACCTTACGGACCTGAAAGCAGCGCAGACCGAAGCCTTCCGTAATCATGATACGCTGCGCACGGAACTCACGCGGTTAAAGGCGCAGGCGGATGGTCTGGCACAGGCTCTCGGTCAGGATGAGACAACGAGTGCTGAGCCCGTCTCTGCCCAGATTGATGTACCAGAAGGGTACGAAGCCGCTCTGGCCGCTGCGCTGGCAGAAGGACTGGACGCACCCGCCGCTGATAACCAGCCGCGCGGCTGGCATCTGCTGACAGGCGCGGAAGGTACCGCCCCCACACTGCCCGGCAATGCCACGCCGCTTAAAACACATATCAAGGCTCCGGCGGTGCTGGACAGGCTTCTCGGTTTTATCGGCCTGTTGCCTGATGGGATTGATGGCGCAGCGTATCAGGCTTTGCTTCTGCCCGGGCAAAGTCTTGTCTCACTCAAGGGTGATCTATGGCGGTGGGACGGGTTCTATACCCGCGCAGGCGAGCCGGATGCCGCAACGCGACGCCTCGGCCAACGCCGTATTCTGAAAGAGACCGAACAGCGCATCACTCTGCTGGAACAGGATGCGCCTACCGTCGAACAGGCTGCCAAAGCGGCAGTGGAAGCCGTGCAGACTGTTGAACGGCAGGTCGCAGAATACCGCACCCAGCGGGCGCGGCTGGAGCAGGCACTGCAACAGGCCCGCGCGCAGGAAGCGGATATTGAACGTCGCCATGCTGCGTCCCGTGCACGGCTGGATGGCTTGCGCCCCCAGCAGGAACGCGCGGCTGGTGCCCGCACGGATGCTGAAACCGCTCTCGCTGCTGCCCAAGCCGCAAGCGAAGCGCTGCCCTCCGCCGAATCGCTCCGCGCCGCACTGGAAGACGCACGGCAGCAGGACACCACAGCACAGAATGCCGAGCAAAAAGCCCGCTCGGCCCTCAAAGCCGCCGAACACGCCCTGCGTACCGCCAACGATGCCCTTACCCGAGCCGAAAATCAGCAGGCGGCGGCCAATGCCCGCATGGAAACCCTGCTGCCTGAACGGGAACGTCTGCGGCAGAACGTAGCGACGGAAGAAAACACACTGGCTGAACTGGAAGCCCGCGTAAGTGCGGGGGCAGCCAACAAACAGTTTGAAGACGCCCTGCGCGCAGCGCAGACCCATCAGACAGAAGCGGAAGCCGCTTTCCGTAAAGCAGAGCAGGATGCCGCCGCTGCCGAAAAAGCGGCACAGGAAGCCAATATTGCACACCAGCAACTGCAACAGCAGGCACTGGAACTTCGCTCCCGTCTGGAAGCCCTGACGCCGCGCCTTCAGGAACTCACAGCAGAAAAAGCTGAGCGGGAAGATCTGTTGGCCCGTACAACTGCGGCGCTGGAAGAGGCCTCTGCCTCCGTGCCGGAAAATGCGGATGCCGAAGTCACCCAGCTTCAGGATCAAAAAACCACGCTGGCCACCCAGCTTGAACAGATACGCGACTTACGTGCTGCGCTGCTGGCTGAAAAAGCCACACTCGCCACCCGTCAGACCACTCTGGCCGCTGGCATTGAAGAATGGACCACCCGCGCCGCCACAGCCCGTACGGATCTGGACCACGCCCGCCTGCGCCTTGAAACAGCCCAATCAGAACACCAGACCGTTTCTGAACTGCCGGCAGAAGCCGAACGCCAGAAAAAAGAGACGTTGCGTGCGCTGACCGAAGCAGAAGAACAATATGCCGCGGCTGATAAAGCCCGCGCGGATGCAGAAGCCGCCCTTGCCGTGGCCAACGAGCAACGCCGCAAGACCGAAGGCGAACTGACCACCGCACGTGAAAACCTCCTGAAAGCCGAGGCCAAGAGCGAACAGGCCCAAGCCATTCTGGACCAGTTGCTAACGGAAACGCCTGCCCCACCTCGCCCCCCGATGGGGGACCTGACAGAAGCCGCTGAAACCTCCCTGCGGCGCAAGATCGCCCGGCTGACTCGGGAGCGGGATGATATGGGGCCGGTCAACCTGCGCGCGGAAATTGAAGCGGAAGAAGCCTCCACTCAAGCGAATACCTTGGCTGCTGAAATTGCAGACCTTGAAGCGGCTATTGCCCGCCTGCGCGGGTCTATCGGCGCGCTCAACAAGGAAGGCAGAGAGCGGTTAATGGCCGTTTTCACACAGGTCGATCACCATTTTCAGTCGCTCTTTTCACGCATGTTTGGCGGTGGCCGTGCGCATCTGGGGCTGGTTGGCAGTGATGATCCGCTTGAAGCAGGCTTGGAAATCTACGCGCAGCCCCCAGGTAAGAAGCTGGCAACACTCTCCCTGCTTTCCGGGGGTGAACAAGCTTTAACCGCTCTTTCATTGATTTTTGCCGTCTTTCGCTGTAACCCAGCCCCCGTTTGCGTCCTCGACGAAGTTGATGCACCTCTTGACGATGCCAATGTCGGGCGCTTCAGTGCTCTGCTTGGTGACATGGTAACAGAAGCAGGGACTCGCTTTCTGGTTGTGACACATCATCAATTGACAATGGCCCATATGGACCATCTGTTTGGCGTGACCATGCAGGAACGTGGGGTGAGCCGCGTACTGTCTGTTGATCTTGCGCGTGCGGCGGCTATGGCTGGCCAGCAAGACAGGGAAACCACACATGTCTCATCCTGAAATGACGGTGGACGCCCCTAAACTTGAGGGGAACCCACTCAAACGATGCCTGGGCAAGGCCGCGCTGGCTATTGGCGTCTGTGCGCTGGCCGGGTTCGGGTTGGCACTCCATCATTCAAAAGCCTATGGGCTGATGGCCCGCATTCATCATGGGCTTGTTATCTGCACGCCGGGCACCGGGCTGAGCATGACTCCGGCCTCTACCGGGCTACTCAGCGGCGCAACCTCCCCAGCCATGATCCGCTTGGCGCTTGCCACGCAGGATGATGGCCGCGTCATTGTGGTGCCAGGCTCCAATCAGTTGAGCGATGTTCTGGCCTCTTCCCGTCGGGCACATACTCTGCTGATGCTGGATCTGAACGATACCAACCCGGTAGATGTGGCAAAACTGGTGCGCAAAGCCAGAATGCGTGACCGCGTGGTGCTGGTGGCTCCCAATCATGACGGTATTGAAGCTGCTCTACAGGCAGATTCGGCCATGATGGTGGCTATTCCCATCAATTCCACACGGGATGCCTACGCAGCGCATAAGCTGGCTAGACACCATCCTTACGCAGCCTATCTCTCTCCCACGGCATCACCGGGCCTGTTTACCTTGGTGCATCGTGATGCTGAAGCGATCATCACGGAAAATCCTGCCACCCCCTCTTTCTCGGCTTCCCAGTTTCTCTCGGAACGTCCAGTTGATATCGTGGTGACAAAGCAGCCAGCGCAACTCACACAAGACCTGACGCTACACAACTAACCGGCCTCAGCCCTCCGTTCAGTGTGCGAGGAAGCTGTTTTGAAAGCCGACACCAGCTACCGATGGGGAAAGTGTGGAACATGAGCATGGGTGTGTCGGTCTAATCCGTAGGCCACATACCCCAAAATGGCGGTCATCGAGAAAAAACTCTCGCCAGAGCGCACTGTCATGCTTTTCCGCGCAGCTTCTCACTCTAAAACAACAGTTTCAAAAGTACCCCGCTCAATCGGGCAGCCTTTTTACCTGAGCGCTGTTGTCTTTATTGCCCCACGCCACCGTCCCGGGCAGCAAAACGCCTTTTCAGCCGTAAAGCATCCAGCTGAGCCGTTACCTCCAGCTTTTCGGAGCGCTCGGAACGCCCTGATCAAGGCGCGGCCTTGCACCCAGCGCTGGTACCTACTTTCATGGCGAAACAACAAAAGGCCGGGCAACAGAGGTTTCCCCTCTGCGCCCGGCCTTTTCCTGTCTGCAAAAAAGCCAGATCAGGCTTTGAGCATGCTGCCCGTTTCAACAAAACGCTGATGCCATGCCAGCGCTTCATCAAGCAGATGCGGCGTGTGCTTACCAAACGAGTCTTTCAGCGCACGGTCCAGATAATCCTGAAGCATCGGCTTATAATCAGGATGCGCACATTTGGAGATAATCTCCTGCGCGCGCTTGACCGGAGACAGTCCACGCAGATCAGCCAGCCCCTGTTCGGTCACAAAAATCTGGGTGTCCTGCATAATGTGGTCAACATGCGCGGCCATCGGCACAATGGCGGAAATCTTGCCGCCCTTAGCCGTGGACGGAGACAGGAAGATGGACAGATAGGAACTACGGGCAAAGTCGCCTGAGCCGCCGATCCCGTTCATCATCTTGGACCCCATCACGCGGGTGGAGTTCACGTTGCCGTAAATATCCGCCTCAATCATGCCGTTCATGGCAATACAGCCAAGACGACGAATCACGCCTGGACTGTTGCTCACGTCCTGCTGGCGCAGAATGATCTTGTTGCGGAAGAAATCCATCCGGTTGTTGATTTCTTCGGCAGCATCCGGACTCAGTGAGAAAGACGTGGCCGAGGCGATACGCATCTTGCCGGAATCCAGCATGGACAGCATGCCATCCTGAATGACCTCGCTGTAACCAACCAGATTTTCAAACGGCCCTTCGTTCAGCCCGTCCAGCACCGCGTTGGCCACGTTGCCCACACCGGACTGAAGCGGCAGCAGGGACGGTGGCAGGCGGCCCTGTTTGACTTCATGCTCAAAGAAATCAAGCAGATGCTTGGCAATGGCCTTTGCTGTATCATCCGGCGCGGCAAACGGCGCATTCCGGTCCCGATCGTTGGAGCGCACAATCGCCACGATCTTATTGGGGTCCACTTTCAGGGAGTGGCCACCAATGCGCCCATCAGCTTTGGTCAGGGGGATGATGTCACGCGGCGGAATCCCGCTGATATTGCCATCCCAGATGTCATGAATGCCTTCCAAACCCGGATGCTGCCATTCATTGACTTCGATGATGACCTTCTCGGCAATATCGAGAAATGTCTGGGAGTTACCAACAGAAGATGTTGGCACAATGCCGCCGTCTTCCGTAATGGCGGTGGCTTCCACCACGGCAACATCAAACTTGCCGTAGTTGCCCTGTATGGCGCGGCCAGCAACCTGCCCCAGATGGTTATCAAAATAATCTGTCTCACCCGCGTTGATACGGTTGCGCATGCCGGCATCCGTATTGAAGGGTGAGCGGAAATAAACGCCATTCACCTTGGCCAGCGCGCCATCAAGCTGCGGGCCGGTGGAAGCGCCGGTAATCAGGCTGATACGATAATCTTCTCCCTTGCCGTGCGCTGTTTCCATCAGCTGGGCCAGTGCTTCCGGCACCGCCTTGGGGTAACCAGCCCCGGTAAAACCGCTGGTACCAACCACATCGCCCGGACGAATCAGTTCTGCTGCGGCTTCTGCCGGGCGGACCTTGCTGCGCAGGGAGGCATTACGAATGCGCTCTGTCATGAGAGGCTTTCCTGTTCCTGTTCTTACTGTTCTGAAAAAAGGCCGAACGAAGAGAGGGGACACATATACTGCATGTGGGCATGCAGCTACCGCCCTCTATATCCAGCCTTTTTCCCACCGACACCGTCCCGGCGCCGGGTAATGGCGTAACCTAGGCAGAAAAACTTCTCTCTGGCGTGTCACATGCTTGTGCACAAAAAGCCGAATGCAAAAAAATATCGCCATCCCCTTCCCTGTCCAGACTAGTGAAGCCTACATGGAAGGAAGGAATGGTGGACAAACGCGGATGGACAAAGGCTTCTTCCTTGACGAAAACGTGAAAAAAGCAATGCGGAAAGGACTCCGCGTTGTGGGAGATGTGCACGGTGATCTTGACGCTTTCCGACACGCCGTCGCCACAGAACGTTTCATCATCCAGTTGGGAGATCTTGTCGATTACGGGCCAGACAGCGCAGGTGTTCTGCGACTGATGATGGAGGTCATGCAACAGAAGCGTGGCCTGTTTCTCATCGGGAATCATGACCGCAAGCTGGGCCGGGCGTTGCTGGGCCGTAAAGTGCGGCCGGATCCGCCGCTTGAGGCAACGCTCTCTCAACTTGCCCTGCCCGAAAATGCCGATATCGCCCGTGCCGCACTCTCCTGCCTAGAATCAGCCCCCGCATGGCTGGTGCTGGACCGCAAGATTTTTGTACATGGTGCCTTTGATGTCCGCATGCTCATGGAACCACCGCCACCACCGCTGGAACGGGTGACATTCCTGCTCTCACGCGCATTGTTCGGTGAAACCACCAACCGCATGCAGAAAGATGGTTACCCCGAACGGTGCCTGAACTGGGTCAACCATATTCCCGGTGGTTACACTGTTTACTGTGGGCATGATCAACGCTCCACCAATGGGTGCCCCCTTACCATTCCCGGCCGCGCAGGGGGGCAAGCCATCTTTACAGATACCGGCGCCGGCAAAGGCGGCCATCTTGCATGGCTAGACCTGCCGCCGGTTTCCATGGAAAACTGAACCGGAGCCGTATAAAAAAGCGCTGAAACCCGGCCTCTTTGACCTTCAACCAAGAGATACCATACCACCGTGACAGACCAGACTTCTCCCGCAGATGCTCTTCAGGACCTCCGCCGCAGCATTGACAATATTGACGCAGCCCTTGTTGCCATTCTGGCAGAGCGCTTTCGTTGCACAAAAGCTGTTGGAGCCCTCAAGGCCCGCTATGGCATGCCGCCTGCTGACCCCGCGCGTGAAAGCCGGCAGATCGCACGGCTGCGTACCCTTGCAGAAGAAGCTCATCTGGACCCGGATTTTGCTGAAAAATTCCTGAACTTCATTATTCACGAAGTCATCCGGCATCATGAAGCGATTGCCAGACAGTCTTCAGACTCGGCAAACACATGACACGCCGCCTGCTGCTGCTAAGGCATGCGGAGGCAGCCCCGCCCCCTGCAGGTGACTTCAGTGAAACGGCTGATCTCGCCCGCCCCCTGACGGCAGCAGGCCGCGCCGCCGCCCAAAGATGCGGTGTCTGGCTGCGGCAGCATACGCTCTCGCCAGACCTTGTACTGTGCAGCCCCTCCGTTCGCACCCGCCAGACTCTGGAAGGGCTACTTCCCTTTCAGCTGCCTCCAGCTTTCCCTACCCGCTTCTGCCCCGAAATTTATGAAGCGCCACCAGAAGCACTGCTTGCCCAGATTCGTACCGCACCGGTTCAGGCACGCACCGTTCTTCTGATCGGCCATAATCCGGGCATCTCCGCATTGGCCCGCCTGCTGGATCAGCAGGCCATTGCACTTGATCAGGGATTCGCAACTGCGTCCCTCGCGGTCTTCAGCATGTGGGGGTCAGACACAGGAACCGACACACCAAACTGGGCGCAATGTGACGGACAAAGCCTGACTTTGGACACATTCGCGCGACCCTAGCGCGGAAAAACAGCGGTTTTCCGGCGGAGAGCTCCCAAGATAACGCGCGGTTTATCGGCACACTTCTTCCTGTTTCTCACGGGATCGGAGACAACACTCAAACAGCAGGCCGCAACAGGGCTGCGGTCTCTAAATGCAGAAGGAAACATCATGAGCGCGTCGCAGAACGAAGGTAAGCAGAACACCGCCAGCCTTTCGCTGGGTGGAAAAACTGCCGAATTCCCTGTTCTTTCCGGCACCCTGGGGCCGGATGTTGTCGATATTCGCAAGCTTCCGGCTCAGCTGGGCGTTTTCACCTTTGATCCCGGATACGGTGAAACAGCATCCTGCAACAGTAAGATCACCTTTATTGATGGGGATAATGGTGTCCTTCTGCATCGGGGTTATCCGATCGCCCAACTGGCAGAACAGGCATCTTACGAAGAAGTCATTTACCTTCTGCTGAATGGCGAACTGCCGAGTGATGCTGAATACAAGAAATTCACGCACACCCTGACCAACCATACGCTGCTCCATGAGCAGATCCGCAATTTCTTCAATGGCTTCCGGCGTGATGCTCACCCCATGGCCATTCTGTGTGGCACCGTTGGGGCGCTGTCCGCGTTCTACCCCGACGCCAATGACATCGCGGTTCAGGCCAACCGTGATCTGGCCGCCATGCGGTTGATTGCCAAGATCCCGACCATTGCCGCGTGGGCTTACAAATATACGCAGGGTGAAGCCTTCATCTACCCGCGGAATGATCTGAACTACGCCGAGAACTTCCTCTCCATGATGTTCGCGCGCGTTTCAGAGCCATACAAGATCAACCCTGTTCTGGCTCGCGCCATGAACCGTATCCTGATCCTGCATGCGGATCATGAGCAGAACGCCTCGACCTCCACCGTTCGTCTGGCAGGGTCAACGGGTGCCAATCCGTTCGCATGTATTGCCGCTGGTATTGCCGCCCTTTGGGGACCGGCTCATGGTGGCGCGAACGAAGCCGTTCTGAAAATGCTGGCTGCCATTGGCAAGAAGGAAAATATTCCTGACTTCATTGCCAAGGTGAAAGACAAATCCAGCGGCGTAAAGCTGATGGGCTTTGGCCACCGCGTGTACAAGAACTTTGATCCGCGCGCCAAGATCATGCAGCAGACATGCCATGAAGTGCTGACCGAACTGGGCATCAAGGATGATCCGTTGCTGGATCTGGCGATCGAGCTTGAAAAAATCGCCATCAATGATGAGTATTTCGTGCAGCGGAAGCTGTATCCGAATGTGGATTTCTATTCAGGCATCATTCTGAAAGCCATGGGCATTCCCACCAGCATGTTCACCGTGCTGTTCGCTGTGGCCCGCACCACCGGCTGGGTCAGCCAGTGGAAAGAAATGATCGAAGAACCTGGCCAACGCATCAGCCGCCCCCGCCAGCTTTATACTGGTTCTGCAAAGCGGGATTTTGTTCCGTTCGACAAGCGGTAATCACCAGCTTCGGGGAAGGTTTTTCCGCCTTCCCCGGCTTTCCTCTCCAGACGTTCTCAAAACGAGTCAGCGCAGCGTTTCTAGCGCGCCCTCTCGTTTCTAATGCGCCATCTGGAAGCAACTATTTCTTTTTAAGCGAACAGACTTTCCTCAGCATTTCTGTCTGATGAACAGACGCAGCTTTCAGACCTCGGCTTCCACCAGAAGCGCCTCGTCCTGCGTAGCCTGTCCTTCCCGAATCATCAGAAACTGGCCAGACCAGTTACCCGATATGGACCATGTTCCGCTGATTTCCGTCGCATCGTCATTGACCGTGCCGCTGTAATGCACGTCATGCGCGCGGACTGTGCCTTCATAGGTCTTCACAAACACAACCTGCCGCCCTGTATGATGACCGCTCAGAACAGCATATAGAATGGAATGGTCAGGCGTTGTTTCAGTCGCCTTTTCCGTAATGGCACCAGACAGCATGCCTGCTTGATCGAGTAGAGAAGCCGTGAAAAATTCTGGTGCATACCCGCGCGGATACGTGAACTGCCCCTGCCATAATCCTGTCAGGGAGGATGTATCATGCTGTGTCATGACGCCTCTGAACAAACAAAAAGCCAGACCGGAATACCCGATCTGGCTCACACTCTTCCACAGAAGAATTTGAAACCTCGATAGACCTCAGCCGTTAGCAGTCACAACCTTTGGTCGGTCCTTCAGATTTACGCACAACGTGATGATCAATCCATTCAGAGACCAAACGACGTGCTTCGTTCAGAGACGCTTCAGGATGATGAATGCGATAAAGCGTGGTGCAAGCATGAAACGCGGTTACGTCTTCAGTGCCCACCTCACGCAGCTCCTGATACGCCGTGATAACAGCACGCTCACATTTACGTGCGATCCGACTTAGTTCAACAGCCACAGCACCATCCTTAAGTTAATAATCAATCTCAACAAGTTCAGATTAAACGCCTCTTCCCTCCCCTACGCAAGTAGGAATGTCCTTTCTCCTGTTCACAAGTTTTTTCAGTGACATTTTTACAAGGCCCAACGCGCCTTCATAATGTCCGCCACACGGCCTGCTTCATCCAGCACAGAGCGGGGCCACGGCACAAAATCATCTTTCAGAATCCGCAGATGCCTGTCTTCAATCAGTCTCAGGGCAATCCTGCCGCGGGCTCCACGCAGGTCCTGCTCCCGCTCCATCAAAAAAACCGGCACATCCACAACGCAGGCTTCCACCAACATCGGGCTCTCGCCTCCGGCCACCACAACGCAGTCAGAGCAAGCCATAAACCCCAAGGTGGGGTCCTCATCCGGCTCGCCCTTGCGCCAGACGAGCATAAATGCGGACGAAAGCCCCGTAATAAAGGCATCCGTCAGGCTCCTGCGGTTTTCCCCCCGCACACTCAGCAGAACGGAACCCCCGTAGCGGTTCACCATCATGGCCAGTTTCTTGCCACTCAGCAGGGCTTCTTCCTCGGTGCGGAACGCGCCTTCACCCACGGCAACGGCAACCCGCGGATGAGGCAGATGCTCCAGCCGCTCCTGCCACGCTTTACCAGCACGCGCCACAAGATGAGGCGACACAATACTCAGGGGCCCCAATGTCGGGCAGAATCGGGGGGCAACCGCTGCGGCGGAAGACGCCACCACCAGATCAAACGGAAGAGAACGGAGCATGGGGGCTGTACGGGCCTCTCCCCGCACACACCAGACCACCGGGCATTCTGCTTTCCGGGCCGCCCGCAGGGCCGCGTAGCCGCTCCGCACGCCCGATGTCAGAATAAGCCCCGGTGCGCGCCGTCCCTTAAGGTCCGAATCGAGCGCCAGATCATCCACACTGATGCGCCTGAACAAACACCCAAGCCGGGACGCCAGAATATAGGCGGGCCCAGCTTCTCCTGCTGCGGCCTTCTCCACCACCCATACCGGGGCCAACTGCGTCACAGACAACATCATTTTTTCATTCCGCCGCCGAAGACTGAGATGAAGCATAGATTTTCAGGCTGCCTGAGGCTATTGCAAAGCAAATTCCAACCGCCAATTCAAGGAAACGCTTCATGACGTCACCCGCAAACCTGGCCGCCCCCCATTCTGGCGAGACCAGCGATTGGGACCGCGATGCGGCTCTGAGCACGGCACGTCTGTTGCTGGAAATCAAAGCTGTCAATTTCCGCCCGGAAGAACCCTATACCCTGACCTCCGGCTGGAAATCCCCGGTCTATATTGATTGCCGCCGCATTATTTTCTTCCCGCGTGCCCGCCAGAAAATTGTGGAACTGGGTGTAGAAAAAATCGGCCGGCACGTTGGGTATGAAAGCCTGGATGCCGTGGTTGGCGGAGAAACAGCCGGCATTCCCTTTGCTGCGTGGATGGCGGATCGCATGCTGCTGCCCATGGCTTATGTGCGCAAGAAGCCCAAAGGCTTTGGCCGTAATGCCCAGATTGAAGGCGATGTGCCCGAAGGCATGCGCACCCTGCTGGTGGAAGACCTCACCACGGATGGCGCATCCAAAGTACGTTTCGCCAACGCCCTGCGGGATGCTGGTGCGCTTGTAAACCACGCATTCGTGGTCTTTTACTACGGTGTGTTCCCCGGTGCGCAGCGCACGTTGTCTGAAATGAATGTTGCCCTGCATTCGCTCTGCACCTGGTGGGACGTTCTGGAAGCCTGCTCAACCCGTCCTTATTTCTCGGAGTCTGCTGCGGCAGAAGTCAGGCGCTTCCTTGAAGATCCGTGCGCATGGTCTGCCCGCCACGGCGGTGTTGGCAGCCTGGAAGAAGCCGCAGAATACAAAGCTAAACAAGGCTGATCTTCGCAGAAAAATGACTGCTCCCGCACATTCAGGCACACACCATCTTCTGGCGTTTGATTCCGGAATCGGTGGGCTTGGCATTGTGCGGGCCTTACGCACGCTTAATCCTGCACTGGCCATAGAGTATCTGGCTGATACAGCCGTCTTTCCTTATGGTGAGCAGGATGACGCGTTTCTGGTTGAGCGTATTCTCACCCTCGTTTCCGAGGCCATCAGCAGGCTACGCCCACAGGCTGTTGTGATTGCCTGCAACACAGCCAGCACGCTTGCGCTGGATGCGTTGCGCGCAGCATGGCCAGAGATCCCCTTTATCGGGTGCGTGCCCCCCATCCGCTGGGCCGCCCGTCTCACCCGCTCTCACGTTATTGGCCTGCTGGCCACCCGCGCCACCATCCGGCGGCCCTATCTGAACCGCCTGCACGCCCTGTATGCACCGGATTGCACCCTGATCGCCCATGCAGCACCGGGTCTGGCCGCCTGCGCGGAGCATCTTTTCCGGGGCGAGGACGTGCCGCCAAGCGCTATTCAGCGGGAAATTGCGGGCCTGTTTGATCGCGATACCACGGGTAAACTGGATGCCGTAGGCCTAGGATGTACGCATTATACATTCGTGCTGGAGCAACTCCGGGCTCTTTCTCCGCCTCGTATCACATGGCTGGACCCAGCAAATGCCGTGGCGCGCCACACGCTCACCCTTCTTCAGAACCAGCCGGAAGCGACATCTCCTTCGGTCCAGCCCCGTGCCTGGTTTACCTCCATGCCTCCTGAAGCAGAGGCACTGCGGCGAAAGCTGCCCGATTTCGGGTTTGATGAGATAACGCTCTGGCCAAGCCTGCCCGCATCACAAAAAATAACGGCCTAGCCCAAACCAAGCAGCGTAGAGGCCCGCGACAAAATACGTCCCAAGGGCGGCAGACGTAAAAGCGCACCCAGAACAACAGCGTGGCAAAAAATTATCGGCTGTTTCTCCGTCCACGCTCTGCACCTCCTCTTCCAAACCCGGTTAGCGCCTTTTTCCGGGCTAACCTGACTGGCCACGTCGTACAGCGGCAGAGCGGCACCTGAGCGGCTTTTTCCAAAATCACTCAGGCCAATCTGTGGTTCTTTTTTGCCTGAATGTGGTGCCTCTTTGCCTAACACAGCCACCATCCTAACGGCAACCCAGCCTTTTCAGCCCTAAAGTGATCTGGCCGCCTTAACCTCCAGATTTTTGAAACCACCTCACCCTTTCGGGATAAGGCTTCACCGCCTCGTTATAACAAGCGCGCGTGACAAAGCCTGATCCGCAGAGCTAGGCTTCTGTCAAATGGGCCAGCGATACCAACAACGGCCCTCTTTTTCCGAAAGACGCACAAAAGGCTGTTTCAGGCTCCCTGACAGGAAGACCTCCAACAGCTTTAAGAAAAATAACAAGGATCGTCTCGTGAGCCAGTCTGTCGTCGGCCGCCCCGTCCGCACCGCGTCCACCGTGTTTCCGGTGTTGGGGGCTATCAGTTTCTGCCATTTTCTCAACGACACCATGCAATCGCTTCTTCCAGCGCTCTATCCGGTTCTGAAAGGACATTTTGCGCTGAATTTCGGGCAGATCGGCTTCCTGACTCTTACCTACCAGATTACCGCCTCCCTGCTTCAGCCGCTTGTCGGGTTAGTGAGTGATCGCAAACCACGCCCTTATTCTCTTCCCTGTGGCATGGGCTTTACCCTGATCGGGTTGGTCACGCTCGCCTTTGCACCGTCCTACGTGCTTCTGGTCTGTGGGGCAGCGCTGCTTGGCATCGGCTCTTCCATCTTCCACCCCGAATCGTCTCGGATCGCACGTCAGGCATCAGGCGGCGCACACGGGCTGGCACAATCCCTGTTTCAGGTGGGCGGTAACTTCGGCACCGCCATGGGGCCGCTTCTTGCCGCCTATTTTGTCGTGCCTCGGGGGCGGGAAAGTCTTGCCTGGTTCGCACTAGTCGCTTTGGGTGGCATGGCCCTGCTGGGCATTCTGGGTCGCTGGTATGAACACAACAGCCGAGCACAGGCTGGCAAACCCTCCCTCACCGCCATCCATGCCCATCTCAGCAGGGCTCAGGTCGGCAAGGCGCTCTTTATCCTCATCGCGCTGGTCTTTTCCAAATATTTCTATCTGGCGAGTATCACGAGCTATTACACCTTCTACCTGATGCACCATTTTGGTTTACCCGTCCGCACAGCACAGACCTATCTGTTTGTCTTTCTGGCCGCGGCCGCGGCAGGCACCATCATTGGCGGCCCAGTGGGAGACAGGATTGGCCGCAAACTGGTGATCTGGGTCTCTATTCTGGGCGTGCTGCCCTTTACCCTCATACTCCCCTATGCGGGACTTAATGCCACTATCGGCCTGAGCATTATCATCGGCCTGATTTTGTCTTCAGCCTTCTCGGCCATCGTGGTGTATGCGCAGGAACTCATGCCGGGCCGGGTTGGCACGGTTGCGGGCCTGTTCTTCGGCTTCTCTTTCGGTATGGGAGGACTAGGAGCCGCCGTTCTCGGCCAACTGGCCGATCACACCAGCATTGAATTTGTCTATCATGTCTGTGCGTATCTGCCCGCTATCGGGCTTCTGACAGCCTTTCTGCCTAACCTGAAAGACGTCAGATCAGCAGACAAAGCAGCTCCAGCTAACCCCTGAGAGGTACACAAAAAAGAGGCCAGACACACAGTCTCTGGCCTCTCCCGCTTACCCGGTCAAGCTTGAACAGCTTAACTTGCGCGACTGGCCGAATAACTGGCGGTTTCGATCAGGAGAGACTTGATCTCGCTCTCATCAAAAATTGCCAGCGCTTCCCGCGCCTTGGCCGCGTAATCTTCCGCCTTCGCCAAAGTGGTCGCAATGGCATCTGTTGCCGCAATCCGGGCCAGCGCCGCATCCAGATCCTCTGGGGTCTGTTCGCAGTCTTCAATTACGCGCCGCCAGAAAACACGGTCTTCCTCACTCCCGGCTTCATACGCCGCCAGCACCGGAAGCGTGACTTTCCCTTCACGGAAATCATCACCCACTTCCTTGCCCAGCACGGCCTGATCCGCTGCGTAATCCAGCGCATCATCCACAAGCTGGAAGGCCATGCCCAGATTGGCGCCATATACCCGCAGCGCTTCACGCTTTTCAGGTGTTGCCTCTCCAATTACGGCACCAGATTCGCAGGCAGCAGCAAACAGAGCAGCCGTCTTGCCATAGATAACCTGCAAATACTGATCGACCGATGTGGAAAGATCATTCTGCGTGGTCATCTGCATCACTTCGCCTTCCGCCAAGGTGGCAGATGCAGCGGAGAGAATGGCCATCACATCCAGCGATGCATCAGCCGTGAGAATCTGGAAGGCACGGGCAAACAGGAAGTCCCCCACCAGCACGGAGGCCTTGTTGCCAAAAATGGCGTTGGCGCTGGCCAGCCCACGCCGAAGCTGGCTTTCATCCACCACATCATCATGCAGCAATGTGGCTGTATGAATAAATTCCACACACGCGGCAATTTCAACATGCCGCAACTTGCCGTCCTGATTATCGTAACCGCACATCCGGGCCGAAGCCAGCGTGAGCAAAGGACGCAGGCGTTTTCCGCCAGCAGCCACCAGATGGGCCGCCAACTGCGGAATCAACGCAACCGGACTTTGCATACGGTCAATAATAACCTGGTTACACGCGCGCATATCCTGCGCGAGGTAATCGGCCAAGGCTCTTAAGCCCGCTTCTCCTGGCTTACTCACAGAAACACTAGATCCATCCTGGCTTGTGGCCGTGCCAGATTCTGGCAGACTAACTGCAACACCCAAACGCTATTCCCCCAGCCATGGGATGAGTTGACGTCCAACCATATGCGGGGCACCAGAAAAACGGTCAAGGTTCAACCACTTCAAGACAGCCAGACACTTTCTGGCAAGGCCGGTCATGCCCGATCTTTCCGCGCTTTCTTCCGGCACCCTTATGGCCGGAAAAATTCTTTACTCCCAATTCCTCAAAGGGAACAGAACCGGCCTTGAACCTGTGCTTATGGCGGCCGCCGTTCCCGCCCGCCCCGGCCAGCGCGTGGCAGAAATCGGCTGTGGCGCAGGCGCGGGGCTGTTGTGCCTGACTCATCGCATACCAGAGCTGAGCGTATGGGGCATCGAACTGGATTCCGCCACTCTCGCTCTGGCGGAGCATAATCTCAAGGCCAATGGACGCACCGGAGTCACGCTTCTGAACGCCCGTTTCCCTGACGCCCTGCCTCCCGACTTCCCCTTCGGCCAATTTGACCACTGCTTTGCGAATCCGCCGTGGCATGACACGGACAGCAGCGCCTCACCCATGGAGCAACGAGACCTTGCCCGCCGCGCCATGCCGGACACGCTGGAAAGCTGGATCAAAGGAGCCACACGACTACTCCGTTATAAGGGCAGCCTGACGCTGGCCCTGCCCGCCACTCAGATGGCTGCGGCGTGCACCTTCCTGACCCGCGCCCGGTTTGGAGATGTAACGCTGTGCCCCCTGTGGCCCAAAACCGGCCGACAAGCGCGCCTTATGCTGATCCAGGCGCGCTATGGCGTAAAAAGCCCCTCACGCATCCTGCCTGGCCTTGTCCTGCACCAGCAGGAAGGCGGGTTTACTCCAGAAAGCCGTGCCATTCTGAAAGAAGGCAGTCCACTCATCCTGCACCGGCAACAGAATTCTCGGATTTAAACTTTAATAACAAGTAGTTACAGAAATTTTCTCACGAAAAATCTGCACCACATACCCTGCCTCCATAAAAAAAGGCCACCGCAAGGATGGCCTTTCTTACAAACGTTTCCTTTAGGGAAAATCTTTAACCCTTATTCAAAAACGGACGCCTCAAAGGCTTCTTCCCACGTACCAGTGGTGGACGCACGGCTATATTCGGTTGCACGGTTTTCGAAGAAGTTCGTGTGTTCAACCGCGTTCAGCATGTCATCCAGCCACGGCAGCGGATTAGCTGTCGTGTTGTAGAGAGGCTCAAGCCCAAGCTGAATCAAACGACGATCTGCAATGAAGTGGATGTAGGTTTTCACCTGTGCAGCATCCAACCCTTCAACCGGCCCCATTTCAAACGCCAGATCAATGAACGCTTCTTCGTGCTCAACGATGGTAGCGCAGATATCGCGCAGTTCCTGCTGAAGCTCTTCCGTCCAGATTTCCGGGTTTTCGTGCACAAATACGCGGAACAGGCGGATGATGGACAGGCAGTGCAGCGTTTCATCCCGCACGGACCAGGACACAATCTGCCCCATGCCCTTCAGCTTGTTGAAGCGCGGGAAGTTCAGCAGAATGGCGAAGGACGCAAAAAGCTGAAGGCCTTCTGTAAAGGCACCGAACGCTGCCAGCGTCTTGGCGATCTCATGCTTGCTGTCCACGGAGAACGCCTGCATGTAATCGTATTTATCCTTCATTTCCTTATACTTAAGGAATGCAGAATATTCCGCTTCGGGCATGCCCAGCGTGTCCAGCAGATAGCTGTATGCCGCAATATGAATGGTCTCGATGTTTGAGAACGCCGAGAGCATCATCAGCACTTCAGTGGGTTTGAAGACCCGGCTGTAGTGCTTCATGTAGCAATTGTTCACTTCCACATCGGACTGCGTGAAGAAGCGGAAAATCTGGGTCACCAGATGCCGCTCGCTTTCATTCAGTACACGGTGCCAGTCTTTCACATCGTCTGCCAGCGGCACTTCTTCCGGTAGCCAGTGCAGGCGCTGCTGCGTCAGCCATGCATCATAGGCCCACGGGTAACGAAACGGCTTGTAAACAGGATTGGAAGTCAGCAGATCGAAATGCTGTTCCTGTTCGCCGCCCCCGGGTTGTGTTTCGCTCATGATGCTGTCCTCATACCTGAAGCATTTTCTTTAAAAACAAGACGCTGAATGACTTCCCTGCCTTTTACTGGCAGGCAAGACATTCATCATAGTTGTTGTTATTGCCCGATGCCGAAGCGGCTTCTGCTCTCTGTGCATCTTCCGCCGCCAGCACATCGGCCTTGGTCAACACGTTACTGACCGTATCTGCCCGCTGGATGGAAAGCGACCGGCAATAATACAGGGATTTCAGGCCCTTCTTCCATGCCATATGGTGAATCTGATGCAGGTCCCGCTTGTGCACATTGGCAGGCAGGAACAGATTGACTGACTGCGCCTGACACACATAGGGCTGCCGGTCTGCCGCGTGCTCCACTATCCAGCGCTGATCGAGTTCGAAGGCAGTCTTGAAAACGGCCTTTTCATCATCACTCAGGAAGTCCAGCCCCTGCACGCTGCCCTTGTTCAGCGTAATGTAGGACCACACTTCCTCCGTATCCTTGCCCTTCTCCTGCAACAGCTTCAGCAGGTGGCGGTTACGCACGGTAAAGGAGCCGGAAAGCGTTTTCTGCAGGAACACGTTCGCGGCAATCGGCTCAATTCCGGGGCTCGCATTCCCGGCGATAATGGAGATGGACGCCGTAGGCGCAATCGCCATCTTGTTGGAAAACCGTTCATGCACGCCATATTCGGCCGCATCAGGGCACGGTCCCCGCAGATCCGCCAGCTTGCGGGATGCTGCATCAGCCTGTTCGCGGATATGTTTGAAAATCTTGCGATTCCAAACCTTTGCCATCACACCCTCAAACGGAACGCCTTTGGCCTGAAGGAAGGAATGGAACCCCATAACTCCCAGCCCAACAGAACGTTCCCGCGCGGCGGCATATGCTGCGTGCTTCATTTCCGGCGGTGCACGGTCAATGAAGTCCTGCAACACGTTATCCAGAAACAGCATCACATCTTCAATGAACTGAGGGTTATCGTTCCACTGCTCCCACGTTTCCAGATTGAGGGACGAGAGACAGCAGACTGCCGTACGCTGCTTTCCGTGATGATCCACCCCAGTCGGCAACGTAATTTCCGAGCACAGATTGGACGTCTTGACTTCCAGCCCCGCCAGCTTGTGATGTTCCGGCCGCGCGTTGTTCACGTGGTCTGAATACACAATATATGGCTCGCCCTGCTCCATACGGGCTGTCAGAATACGGATCCACAGTGCGCGGGCAGACACCTTACGGATAACCGTGCCGTCCTTGGGGGAAACCAATCCCCATTCATCGTCCGCTTCCACGGCCCGCATGAAAGCGTCAGACACCAGAATACCATGGTGCAGGTTCAGCGCCTTCCGGTTGGGATCACCCCCTGTAGGACGACGAATTTCAATGAACTCTTCAATTTCCGGATGCCAGACCGGCAGATAGACAGCAGCGGAGCCGCGACGCAGAGACCCCTGACTGATGGCCAGCGTCAGGCTGTCCATCACCCGAATGAAGGGGATAACGCCGGATGTCTTGCCATTCCGGCCCACATTTTCGCCAATGGAACGCAGATTGCCCCAATAGGAACCAATGCCGCCGCCCTTGCTGGCCAGCCACACATTTTCGTTCCACAGCCCCACAATGCCTTCCAGACTATCGCTTGCTTCGTTCAGGAAGCAGGAAATAGGCAGGCCGCGCGTGGTGCCCCCATTAGAGAGTACCGGCGTTGCGGGCATGAACCAATGCTGGCTCATATAGTCATAAATCCGCTGCGCATGCGCAGCATCCGCCCCGTAATAGGACGACACACGCCCGAACAGATCCTGATAGCTCTCATCAGGCAGCAGGTAGCGGTTATCCAGCGTGGCCTTGCCAAACGGTGTCAGCAGCGCATCGCGTGAACGGTCCACCCTTACCTGGTGATGGCCAGGCAACTGAACCATGTCTTCCAGCTTACCGGGCTCGAACAGATCGCCGGTACCGACCTCACGCGTCTCGGGACGGCGGCTTTCATTTTCCTGAACGTCGACCAGAGTCATGAGGTCACTTGCTCCGCTTGCTTTAGGTAAGGTGTGGCTGTGCTTGTGGGCGCGCTCTGCCGCGGCACCATATCTCGCGTTTTTGCGCCATCATCGACCCTATATCTAGTGTTTTTTTTCACCCTGAATCGGCAAAAAAAACTTGCTTTCCACTTTTGGCGCAGTTTTCAGCGATCGTCAGATATACGGGGCTGAATATTTTTTTCAGACCACGCCAATCAGACCCGACATCTCCATCCGTCTGCGTGACTCTTCAATTCCATCCGCCACGGCCAATGCCGCTGCCAGAGCGCGGCGTCCGGCCCGGACATCCACCACAACCGGCGCTCCATCCAGACACGCCGCCACAAAGGCCTCATGTTCCGCGTGGAGCGAATCATGATCTTTCCAAGAGATCGCTTCCCGCCGGAAACCACCCGTTCCCGGCAACGGAATCCCGCGCTCTTTACCAATCATGGTCAACTCGCGCTTACCAAAATCGGCAGAGAGATAGCCTTCCTCAGAAAACAGTCGCATCCGGCGCTCTGTCTTCAGGGAGATTCGGCTGGCGGTAATGGTTGCTACACAGCCATTTTCAAAACGGACACGTGCATTGGCAATATCCTCATGGGCTGAACTGACCGCTGCCCCCAGGGCATCCACCTGCGCAATCGGGCTATCTACAATCGCCAACACCAGATCCAGATCATGAATCATCAGATCGAGAATCACAGACACATCCGTGCCACGCGGCTTGAAAGGCGCAATCCGTGTTGCCTCTATATAAAGAGGGCGGGTGATACGGCGGGTGATAGCCTCATGTTCGGCTGAATAGCGCAGCAAATGCCCAACCTGACACACCAGTCCGGTTTCATCTGCTAGAGTGACCAGAAAATCCGCTTGCTCCAACGTGGCCGCCACCGGCTTTTCCACCAGCACATGCTTACCGGCCCGCAGCGCCTGCACCGCCAGTTCAAAGTGGAACTCTGCCGGGGCTGCAACCACCACAGCATCACACTGGGCTAACAGGTCTTCCACACTCTCAAAAACCGGGCACCCGGCTTCTTTCGCTACCTCGGCAGCCCTGCGCATGTCCGGATCAAACAGACCCACCAGCACCTCACGCGGCACGCTCCGCACTTTCAGGGTGTGGTAGCGCCCGAAATGTCCGGCTCCAATCACCCCAACCCGCAAGCTGCCCTGTGTCATTCCCGATCCTTCCTCATCCCGCGCACTTTCATTCGACACAGCGGTAGCAGCCCACAGCACAAACCCCAAAATCACAGATTATGTTTCTATTTTGTTCTTAATCGCCTTCCATGCTCCTGCCAAGAGCCTGTGTTTTCCCCCGCCGCAAAACCGGGAGAGTGAGGCTTCCCTCCCGTTTCTCTCTCCGAATCGAAAATAGTTTTTCAGTGGGTGTCTCTACCCATTTGCGGGCAGCTTTCCGCGCTTTCAGACTGATGCAAGGAGGCCACTTTCCCACGCCGAATACCGGACACCCTCCTTCATATCGCCACAGAGTGTTGCATCACACGCAAGGGAGCGGCATGTTCCGGGCGACAAAAACCGATTGTTTCAGGTGAGAATGTATTACAGCCGCCTCAAGTTGGCCTCGGTACTGGGTGTATGCCTGTTAGGTCTGCTGCTTTGCCTGCCCAATGGCCTGCGCAACCCCTTCCCGTCCATGCCCTGGCGGCAAATCCACCTTGGGTTGGATCTGCGCGGCGGCTCGTATCTGCTTATGCAGGTGGATCTGAAAAGCCTGACGCATGACCGCCTGCAAACGCTGGCGGACACCACGCGGGAAACCCTGCTGAAATCCCAGCTTGGCTATCGCAACATTACCACCAATGCGGATGCAGGCACCGTCTCCTTCAACCCGCGTGATCCGTCTGAAGCTGATGCTGACGTAACCGCGCTGGAAAAACTGCCGCGCGTTGTTCCCAACGAATTCACGGTCAAGAAGCAGGATAATGGCTCCATTGTCCTGACCCTGTCTCAGGATGCGGTAAAAGCCCGTGCTCGTGAAGCCGTGACCCAGTCCATCGAGATCGTGCGCCGCCGTATTGACGCCACAGGTGCGGTTGATCCCGAAATCACCCGTCAGGGCGACGACCGCATTGTCGTGGAACTCCCTGGCGTGAGCGACCCGGAACGGATCAAGACTCTGCTGGGCACCACCGCCAAGATGACGTTCCGTCTGGTCGATTCAAACCCCATGCACGCTACGGCTCCGCCACCTGGCGTCAGCCTGCTGCCCATGTCCAACCCGGCGGAAGGTGGCCCCCTACCCGTCTATGATCATGTAGATGTTGACGGCACGGACCTGACAAACGCTGGTGCCGCCATTGATTCCCAGTCAGGCGAATGGGCCGTTTCCTTCACGTTTGACTCAATCGGCACGCACGCTTTTTCAACCGTCACGCAAGCCAATGTCGGTAAGCGCTTCGCCATTGTGCTTGATAATAAGGTGATTGAAGCGCCGGTCATTCGCTCCCCCATTACGGGTGGCAATGGTCAGATCACAGGCGGCTTTGACGCCCAGCGCGCGACAGACCTCGCCCTTATGCTGCGCGCTGGCGCTCTGCCCGCTCCTCTCAGCGTGGTTGAACAGCGCACAATCGGTCCGTCTCTAGGCGCAGATTCCATCCGGGCTGGCATGCTCAGTCTGGCCGCTGGCTTCGTGATGGTCATTCTGTTCATGGCATTGTTCTATGGCCGCTTCGGCTGGTACGCGAACGTTGCCCTGCTGGCCAACCTGGTTCTGATGGTGGCCATCCTCTCCCTGTTTGAAGCCACACTCACCCTGCCCGGTATGGCCGGCATGCTGCTGACATTAGGGATGGCGGTTGATGCCAACATTCTAATCAATGAGCGTATACGTGAAGAAGTGGCTCGCGGGCGTACGCCTCTGGCAGCCATGCAGGCCGGTTTTGAGCGTGCCACCTCCACCATTGTGGACAGTAACGCCACGGCCCTTCTGGCACATGTCATGCTGTTTGTGTTTGGCACCGGCCCCGTGCGCGGCTTTGCGCTGACAATCACCATCGGTATTGCCACCACGCTGTTCACCACCCTTCTCCTTTCCCGGCTGCTTATGGTCCGCTGGTACGCGCTCACGCGCCCCACCAGCCTTCCAGTCTGAGACGAGGCGCATATGTTCGGACGTCCTCTCCTGCGTTTTGTGCGCAAGGATACCCATATCAACTTCATGCGCGGGCGCTTTGCGGGCCTGATTACCTCAGCCGTGCTGTCTCTGGCCTCCATCGGGCTGTTCTTCTATCCGGGCCTGACACTCGGACTGGATTTTCGCGGCGGGATTGTGGTGGAAGCCAAAACATCCGGCCCGGCCGATTTCGGCAAACTTCGTACCGCTTTGGCCGCCCATAACATCACGCATGCTTCTATCCAGGCGTTTGGCGCACCGAACGACGTGCTGATCCGGCTGGACGCGGGCGATGGGCAGGAAACCAACAAGGTTGTTGATAGCGTGCGCCACGCCGTCGATGAAGCTCAGCCCGGCACAACTGTTCTACGGGCCGATGCCGTTGGCGCATCCGTTTCATCCGAACTGTTCCGCAACGGCATGCTGGCCCTTGGCCTGAGCCTTGCGATGATCCTTGCCTATATCTGGTTCCGCTTTGAGTGGGAATTTGCCCTCAGCGCCGTCATTACACTGGTGCTGGATCTGACCAAGACCATGGGCTTCCTGGTGATTACAGGTTTTGAGTTTGATCTGGTGATGGTGGCGGCCATCCTGACCATCCTTGGCTATTCAACCAATGATAAAGTGGTGGTGTACGACCGCGTACGTGAAAACCTACGCAAATACCGCACCATGCCGCTGCGCGAACTGATTGATCTCTCCATCAACGAGACCCTCAACCGCACACTCGGCACCTCCTCCACCGTCTTCCTGGCCGCCCTGCCCTTGGCCCTGTTCGGCGGAACCACCCTCTCCGGCTTCGCCTGGACAATGCTGTTCGGCATTGTAGTAGGAACGTCCTCCTCCATCTTCATCGCCGCCCCGCTACTGCTGTTTATGGGAGAGGGACGGTTGAAGCGAGATGCGAAAGCGCTCGAGAAAAGATTATGAAGCTGATTTGATCAAAAAAATCAGCTCCTGAATATCTCCTGCTTTATAAAAATAAGCGGCTCAAAGATACATGGGTAGACCATCTCTTCTAAAAAACTTAAGCTAAAACAAACTAGCACATGACCAGCTACGTAGAAGAAAGTGTTTTAGAATGCTCGACTTTGATAAAAACAGCCTTTTAGAATGGAAAAAAAACGTTCTGAAGCAACTTTTAAATCAGCCATTAGAAAATACCATAACTCCTGCTTCTATATTATCTGACGATCTGACAGATGATATAATCTCAAACGTCAGATTTTTAGAAAATATATCCCTAGAAAAACTTGGGACGTCAAATAATAAGCACGACAAAGCTTGTTGGGGTAAATTATATTACGTTGCCTCGAGGCAATTCGGTCAAGGCTGGACGCCTTTATTAGATTTAATTATTAGCCAAACTCCAGAAATTGTCGCTCGAGCTGACAATGGTGGAGTATTGCCCGAAAACTATATTCCCAGCCCAATCCCCCCAAAAATCATTCAAGTGCGGCCAGACAAACCTGTATATACACCTGAAGATTCAAATAAAGTTAGCTGGTCACAAAAAAACAGAAGTTTTCTTTACAAATGCTTCAATGGAACTCAAGCACAAGATTATATTGAAACAAATCTCGGTCCTCGTACATTGGAAGCCTACAATCGTATAGGATATCCCGCTGGCCAAGCTGACTTAACAGCGCTTTCATTCCTTTATTGGGAAGGAGGCGTATTCGGGGATGTCTTTTCAGTAGATCGGGCTCCAATCTCAGCCTTATTAAATTCCCCCAATGAATTAGTACTATTCTACAGCCCCAATAGAATAGATAAATTTTTTATTGCAAGCACACCTCGACACCCTTTTATTAAAAGCTTTCTACAGCGGGCAGTAACACTTACAGAATATTCTCTTACCAATTCTTCTCATGACAAATTCACTGACCATCAAGCCCTTACTTTACATTTACTTGACCGGCTATGTGAAAACCCAAATTATCTTATCCACAATAAAATTCAACTTCTTGCACGCAAAACTTTTGATTGCATCGTAGAATTTAACGATCAAGACGAAAATTTAGGTGGAATTTCTAAATTAGACAGCTTTAGTACAGAACCTGCTCCGGCCCTTATTCCCCAAGAAACTGCAGCCGGTCTATTTTTAGATCACAACAGAAATACAATTCTTGGAGCAGCTCAAGCGACTATTCTGAAGCCTGGTATACCTCTTGAAATAATTGGCCACAATAAACATCCTGATTGGAATAAGCGTCAATCACGTTACGCCATCACACCAGCTGCACATGTTTACGAATGGAATATGATTGGGTTGAGTGGCCACGGCTGCTTATGGAATGATGACAAATTCATTCAACTGGATAGCTACCTCTCTCACGTTGGTGAAATGGAAAGCCGCGGAGGTCATTGGGGATGTCCCGCAAAATTGGGTGTAACTCAAGTAATCAACGAACCAGTTATTCCGGCTTTTAGCGCTGGCTATGGGTGCTATGGTCATTATATCGTAGACGACCTCCCTAGATTAGGACTTATCCGCAGTGTTATAGGGGAAAGTGAATTTAGAAAGATAAAGATTATTTTCCCAGTCAAAACTCCGGAGTGGGCCCTTAATCTCCTCAACGTCTTTTTTAATATCGAAAAAGACCAGATATTATTTTTCGATCATGAAAGAGAACGTTGGTTGCTTCGCAAAGCTATTGTGGCTGAGTATTTGCATAGAAATTATGTCTTCAACCCTTTTGTTAGAGAATTTTATAGAAATTATGTGAAATTTGATGGTGAACCATTCAGAAAAATCTGCCTCAGCCGGAGAACCTGGGAAATAAATAAGACACATCAGCGCATTTTTGAGCAGCAAGAATGGTTCGAAGAAGAAGCAAGGCATCGTGGCTTTGAGGTTATTGCTCCAGAAAAGCTTTCCATTCCTGAACAGATAAAACTCATGTGTGAAACGAAGATCCAGATAGGAGAACATGGCTCCGCACAGCATGCCTCTATTTATGCTGCTGGAGGCACAACTGTTGGCACCATCAATCCATTGGGAGACGTGCAAATAAATCTGGGAAGACTTTCAGGAGATCGCAATGTAATAGTTTATGAGAGTGAGAGCCGTAAAGATGATCGGAATAATACTTTTTTTAAATGCCACACAAATGATTTGAATAGTTTTTTTAATGTTCTATGAAGTTTCCCCTGCTGCACACGATAGTTCGTGCAGCAGGGGAAACAACTAATTAGCTATAGCCCTTTTGGAAATTCAATGTGATAGGTTTTCAAGAGGTTTTGAGCGTGTTTCAAACGCACAAGCTATGGACGCCAGTACAACGAGGTCGTATGGCCAGCATTACGCGCCATACGAAGCGCTATCCCTCTGATCTGATTGATGAGGAATGGGAGCGCATAGCGCCCCTGATGCCGCCTGCGAACCTGCGAGACCGGAAGCGGACAACCAATTTTCGCGAGATCATCAACGCGCTGCGCTACCTTGTCCGCTCAGGGGGGGGGAATGTTGCCGGCTCATTTCGGTCCATGGCAGACCATCTAGTGGTGGTTCCGCCGGCTGATGCGCCGTTTCCTGTTCCAGACCATTCATAACGTCTGCCTAATGCAGGACACGAAGCCAGCCCATCCGGGTCCGTTTCGATAGCCAGAGCATCAAAACACGCCATACAAAGGAACGGGGTTACGACGCCGGCAAGAAGATCATTGGGCGCAAGCGGCACATTGCCGTGGATACGGATGGTCGGTTGCTTCTGGTCAGGCTGACATCTGCCGATATTTCGAATAGCACAGGAGGGCAGATAATCCTGGATGTCATCAGCAAACTCTGGCCGTGGGTGAAACATCTGTTTGCAAATGGAGGGATCGAAGAACCGTTAATTGGTTCTTTTTTTGCGT
>NZ_LHZU01000076.1 GCF_001580995.1 Acetobacter senegalensis
GCGTAACTTCAATGAATCACCATAGCCGTCCAAACGCTACCAGTTTTTGCGGGTCTCCAGCTCTCAGTTAGGGTCTGTGGGTTGCTATATGCCTAGTTGGCATGTTGGGCGAAAGCCTCTGGCATCATGCCATTGAGGCTGGTGTGGGCCCTGACGGCGTTGTAGTCGGCTCGCCGGGCGTCGATGAGCGTCCGAGCGCGGACGATGTTGCGGAACAGATGCTCGTTGAGGCATTCGTCATGGAGCCGGCCGATGAAGCTCTCGACGAACCCGTTCTGCTTCGGCTTCTTGCCCGGGCGATGTAGTGCACGGCACCGACCCCTTTTCCTGCCAGGCTAGAATGGCGCAGGAAGTCATCTCGGTGCCACTGTCACTGACGATCATCAGTGGCCAGCCGCGATGCTCCCCGATCCGGTCGAGTTCCCGCGACCGAGCCGTTCGCCTGACAACGATGTATCCGCTACCAGCACCAGGCATTCGCGCGTTTAGTCGTCCCCCAGCGTCAGTACGCGGAAGCGCCGTCCGTTGTTCAGCGCCTCCCATCGCCCTTCACGGATCCAGCAGCAGAAATATCCCTGCACGGTCGTGAGAGGCGGGAATTGCCGCAGCAGTTGCCGCCACTGCCCCCGGTCGCGACAATATACAGAATGGCCTCCACGACGCGCCGCAGGTTCATGCACCGGGCACGGCCCAACCGCTTCCTTCGCGGTATCAATGGATATGATTGGGGCTTATTCCGCATCACGCAACTCACTTGCATATTCCAGGTCATCGCGCAGATGACTTCAGTCCAGGCCATCATGATCTCATCAGGTCGTCGCAAAACCATGAAATATAACTAACTAAAATCACTCAATTCATTTTCAGTCAGACTTTAAGAGCCATCTACCTCCAGTTCAAAAACCTAAATTATATATAAGCCATCAGAATTCATAAAATAAACTCTAAAAAATTCTTATCTCTTCAATCATTTAAAATGGCACATTCTAAAATCCTTCTTGAAAAGCGAAAATCTATCATACGTTCTGCAAGAAACCCCGGCAATATTATTGCTAGGATTGACCAGATCAATATCATTCCATCAAAAAACGAACGTCTTTTTTTGGAAAAAAGAAAAATTTTAAAAGAATCGTAAAATGCCTTCTTAAGAGAATCACCCGGCAACGAGTGTTTTGTCGGCGTCAAACGCATAGATGCAATGCGCAATTGCAATAAATGGCTATTTTCAAAAAGAACTTTATATTTCGGCAATGGATGTCCGGTATCTAAACAAGCGCATTGGACAGCATATAATCGGTGAAAAGCTCGCACGATCTCTCTATTATAGTTTTCTTTTCCATTACTTAAGTTACTATCATTTCTTCCATGTGTACGATACAAAACGAGAGGGCGATCTATTGTAACAATATCACCATAATAAGGAGCCATAGCAATACAGGATGTATCAGTTGACGAATCAAATTTGCTATCGAGCGGAAATATTTTGGTAAGAAACTCTCGAGACCATGCATTTCCTGAGCCTGGTGGACTTGGATAATCTAAATATAACCAAGCTTGTTTTTGAATTTCTTGTGGGGTGATTCCTGATCTTATTCGGGGCATAATCGCACCAACCGGCCGCCCTTTTGCGTCAGTCCTCTGCACCAATACCTGAATCTTACTCACTCCTGCATGCCAGACTGATGCGATCTCCCGAAGGGCGCCTTTTATCAGTATATCATCAGAATCCAGAAAAATAATAATATCTCCAGAACTCATTGAGAAACCAAGATTATTCGCCTCTCTTTGTCCCTGATTTTTAGTAGAAAAACTTAAGACATTATTTCCAAATTTTTCTATAGTATTAATAGATCCATCGGTAGAACCATCGTCAATCACGATAATTTCTTTTGATGCCCAATCTTGCATTAAGGCACTTTCTATTGCGTCCCCTACATACTGCCCATAATTATAATTCGCGATTATAATAGAAAATGAAGGACTTTTTGACATAACTTCCTCCAAACAATACTGCATCCCGAATATTTCTTAAAATCATTTGTATACTAAGAGGGTCTATAATGCCTGTAAGTACGATACACGCTCGGAACAACCTGCTTAATTATATTTTTAAGTCCTAAATCCTTACCATTTAAACGGAAATTATAATTATTTATTATATTTTTCATCACATAATCTGGATAAATACCTTGAAAAAAATCAATAGCTTCGATTTTTTTTAATATGCCATATAAATAAGATCCCTCAGGAGGAGAAATATCTTTCCAATAACCAATTTTATTTAAAATATTATTAAATAAATGAAGCGCAACTGACTGTGATGTGTGATCTATACACCACTCTTTTTCTTCTGGAAGAAATATTTTATAAATATCTAAATGATCTATCGGATAATAGATTTTTGAAGAAATTTTGGCAATGTCATTATTCTCTCCCAAGACAGCCTCCAGTAAAAGAGGACCGGTTTCTCCCCATCGTAATTTTTTTCCCATGAGCGCTTTTGAACGCGCGATTAACTCGTCCACTAAGAAAGGAGAAGTAAGCCCAAGTATTGCGCCATTCACACCACCCTGCCGTTCTTGCACAACAATATCACCACTGGGTGATACATATGGTTTTGCCAGAAACAACATATCCAAATCTACCCACGTTTTTTTATTTTTTCGAAACATGGAATATCTAAAAAAATCTGAGAAATGACCAAGATCTGGTATATTATTAAAAATAAAATATTTTGTCATTTCTTCAGGAAGAATCTCACTTGCATCTGCTAAAACTACACCGTCGGGAATATTATCAACACGACGATATGAATACAATGTGAGTTCACATCCCTGCCGAATAAGAGAGTAGGCACATGCTTTTTCTAAAGCACTTAGGCGTCCCCCATACCAAAACGTTCCAAAAGACAAAGACGCCATATCCAGCACTCTCTAAATCTTAAAAAGACCTATGCAGGTTTTTTCAAAAAACCTGTTTTATATAATCTTAAGCTCCGGAATTGGAATTACAAATTTTCCTCCCCACTCTCTAACAAATGAAAGTTGCTCGATAATTTCCTCCTCTAAGTTCCAAGGAAAGATAATAATAAAATCCGGCTGTTTCTCTTTAATCGCATCTGGAGATAAAATAGGTATATGGGTTCCTGGCAAAAGCATATTCTGCTTGTGCGGGTTTGCATCTGCTGTAAAACTAACAAAATCTTTTTTTATCCCACAATAATTTAGCAAAGTATTACCTTTAGCCGGCGCACCATACCCAGAAATCTTTAAATCATTCCGCGAAGCGTTAATTAAGAATTCAAGTAAGTCTTCTTTTATTTTTAAGGCACGCTGTGCGAAAGCTTTATACGTTGATAATTGCTCCAGACCTGCATTCCGTTCTCTTATCAGAAGATTTGCAACGCTACTTAACGTCGGTTGCCTCTCATTATCCTGATGCGTTGCATAAACACGCAATGAACCGCCGTGCGTCGGTAATTCTTCTACATCGAACACACGCAGGCCATGCTCGAACAATGCATGCTGAATGGTCTTCAAGGAGAAATAAGAAAAATGCTCATGATAGATTGTATCAAATTGAGTCTGCTCTATCATTCTCATCAAATGCGGAAATTCAAATGTGACCACTCCTGTTTCTGAGAGTAAAATACGAAACCCTTCAAGAAAATCATGTAAATCAGGAACATGTGCAACCACATTATTGGCGGTCATTAGATCTGCACTATATCCTTTACCCTTAAGGTAGGACGCCGTTTCTTGCCCAAAGAATACGCATTCAGTAGGAACGCCTTTTTTTTGTGCTTCCTGGGCAACATTGAGTGCAGGTTCAACGCCGAGAACACGAATACCCATTTCCATGGCATATTGCAGGAGATAGCCATCATTACTGGCAATTTCCACGATCAAAGAAGATGATGTAAGAGAAAATCGTTGAGCTTGTTCGGTAATATATTTTTTTGCATGAGCCAGCCAACTGGTCGAGTAAGAAGAAAAATATAAGTAATCAGAAAATATTTTTCCTGGTTCTTCAAATTTTTCCAATTGAACAAGATGGCATTTATCACAAATTAATGCATGAAGTGGAAAAAAAGGCTCCATTTTATTACGCTCATCATAACTGACATACGCGTTTGCAAGAGGAGACATCCCGAGGTCAACGACTGTTTTTGTGAGTATTTTTCCACATAGACGGCAATCCCCATGGCTCGTTACGCCCCTCTCCTCGTGCAAATTCGTCTTGGAAGGAGCTAAATCTACTATTGATTGAGAGAGCATTTCTATTTTCCTTTCTAGAAAAAAACGCTACAAATCCGGAAAGAGACCTTGAAAAAAAAACGGTAAGGCTTGATCTCGCTCAGAGATACAAGTTGGAGAAAGTGGCCATCTCACGTTCATCTCAGGATCATCATATCTGATTCCCCCTACCCGATCAGCGTTATAAAAATTAGATATAAAGTAAAAAACCTCTACGTTATTTTTTAGACACTGATATCCATGAACACATCCTTCAGGTATATAAAGAAAAACGTCTTCTTCCTCATCAAGAAATACTTCTGTCTTTTCTAGAAATGAGGGTGAATTTTTCCTTAAATCAAATACAACATCATAAATTTGTCCGCGAACACACTTTAGTAATTTTGTTTCTCCAGCTGGAGGCAATTGCAAATGCATACCTCTAATAGTACCCCTCTTTAACGTACGAGAACTGCTCCACTGACAAAAACTAGATACAAGATTTCTACTCTCAAATTCTTTCTCGCAAAAAAATCTTCCAAAAGAACCTCTCCTATCTTTTGTTCTTTCAACGTGAATTTTCCACATTCCTGAAATTGGGGTTGCCTCAAATCGCATCTTTATTCTCTCCACAATATTTTTATTATATTTTGAAAGATGTATTCCTTTTCTTCGACGGATTGCTTATCGTGTTACACATAGAATTATCAGATTTTCTGGATAAACATCCGCAGACAAAATGGTCCGAATCCGAGGGGCAGTCGTTAGCATTCTTATGCCACATTTATCTCCTTACACGAGAGAAAATAATTTTCAAACTAAGTTCCTCCACACGTAAATGTGTAATCTGCGACATGAGACGTTTATGAGACGCCAACGTTCTCACAGCACACAAACGAGAAATAAGGTGCCCAGTTCGGCGTGCGTGCTGGATCGGCGAATTCCTTTACATAGTCCTTAAAACATTATTGCTTTACTGGCCGTCACTCAAAGCCAAATTTCCTTCCATACGCTTGTGAAAGGTTATGCTCTGTCATGCATATTCTTATTATTGGCAATATGGGTTACATCGGTCCAGAAGTATCCCAACATTTGCGCCATACGTTTCCTGACGCCCATATATCAGGCTATGATACGGCTTTGTTCGCCGACCGTTTAACCTGTGAAGGGCCTATTCCAGAGATTGTTCTGAATAAGCAGCATTTTGGTGACGTTCGGGATTTTCCTCCTTCACTACTAGAAGGAGTTGACGCAGTTATTTATCTAGCGGCCATATCCAACGACCCTATGGGGAAAAAATTTGGGGAAGTAACTGATGAGGTCAACAGGAAAAGCTGCATTAAGATCGCTCAGTTTTCGGCTATTGCCGGCGTTACTCATTTTGCATTCGCATCGAGCTGCAGTGTCTATGGCTGGGCATCCGACCATCCCCTTACCGAATATGACGTAACCAATCCATTAACAGCTTATGCACGCTCCAAAATTGAAGCCGAAATCGAACTTAAAGAGTTACATTCTGATAGGATGTTCATTTCTTGCCTTCGATTTGCAACAGCATGCGGCTTTTCTAAACGTCTCCGACTTGATCTGGTATTGAATGATTTTGTCGCGTCCGCTCTTCAATTCAGAGAAATCCGCGTTCTGAGTGACGGTAGCCCGTGGCGTCCACTCATTGATATTCGCGACATGGCCCGTATCTTTGAATGGGCCATTACGCGTTCCGGAGAAAAGTTTGTTATTGTTAACGCAGGATCTGATGAAAATAATTACACTGTGAAGCAATTAGCTGAAGCGGTGGCCAGTCAGATTCCAGGCACCCAAGTAGATATCAATCATGATGCCCCCCCAGACAAACGTTCTTACCGTGTTGATTTCTCATACCTAAGCCGCATTGCTAAAAATTACGTTCCCCAAATATCACTCGCTCATTCGATCACTTCATTGATTGACGGAATAACTGAATGCAATCTTGCTCTGATCCCGGTATTTTCTGCACGACTGACACGTCTGAACACTCTTTCTGATCTCATAGCAACAGGGAAATTAGGCCCGGAACTCTACTGGTCCACGAAAAATGTGTCCCAGAATAAGAAATCGTTTGAAAACGTCTCGTATAATCAGTGAACAAGGAAGAGAAAAATGAAAGCAGTCATCCTATCTGGTGGCTACGGCACCCGCTTGATGGAAGAAACTGAAGCGCGTCCTAAACCAATGGTGGAAATTGGCGGCCGTCCTATTTTATGGCATATTATGAAAATCTATGCTGCTCATGGCATAAACGATTTTGTAATTCCTTTGGGATACAAGTCAGAAATGATCAAACGCTATTTTATTGAATATGATCAAAACTCATCCGATATTGAAGTTGATCTTTCAGAAGGAACCATACGAACACTCAGGAAAAATGGTGATTGTTGGAAGATAACTCTTGTTGATACGGGCTTGGATACCATGACAGGAGGCCGGCTTCTTCGTTTAAAGGATTACTTAAAAAATGAGGATTTCTGCCTGACCTACGGAGACGGCGTTACCGATCTGAATATAGCTGATAGCATTCGTTTCCATTATTCTCATGGAAAAATTGGAACAGTAACCGCAATTAGCCCTGTCGGGCGGTTTGGCTCTCTTGAAATTCAAGACGGCGAAGTCCAGGAGTTTCATGAAAAACCAGAAGGTTTGGGTTACGTAAACGGTGGCTTTTTTGTTCTTTCCCCGGGTGTTTTTAAATACCTCGAGAACGACGAGACTGTTTTTGAGCGACTACCTTTAGAAAGTCTGGCTCGTGATCGGGAGCTTATGGCTATTCCTCATGGCGGATTCTGGTATTCAATGGATACACTAAGAGATAAACGCCATCTGGATCACTTATGGAGCACAGGACAGGCACCTTGGCGCGTTTGGAATTAAGTTAGTTTTGCTTAGCGCAGTACTCAATTTTGTGTATTATTTAGTTTTATTCGTGTCCGTTGTATTTTGATATATAAACAAAATTGTATAATATAGTTATTATACAATTTTACTGCTTTTTATAGAGATGACTTGTCTAATTTTTCTCTTACTAACGGTCCAAATTTCACGTTAGACTCTTCGGGGAATTGTCATGCGTTGTGTCATTCTGTTTCGGACCCATATCTGGGATGACTTTACGCTGCGACAGTATATGCGCCTACCCAAAAGTGATTCTTTTGATTCTGTTATTCTCGCCAATAATACTGATGGTCTATGCCCTCCAGTTGAACACCTACCTTTTGTAATTTTCACGACTGATGATTTATTAAAAATGGGCTTAGAATCTGGTCCAGACAAAAATATGGTGTGGTGGAACGCAGATTATCCACTTTATTATTATTCGTCCCTTTTTCCTAACTATGATTATTACATTCTATGTGAATATGACGTTTTTATAAATTGTGATCTTGAAAAAATAATAAAATCTATTTCTAGAGAAAAAAAAGATATCATCGCTTTAACCTCTTCCTCCAGCCTGGAGGGTTGTATTTATTTGCAGAGTGCAGAGGGAGTTTATCCGTATGAGAATATAAGGAAAACTTATTTTCCATTTGCGATCTTCTCAAAGAGATCAATAGATTTTCTTTACGAACGGCGCCTCGTTCTATCGAAACACTATCGCGAAAAAAAAATCTATAATTGGCCTCATTGTGAACTCTTTGTTGGCACTGAAATCCATGCAAGTAATCTTGATGTGGTTCAGTTAACTGCATATGGTAAAGCTGATTATTTTTCTCACTATCCTCCTATTTTGGAGGAAAATATTTTCTATCTCAGAGAACAAAATTACATCCATCCAGTTCTTGATTCAAAACGTTTTCTCAACAGCACAATACACTATGAAGGGCGCCCAGAACGCTTTTTCAATCCTTTTAGCACCTTTCATAAAACCTTACGTCGTTATCCGTTTAGCTTTTACGCAGATCCTCTTCGTAAAGCTTTACTCACTCGCTTCTACCGAATATCAAATTCTATCAAAAAGTCGCTTTTAAAAAAATTGCTCGCTCCAAAAATGATTAAGCCGAAGAAAGGTTCCCAGCATGTTTGAGCAACATCTTCTTCCGCCCATATCTCGAGACATTTCAGGTCATGCTATTCATCAACACATAAGAACTCTTTTTCCTATTTTAAGAAGCATCACAGGAAAAGGAATAGTGGAAACGCTTCAATATATCTCCGCGCAGATAAAAAATTTCTCTACTACATCCGTCGCGAGTGGCGATTTAGTTTTTGACTGGACTGTGCCCAAAGAATGGAATGTTAGTTCCGCAAAGCTGATGGATAAGCATAGAAATATCATTATAGATATAAACGATTCAACGCTTCATATTTTGCAATATAGTTTACCTTTCAATGGACTTGTCTCAAGAGAAGAGCTTGAGGAGCATCTTTTTACACTCCCAAATCAGCCAGATCTTATTCCATACAAGACGAGCTATTACACAGAAAACTGGGGCTTTTGCTTATCTGAGAATCAGAAAAAAAGCTAACAGACGCCCATTATTATGTCGATATAGATTCCACGCTTGCGCCTGGCTTCCTTACATACGGGGAAGTTCTTATCCCAGGCGAATCAGATGAGGAATTCCTTTTTTCAATACATTGTTGCCATCCTTCTCTTGCAAATGATAACCTTTCCTCTCTTGCAATAGCGATAGAACTTATTCGCAAACTCCAAGACCTTCCAGAACGCCGCCTTTCATACCGGTTTCTTTTTCTGCCAGGTACGATTGGCTCCATTACATGGCTGGCAAGGAATTCCGATAAGACAAAAAATATAAAAAATGGCCTTGTTCTCAGTTGCCTTGGAGATAAAGGGCCTTTTACGTATAAGAAAGCGCGAGAAGACTCTGCGAGCATTAATGCTCTGATGAGTAAGCTCCTGTCCCGTCAGTCAAATGCACGTATTTGGGACTTTGAACCTTACGGGTATGATGAGCGTCAATATTGCTCTCCCGGATTTAATCTTCCTGTTGGATGCCTGATGCGTTCTCCGAACGGAACCTTTCCCGAATATCACACATCTGCAGATAATCTGGATTTTGTAACACCCGATACTTTGGAATCCTCTTTTTCTCTGCTAGCGGATCTAATTACTATAATAGAGAACTCTCTTTATCCTGTCAGCACGAGCCCTTATGGAGAGCCTCAACTTGGAAAGCGTGGCCTTTATCCTTTACAACATGAAGCATTAAAAACAGATAAAATTAAAGATGATCTGCCTGACCAATTAGGCCTATTATGGGCATTAAACCTATCCGATGGAAAAAACTCTATTCTAGATATTGCAAGCCGAGCCAAGAGATCTTTTCGCTCCATTCTTTATGCTGTTGATATTTTACAAAAAGCGGGTCTTCTGAAACTTTATGGCAAAGAACAAGCTCAGCCTTTTCCAACCCCATAAATAGGAAACGGTTCATGACCCATCTTATAACGTCTACTCAATAAACAAGTTTTGGCAGGAGAGATCGTGACAGAATCCCGTCCTTTTTCGGCCCATGTTGCCCTTGTTACCGGCGCAGGCCGAGGCATTGGCAGAGCAACCAGTCTTCACCTGTCGAGCCTTGGTGCTTCTGTTATCTGTGTTGCGCGTACAGAATCTGAAGTGAAGTCCTGCGCGTTAGAGGCAGGCTGTAACGCTTTACCTGCCGCGTGCGATATTACATCGTCATCTTCTGTTCAAAAACTTTTTTCTACCGTAGAAACCACTTACGGACGCCTAGACTATCTCGTTATTTCGTCCGGGACTTTTCACCAAGGTTCTTTGCAGACAACCACGACCGCGCAGTTCGATAATCTTTTTTCGGTTAACGTAAAAGCCCCTCTGACTCTTATACAGCATGCGTTGCCCGCTCTCGTGAAAAGCAACGGCCAGATTGTTGTTATCAATTCCTCCATCATCAAAGCAACGAATACGGCGGAAAGAGGCCTCTATGCGGCGACGCAGACAGCGCTGAAATCTTTGACAGATACGCTACGGGATGAAGTTAACGCAAAAGGCGTAAGGGTCATTTCTATTATGCCCGGCACGACAGCGACCCCTCGCCAGGAAGCTATTTATCAAACAGCCGGTAAACCCTATAATCCAGATCTTCTTCTGCAACCACAGGATGTCGCCGTCGCGTTATGTAATAGTCTCCTCCTACCACGAACAGCAGAGACAACAGATATTTTTATCAGGCCCATGCAAAAATTCGATGTTCCACGCGAGAAAAAGTAAGCTCATGCATTTAGAGATTAAGAAGACATACTTATGAAAAACAACGGCTCTATTTACATATGAATTCACAACATAGAATTATCCGCTAAATCAAAAAAATCTTTAGATGAATACAGTAAGGAGGAAACCGTGAAAATATCCCAATGGATGGAACAATCAGGTGTTGTTTTTGGTACAAGTGGCGCGCGTGGCTTGGCTGACAACATGAGTGATATGGTCTGCTTTGCCTATACAATGGGGTACCTTCAGCATCTGGCTACGTTAGGTGAATTTTCTCCGCACACCATGGTTGCTGTTGCCGGAGATCTGCGTCCCAGCACGCCACGCATCATGGGCGCCTGTATCGCGGCAATTAAGTATATGGGAGGAAAGCCTGTATTTTGTGGGTTTGTTCCCAGCCCTACTCTGTGCCATTACGCTTTCTCTTTGAGGATTCCCTCTCTTATGGTGACAGGAAGTCATATTCCTGCAGACCGCAATGGTATCAAGTTCAACCGGGCTCAGGGTGAATTTCTCAAGGACGACGAATTGGCCATGAGAGATCAAAACATAGAGCTTCCTGAAGAGATGTTTAATGTAAATGGCAAGCTTATAAAGCCAGTCGCGTTTCCTCCCGTTACAAATATCATTCCGAGTTTTATTGCCCGTTACCGTGATTTTTTTGGTGCCGATGCTTTATCTGGTCTATGCCTCGGGGTTTACCAGCATTCCGCCGTTGGGCGAGATGTTCTAACCGATATTGTGGAAGCTCTTGGCGGTGAGGCCATACCCCTTGGTAGATCTAAAAATTTTGTAGCCGTTGATACCGAAGCTGTGCGTCCTGAAGACGTTTCCTTGGCCAATCAATGGGCCGCCCAAGGAAAATTTGACGCCATCCTAACGACTGATGGCGACTCTGATCGTCCGTTGCTGGCAGATAGGCATGGGAATTGGCTCCGAGGAGACATATTGGGGATTCTGGCGGCTCGTTTTCTCCAAGCTGCTTCCGTCACCACCCCAATCAGCAGCAATACAGCCTTGGAAAAATCTGAGTTTGCGCGGCACACTCAACGTACGCGCATTGGCTCCCCTTTTGTGGTGGCGGAAGCAGCTTGGAGAAAACGAGCCGCCAGAAT
>NZ_LHZU01000119.1 GCF_001580995.1 Acetobacter senegalensis
AAGCCAAAGCCAAAGCCAAAGCCAAAGCCAAAGCCAAAGCCCATCGCGCCATTTACGGCCTGTTACGCTCACGGCCTGTCACAGAGCAGCCGCCTCCTGCACTGTCGCAACATCATCGCGCTCAATTTCTTCCGCCAGAGCTTCCAGCATGATGCAACTTTCCTTCACGGCCAGCGGCAGGGTGCCATAGGTCAGCCGCTGTATGATGGGCGTAATAGAACCAGCCGTTTTCCGCAAAAGGTCGCTTATGGCTTCAAGGTCACGGCAATCTTGCTCCGCCTGATCAAGCCTGAACGCCGCACTGCCGGGCAGGGGCATGTGGCGTAAATCATCCTGTAACGGACGCATCTTACTCGTCGGCATTATCAGTCTCGCGTTGCGGCACAAAGGGGGAGGCGCTTCCCCTGTAACGCTGACCACGCCAGCACACACGCATCAGAACAGCCCGGCTTAATCTGCCAAGGAAGGAACCACCGCACACGCTGATCCTCATGTGCGGAATGGCTGATCTGTGTTCTGTTATTCTCGCGCAGTTTCTTTTTCTCTTCTTTCCTAATGCTACTGTGATCTCTGTAATAACAGACCTTCATACAACGCGTATGACGCATCATGCTCTTATAATGAAGAAAAAACATCATCTTTCTAGCGGGTCAAAAAAAATACAACCCGGAGAAGGCCAGATATCATACGAATTTCGACGACAAATTAATGGAGAAAATAAAACAATATTAAAAATATTCTAAATTTTACATCATCATAAATCATACTTATGAATATATACACAATAATTACTGTAATAATTCTGTAACACACATTGCTTTGCTTGATGGCTCTTTATACAGTCCGGCTCAGATACACCACGGATGACGGTTAAGACTGAACATTCCTTCTGCCACGCGTTGACAGTTATGAGCCTGCACGCGGGCCGGGGGATCAGTCCCCATCCTTGGGTCGAACCGTAAGACATAAAGGATGAAAAGACATGAGCGGAAAAAACAAAAAAGCGATCTGTCTCGCCCTGCTCACACTCGCCCTGGCCCCCGCCCTTTCCGGCTGTGCAAACGGAGATATGACCGGCGCAGACGGAAAACTTTCTCTGAACAAGATTGTCTCAAACATCGCGCCAGATGAAGGCACTATTCCAGATCGTGCCCTGTTCTGATTGCACGGTGCTGTTTGAAAAATCAGCAGGAAAGGGCAGGAAGATATATGCGCGGCAGAAAAACGGCTTTGACGGCGCAATACGCAGCCAACGGGGGTAACTCCGCGCAAAGGGCCATCAAAAACTACCTGATCAACTTGACAGATTTTTCAAACAGCTTCCCATTAATTCCCTAAAAAACGCGGAAGGAGACCGATCTTTCTGACACGTGGCGAACGCCCCAGCCCTCTGCCCCTGCCGGGTTCCCGGGGCAGACACATAGGGACAAAGCAGGCACTTTCCTGAGAAAGCAGGATAGAAAGTGCTCCAGATTCCTTTATTTGAAGAGAGACCGCAGGCCACATAGCGTTTCCTGAGGATGTGCGATACGATGCGCTTCCAATATAAAAACAGGAAAGAGCAGCCCATGTCCTGGCATGTGTGGTGGGTGTTTAGCGGTATCGTCTTTTTTCTTTGCGCCGTTCCGGGGCCTAACATGCTGCATGTGCTCAACCGTAGCGCACAGGTCGGGATCAAACGGTGCACCATGACCATGGCTGGCTGCCTGAGCGCATTGGTGGTGGTGCTCAGCCTCTCCGCCGCCGGGTTAGGGGCCGCACTGGCCGCAGCCCCCCGTTTGTTTGGTGTGCTGCGTGTGGCTGGCGCGCTTTATCTGATCTATCTGGGCATCAAGGCGTGGCGCGGGGCAGGGGCCGTGCCGGAAGCAGCATCCCCCTCCATGCAAGATGGCAACGGGGTGGCAGACAATACGGGTGTCTCTCTGGTGCCGGGCGAGCATGGCACCCATAGCGGCGCAGAAACACTCTCTGCCGCCATGGCCAACCCTCATCTGTCCCTGCGTGTTCTGTGGCGTGATGGGTTTTTTGTGGGGCTTAGCAATCCCAAACTGTTACTGTTCGCAACAGCATTTTTCCCACAGTTCATTTCCCCGCATGAGGCTCGGGTGCCACAGTTTCTGGTGCTCATCCTGACCTTTCTCGCGTTGGAACTGTTCTGGTACAGCCTCTACGCTTTTGGCGGAACCAGCCTCTCCCGCATGTTGCAACGGCCTGATCTGCGGAAACTGTTTGATCGCGTCACAGGCGTTGTGTTCATGGGGTTCGGCGGCGTTCTGCTGCGTGGTCGGCTGTGACATCCCGTTCTGCCCACCGTGAAGGGTGGGCAGGCAGGCTCAGGCGCAGCGGGCAGCCTCGCCATGTTCGGCCCTGTCCACCAGATACGGGCCTGCCGCAACAGTTTCCAGTATCAGAAGTGTCAGGCCATTCCGCGCGGAACCGTTTTCCGCAAGCTCGGGCAACGGTAAGTCCGCATTCCCGCCGGTCCAGCGCATCTGCTCGTTTTCCAGACCATGCCAGCCAGACAGATCACTGACTGTCAGATGCTCCCGCACACTGTGCCGGTTTTGCCCGTTCAGCAGCGTAATCTCGCCAATCAGCACACCCAACTGGCGACGATCATCCACAAACGGCCCGATCACATCTGCCGGACGGCTGGTGCGGGAGAGGATACGCACAGCGTGCGTGCCCGGCGGCAGCAGAAAAACCGAACGCCCGTTCTGCGCGCGCAGGGAGCGCACAACGGTGCCTGTGTTGGTCAGCAGGTGCAGGTCAGCATCATGCACCACAGCAGGAGCATCCGCCGAAGTCAGACCGGCCCGCGCGGCAAGAGCGTGGAAAAGCGGCTCCACCCAGGCGCGTGAGACCTCCAGCGGCGCAGCCGCATGCTCAGCCCAGTTCAGGGTGCGGCTACCAAGGCGCGCGACGATGCCTTCCTGCTGAAAGCTCATGCGGTTGCCCGTGTCCAGATAGCTTTCCGTCAACATGCCATCCGCCAGAATGACCGAGTGTTCATCCGTCTCGATATGATAGTAATCGTAAGAAAGGATGCTCCGGTCATAAAAAATGGAGGTGCCATTTACCAGCATCCGCACCGGCACAAACCGGCCGTCAAAAAACAGGCAATGGTCGGGCGTGATCAGCATGTCCTTGTAAGGCACGCCCTCTGCAATGGCATCCTGCTTCACCCTTACCGGGTATCCGGCTTCATCATCCGGCAGATGCGCCCGCACGGTGGCGCGCTTGCACCCCGCCCAGACCACCGGGCGCCCCACGGCTTCCCCGTTGATGTAAGCCACAACCTCATCCCCCACACGGATGTCTTCAACCGCCACATCACCCGTCGGGGTCCGGATCATGCTGCCCGCCAGAAAGCAGACCACAGTGGTGTTGGCGCTATCGGTTGTGACCGTGAAGTCGCTTGGGGTGAGATTGCCCGCCAGCGTTACGGAACTGGAGATCACAAAAGTCTTGTTGCCCCAAGCCGGAATGGTTCCGGTAAGAGAATACGTCCCGTCTCCGTTAGCGGTCATGCTCAGCGTCACGGCGGTAGAGCCGGTTCCGGCAATAACAATCTTGTCGTAGGTGCTCAGATTCTGAATGGAGGGAATCTGGTTCGCTGTGCCACCGTTGAAATCAATGGTCAGCGTGTTGCCCAGAACGGCCCCTGTCGCATCCGTGTTCTGCTTGAAGATAACGGTAGAAGCGATCTCCGATCCGTTAGAACTCTTCAGCGAAGCCCCGTTTTCCAGGGTGATGGTGCCTGTTCCCTTGGCTCCGCCACCAAAAGTGGCAGAAACGCCATTCAGTGTCAGATTACTGCCGGAAGCAAAGGAGGCAGAGCCAAAGCTAAGGCTGCTGCCACTGTCCGCACTATTGAATGTGGCGTCGCCGTTAACAGTCAACGTGCCTGATGAAGAATAGGATGCAGGCAGATCAACAACGGCATCGTTATTGACTGTGATCCCTTCCCATGTGGTCGGAACGCCAGAATTGCCGCCACCGAGATCTGTCCAGTTTTCGCTATTTGACCAGCTTTTGTTGACTGTAGTGCTTGTGCCAATCCAGATTGCCATACGCGTCAATACTTTCCTAACAAACAGTTCGTGCATCACCAATATCAAATAAACGTGAGAAACAGGAGTAATTTGGTCCTTAAATATATTTAATTTTTCCAAACGCAAAAAAGTCGCATTTGCGCGGCAGGCTTTATCGTCCCCGAAAAGGAAAGAATGCTTCTGTCATCAGGAAGAAATGCTGCCGCTGTTTCGCACCACGCACTGTTTCGGGTGAAAGGCCACCCGGAAAAATCAGAAACCGCTCCCCTGAAGCGGCTGTTTTAAGGCCACTCCGTTCCTCCTGCCTGCGGTGGTCAGGGCGCTGAAAGGGCGGGCTGCTGCGGCGGCAAAACCATCATAAAATTGAAATACGCCCCCCCCCTCCCGCCAGTGTTACAGACGCTGAAGCCGGGGAGGGGATAATGCGCTGGATCAAAACACTTAAGATCGGGCTGTTTCTGGCCGCAACAGGCTTTGCAAGCCCCGCCCTGGCGGAAGACGGTGTGGTGCAGGCAACCCTTCCCAACGGATTACGTGTGGTGATTGTGCGCGATGCACTGGCCCCTATGGTGGCCACGCGGCTGGTCTATCTGGCAGGCTCCACAGCCGCCTCAGCCGATTTCCCCGGCACGGCGCACGCGCTGGAACACATGATGTTCCGTGGTACGTCCACCCTTAACAATGATCAGTTAAGCCGTATTTTTCAGGCCACCGGCAGCCGTGCCAACGTCTTCACCGCTTACGAGCAGACGCAATATGTGTTTGATATCGCCCCGGTTGATCTCGGCGTCATGCTGCATATCGAGGCCGACCGGATGCAGAACCTCTCGCTTGATCCAGCCCAATGGGCGCGCGAACGCGGGGCTATTGAGCAGGAAGTCTCGCGCGATCGCTCCAGCTCCGTGATGCGGGCAAGGGAGCAGTTTGACGAAGCCTTGTTTGAGGGCACTCCTTTTGCGTGGAGCGCCCTTGGCACACGCCAGTCTTTTGATGCCACAACACCAGAACGCCTGCGCCAGTTCTATCAGGCATGGTATGCGCCCAATAACGCCATCCTGTTTGTTGTGGGGGATGTTCAGCCCAAAGCCACGCTGAAACTGGTGCAGCAGGCTTTCGGCACAATACCCTCCCGCCCCCTTCCGGCGCGCCCGACAGTTCCCCTCACACAGCCCACCGCCCGCACGCTCACCGCCCCCACGGATGCCGCGGTCGGGCGAATCACCATCGGGTGGCGCGTGCCCGGCCTGCATCAGTCTGATGCCCCCGCACTGGCCATTCTGGCAGATGCCATCTCAAACAGCCGCAGCAAGCTCGGTGTGCTGGGGCTGGATGGCAAAAGTCTCGGAACATCATTCTTTTACGCCGGAACAGCCAATAACGCCGCTCTTACAGCCTCCATTTCTTTCCCCCGTGGGCAGGATCCTGCCTCTTATCAGGCGAATCTGAACGCAGTTCTTGCTGAGTACCGCGCCCACGGTATTCCGGCTGATCTGGTGGAGGCCGCCAAGCGGGCGCGCCTTAAAGGGGCCGAGTTTGAACGCAACAGCATTGCCGGCCTGACCCACGCCTGGACCATGGCCGTGGCGGAATGGGGCGTCAGCAGCCCGGAGGCCCTTACAAAAGCCTATGCGTCCGTCACGCCAGAACAGGTAAACGCGCTTGCGGTTCGCTATCTGGACCCAGATCACGCCATTACCCAGATCTCGCTCCCGCAGGGCAACATTCCTCCCACGCAGGATAAAGGGTTCGGCGGTGCGGAATCGTTTGGGGATAAACCAGTGGGCGCGGTTCCGCTGCCAGACTGGGCGCAATCCGTGCTGACTATGCCACCCGCGCCGCAATGGCCTCTGCCGCGCTCCGTTTCCACCCTGCCAAACGGGCTGCGGCTGATCGTCCGACCTTACCACGCGTCCCATACCATTCAGGTCTTCGGGATGGTCCGCATCAACTCGGCGCTGGAAGAACCCGCTGGCAAGGATGGTGTTGCCTCCCTCACGTCTCAACTTCTGCTCTACGGCACCCCTGAGCATGATCGGCTGAGTATTGTAAAACGATCAGATGATATCGGCAGTTCGCTCTGGATTGGTTCTAGGTTCGGGGCCGCGGCCCAGACGCAGGATTTTCCCGCCACTCTGGCCCTGCTTGCAGACACCCAACTGAATCCCGCTTTCCGTGAGGCCGATCTTGCCACAGTGCGGGAGAAACTGGCGGTTGCCCGGCAAGGCCTGTTGCAAACCCCGAACCACATGTTCCAGCGCGCAGCACTTGAACGCCTGCTGCCACCCAATGATCCGCAATTACGGCAGGCAACACCCCAGACCATCCGCAGCGTGAACCGGGATGATGTCACGGCATTTTTCCAGAAAGCCTACCGGCCTGATATGACGGTTATTGAAGTGATTGGGGATATCGAACCCGATGCTGCAAAAGCGGCGGTCATGGCCGCGTTCGGAAACTGGCATGCAAGCGGCCCCAAGCCGGATGTGGTTTTTTCCCCGCTTCCCGATATCCCGACTGTCTCCCTCCAGATGGAGGGAGAAGGCCGCACACAGGATATGGTTGAATTCCTCCAGCCGGTTGGGCTCCGGCTGGGGCAGCCGGACACAATGGTGTTTTCTCTGGGGAACCAGATCCTGAGCCTCGGTTTTCCCTCCCGCTTCTATCAGGCGCTGCGGGTTAAGACCGGATATGTCTATGGCGTGCGCAGTGCGACCTCCGTGGATGAAACCCGAGGCACCTTTCAGGTCTCGTTCGGGGCCGATCCCGCCAAGGTGCCGCTGGCAGAAACCCTGACGCGGTCTTTGCTGAAGGATATGCAGACAACCCCCGTCAGCACCGCAGAACTGGCGCGGGTCAAAGGGGGCTATCTTCGCACCCAGCCTTTCGGAACAGCTTCACTCAACAGCATTGCCAGTCGCGATCTTTTCCTCATCAGCCACGATCTGCCTCTTGATCAACCCAATCGTGACATCTCAACCGTGGCCGCCGCCACGCCGGAACAGATCCGCGCCGTGTTTGAGCGGGAGGTTCACCCAGATGCCCTCTCCACCTTCATTTATGGGCCCAGGCCGCCCGAACCAGCACCCGCTATAGCCGCCGGGCAAACCACACCACACGGCCAATGATCTGCACCATCTCGGCCGGAACTTCATAAGGAGAAAAGCGCGGATTTTCAGATTTAATGCGGATCATGGGTTCGGTGGCCTCATGGGCCCGCTCCACCCATTTGCACACCACGCCATCGCCATCAAACAGCACAAAAATGCCGGGCTCTATAATGGACACCTTGCGGGTATCCACCAGCACCATGTCTCCATTCTTGAGCATCGGCTCCATGGACTGGCCTTCAACTTCTATCACCCGCAAATCCGCCGGGTGGGCGCGCAGGGTGCCGCGCACAAACTCTTCCTCAAAAAACTTGGGGCGCCCCAGAAGCTGATCTTCCACATACCCGCCGCCACCCATGCCCGCACGCAGTGAAATGAACGGCACCGCCACATAACCGGGCGGGTTCAGTTCCACACACACGCTGGGCATATCCGATGGCGGGGTATAACGGGCGGGCTTATCCTGTTCGGCCACCCCGCGCGCATGGGCAGGAAACAGCAGGTCCCGCGCCGTGCAGCCCAGAATGGCCGCAATCCGCTCAAGCTTCTCGCCCCCCGGATTGCGGGATTTCCCCTTCAGAATATCGCGCACGTAGGTATCGCCCACGCCAGCATTGCGGGCCAGAGCCTTCTGGGTCAGGCCCAGCAGCGCCATGCGCCGTTCAAGTTCATCAGCAACAGGGGAGCGTATCATAGGGGGAGGTATCCCATAAGAACGAAGCAAGATCAAAAAGGGATATATCACACCATTTCTGCTTGACCAAGAGGGACTGGTCACACTAGCGTTCCCCTTAAGCCTCCCACCTCAAGGCCGGGGGCTCCTGACCAGCTTTCATAACGGAAAAGCCTCCATGCCTGTTCTTCAGCCTGTGCGTGAAACACCTCTCTATCATATTGATATGTCTTCCATAAATCCGCGTTCTGCTTCAGTGTCATCACGACCAATGGCGCAACCGCGCGGCACTGCTTCGTCCACGCACGGCCTCCCCCGTCAACAGGCATCGGCAGCCTCTTCCACCACGGAGGATATGATGCGTCACACCCGCTCTCTCATGCCGTCAAGTGGGTGTGATTTATCCCTCTCCGAATCGCCTCATCCCACCGCTGCGGCAGATGTCGCGTGTCAGGCCGCAGCCCGTCCGGGCACCAGCGTCACCCTGCTTGAGCAAATGGTCGCCCTGCGGCGCGCCGGGCGTTCCCTGCGTCAGATCGGCCGCCACACAGGCCGCTGCATGGAAAGCGTGCGTCAGGCGCTCATGCGGTACGAACACGCCCGCCTTGCCTCCGCCCCCTCTGCAACAGATGAGGACGAATGGAACGAACCCCTGCGGGATGCCGAACCCCTTCCTCCCGGCCACCCCATCGCCCTGCGTGGCCTGTGGCGTGGGCTGGAACACTGGCAAACAGATGAACCGCCCCCCACAAACGCCAGCCCCGCATCCGGCCACCAGACCGCCATGCGCCACAGAAAGACGCACCACACAGATGCGTGTCCGGGCAATGAGAGCCTGACCCCAACCGGTCACAGCGTGTCCAGATGCCCCAACGCCATGCTTCACAACACGCGTGCGCATAACGGCACTTTTCCTGAAAAGGCACAGGCATGAGCAAGCGTCTCTGGTCCAAATTCTGGTGGCAGGATTATGAACGAGACCCGGCACTCCGCCTGTGCTCGCTGGCCGCGCAGGGGCTGTGGATGCGCCTGCTGTGCCTGATGCATGAGGGCGAACCCTACGGCCATCTATGCGTCAATCACCGGCCCCTGCATTCGCGCCAGCTTGCGCTTATGCTGGGTGTGGCAGAACGGCAGATCGCGCGCCTGATGGCAGAACTGCGGGACGCCGGGGTGTTCAGCACCACGCCTGAAGGCTGTATCTACAGTCGTCGCCTGTTGCGCGATAAAGCAGTGTCAGACCAAGGGGCTGCATGGGGCCGCACGGGCGGTAATCCCAGCCTGAAAGCCGCCAGCCAAACACCTGCATCTTCACCGCCTTCCACACAGCCCGCGGGTGTGGGGGAGGGGTTAAGCCCGCCCCATAAACACCAAGAAGCAGAGGCAGAGTCAGAAGCAGACTGTACCCTCACTGCGTTCGGGCCGAACGATGATGTGCGTTTGCATCTTTTTAAACACGGGCTAAGTTTTTTGCAGAAAGCAACAGGGCGGCCAGAGCGCTCAACCCGTGCCCTTCTCGGGAAATGGCTGAAAATGCTGCATGATGATGCCGCCTGCCTGCTGGCAGTGCTAGCCGAATGTGCGGCATTCAACCCGGCAGAACCTGTTTCATGGATAGAAGCCAAGGTGCGTGCCCGCGTGGCCGAACTGGCCCAGCCCATGGCTCATCCCGCTTCTGCCTCACCCCATGCTCAGCGGCTGGCCGCATGGCAGAACGTGCCCGATATGGAAGGCGTGTGATCATGCTGCATTTCTTCGCCGCACAGTCGGAAAACGCCGGAGCCTGCTTGCCAAATGCCAGCACCCCAGCGGCTACGTCGCACGCTGGAACACGCAATGCGCCGTGCGCTGCCAGAGCGCCATGGATGGATCAGTCAGAAAACGCAGAAAATACTTTGTTACAAGCATCTTTTTCCGGAACACCCCACACATCTCCGGCACTCCAACCCACCCGCTATACGCCTGCCACACCTGCCCTGCGTGCCGTATTTGCGGCACGGGCTGCTGGCGTACCGCTCACAGTGCGCGATGTTTCGCCGGACATGATGGAGGCCATACGGCAGCAATGGGGGCTCGTGCAGCACGCGCTCCAGCCTGTTACAGAACTGCATGTTGCTGCGTGGCTGAAAAAACTCAGTCAGCTTGTCACCAACCCGCCGGGGGCTGAAACCGCCGCCAGCCAATGCCGCGCCATTTTTGAGGTGTGTGGTGATATCCCGTCAGGCGCATGGGGGCGGGACGCCCGCCTTGCATGGGCACGGCAACCACCCCGCAACGGCTACCCCACCGGCGCCCGCTGGCCCAGCCCCAACGAACTCCGCACCCTGCTGCTGCCCTTTGCTGAAACCATCAGGCGGGATGCAGAAGGATGCCGCGCTCTGCTCCGCCTGCACTCCCAGAGTGACGCCACACTCCAAAGCACCATATCCCAGACCACAGCACCCCAAACCCACGCCACGCCGCCCATCCATTAATTAGGCCTGCATCTGCACTCAACGCCCTCCATCCTTCACTCCAAAACCAAAACCAAAACCAAAACCAAAACCAGAGCCAGCATCACAGAACCAGCATCCCATGCCTTTTCCAGCACACCCGGCATCGCAGCCGTCATCTCTCATAACCAAAACCCGCGATCAGCACCCACTGGTTCGTATTCCACATTTTGCCCGGTGCGACACACCACTAACCTGCCAGCCAAACCATGTCTCTCAGCCGGAAGCACAGAAGCACCATTCCATAATCAGCCTCACAGCACGCACCAGATAACCGGACCACACACCCCTCTACCTCCTCGTAGCGCGACCTCTGCACCAGCCAATCCGAACATTACTCTCCACAAAGAGAGTGAAAACAAACAGATGAGAAAGGATTTTTCATGACACTCAGGAAAAACCGCACCACTGCCTCTTCCCTGCGGTCCGCCACACCACCGTCTGTCATGGAAGTGGCACCCACACCAGAACGGCTGACCCATTCTGAATTTGTGGGCACGCACCCCATGCGTGTGCGCCGTACCGTGCAGGCGCTTCTGAACGCGGGGGATATCACCCAATCCGCCGCCGATTCCGCTGAACGCTGGTATCAGGATTATGTGTTTGGTTATTGTGATTATAAGGAGTTTTCACAGGACCACCGCCCAAGCACTCTTACAAAACATGATGCAGTTTCCTGGCAGATGGTGCGGGGCAAAGCTGTTGCGCGTATTACAAGCGTGCGGGAAGCGCTTGGCCTGTGCGCCCACCAACGCTTACGCATGATGCTGGTAGATGAACTCTCTTTCCGCGCCATGGGGGCAGCCCTGTTTCCGCAACTCTCCGCCAGTTCCGCCCAACGCAAGATTGCCGCCCAGTGCGCCCTGTTGCTTGAGCAACTGGAAGCGTTTGAAGAAAACGCCCGCAAAGCCGCAAAACAAGCCCGCATGGCGCGCAAGGCAGCCGCGCCTGCCACCACTTTGCCCTCGCCGTAGCACAGCGCAAGCGCTCGTCTGGCCCAAGGCTTTTCATGTCGTGAAAGGGGGACATATGTCTCGCTTCGCAGTGCTTTCTGCTCTGGCGTTCTTATGCGCAGCACAGGCGCACGCAGCAGCAACATCATGCCCGGGTACCAACACGATTGAGATGAACCAGTGCGAGGGCGATGCACTGGCGCAGGACGAAGCAACGCATCAGAAATATGCCAAGGCCGCACTTGCGTTTCTTCAGAAACAGATCACCGATACAAAAGATGATGACACAGTAAAGGTTCTGAAAGAGAGCCAGAAAGCCTTCCAGCACTCAGAAACCGCATGGAAGGCTTATCGGGACGCTGAATGCGGCGCCGTATTTACAAACTGGCAGCAGGGTACACTCCGGGTCATGATGCAACTGGGGTGTGAAAGACGCCTGACCCGCCAGCGCACATACACCATATGGCAGAACTGGCTGACGTTTCAGGACAGCACCCCACCCGTGTTGCCCAGCCCAGAGACCGACCTTCCGGGTGATAATACTCACAACAGATGAAACGTCAGTCCAGTCCGGCTGGCGGAGCTTCTTGTGGAGCCATACGTTGGATTTTTCTCTCCACGCCTTCCGACCTCAGAAGGGAGGCTTCAAATTTACGGTTTCACCCTTAAAAAACGCCTGACTCCACCTCAAGTAAGGGCCTAGCCAACGCGCCTCTTTTTTACTCACGGAGAATCCTCATGCCCTGGACACCTGATGACGCCCAACACCACACGCACAAGGCCACAACGGAAATGCTCCAGTCCCTATGGGCAAAGGTTGCCAATGAGTGTCTGGAGCGCACGGGGGATGAAGGCCGTGCAGTGCGGGAGGCCAACGCTGTTGTCGCCCGCACCGCTGCCCGCCACCCGGAGGATGATTAAGGCTGCATCTGTGGCTGGGGTTCCGGGGCGGCAGCCTGCTGCGGTTGAGGCTGTTCCGGCACACCGGCTACCCGCCACACGGCATTGCCCACATCATCCGCCACCAGCAGCGCGCCGGTGTGGTCCAGTGCCAACCCAACCGGGCGGCCATGGGCATGTTTTTTATCCGCGGTCAAAAAGCCCGTCAGAACATCCACCGGCGGCCCATTGGGTGCACCGCTTTGAAACGGCACAAATATTACCTTGTAGCCACTTTTCGGCCTGCGGTTCCATGATCCGTGCTGGGCAACAAACAGCCCATTCCGCCAGATTTCCGGTAAGGTGCTGTTCTGTCCGAACGCAATGCCCAGGCTGGCTGTATGCGCGCCTACCGCATAATCCGGCACAACCGCCTTGCTGACCAGATCATGGTTCTGTGGCTGCACGCGTTCATCCACATGGCCACCGTAATAGCTGTAGGGCCAGCCGTAAAAAGCGCCTTCCTTTACAGCCGTTATGTAATCGGGCACCAGATCGCTGCCAATTTCGTCACGCTCGTTCACCACGGCCCACAGCGCACCGCTTTGCGGGTCCCACGCCAGACCGTTCGGGTTACGCAGCCCGGTGGCGTACGGTGTCATCTCACCCGTGGCAAGCGTCAGCCGGTTAATGCGCGCACGGCCTTCTTCCGCTGGCAGCCCGTTTTCCCCCACATTGCTGTTAGACCCCACCGTTACGTAAAGATACTGTCCATCCGGGCTGGCCAGAATGTTCTTGGTCCAGTGGTGATTATAGCCTGAAGGCAGATCCACCACCTTTTTCCCCGCAGCCGTGATGGATTTTTCACCGTCCTGATACGGAAAACGCCAGATGGCATTGGCGTTGGCCACATAAAAACTGTCTCCCACAAGCGCCATGCCAAAGGGCGAATAAAGCTTGTCCAGAAACACGGTGCGCTCATCCGCCACACCATCTCCATCCGTGTCGCGCAGCAGCATAATCCGGTTGGGGCTGGGCGTATCCGCGCCCGCCATACCCTGTATCAGCCCCGCAATCCGCTTTTTCAGGCCGGGTGCATCCGTGCCGGGGCTGTTGGTTTCCGCCACCAGAACATCCCCATTGGGCAGGGTGTAAAGCCAGCGCGGGTGGTTCAGCCCTCTGGCAAACGCCTTGACCGCAAGCCCCGTGGTGGGGTGGGGGGCTTCATCCTCTTTCCACCCAACGGGGCGGGCAATGTTCACCGTGGGCACCAGGGTGGCATTGGGCTGCGGCAGTTTGGGGCGGGAACCCATGCTCTCGCTTATGGGCAGTCTGGCCCGTTCCGGCCGCATCACCACGGCATATGTGGCTGTTCCCAAAGCCAGAACAACAAGTCCTGCCGCCAGAAGATACCGGCTTGTTCGGTTCATGATGGTGTATCCTTTGCAGGGTGCCGTGTCAGGCTGCCTCCGCTATCCCCTGAATGAAAGGGGATGGGCGCCTGCGGGCCTTATGGAGCAGAGAAAGAAAAACTTTAGGGCATAAACGGTGTTTCTTTCATTGCGTTCCACATGGCCGTTGCAAAAAAGCCCACGCCAGGCCACGACTGCGTCTTCAAGGGGAAAGACGGAATGCAGCGTGGCCTGGAGCCGTTACACTGGCGCGCCTGCAGAAGGAGGGAGAGCCAACGCGCCAGTGTAAAGCCGGGAAGTGACTGCCGGGCAGGGGCTAAACCCGGCATGCCTGTGGGAGAGACAGGCAGGGAGTGGGCTTCAGATCCTGTGGTTGATCCACAGCGTTGTTGTGTCAGACACCCTCTTGTGCGGGGCTTGAGGTCATTATGTGGATTTATCTAAAAAACGCATATCACTTATCTGTGTAATAACATGAGAACGCACCATCCTCCCCGCACAAACCGAAATGAAATGTGCCCTAACAGCCAGAAAAAACACAAAAACCCGTTTTCTCTTCACAGGTCTGTTAGGCTCAGCCCCGCTTTGATCCACGCCTGAAAAACGCAGAATCCATCCCGCCAAAAGGCGTTTGCCAGCGCGCGTGGTCAGGCTTAGAGAACGGTCATCCTCACAAAAAAGCCGCCCGGAGCCCTCCCGCTCCACTTGCCCCGCTCTCTGTTTTTTCAGGAGTTTGCATGCCTGTGTCTGCATCCCCTGCGGCCCTTGCGTGTGGAGACGTTGTGCGAACCTCCCACACACGCTGGGTTATCATGCATCATCAGGGCACGCACCTGTTGCTCTGTCCTCTCCAGCCCGCGGGGGCTCCCCGTCACCGCGCGGATGTCCCCCTTCCATGGCAGGATGGCCTGCACCTCGGCTGCATGGGGGACTATGTCGTGCAATGCCGCCCGGTACGCCGCCTCGCAGGGCAGGGGATGCAGAAAATAGGCACTCTCAGCCGTTCCTGCTTCCGCCACGCCCGCGCCGCTCTGGCAACGGAACTGCTCCAGCGCCGTACGGAAACACCGCATAAACCGCCCTACGCTCTGGCAGCCTCCCATATCCGGTTGCCCCGGCATCCGCTCCATATCGTGTTTTCCTGACTGTTCATGGCCTTATCACGGAAAAACCCGGACCCCTCCGTTTTGCAGGAAGATCCCCCAGCCCGTCCGGCAACCCTTTCACCACAGCCGCCCGCCATGCAGACAAGGGAAGACACATCTCTTTTCCCCCACGGCGCACCTGCCACACAACTTCCCACCAAAAAGCCAGCCCCTCGCAAACGGCGAACAACCCGTTCCACCACCTCGGCCCACTCTGTTGCAGCCACGCCCGCTTTCACAGCGACAGGCGCACCACAACCCCGCGATGCCGGTCCTGATCTCTCCTTATCCCCTCAACCAGCACCTTCCGAACCCAGTTCACTTGTTCCGCCAAGCAAGGGCTCGTCTCTACTCTTGCCTCTGCTGCCCGATACCCCCACCATTCCCTCAGCCTCAGCCTCAGCCTCAGCCTCAGCCTCAGCCCGCGCCTCCGCGCCACTCTCCACCCGGCCCACAGAAAACGCTTCCCGCCAGCCGTCCTCACGCACCCAAGCATCGGAACCAGCGCCACCCACTCCACAACCATCCACGCAGACCGTCGCTCCACCACCACAACCGCCTGCCGCTGAACCATCCGCTCCCTTCGCGTCTTCTCCTGCACCTCTTCCGTCGGCTGCACCGCCCGTCACGCCGCTGGAAATTTTCACCCGTGTCATGCAGGGGGACGAGACCATAACGGACCGACAGTTCGATGCCGCAAAGGTGGCAGCCCCTTACCTGCACCCCAAACTTGCGGGCCTGTCCATGAACGCGGTTGTGCGCAAAGGTCTTGAAGATTTCACGGATGATGAACTCAATGCCCTTGCACAGGCAGGTCAGTCAGAACGCACAGGCTGAACTGAAAAATCGCAGTCATGCACGCCAGAATCTGCTGGATTTCACCCGCTACACCATGCCCGGCTACCAGTCTGGAGCTCACCACCACCTGCTCTGTCAGAAACTGGATGCAGTGGAACGTGGCACCATCACACGTCTGATGGTATTCATGCCCCCACGGCATGGAAAATCCGAGCTTGTCAGCAGGCGTTTTCCGGCATGGTATCTTGGTCGTCACCCCCATAAACAGGTCATATCCGCATCCTATGGAGCCACGTTGGCGCAGGATTTCGGGCGTGATGTGCGTAATCTTGTGGCCTCCCGCCGCTTCCACGCTCTGTTCCCTTCTGTCACGCTGGCGGCAGATAGCGCCGCGCGTGATGTCTGGCATACCAACGCGGGCGGCGTTTATGCCGCAATGGGCATTGGCGGCGGCTTGACAGGCAAGGGCGCGCACCTCGCCATTGTGGATGATCCCATAAAAGACCGGCAGGAAGCGGAAAGCCCAACCCGCCGCGCCGCCGTGTGGGACTGGTATCGCGCCGTGCTGCGCACCCGCCTTATGCCCGGCGGTGCCATCGTGCTGGTCATGACCCGCTGGTCCCCGGATGATCTCGCAGGCCGCCTGCTGGATGACATGCAGAATAACACCGGCGAGGCATGGGATGTCCTCTCTCTTCCTGCCCTCGCTGGCCCGCAGGATGCCTTGGGTCGTCCCATTGGCGCGTCTCTGTGGCCGCAGGCCTTCCCGGCAGAAGACCTCGCCCACATCCGCCTGGCCATCGGCGCGCGGGAGTGGAGCGCGCTCTATCAGCAAAACCCCACGCCAGCAGAAGGCGCTTTGTTCAAAACAGCTTTCATTTCCGTGGTGGATGCCATTCCAATAGGGTCTTTCCCCACCCAATCTGACCCCACTCATCCGGCCCGCCCTTTCACGACTGATCGCGCACCGACCCCCATGTCTGGCAAAGCCACCGTTCGCCGGTGGGATCTGGCCGCCACGCGCGCCAGCACGCGCCCCAATGCGGACTGGACGGTGGGCGTCAAAATGATGCGGCTGTCAGATGGCCGCTTCTGCGTGGCGGATGTCGCCCGTCTGCGCGGAGACCCCGCACAGGTTGAAGCCGCCATCCTCGCCACCGCCGCGCAGGACGGCCCGCAAACCGAGATCATCCTGCCCCAGGACCCCGGACAGGCAGGCGTGGCGCAGGCCCGTTACCTCACCGGTAGACTAGCGGGCTACCGTGTCCGCACCGTGCGCGAAAGTGGAGACAAAGCCACCCGCGCAGCACCTTTTGCAGCACAGGTCAATGCCGGGAATGTCCTCGCTTTGCGTGCCGCATGGACCCCGGCTTTTCTGGAAGAACTCGCAGCCTTCCCCGCCGCCGCACATGATGATCAGGTCGATGCCGCCGCCGGAGCCTTCACAGCGCTCACAGAAACCACACCACTCCCCACCTTCAACCGCACTTTTCTGGCCCGAATTTGAGAAGGAAAATAGGAAACCTCTTTGTCACAAAATTGGAAATCAAGAACTCTTGTTTCCTCTTCCATGGCTGTGGCATTTAGAGAAACGGAATCAAAGCCAGGAGGGCGCGTGCGTGATTGTGGTTGTGGAAGGAATGAGTGCCGCAGGAAAAACCACATGGTGCTGTCAGGCTGCGGGTGACACCCTCTTGCCAGAAACCTTCCCGGCGGACCGGCACAACCAGCCGCTGGAGGGGCCAGAGGTCGCTGCATATTGGGTAGAGTGGAACACCCAGCGTTGGCGTAACGCTCTTACTCTTGAAGCCTCCAAAGGCATGGCTGTTTGCGATACAGATCCGTTGAAGCTCCATTATAGTTGGGGCCTGTGGCAGCTTGGTGAAAAACAGGAGGCAGACTGGCAATTCTCTTTGCAGGAAACCCGGCGCGCCATTGCGCAACACCAGCTTGGCTTTGCTGATATGGTCCTTGTCAAACCCATTGATGCCTCTACCGCACGGCATCAAATGGAAACGGATACCACCCGCACACGCTCCCGGTTCGACCTCCATCTCCGCCTGCAAAGGTTTCTTATCGAGTGGTATAGCGCCCTTGAGGCAGTCTTTCCCACGCGCGTAAAATGGGCGCTCCCCGAGGATTTCAAAATCCCGCCTGTTACTGTGAACCCAGGCCGGTATGATCTCAAAGCGTTCGACGCCTTCATCGCCTCGCTGCCCAAACCGCTGTCGTCCTAAAAAACAGACCAACCCGGCAGGAAAAAGTTTTCCCTTGCATTCGTCCGAACATAGGCGCATCAAAGGTGCAGCGGGTGCTTTTATCCGAGTTATTGACGCATGTTGCGTTTCTCTTTCTCCTTAAAAGTTATGATTTCGTGTGTGTTTTGTGCACGACCGCTATTGTTTAAGAAGGAGCCTTGTTATGGCAACAGGCACCGTAAAATGGTTTAACCCCACAAAGGGTTTCGGTTTCATTCAGCCCGACAGCGGGGGGCAGGATGCGTTCGTTCACATCTCTGAACTTGAGCGCGCTGGTATGCACACCCTGACCGAAGGACAGCAGGTCTCTTACGAGCTCGAAGCTGGCCGTAACGGCAAAACATCTGCAGTGAGCATCAAAGCAGCGTAACGCTGCTTTTACTCACACGCGTGATGTGAAGAAAGCCGCCCTTCGGGGCGGCTTTTTTTTATGTCTGCTTTCTTAAAAAAACGGGCTATGCGGCCTTCCGCAGGAAACGTTGGGCACACAGCTTGGCGTCTCCCGGCAGACCATCAACGCCATAGAGGCCGGGCGCTATGACCCAAGCCTGCCTCTTGCCTTCCGGTTTGCCCGCTTTTTCGGCACCTCAATCGAGGCGTTGTTTGACTATGATGGGGAAGATGCGTAGGCGTTGTTACTCCTGCAAGCGGGCAAGCGCCATGTCCCGCAGCATGTTCTGGCGTTCAATTTCCGCGTCCCGTTCGCGGCGTTTGCGCTCACGGATTGCGTCCATTTCCGCACCCAGATGCGCTTCGCCACGCTCGGCGGCCAGTTTGGCCTGCCGTTCCCGCTCGGCATAACGGGCGCGCTGCTTTTCATCCCGCTCATCGTAACAATGCGGGCAGCTTACCCCATGCTCATACTTGGGTGAGGCCATTTCTTCCGCCGTCAGCGGCGTGCGGCAGGCATGGCACTGTTCCAGAGAACCCGGCTCCAGCCCGTGCTTGACCGTCACCCGCTGGTCAAACACAAAACATTCACCACGCCACAGGCTCTTTTCTTCCGGCACAGTTTCCAGATATTTCAGAATGCCGCCCTGAAGGTGATACACCTCATCCAGCCCTTCAGCCTTCACAAAGGCCGTGGCTTTCTCACACCGGATTCCCCCGGTGCAGAACATGGCAATACGCGGTGTGCGGCCCTTGGCCAGCAGTTCCTCGCGGTGGGCGCGGAACCAGTCTGGAAATTCGCGGAAGGTCTTTGTCTTGGGGTCAATCGCCCCAACAAACGTGCCGGTTGCCACTTCATAGTCATTGCGCGTGTCAATCAGAATGGTGTCCGGGTCTTCCAGCAGGGCATTCCACTCCTCGGGCGGCACGTAATGGCCGACGTCAGACCGAGGGTCCAGCCCCGACACACCCATGGTCACGATCTCTTTCTTCAGCCGCACCTTCATGCGCAAAAACGGCATGGCGGGCGCACGGGAGAATTTAACCTCAATCTCCGCACAGCCCGGCATGGCGCGCACATGGGCAAGCACTGCGGCAATGCCCTCATCCGTGCCAGCAATGGTGCCGTTTATGCCTTCATGCGCCAGCAGCAACGTGCCCTTTACGCCGTTGGCCACGCACACATCCTGCAAGGGCTCGCGTAATGCGGGCAGATCCTCAAAGGGGGTGAAGCGATACAGCGCCGCTACACAGAAGGGCAGATCGTGCTCGCCAGCGTGATCACCTTGCGCCGCGTGTGCTGTTCCGTTCCGTTCGTTACCATCCGGCGTCACGTCAGATACCGCAGCCGCCACACCAGTGCTGCTGGCAGGCGTCCGCGCAGCAGGGCCAGCCGCCGGTGTGGTCGCGGTTCCACAGGCAGGGTCGGCATGGGGGGCGTTCTTGGGGTCAGTCACGGCAACAACTATCCACTGGTAGGATTGCAGGCCACTCCGGGCGCGGCACATGCCGGCCCCTGCTGCAATCAGGGTCACGTCAGGCCATCAAAAGGCACCCCAGACTTACTCCTCCGCCCATGGGCAGGACAAGAGGCAACAGCCGCCCAAACGCCACAAAAAGCCAGCCCGCGCCCTGTTTGCACCCCCGCCTGCAACGCCGCGTGCCGGCCTGCGTTGTCACCATCTTGTCATGAAGCTCTTTTCTTTTTCGCGGCATGCTTCATATGGAGAAGAGCAGTGTCAGAAAGGACCGACCATGCAAGATACCGATGAAGTTGTCGTAGGCTACCTGATCCAGCGCGAAGACAATGATGGGGAAATCACCTTCTGGGACCCCACCAATGAATGGCTGGAAGACCCCAACGAAGCCAAACTGTACGAAAAACAGGAAGAAGCTGAAGCCGACGCAAAGTCCCTTCAGGATGGCGACACCACCGGCACTGTCACCGTCGAACTCGTGTTCGAAGCAGGCGATGATGATGACTGGGATGATGAAGAAGACGAAGAAGAAGAAAACAAGAAGGCCTGAACCGGCTCTCCTTTTTCTCGCCACGTCAGCCTCTCAGGCGTGGCGCACGGGGGGCAACCCCCGTGTCCGGTTCTGTCACCGGCCCAGCAGCCGGGAGACAAAACTGCTCCGCCTGATGGTATGGGGCACAATGGGCGATGTATGGCGGATAATCCTGTCAGCACTCTCCCGCATGGTAATGCCCGCAAAACTATGTCCAATCACCCACGCCCCGACAGAGGCCGTAACGCCCTGAATGCTGTGGTCCGCAAACGCCTGATAGACTTTGGGGTAAGCCCCGTAAGTGCCGCCTTCCGCACACAAAATCCGATCCGCCTTTAGCAGCCGCACGTTCTCGCCCCCACGGGCATGGATCGGCTTTTCCACATACCAGCCTCCGGGCCGATGCGCCGTTACGGCCGCAGGGTCAAACCCTGCTGGCAACAGGTTGGGGTGCTCCGGGTAACGCTGCCACAACACAGGCAACAATGCCTTGTTGGAGAGCAGGGCCGTCCAGGGCGGATTCAGAAAAACGCACCCACACTGCGCCAGATGCCGCGCGCCAGGGTCACGAAACATCAGCTCCCACGGATACATCCGTAACATGCTACGCACCACGCGGCCCTTGTGCAGCAGGTGGCCACGGGTGCTGATCTCAAGATCCCGCAACTCGCACTGCACGGCCTCCAATCCGGCCTGCTGCGCCCAGTCCCGGTAATAACGGGCATGCACCGCATCTTCCGTATTGTCAGGGTAGGGCACAATATGCAGCGTCTGGCTCACGCGCGCTTCGGCCCGCAACTGGAGCAGCCGCGCCACAACGCGCCCGGCATCAAGCGGCATCTGCTCCGCCTGCGGCGCAACCTCTGCCCGCCACAGGCTCTGCATGCGGGTGCTTTCCGGCACTGTGGCCGGGGTGTCTGCATTATATTCAATCAGCTTGGGCTGACCATCGCACCAGGCAAAATCAAACCGCCCCAACAGAAACGGCTCATCCCGCCGCCAGGATGCCCGCACAACATCCTGCACCAGCGGCGGAATATGAAACACATCCAGCCCGCCCGGTGTGCTGATCGCGTCGTCCACCACACGCAGGCATAATGTGTGCAGGTCTTCCGTTACCCGGCGCAAAGTCTGCACCGCCTGGGAGCTGAAGTCGTAACGCACATCTTCCCGCCAGGCAGGGCTACCGTCTTCATTGCGAAAATACGTATAGCCAATCTGCCGTGCGCGGGCCTGCCAGTCCGGTCGCGGGGCGGAGGGAAGGCGGCGCAGAGTACCCATCAGGTCAGGTTACTCTCCGCCTCCCGCATGGCCCGCGGCCCCTTCGCCAAATCCCGCATGGCCAGCAGACTCCTCGCCAGCACCGCCACCACGTCGGCCTTCTCCCTCATCACCCTCGTCGGCCCCATCATGTCCATAACGGCGGGAAGAAACAAACACCCCATGGCCACCGCCTCCATGCTGTTCAGTGTCGTCACAATCCTCAGGCCGTCGGGCCGGGTCCGCCTGAGCGCAGGCTTCCGCATGCTGCCGTTGCGCGGCCTCTCTGCTGCGCTGAAAATTCCCAAACCCGATCACCCCGATTGAACCCACCAGCGCACCCAGCACCACCGTCCAGCCCAGCACACGTCTTGAAAGAGGGTCTTTCTCCACCTTATGTCTCTCCGTTACGGCGTACCGTGAAGTCAAACACAACCGCCTTGGCCAGATAAGGGGCGGCAAACGCCTTGAAGGCATCATGGGCGGGGTCATAATGGCCGTGACCCTGCACAATAGGGCGGCCCACATAATAATTCCTGTCCCCTTCTGATCGGAACGTGACCAGATACCCGTAATCCAGCCCCAGATCCGCATTTTCCCCACTGGTCTGCGGCCCAGCTTCCAATGCCTGAATGACAGCGCTGCCATCAGGGCGGCGGGAAGCCTGAGCCAGCGCCAGAAAACGGCGCGTCACCTCCTGCCGCTGTGCCTGCGTGGTCTCTGGTCTGAACTGAAACATCACCATATGCCGCACCACACCGGGCCGAAAATCCGGTGCTGTAAAGCGGTCTTCCCCAACCTGCCGCACAAGAGCCTGCACAGCCTGCGCGGCTTTATCCAGCGTGGGCACAGCAGCAGCGCGCGCCATATGCGGGGCCACTACGGGCACACCTGTTATCAGAGCCCCAACCATCAGGGAAGAAAGTGCAAACATGCGAGAACAGCGCATCATCAAAACGGAAAAACCTTACGTGTTGCAGAGAAACCGGAGCACAGCTTAAAGGCTGTTTCAAAACGTACCTAGCGCAATCGGGTCTTCCTTTTTAAGGCACGGTTTTAAAAATCAGCAGGTCAGAGCAGGCGTGGCGGTTTCCACCTGAAAGTCTTATCTGTCTGCTCCACTATCCCCGTTTCATGGGGGCCAAGCGCTCTTTATCAGCCACAGAACACCCACGCCTTTTTCACCGCCAGATTTTTTTTGGAAGCAGCGTCTCAGGCGTATTTCTTGCCACCGTCCTGCCTTTGCCGAGAAAGATGCCCTGACCCTGTCTTCCACCGGCATACGCCATCCCACGCCTTACGGTGCTTTTTTGATAAAGCCCGCAATCGAGTCCACCACGCCGGGGGCCAATGGCAGGTTGGGGTCTGCATAGGTCGCAAGATTTTCGCGCGGAATATCGGAAGAAACCGTTTTCAGCACATGGTTTGTGTCCGGCAGCAAAACCAGCTTGGCTGCCGGGTCTGCCGCCTTGAGCTTCTGCGCATCCTCCACACCCACCTGCAAATCACGCTCGCCCTGTATAATCATCACCGGCAACTTGATTTTTGCAATCAGGTCCGTAGGGTCATATGAAAACGCGCTTATCCAGAACCCTTGTATGCTTGGCCGGAACATTGCGCGCAGGCGCGGGGGCTCCGTGCTCACATCCACCTGCTGCCCACTGGCCAGAGCATCAACAATCCGGTTAACCTGAGAAGACAAAGGCGTTTTAGCCATCTGGGCTTTTAACAGGTCATTGGCACGCCTGCCGCTGGTTGCCACCAGCACAACACCGCAAATCTGTGCCGGGTTGTCCGCTGCCGTGGCCAGCGCAATCAGCCCGCCTTCACTATGGCCCATCAGCCAGACACAATGCGCGCCCGTCTGTTTCTGAATACTTGTCATCCAGTTGCGCGTGTCCTGAACGTAATTGTCAACGGTCACACTGTCTCCGTTGGCAACGGCGGCCAGGCTCGCAAACAATCCCCGCTTGTCCACACGCACGCTGGAGATACCCTGCGCCGCCAGCCCTTCCGCCAGCAGCTTATAGGTGGCAGCTTTTACCCCCAGCGGATTATTGCCATCGCGGTCTGTCGGGCCGGAACCGGGCAGTATCAACATCACGGGGGCATTGTTCCCCGCGCGGGTCAGGGTGCCTTTCAGCAGCCCAAGCGGGCCGGGGGCGGAAATATCCTCATCTGTCGCCGCGTGGGCCAAGCCGGATGCCCCCATCAACGCCCCAGCCATCAGGGCACCCACCACACGCGTTCTCAGCTTCACGCCATCTCTCCCAATCGTCACGCCGCCAGTGCTGGAGTATCACCCGGTTTTTCACAAAAACGAAACCAAAAAATACGTGGTCTCATATCTGTCACACATCAGCATGTGCCCGATGAGCACACAATAACATTCAAAAAACACCCACGCTTGGCTTAACGAGCGGACCATTGCTGCCTCCACAGGGCACCCAGCACTGTCTCCCATAGCGCTTTTCGGCACACGCAAAATTGCTGCATTTCTTCCTGCCAAGCCCCGGGGAGAAAACCGCTCAGTCGGCTCTCCGCCTCCGCCTCGTTATCCGCTTTCCGTCCATGCCATTCCATCACGCAAGAGGGCACATGCCGCCATTTTTTCCAGCCTGTCCTGCCAGCCCGCAGCAGCCTGACCCAGAAAAAAGTCTGCCCGAAGCACAGTCGGAAAACAGGCTGCCTCAAACAACAGGACCATTCAAAAGCTTTTTCAAACGGCTTTCACACGCCTTGCCGCACACACGCACGTTTCAGCCAGACCGACGGGAACCCACGTTCACGCCCCCTCTTGGCCAGCACCTACGCAAACCTGCTGCAAATGGCGTTTTGCCAAACGGTATGGCAGATGCCTTGCGTTCTTCCAACGCACCATCTCCTCCGCAGGCGCAGTTTCGCCCCTATCAGCCCCCCAAAGGCGTGCGCGGCGATAACCGCACTCATCTGGCGTTTGATAGCGCCGCCAGCAGCCAGCCCACCACACTGGCCTGGCTGCGCAACGCCGCAGGGGAGGGAACGGTTTTTCCCGGTTATCCGCATCTGGCTGAACTGGCCCAGCGGGCGGAATACCGGCACATGGTGGAAGTGATCGCCACGGAGGCCACGCGCGAATGGATTGTGTTCCGCACGCGGGGCGCAACCACCAAACAGGCCCGCATTGCCGAAATCGAGGCTGAATTCACCCGCCTGAACGTGCGTGATGTGCTGCGCCGCATGGCGGAGTATGATGGCTATTACGGCATGGGCCTGCTGTATGTTGATACCGGCCTCAGCCAGACAACCGGCGGGCGTGAAACCCCGTTGCTTCTCAAGCCGGAAACCGTGCGCAAGGGCACCCTGCGCGCCCTTGTGCCCATAGACCCCGTATGGACCACGCCAGACAGTTACGGCACGGCAGATCCCCTCAGCCCGGATTTCTACCAGCCGACCCACTGGTGGGTGCAGGGCAGTCTGATCCACAGTACACGCCTTCTGCGCTTTGTCTCGCGTGATGTGCCGGACATTCTTAAACCGGCTTATAATTTCGGCGGTTTGTCCCTCAGCCAGATGGCCCAGCCCTATGTCAATAACTGGCTGCGCACCCGTCAGTCCGTGTCTGATCTGCTCAACGCCTTTTCCATCGTCGCGCTCTCAACGGATATGGCCGCCTACGCGCAAGACCCAGAGGGCCTGCTCAGCCGAGTGGAAGCCTTCAACCGCTTCCGGTCCAACCGCGGCACGTTCGTTCTGGATAAGGAGCGTGAAAAACTGGACCTTCTGGCAGCACCGCTCTCCGGGCTGGACCGCTTGCAGGCCCAGGCGCAGGAACAGATGTGCAGCGTTGCGCAGGAGCCGCTGGTCAAGTTCACGGGCATTACCCCCAGCGGGCTCAACGCCTCGGCAGAAGGTGAAATCCGCGTTTTTTATGATCGCATCCACGCCTTTCAGGAAAACGTCTTCCGCACCCCGCTTACCACCATCCTGCACCTGATCATGCTCAACCTGTGGGGCGAGATTGACCCGGATATCACCTTCAGCTTTGCCTCCCTGTGGCAGATGGATGAGGCCACACAGGCTAACGTGCAGAAAACCCGCACGGAAATTGATGCCCAGAACATCCGCGCCGGCATCGTCACCCCTCAGGAAGCCCGCAGCCGCACCGCCCATGATCTGCACAGCCCCTATGATGGCATCCCCGCAAACAGAACGCCCCATTTCTAAACGTTCCGACGATACTTTTTTGTCACGCTTACCCTTTTTTCAAAATGCAGCTTCAGAAGCAGGCTCTGCCATATCGGCACGGCAGTTCCTTCCGGTTTCCCGCTCCTTCCTCCGGTACCTTGCATGACCTTTCAGTCCCATGTCCCATCTCTATCCGCGTCAACGCCAGCTCCTCTTGCTTCCCCACAGTTAGCGCGGCCATTCACATCGATTACCACCAGTCCCGCTGCCTCCACTCAGCCGCAAACCGCAGAAGCCCCGGGGCCGCCGTACGGCACAGTCGAGTTTGCGCTGGACCGGTCCGTGCGGCGCATAGATGCAGATGGCCACCTGCATATTGCGGCCTGCATCCTTTCCGCGGCCACGGTCTGCCCCTATTACGGGCACGAAATCCCGAACGCCGCAGCCCTCGGCCTTGATCCGAATGCGCTATATCAGGTGTATCGGGACCCAACAGCGCTACAGGCCGCAGCGGCCAGCATGGCGGGCAAACCCATCCTCATGCGGCACCAGCCGGTTTCCGCGCAGGCCCACCCCAGCATGCTGACAGTCGGCGCAGTGGGCAGTGATGTTCACTTCACCCCGCCCAATCTGATCGGCAGCCTGACCATCTGGCAAAGCGCTGCCATTGCCGCCATTCAGAGCGGCCAGCAGAAAGCCGTCTCCGCCGGATACCGCTACTGCGCTGTCTCGCAAACGGGCACGCATGACGGCACGCCCTACACCCTTGTCATGGCGGATATCGTCTTTAATCACCTCGCCCTTGTCACGGAACCTCGTGTCAAAACCGCCATCATTGGTGATGCGTCTCCCGCCAATTCGTCACGCGCAAACGGCAAAAGGCCCCACACCGGCGCACCGGGCTCCGGTCCGTCGTCCATGGCTGGCGCGCGTGCTCCGGCCATCCAGCCATCCTCGGCCTCTGTTCCCTCGTTCATCGCCGCATCAGGCGGCACGGACCCGTCCAGTCCATCGCAGCCCTGCCTGCAACAGGGCGCCCTCACATCCAACAGCACAAGGCAGGCCATGCCCACACACGCACACGCCACCTCTCACGCCCATCCGGCCGCATCTTCCTCCGTGCAGACAGACGCTTCAGCCATTCCGGCTGCTGCACACACGTCCACGGCTACACCGTCTGAAGCCACCGCCAGAACCGTATCTTCCCTGCCAGCAGCAGCACCATTGGCAGGTTCAGGAGGTACCCAACCGCACTCTACCACCATACCGTCCTGCACGGCGGCTCAGCCCGCCCTCAGCATGGATGCCGCCATCGCGCAGGCCGTTCAGCAGGCCGAGGCCGGGGCCATGCGCCGCATGGAAGCCCTGCATACGGCCCGCGCCGCAGTGCGCCCGTTTGTGGGGGATGTCACAATGGACAGTGCCGCCGCTGTCTATGGTTTTGCCCTGCGTGAAAACGGAGTGGACACCACCGCTCTGCCAGAAGCCGCGCTTCAGCCGCTGTTCCAGCAGTTCGCGCGCCTGCATGCGCAAACGCAGGCAGCAGGGCAGGGCGCTGCACTGGGAATGGATTCCTCAAAAACCGTTTCCTTCCGTGAAGAATTCGGTCTCAACCGTATTACGGTGAAAGCATAACTCATGGCGTTTCAGACACAGATCACCAGCCAGCCCGCGCCTGCCGTGCCGGGAGATTTCGCCTCTCTCAACCCCACCGCCACCTTCCCGGCAGGCGATGGCGCTCTGGTGGCCGCCAGCGGCGGTTGTGCAGTAGGCGCGTTCGGGTGGGTGCAGAGTGATGGCCGCAGCGTGGCCAACACCCCGCCCAACGGCACCACCACCGCGCCAGATGGTTTTGTGCATCGTGACCTTACGGGCCAGGTCACCAGTTTTTCTGATGAAGCCAGCCTGATCATTCCGGAAGGCTTTCCCGTAACCCTGTTCACGGCGGGGGATTTCTGGGCCACCAGCACCACTGCCGCCACACCGGGGCAGGCAGTGTTCGCCTCCACCACCAACGGCAGTATTGCCACCGGCACGGCGGGCAGCACAGTGCCAGATGCCGTGCAAACGTCTTTTGTCACCGCCTCCACCTGTAGCGCGGGTGAACTTGTCAAACTCTCCACATGGAGCCACGCAGTATGAGCCTCTTCCCTTCAGAACTGGCGGAACTCAACCGCCTTGGCTTCATCATGCCGCAGGCCCGCGGCATGATCGCCAACGCGCTGCTGGCAACAGATGCCATGGCGCTGGATGCCCAGCCTACCCTGTCCACCAGTGCCAATGCCGGTATTCCGGCTTTCATGAGCGCATGGGTTGATCCGGCCCTCATCAAGGTGGCCTTCGCCCCCATGCGCGCGGCAGAACTGCTGGGCGAGGTCCGCAAGGGCGATTGGGTTACCCGCACCGCCATTTTCCCCATGCTTGAAACCACTGGTGAAATCAGCAGTTATGGGGACTGGAACGCAAACGGGCAGGTCAGCCTCAACCCTTCCTACCCTGAACGTCAGTCCTACCATTATCAAGTCTTCCTCTTCTGGGGGGAAATGGAACTGGCGCTGGCAGGGCAGGCGCGCCTGCAATGGGTGGCCAGCCTGCGTGAAGCCGCAGCCCTCAAGCTCAACAAGTTCCAGAACCAGACTTACTTTTTTGGTGTCAGTGGCCTGCGCCTGTATGGCTACCTGAATGATCCACGCCTACCCGCCGCCATTACGCCCGCCATCAAGGCCGCAGGCGGTACAACGTGGGATACCGCCACGCCGGAAGAACGGCAGGATGATGTGATCGCCCTCATCAACCAGCTCCGTAAACAGACCGCCGGGCTGGTGGATACGGAAACCCCCATGGTGCTGGGCCTCTCCCCCACGCGCATGGGTCTGCTCACCCGCCGTAACAGCTTTGGTCTTTCTGCGGCGTCTCTGCTGAAAGATACCTACCCCAATCTGCGTTTTGTGCAGGCTGTCGAGTATGGAGATGTAACCGGAAGCACCGTGCAGACCATGCAGATCATGGCCGAACATGTGGACGCCCAGAAAACGGCGGAAACCGCCTTTACGGAAAAACTGCGCGCCCACGCCGTGGTGACAGATGCCTCCGCCTGGAAGCAGAAACTCTCGCAGGGCACATGGGGCGCCATCATCTACATGCCCGCTGGCATTGCCACCATGACAGGCCTGTAAACCACACGCCCACAAGGGGATGTTTTACACAGAGCTTTCACAATCCCTCTGAAAAAAAACATCTCCTTCCCTAAAACTTTCCCGAACAGACGGATCTTCCCTATGGCATCACCCGCAACCGTTACCATCGGCTGCAAACTGCCCAATGGCCTTGTTCTGGCATTGGATGAAACCCGCCACACACTGGCTGGCACACGCGCTTCCGCCGTGGTGGGTGGCTACGGCCTTACCCCTGTCCCGGCAGATTTCTGGGCAGCGTGGTCCCGCCAGTATGCAGCGTTTCCGCCCTTGCAGCAGGGGCTGATTTTTGCACAGCCCACGGTGGATAAAGCCGCAGCGCAGGCGCGCGAACACGCCGCCCTTCGCACCGGTCTGGAACCCATCAACCCGCAAACTCCGGCCCCCGGCATCATCCCCGCCTGAATAAACCTGCCAGAACGGATACGTCATAATGCCCAGTGCCCCTTTTTGCCTCACCCTCTGGCAGCAGAGATACCCGGCCCTGTTCGCCAGTGTGGGGGCGGAAGGCGCACAGGCCTGTTTCAGTCTCGCCAGCCTGTTTCTCCCCAATGATGATACGTCTCCCGTGCGCAATCTCACCCAGCGGGCGGAATTGCTCGGGCTGATTACCGCCCATCTGGCCCAGTTAGGGCTTGGCTCAAGCGCCGCTCCCACACTGTCTTGCCCTGCCAGCCCTCTTTCACAGGCCAACGGAACACCTTCGGCAGGATGGTCGCAGGCCACCGCATCCGGTGGTCCGCAAATAGTGGAAACACCGCAAAGCCAGCCCACACTCGTGGGCCGCATCACGTCCGCGCGCATGGGCAGTATCGAGGTTCAGGCCGATGCAGGCCCGGTATCAGGCTCTCAGGGATGGTGGATGCAAACGCCTTATGGTGCTGTCTATTGGGCGGCCACCGCCTTCCTCCGCACAGCCCGTTATGTGCCGGGATAATATAAATTCGCGCTATTACATTTTACAGAAACAGGTTTTGTAAAATGGTCAAGGACAGGACTTTATAGTCCTTTTGCACCGCAGAGCCCTTTGGTCTCTGGATCAGATACCTGCCCATCAGGATGCAAAACCTGTTTCCACCCATCAAAATTGCGCTCCCTTTTGCGTAGTGGGCCTCTCATCCACCGCTCCCAAAACCCCTGCGGGTGCTCCGCCAGCGTTTTCGTCCGCTATCCCTTAGGTTTTTCACAGACAGGACACCTGCATGATCCTTACGCTGCAAGGCGGAGCACAGGCGCGTACCCTCCTGCGCATGCTGGCCGCCGGATCGTCCCGGCCCGGTGCTGACACGGCTCCCGCCGCGCAGGGGAACCAGCCCTCGTACGCAACAAGTCCCTCGGCTTCAACCGGCACACAGTATGCGGAAATGTCTGGTTCACACACCCAGAATCCCAACCTGTCAAACACGTCATTCCAAAGCACAGCACGCAACCCATCATCCGGTGCAGCGTCCACGTCCTGCACCGCATCAGTAAAAGCAGGGTTTCTACGGGGCAGATCTTACCCGAATGGCACGCCGGTCGCTGCCATTGCTGCCGTGCAGGAATTTGGTGCTGTCATCCGCAAGGCAACATCCCGGAGCGGTGCCGTATCCATCGTTATTCCGCCCCGGCCATTCATGCGGGCGGCCGTGGCGCAGGATGCTCCAAAATGGAAAGAAATCTTCCGTCAGGCTCTTGCTGAAAGCCTCGCAGCGAGCCACCAACCAGAGGCTACACGCCGTATTCTGAACACGCCCACCACTGCCTTGCAGCGCACCGGCCAAGCCATGCAGGCCAGCATCACCCACGCCATTCAGGCCGTCCATACGCCACCCAACAGCCGGGCTACCATCCACCATAAAGGGTCTGATAAACCGCTTGAAGACACAAAAACACTTCTAAACAGCGTCTCTTTTCAGGTGCAGTCATGAATGGCCTGTTCGGCATCGCGGCAGCGGCAACCACGGCTCTGCTGCCATCAATCCTAGCCACCTTGCGGGTGCAGGATGGCACCATCACGCTGCCAGATGGCTCCGTGCAGCCGTGCTATACGGATGTGCTTGTCACTATCAAGGTGCAGGCCGCCACCAGCGCGGATCTCATACAAACGGCTGGGCTCAACCAGAGTTCTGAAAACCGATTGGTCTATCTGCCCGGTCTTATCAAAGGGCTGGACCGTACCCATCAGTTTGGGGGAGACAGTCTGTTTTTTGAAGGCGCGGAATGGCTGGTCACAAGCCAGCCCGAAACATGGGGAGGCGGCCAATGGTCCAAACTTCTCGTCACCCGGCAACTGTCATGACCATCCAGCCCGTTACGGCCAGCATCACCACGGCGCTAAGGGAGTTCCTCCGTGCCGTTTTGCCACTAGGTCTGCCGGTGCAACTGGCACAGCAGAACCGCACCGTCGCCCCCGCAGGCCCGTTCGTTCTGCTTACTCTTCTCACACGCCAGCCACTCGCCACTGTTGCCCAAACAGAAACAGAAGCCATAACGATCCTGAGCGTGCCGGAGGAGGTGAGGGTGCAGGTCAGCATCTTCGGGCCCGGCGCGGGGGATAACGCCCAGAGTATCGCTACCCTGTTCCGCACGGACTGGGCATGCCGTTATTTTGAAAACCTGTTTCAAAATAATAAGGAAGAACAGTCATTAGACGCAGAACCGTCCCTCGGCACAGCCGCAGAGTGGCTGGAAAAATACGCTCCCGTCGCACCAGAACCTCCCGCTGCCGCTCAGTCCCATCCTCTCCCGGGTGAAGCCCCGAAACCGGGCAGTGAACGCCCTCTTACACCCTTATCACGCACGCCCCCTCCCAGCGCGGAGGCGTTTCCTCAAAACGCTCCATGCCAGAATACAGGGCCTTGCAACGCCTTTCCGGCATCGGTGCCGGCACAACCGGGCGCTCCATGCTACGCACCGGCCCGCATTGTCCCACTTTATGCCGGGCCGCCACGGCAGATGCCTTTTGTAAATGGTGAACGCCAGTTTGAAGAACATTGGCTTCTGGACCTGCATTGTCAGGTGCGCACCACTCTTACGCTTCCCACCACCACGGCCAGCGCCGCCAGCCTTGCGCTGATATGCGCAGATACCCTCACGGATGAGCCCCCTGCATGACCCTACCCATCAGTTCCCTTGTTTCCGTCACGCCGGGCGTGATCTCCCCCGGTGGCACCGTCAGTCTGCTGACCGGCATGCTGTTCTCCACACATGCCGCGCTGTCCTCCGGCGTTTCAGTGTTCACCTCGGCGGCGGATGTCGCAACGTTATGTGGCGCTTCCAGCCCGGAAGCCGCCATCGCCAGCGTGTATTTTTCAGCCTATACCAACGCGCAGGATACGCCTGAAAAACTCTATATTTTTCAAATTCCTGCCACCCCGACGGATGCAGAATACGGCACTTACCTCAGCACTGCTGCTGTAACGGTGAGTGACTGGGCACCCTTCCTGTTTGCACAGGAACCCTCAGCCGCTGCAAAAACACAAATCGCTACCTGGATGGCCGCCAACCCCAACCGATACTGGGGTGTTGTGCCAGATGCAGATGCCACGATCCTCAGCCCCAACGCCACCGACAGTTTCGGTTCAACCGTCAAGGCGCAGTCCACGCCCGGCATGACCTGCCTGTGCAATAAGGATGGCACGGGCCTTCTGGCCGGGGCGCTGTGTCTGGGCTGGGCGGCCAGCCTCAACCCGCAACGCACGGGTGGCCGTACCACCCTGATGTTCCGCAACAATGGCGGCGTGACCCCGGCTAACCTCACGCCATCTCAGGCAGAGGCCCTGCTGGCTAACGGCTACAGCTTTTACGGCAGCTATAAAAGCACGGACAGCACATTCAGTTTTCTCAATAACGGGGCGGTCTCCGGTCCGTTCGGTTGGGCAGATAGCTACATCAATCAGATCTGGATGAACGCCAGCTTCCAGTCAGATCTGCTGACCCTGTTCTCCAGCGTTGGTCAAATCCCCTATACCACACAAGGGGATTCCCTGATCGCCACTGCCGTGCAGGGCACCATTGATACCGCTCTGGCGTTCGGGGCCATCCAGCCCAATGTCACCCTTTCCGCGGCGGAGGCACAGGCCGTCAACGCACAGGCAGGCCGCACCATTGATAGCGTGCTCTCTACCCGTGGCTGGTATCTGCTGCCCGGCGCGTCCTCCGCTTCCGCCAGCACCCGCGCCAGCCGTGGCGCCGTGCAGGGGCGCTTCTTCTACACGGATGGAGAGTCCGTGCAGTCCATCACTCTGGCATCGGTAGAGGTTCAGTAATCATGGCCGATTATGATATTACAGCCGCCAACTCGGTTTTTACCATCACGGTTCCGGGTCTGTATAACGCGCCCATAACATTGCAGAACTACGCCGCAGACCGTGCTTTTGAAACAGAAGCGCGTGAACTGGCTGAAACGGCCATGAGCATTGATGGTTACCTCAATGCAGGCTGGGTGCCCAACCCCGTAACGCAGACCATTGCGCTGGCCGCCAGTAGTGAAAGTGCTTTGGTATTTGAAGCCATTGTCATGGCGCAGGACTCCCGCCGAGGTCTGTACCGCATGGGGGCTGAAATCCAGATCCCGGCCATTGGCCGTAAATATACCATGGTGCGTGGCCTGCTGCGGTCTATTGTCAGCATTCCCGGCGCAGGCCGCGTGCTGGAAGCCCGGCATTTTGAAATCACGTGGGAGCGTGTTCTGCCCGCCGCCATTTAAGCGGCAGAAAGGAAGAGCCCATGAAAACCATTGATTACACACATAGCAAACCCGGTGCCGATCACGGCAAACGCTTCTGCCTGACCCGCATGGATGCCTTCGCTGCAGATCAGTGGGCGCGGCACGCTCTTCAGGCTGCCATACGCGGTGGCGCACGCATTGGGGCTGATCTGGCAGAGGCCGGTGTGGCCGGACTAGCCAGTCTGGGGATAGAGATTTTCGGGTTCATGGAAGAAGCCGATCTTGATAAAGCCCTCAACCGCCTGATGCAGTGCGTCACCATCCGCCCCGACCCCGCCAACCCGGATCTGACCCGCGCCGTTATTGCCGCCGATTTTGAAGAACCGGAAACACTGGGCATGGTGCGTTCTGAAGTGTTCCGTCTGCATGTGGGTTTTTTACTGGCCGCCGCACACCAGCTTTTCCCCGTTGTGGCGGCCCTGCTGGGAGAAACAACGCCCCGCCCGTCCACTGCGTAAACATCTCTTCTGCGCTGGCCATGGTTCTGTCCTCCGGCCTGGCGACCCTGCGGGACCTCAAAACGGTTTATGACAGTGAAGACCTTTATACCCTTCTTGAAGTGGCCTCCGTCACGAACTGGAACACGGCGCAGGCCCGCAATACGCCCTAAAGCCACATGGCCTCCTTCTCTGGCGGCTGGTAGACCAGTTTTAAAACATCTAGCAAGGAACACCCATAATGTCTGAAACCGTGCTGGATGAACTGGTCATCCGTCTTGGGCTGGATACCTCTTCCCTTCAGTCAGATGCCAGACAGGCAGTGGGCGTTCTGGATACCCTGACCCAGAAAACGCAAACGATCACCAGCCAGAGTGAAAAAGCCAGCAAGCAGGCAGCCTCCTCTTTCAGCCAGACGCGAAAGGAAGCACTGGGCCTGCTGGGTGTCTTATCCGGCGGCCGAGGGCTTGCAAGTCTCCTGAAACAGATGCAGGGAGCCTCTCAAAAAACAACTCTTAGCGGCTCTTCACAACAGGGAGGAGGAGCAGGGCAGTCCTCCCGTTCCGGTTTTGCACGTGGAATTAACCGTTTTTCACACGCACCACATACCATGCACGCGCCGGCTTCATCCCGTGCCAGCAGGTCAAAAGGTCCACTGCTTCCGCTGCAGAGAATGCAGCAACAGCCGTCAGCATTTTTTACACCCAGCCCTCTTTCCGTTCCCGAGCGACATTTCCAAGTGCAGGCTCCGTCAAGGCCTTCACAACAGGCTCCCGCTTTTTTATCGTCTCATGATCGGTCTCTATCCACCACCAGCGCCCTTGTACGGCCAGCGTCCCTGTCCTCCCGTGTCACCCTCCAGCACACGACAGTTCTAACGCAACCTACTTCGGTTTCAGGTAGGGCGTATAACGGCGTTCTCCCAACAAAGAGTCTGACAGAAGCTCTGCGTAGTACGGTAAGCGCGGCTATGGCCTTATACCGACCTCAGAGCCTCCGCACGCCCCGTCCTCTCTTTACGGCCTTCTCCGTCATCCGGCAGGCAAACCCCAAAAGCCGTGGAGAAACTTCCCCTCTTTCCTTCAACAGAATGCAGAATCCGGTAAGCTCTTTTCCAAACGCTGCCGGGTTGATGCCACCTACCACAAAACAGCAGACTGACTGGCGCAGACGACAGCCTTCCCACAATGGAATACCGCCCAATTCCGTCAGAGGATTATCATACAGCAAGGCTGCATCCCCTTTCGAGACTTTCGGGAAAAACCATCGCCCACTAAGCGGGAAGTCTCCATCCAGTCGTACTAACCATCTTTACAGATACCAAAATCACACCTTAGCCATGCAGCACGTGCCCATGGTGCCCTCGGTGCCAGAACAGCGGCTCTCGGCTCAGGCACGTCGGCAATTTTCCCTGTTAGAGCCATCGTCTTCCAGTCGGACAAATTTCCCGCCAGCACCGAATGCACGCCTTGCACCAGTCTCTCCCATGCTGGAAAATAATCTGCTGCATCAGGGCGTTTTCCTGTCCTCTGATGCACTAAAACTCATGCAGCCATTTCTGCCCGGCTCACCTATGCTGCGTGCAGCCAGCAGCGCGGCAGCAAGCGTGCCCGCACCGCAGGCGCCCGTGCAGAACACCACGCATATCGGGTCTGTCACCATCAGCGTGCCATCCGGCAACCCGCAGAAGATCGCACAGGCGCTGCGTGGCCTTGGTGGTGGAGACAGCCATACGCTGACCAGCCTCGCTACATACGGGGCCGTATAATGTCTTTTCCGTTTTTATAAAGGATTTTCCTACATGCCCATGGTGCCGGTTACGCTGCCATCCGTCTGGACTGTGCCGGTGGCAGCAGGCGTGCCGCTTCTGCTGGGGCAATCTGTTACGCATGGGGTGCAGGCGGCGGCGTCTGTCAGTATCGGCACGGTGCTGGATGATCTGCTCATCAGTCAGGCGGCAGGGCAGTGGGGCATTTTCAACAGTGCGGGCCAAAGTGTGCTCTCCGCCGCGCGCGTGCTCTCCGTGGCAGGGGAGAGTGAACACCATATTGCCACAGCCCCTTTGGAAGACGGCAGTTTTCTGTCCTACAGCAAGGTTGCTACGCCCCGAACGCACAGGGTGCTGATGGTGTGCGATGGTTCGGAAACAGGCTTGGACTCTCAGGCTCTTTCAGCGTTGCTGCCTCAGGCAGCCTCATCGCTTGCCGGAGCAGAGGGATTATATGTGCGCAAGGCGTTCTTCGCGACTCTTGCCGCGTTGGAGGCCGACCTGTCACTTTATTCCGTCATTACGCCAGAGCGGAAATATGAGAATGTCAACATTACCGGCCACCGCTGGCTGCGCGATGCGCGGCACGGTATTACCATGCCAGTTGTGGAAATCACTCTTCAGGAAGTACGCGTGTCTGCCACGCAGAGTTTCACAACAACTCAGCAGCCGCAAGGGCAGCGCATGCTCTGCGGTGGCGTTGTGCCCTCCCAGTCATCCCCTACGCTAACATCCAGCAATAGCCTCTATGAGAGCGTGGTAACAGACGAGACGTCTCAAAACATAACCGGCTGGGCCAACCTTGCAGGATCTCCGCTATGAGCACGTCTTCTTCCTCGTCTGGCAGCACCGCAGATCTGGTAATGATCCCCCTTGCCAGCACCGCCGCCCAGATGCTCCGGGTCACACTTTCCGGCCAGAATATTCAGATCGCCGTGCGTCAACGTTCCACAGGGCTGTATGCAGATTTCTGGCTTGCCAACACCCGATTGCTCTCGGGCGTGTTGTGTCAGGACCGCACATGGCTTGTGCGTGATGAAGCCATTGGCCTGCCGGGAGATTTCACATTTGCTGATACCCAGGGCACGCAGGACCCCACCTATGATGGTCTGGGCAGCCGCTACCTTCTCCTCTACCGTGCGGGATGGACGTAGCAGCAAGTTCCGATAAGCCTATTTCCGTTTGCGCGCGCCTGTTTGATCAGTGCTCTCTTGTGCACGGACCACCGTCTGGCGCGTGCGGCATAGTCTCATGATATATGGCGCGTTTCACGTCTTGCCGTCTCTTCCTATTTTCCCCACATTGTCGTGCCGTCGTGCGGAGAGTATGCGGTGCCGCGCCTCAGGCCGCTTCAACCGGCGGGGCCCCCACCCACACAGCCTATGCGCTCCTCCAGTGCCGTCTGCTTCATGCGTGATGCAAAGCCTCTGCGCGTCCGGCTTCTTCAAACACGGTTGGCATATTCATGGCCCAGTCAGGCTCTTTTACGTCACGCGCGTTGCGCATCACTTTCCGTCTGCTGACAAATGCCTTTGGCCCAAGCGGCGCAGATACCGTCACGCTTACCGGCCTGCGGGTAACGGCAGATATCACACAGGCGCAGTTTCCAACAGGAGAGATTGCAACCTTGCGGATTGAAGGTCTCTCGCCCGATCTGATGAACCGCCTCAGTCTTGCAGCACCTGACCCAACCAGCCAGAGTGCGAGTGAAGTGCTGGTGGAAACGGAGGAGGGGACCTCTCCCGCCGCACTGGTGTTTCAGGGCGGTGTCACACTGGCCTATGCGGACTACACCAACGCACCGGATGTCGCCTTTATGGTGCAGGCATTTTCAACAGCATTGCCCAATGCCATGGCGGCCACCCCAACCAGTTTTCGTGGCGCGGTGCCTGTTGCGACCGTACTGGCAACCGTTGCCCGGAAAGCCGGGCTGACACTCTCCTGCAACGGGGTTGGCGGCACGTTCCATAACCCGTATCTGGATGGCAGCCCCGGCCAGCAACTGGCTTACTGTATGGATATGCTGCCCATGCGGGTCAGCCTCGGGCGCGGGCAACTGGCAGTCTGGCCCGCGCGCATGGCGGGAAACGCCCCGCTGGCAGATCTACAAGCAGAAGGTTCAGGTGCTCTGTCAGCCTCAGAAACAAGCGTTGTACAACAGGCTGTTTCTGTATCATCCGAAACGGGCCTTATTGGATACCCGTCCTGGTCCGCAGGCGGGCTGGCTGTGCGGATGTTGTTTAATCCTCAGGTCAGTTTCAATAGTGTGATCAGCCTGCAAAGCCGCTATCAGCCTGCCGGGTGGGGGGCGCAGTCTGGGCCCGTTACCACCGGCCTTTGGGTCGTCACGCAGGTTCGCCACAGCCTGCAAAGTGAAACCCCACACGGGGCCTGGTTTACAGACATCGTGGCACAGGCGTTTCAGGAGCACACGGCATAATGCCTCTTACTGCCAGCACATATCCCGTTCTTAACCGGGCGGATGCCGCAGCGTCTGACTTCAATGCACTGAACCGGGTTGTGGCACGGCTATTGTCCGCGCGGCGCACAGTGGTTGTGGTGCAGGTCAAGGCTGTTTCCGGTAGCGGGCTGAACCCCGTTGGTTTTGTGGATGTCCAGCCCATGGTGCACCAGCAGAACGCGGCAGGCGCGGTTACGCCGCATGGGGTGCTGTATCAGGTGCCCTATTTTCGGTTGCAGGGTGGCAGCCGCGCCGTGATTGTGGACCCCGCCGTGGGGGATATCGGGCTGGCCCTTGTGGCGGACCGCGATATCTTCAATGTCAAAACGGCCCGAACCCCGGCGGCTCCAGGTTCCTTCCGCCAGCAGAATATGGCGGATGCACTCTATCTGGGCGGGTTTCTGAATGGCGCACCACAGACATATGTGTGGCTGCATGATCAGGGCGTCACTGTAAAAACCGCAGGAACGGTGGATATTACAGCCCAGAGCCTGACCCTGAATGGGGACGCCACAATCAACGGGGCGCTGCATGTTTCAAAGGATGTCACGGCTTCAGGCATTTCCCTCACGCAGCATATTCATCCCGGTGTGCAGCCGGGTAGTGGCACAACGGGAACCCCACAAAGCTGAAATCCGGGCACGGTTTCAAAACCGTGCCCGGATCATCACACTCTGTTCTAGCGTTTTAGCTAAACGGTTCTTTAGCCTGTTAACGCGCACCGTAACGTCAAACGGTGCGCAGGAAAATCAGGCGTCAGACTGCATGCACTTTTGCCTCACGCTGCCAGAAGCGCAGGGCGCGGCAGGTTTTGACAAATTCCGGAACCGAGGAGGGTTTTTCCAGCGTAATAACCCCTTCATCCAGCGCATCATCCGTCAGGCCCGCCTTTTTCAGCAGCGGAGCAGCTTCAGGCACATGCGCAATGAATTTTGCATGCGCATAGGCATCCGTCACAAAATCCTTGGCGTCTGCGTCGTTCGCAAGCTGTTTGGCTCCGTCTTCAGAAAGCAGAAGCACAACCGCATCATACAACACAGATGGGCCGCCCGGCACCCGCTGCCCTGCCGGAACATGGCGACCGCTTGATGTCTTGATCCCGCCAATCTGCGGTGCCACCAGTTCCAGATCAACGCCTTCAGCCTTGGCGGTTTTTTCCAACGCTTCCAGAATGGCTTCATCCGCACCGTTGGTAATCAGCACACCAATTTTGCGGCCTTCAAAGGTTTTTGGACCATTTTTCAGAATGCTCAGGGCAGGGGACTCTGGCAGGTCAATCACCTTGCTGGCAGGTGGTGCGGCGTCTGGCAGTTTTTCCAGCCCCAACCCGTCAGCCACGGCCTGTGCCAGTCCCTTGTCAATATTCAACAGGTGAGAGACCACGCGGGCACGAATAGCCGGTGTTTCCACCTTGCTGAGTTCAAAGGTAATGGCCTGCTGAATATGCGTCTGCTCCACCTCGGTCTGGCTTTTGTAGAACTGCCGCGCCTGACTGTAATGGTCCGCAAACTTTTCTGACCGCACACGCTCTTTCCGGCCCTCTACGTCCTGCGGATAAGACGTAAAGCCTTTCTGCGGGTTTTCACGCGGGCCACCGGCTTCTCCGCCCCAGGAGTTGGGCTCATAATTCACCCGCCCTTTAGGGTTATGCATCGCGCCGTGGCCATCCTGCTGAAAATGATGGAACGGGCATTTAGGCGCATTGATGGGAATATGCGTAAAGTTCGGCCCACCCAGCCGCTTCAACTGCGTATCCAGATAGGAGAAATTGCGGCCCTGAAGCAGCGGATCATTGGTAAAATCAATCCCCGGCACCACGTTCTGGGTGCAGAAGGCCACCTGCTCGGTTTCCGCAAAGAAATTATCCACCATGCGGTCCAGCACCAGCCGGCCAACAGGCTGCACGGGCACCAGTTCTTCCGGAATCAGCTTTGTTGCATCCAGAATGTCAAAATCGAACGTGTCAGCAAATTCATCGTCAAAAAGCTGCACACCCAGTTCCCATTCCGGGTAGTTGCCTGCCTGAATGGCGTTCCACAAATCACGACGGTGAAAATCAGGGTCAGCACCGTTTATTTTGACGGCCTCGTTCCACACAACAGATTGCAGCCCCTGTTTGGGCTTCCAGTGGAACTTGGCAAAGGTGGATTTGCCATCCGCCGTGACAAAACGGAACGTGTGAACGGCAAAGCCTTCCATAAAGCGGAAGGACCGCGGAATTCCCCGGTCAGACATCACCCACATGATCATGTTCATGCTCTCAGGGGTGAGGGAAATGAAGTCCCAGAAATTATCATGCGCGGATTGTGCCTGCGGAAAAGCGCGGTCCGGCTCTTCCTTCACGGCATGCACCATGTCCGGAAATTTGATGGCGTCCTGAATGAAGAATACGGGAATGTTGTTGCCAACAAGATCCCAGTTGCCTTCCTTGGTGTACAGCTTGACCGCAAAGCCACGCGCATCACGCGCAAGGTCAAAAGATCCCTTGCTGCCCGCCACGGTGGAAAACCGCACAAACGCGGGCACACGCTCGCCCACACGCTGCAACACATCCGCCCGTGTGATGTCAGACAGGGAATGGGTCAGTTCAAAAAAACCATGCGCGCCATAGCCACGGGCATGCACAACCCGTTCTGGAATACGCTCATGGTCAAAATGGAAAATCTTTTCTCTGAAATGAAAATCTTCCAGAAGGCTTGGGCCGCGTGCGCCTGCTTTCAGTGTGTTCTGATCATCCGCTACAGGCACGCCCTGCTGGGTGGTCAGGGTTGGCACGTCACCGTGGGCGGTCTGGTGTGTTTCGCCACCTGCGCCGCGCTGTACCTTTTCTTCGCCCAATGTTACGGGTTTGCGGTCTGTATCCGTCGTGCTCATATGCCTGCGCCTTCCCTTTAAAATCCTGAAACATGCGGAACCCCACGCAGAACACGGCCCGATGAAGCGGAGTATTCCCCCTCCATCAGTCGTTTTCTGCCGGGTGCAGTCTTCTCCTCTGCGTCGCTCCGGGGTGCCGGGGTGTGATGTGCTGAAATGGGCCCGTCAGCCGTGCGTTATGTCGGGCCTCTAACGCGTGTGTCCTCGTCAGAGTTTCCTCTCTCCCGGCAAAGTCAGCCATGCCCCAGGCGCAAGGCTAAGGCGGCGCATGGCCTTTCTTCCCTCAGAAAACAAAGAGTTTATGTCATGCAAACATTGCTGCTTGACTGCGCAACGTGGGACCTGGCGGTTAATGCCGCCGGAAACATAGCCGTGGCCTCCGCCCCCTATGCCGTGGCGCAGAATGTGGCCTGTGCAGTCCGGGTGTTCCTGGGCGAGTGCTGGTACAACACCAGCCTTGGGCTGCCCTATCTCAGCAATATTCTGGGCCGCACCCAGTCCGCCGCTCTCTTCCGGGCAGATGTGGAGCAGACAGCCCAGAGCGTGCAGGGCGTGGCCCGCGCGGTGTGTGTGCTGACAGCCATCAGCCCCCAGCGCCGTCTCTCCGGCGTTATCCAGCTTATTCTTGCAGACGGGAGCCAGACTGTTGTCAGCCTCTGAAACCGCACAAACCACCAGCACAGGCCAGACCACATCTGGCGGCACAACATCCGTCCCGGCTCCAGTGCTGGATGCCACAGGCTTCATCATGCCGGAGGAGCCGGACATGCTGGCTGGCGTGCTGGCCGATCTGAACGCAGCCTTCGGCAATACCCTCAATACGGATCTTTCCACCCCGCAAGGGCAACTGGCCATGTCGCTCACCGCCATTCTGGGGGATGCGTATGATCAGTTTCTGGCACTTGCCAACGGGGTAGATCCGGCCCGTGCCTCCGGCCGGATGCAGGATGCCATCGGCCGCCTTTATTTCATGTCCCGTCTGCCTGCCACCGCCACGGTTGTCACCTGCCTGTGTACGGGGGTTGCCGGTACTGTTATTCCGCAGGGCGCGCTGGTGCAGGATGCGTCAGGCAACAGTTACGCGGCAGATGCCGCCATCACGCTGGATGCCACAGGCACCGGCAGCGGCACGTTTTCCTGCACGCAGGCGGGCGAGGTTGTTTGCCCGGCGCAAAGCGTTGGCATCAGCCAGTCTCTGGCCGGGTGGGCAACTGTTACCAACCCAGTTGCCGGGGTAACGGGCAGCGCTGTAGAAAGCCGCACTGCGTTTGAAGAAAGACGCCGCGTATCGGTCGCCGCCAACGCCATCGGTCCGCTGGATGCCATATCCGCCGCTGTGCAAGCCGTTCCGGGCGTAACTGATGCGTTTGTCACGGATAACAGCACGGCTTCGGCCACCACGATGGGCGGTGTTACGCTTGCGCCCTATAGCCTGTATGTCTGTGCCAACGGCGGCGCCGATCAGGCCATTGCGCAGGCTATCCTGCGTAAAAAGCCACCAGGGTGCGCTTATACCGGCAGCACGACCGTTACCGTGACAGACCCCAACAGCGCTTATAATACAGCGCCAAGCTATACCGTCAGTTTTCAGCGTGCCACCCCCACACCGCTTTTTGTAAAAGTGACAATGGTGGCGTCTTCCACCGTGCCCTCTACGGCCACAACAGCCGTGCAGGCCGCCATACAGGCCGCATTTTCAGGGGATGACGGGGGCAGCCGCGCGCGTATTGGGGCCACGCTGTATGCCAGCCGCTTTTATGCGAGTATCGCAGCACTGGGCACGTGGGCGCAGATTGCGGATATCACGCTTGGTATGACCGCCACGCCAACCGGGTTCAGCGCGACTTTCGGCATCAGTCAGGTGCCTACGCTTGATCCGGCAAATATCAGTGTGGTGTTTGCCTGATGCAGAATGTGCAGAAAACCGTTCTGTCCCAATATGCATGTTCTCCTACCCTGAATGCCCTGATTGCGGCCTGGAACCAGGCGTTTGATCCCGCTACGCTGATCGAGACGTGGTACCAGCAGATATGGAACCTGGAAACCGCCCAAGGGTACGGTCTGGATGTCTGGGGTCGGATTGTAGGCGTGCAGCGCATTCTGAGCATAACATCAGACACATTCTGCGGGTTTGAAGAAGCGGAAGATCTGACAGAGGACAGTTTCAACAGTGCTCCGTGGTATTCCGGCACTGTCTCAAGCGGCAATTATCGCCTGTCTGATGATGGGTTTCGCCAACTGATCTACGCCAAGGCCATGGCCAATATTACAGATGGCTCCATTACCAGCCTGAACGCCATTCTCATGACACTGTTCGCAGGGCAGGGGGATGCCTGGGTGTCTGATCATGGCGGCATGAGCATGACTTACACGTTCGGTTTTGTGCCATCTGCGGTGCAGATTTCCATTATCCAGAATTCCGGTGTCCTGCCTCGCCCTGCGGGTGTGCGGGTAACCTACGCCATTAAAGGCTGAGCATGAAACAATCTGATTTTCCTGAACGGTTTGCAAAGCCCATTGCGGATTCCGCCAGTGCAGGCAACCTTGCCACCATTCCGGCCACACAGTCCACTGTGGGCGATGGCACGGCGTCTGTCTCCCTTGGCTTTCCGCCAGAAACCTTTATCGGGCGGTCCGCTGGTGGGGTGCCCCCACGCGGGCAGGACATGAACGGTTTTCTGCATCGCCTCTCTGCCGTGTTGCAGGCTTATCAGGCGGGCATGATCGGCCAGTATGATGCCACTTTTGCTTCTGGCATCGGCGGCTATCCTGCCGGAGCCGTGGTGGCAGGTGCAACGCCGGGCACGTTCTGGGTGTCCACCGCAGAAAACAACATGACCATCCCTGGTGCAAATGGGGCGGCGTGGCAAAATCTTTTTGCAAATTATCTGCCTCTTGCCGGGGGCAAGCTGCAAGGCTCCCTTGCCATAGGCAATGCCTATTCCTTTGACGGTGCGGGCGGCTACAGCATGCTGTATCGTCTTTCATCCGTTGCGTCAGATGGTGTGCTGGATGTGTATTCCAACGTGGGGGGCACCCGCGTCAATGTGGCGCGCATCAGCGCGGATGGGTCCATTGCCATATTTGGAGGCGGCCATTTTTCAGAAAATGGGCAACAGGTAGCAACCCAAAGCTGGGCCAACGCACAATTTGCCACCCCCTCCTGGGTCAGTTCACAATTCGCAACATCGGCGTGGGTTTCTGGCCAGTTTGCTACCTCATCATGGGTAAACGGCACCTTTGAACGTGCTGGCGTATGCCTGACACTCTCAAACTACAACAATGATTTTGCCACAAATGATGACCGGATCATCAACCTGCCATACGGGAACATGATGCAATGCTTCAGTGTGGATAACGTTTCTTCCGGGCGAATCACTTTTCCGGTGGCGTTTTCCGCAGCGCCCCAATCCATTCTGGTGCAGGCGGTAACGGGCGGTGTGATCTCGCACTATCATTGCGTGTGGGAACCAGATGCCGCTGGCTTCACCCTGAATCTATATGGCTCCTACAACGCTATTTATGTTGAGGCAAAAGGGAAGAAATAACCATGTCAGATAAGGGGATTTCCAGTTCTTCTCTCTCCGTTGCCGCGCAGGTGCAGGCAGCCTACCCCGCACGCTATTACGCCGGGTATGATGCCACTGCCACACAGCCCGCCCCCGTTACCGCATGGTATGACACATGGAGCATGAGCAGTGTGGAGAGCCTTCCGCCCGCAAGCCAGCTTGTGCCCATCAGCGCGGCAGACTGGGCGAACACCACCGGCTTCCGTCTGCCAGCCGGAAAAGCGGTGCAGAATGGCGGCATTGTGGATTACACTGCTCCGCCGCTCCCTTTGGCCACTCAGGCTGCCAATGCCCTGCAACAGGCAGCCACCACCAGTTGGGCAGCCTATGGCATGTATGGCGAGACGCCGCCCGCCGCCTGGCAGACCTATCTTGCCAGCCTGCGTGTACTGGCCAGCGGGGCAGACACCACCAGCACGCAGCTTCCTGCACAGCCCGCACTGAGCGCCGCCGCCATGCCCGCACCGGGGGTAAGCGTCAGGGCTGTTCAGAAAACACACTCTGAAGGAAACGCTGTTTCGTGTCTTGAACAGGCTCCAGTACCGCACCTGACGCAGCCAATACCGACCACAGCAGGGCAGCACGCATGATTGCTCCCTTGCCTTCCACCGGCTGGCAGCCCGCACCGGCCCGCACCCTGCCTGTGGCTGTGCCTGCCAGCCTGCGCCTGCGTGGACTGCTGGGGCAAACCGTTGCTCTGGCATGGGCCCCAAAAGCGAGTGCCGACACGCTGGATTTTACGCTGGATGCCACTGAATGGCTGCGCGGCACGGGGGATTACCTCGCCAGTGTTGCCGCCAGCGTGCCTACGGCCTCCGGGCAGGAGACGGATATGCGTGTGCTGTGGGCCACTTTGGTCAATGGCATGGCGTGCCTGTTTCTCAGCGGCGGTGCTCCCGGCACGGTGCAAACGGTTCTGGTCAGTGTTACCACACAGCAGGGCCGTAGTCTCAGTCAGCCGGTTTCCATAGCCATTCACTCCACCAGCCCGGCCACACCGGCCGCCACAGCCCCCAGCCTGCCAGATGGCACGGCGGTGCCTCCAAATGCCCTTGCACTTTCCAATACGGTCATTCTGACAACGGAAAGCGGGTGCCCCTATCTTCTAGCCTGAAGGACACAACCCCCAATGTCCGGGTCTTCCACCACGGCGGCCACCCTAAGTGGCACGCCGCTTTCCGCGTTGCCGGTGCAGGCCCAGCCTGCGGCAACTGATCTTGTTTTTGGTATTTTCAACGGGCAGGGGCAGTTTGTGCCCCAGGGCAAGATCTGGTCCGGCGCGGTTGATAAAACAGGCGATACACTCTCCGGTTTGCTGGCCTGTCCAATTGCCCCATCTGCCCCTGCGCATCTGGCCAACAAAGCCTATGTGGATGCCATGAGCGGGCAGGTGCAGGGGGCAGTCTCCACCCTTGTGACACAGGCGCAGGATGCCGCAACACAGGCCGGGCAGGCGGCCTCTGGCGCGGCGGGTGCTGCCGCCACCATTGTAGATGCGCAAAAAGGCACCCCCAACGGGCTTGCGGCACTTTCCGCATCCGGCAACCTGCTTCTGGGTGGGCTGGAATGTCTGGGCGTGCGGAATGGCCATGTGCTGATGACGCTTGAACTCCCCACCACAGACCCCGGCGTAGCGGGCGCATGGTGGAACAATGGCGGCTATATCTGCATCTCTCAGGAAAACACATGAGCATGAAATCTGTTCTTAAAGCCCGTATTCTGCTCAGTGCCTGTTCCGGGCTGCTTTTGGTGGCCTCTGTTCATACAGTTGCCGCCACGCGCCCCAACCATCTGCTACCCCAATACCAGCAGAGCGTTCCCGCAGTGCGGGCAGCCCTCCATGGTCCGTTGCCGTCCGTGCAAACCGCGCCAGTATCGTCGCCAGAAGGACCCGGCACCTCCATCACTGGCACACCTGTAAGCCAGTCACGCAAGGCGATGCTGAAACATGCTGTGGAAACAGCGCCCGGCGTGAAAAAGAGCTTGCAGAAACGGCTTCTTTCCGCACCGATCGCCGCCACAGCCGCCACAGCCGCCACAGCCGCCACAGCCGC
>NZ_LHZU01000046.1 GCF_001580995.1 Acetobacter senegalensis
CCTGAAGGGTTTCGGGCGCCGCGAGGCGTACGAAAGTCTGGGAAGACCGAACCCGCGACACCGGGACTCAGTTATGGAGAATTTGCAACTGGCGCCACCCCGTGGGAGAGCCTGAGCCAGAGCATACAGGTGCGTTTGTGGAACTGGAACGGGTTTTTGTGACCGGATCTGCATGACGCGATGTCAGAACTGGCGGTGCAGGCAGCAATTTTCCCGATTTTTTCAGTGATGCGTACAGGAGCCTCGGTTTGCCGGCGCGGAGCCACTCCGACATCGGGATCGGTCATGCTGTCGTATCTGCGGGCTGTCATGGTGATCCCTTGGTTGGATCACTCGCCTGTGGCGGCCCTCGGGGCTGGCACCATCGGGGAAGGATCTGGATGACGACCATCGGACCACCACAGCATGGGCACGGCGGTGGCGTGACCGGTTCGGCTTCCGGGACTTCTGGCGCTGGTGTGGATATGACATTCAGCAGTTCCCGCACCCGGGCGAGGCTGGCCTTGCGGCTGGAACTGGCCAGTAGGCCATAATGGCGGATGCGATGAAATCCCCGTGGCAGGACATGCAGCATGAAGCGGCGGATGAACTCATCCGTGGCGAGTGTCATGACCTGCTGCTGGTGGGCCGTGTCCCGCCGGTAGTCCTTGTAGCGGAACGTCACGCCGTTTTCGTTGAACGCCAGGAGGCGGCGGTTCGAGATGGCGACACGGTGGGTATAGCGCGACAGGTAGGCCAGCACTGCTTTAGGACCGGCAAAAGGCGGTTTGGCGTAGACGACCCAGCGCGTGCTGCGCACAGGGGCCAGATACCGCATAAAGGCACGGCGGTCTGCCAGAGGGGCAAGCTGCCCCCGAAAGGCCAGCCGGTCGGCATCGAAAAGTGCGCGCAGCCGGGTCAGGAACAGGCGGCGGAACAGTTTGCCCAGCACGCGAACGGGCAGCAGGAAAGCCGGTCGCGATGAGATCCAGCGCTGGCCATCGGGCGAGAGACCGCCACCCGGCACGATCATGTGCACATGGGGATGGTGGGTCAGCGCCGAACCCCAGCTGTGCAGCACGGCGGTGATGCCGATGCGCGCCCCCAGATGCCGGGGATCGGCGGCGATCGTCATCATCGTCTCCGAGGCGGCCTGGAACAGCAGGGCGTAGAGAACGGCCTTGTTCTGGAGCGCGATGTCGGCGATCCGCGCAGGCAGGGTGAAGACGACATGAAAATACCCGACCGGCAGCAGATCGGCCTCCCGCTCGGCCAGCCATGTCCGCGCGGCGTTTCCCTGACAGCGCGGACAATGACGGTTGCGACAGCTGTTATAGGCGATCCGCCAGTGTCCACAGTCCCCGCAGGCCGCGACATGACCACCAAGGGCCGCCGTGCGACAGTGTTCGATCGCCGACATGACCTTGAGCTGCTGCAGGGGGAGACGGCCGGCATGGGCTGACCGCCAGGCAGGGCCGGCAGCCCGGAAGATGTCCCCCAGTTCGAGGGAGGCGGACATGACCGCCCCCGCCCGGGGATCAGCCGTCGGGCCTCGCCTGCGTTGTCGCCAGCATGCCCAGTCTGTCGAGCGGACTGATGACGGCCCGCACGGTCCGTGTCGCAACTTTTGTATAAAGGGCCGTGGTCTCCAGGCGGGAATGACCCAGCAGAACCTGGATCACGCGGACATCAACACCATCCTCAAGCAGGTGCGTGGCAAAGCTGTGCCGCAGGGTATGAGGCCCCACACGTCTGGTGATCGAAGCAGCCCGCGCGGCATCGACAACCACACGATGGAGCTGCCGTGTGCTGATGGGCCTCATGGTGTCCTGCCCGGGAAAAAGCCAGCCACCGGAATGCATCACGCCCTGCTGGCGTCCGGCCTTCCACCACTCCCGCAGCAGGGGCAGAAGGTCTGCCGGAAGCATGGCGTTGCGATATCGTCCCCCTTTGCCCCGTTCGACCCTGAGCAGCATGCGCTCGCTGTCGATATCGCTGATCTTGAGAGCTGCGACCTCGGCCACCCGCAGGCCTGCCCCATAGGCGACCGACAGGGCGGCCTGATGCTTGAGGCATACGGTCGCGTTGAGCAACCGGGCAACTTCATCACGGCTCAGCACGACGGGCAGGTTGCGGGGCTGCGCTACCCGGACCAGCTTGCGTGCAAGGTCGGGGCGGTCGAGCGTCTGGGTGAAGAAAAACCGCAGCGCCGACACGATGGCATTCATGGTCGGTGTCGGCATGCCAGCCGCGTTCTGAGCAATCTGGAACTGGCGCACATCCTCGACTGTTGCCGTGTGGGGTGAGCGGCCCAGAAACGTGGCGAAACGGCCGACATCTCGAAGGTAATTGCGCTGCGTCTCCCGGGAGAACCGCCGCACCGCCATGTCATCAAGCAGGCGCTGGCGAAGGGGACTGATTGCAGCAATGCACAGGGACTCTGTCATCATCTGGCTCCTTCTAGTGGGAAGAAGCCAGAGTGCTTGGCCCGATCAGGACAGTTCCAAATAAAACAGATCGCTCACGCCGTGGTGACAGACCTGCACACCGCACCAATCCCGCGTAGCGGGTTCGTTC
>NZ_LHZU01000133.1 GCF_001580995.1 Acetobacter senegalensis
GGGATAGCGCGCCTTTTGTGCAGTTGCAGCAGAATGGTTTTTTAAACTGCCCTGAGTGTGGGACATCTGATGTCCGGCAGGTTTTGATGGCCCCCGCCATTGCCAAAGGCGGGAAGAGTGGCGGTGCTGCCGAGCACGAAAGCGCGCCGACCTCAGCGCCCGCCACGCAGGCTGCCGGGGGTGCAGGCATTCCTGATAAGGTTCTGGTGGCCTTTCAGAAAATGCGGCAGGTGGTAGAGCAGAACTGCGAGAACATGGGTGACCGCTTTGCAGAAGAGGCTGTAAGGATTCACCATGGTGAAGCGCCTGAACGGGGTATTTATGGGAACGCGACGGAGCGTGACCAAGAAATGCTCCGTGAAGAAGGGGTGGATGTGGTGGCCATTCCGTGGGTTCGGCGGTCAGATAGCTGACTGTGAAAGAGCGGTTGGCGGGGAAGTCTGTCTGATACAGGTCATTCCCGCTGAAGGCGCCCAAAATACAGATGCAGCCAGGTAGGTTGCAGGAATATGGAGAAGGACAAGGTGAGCAGAAAGAACAGATGGCTTGCGGCATTCCTTTACCCAGTTCTGATATGCGCGTTCTTTATCGTGTCAGGCACCGCCCGGGCGGAAAGTGTGCAGGCCAATCCGTTTGAAGGCTACTGGCTCAGTCAGGGCCATGATGGCGTGTTCAAGATAGGAACGTGCGGGGATACGGTATGTGGTCACCTTGTTGGGCTGCAATATGAGGGCACGGATGTTCCGCGTGACAAAAAGGGGAATTCGGAGTGCAATCTTCTGATGCTTACCGATTTCCGTGCATCCTCTGATGAAGGCGGGCGTTGGAACGGCAAGATTCTAGACCCTGACACCGGAAGCGTTTATCAGGCGCAGATATGGTCTCCCAGAAAAGATGTTCTGAAACTGCGGGGATATATCGGGTTGCCGCTTTTTGGCGAAACCCAGACATGGACCCGTTATCAGGGAACCATCGGCCCGGTGTGTAAAATGCCGCATTAAAAATTGAAAAGAACAACAAGGCTCTTGTTTATGACTCATTCTCTTTCCCGTCGTCTGTTCGGGCTTGCTGGCATGGCCGGAGCCGTGACGGTAGCGCTTCCGGCCTACGCTCAGGACGATACGGCCAAGGCTCCAGATCCGGCTGATCCGGAATCACGGGAGCGCACATATTGTTATGTGGGGGGATATACCCAGCACGGGCCGCCGGGAGGAAATGGGGAAGGGATTACCGTCTTTGAAATGGATCCGAAGACGGGCGTTCTGACAAACCTGATGACATTCACGGACATTGCCAGTCCGTCCTATATTGCGCTCTCACCCGATAAACGGTTTCTGTATGCCGTCAGTGAGATCAATGATTTTGATACGGCGCATAGTGGCTCTGTAACGGCGTTCTCAATTGATCATGCAACAGGTGCCCTGACAAAGCTGAATACTGTTGCCTCCGGCGGCGCGGACCCGGCGCATCTGAGCGTCCACCCGTCTGGCAGGTATGTCATGGTCGCTAATTATACCGGGGGAACGGTCGGGGTTCTGCATGTTCTGGCCGATGGCTCTCTGGGCCGTATGACCGAACTGCTGCACAACACCGGGCCCCGCATGCCAGATCGGGCGGCGGATAACCCGCCGGGCAATTTTGCCATCAGCGATCATTCATCAGCCCATCCCCACATGGTGAAGGCTGACCCTACAGGCAAATACGTTCTGGTGATGGATGCCGGGCTGGACCGTGTTTACGTGTGGACCATCAATCTGGATACCGGCAAGCTCACTCCTGCCGCTGTGCCCTTTACAACCATGACGCCGGGTTCTGCGCCCCGACATTTTGAGTTTGGGTCGGATGGACACAAGCTCTATCTGCTATGTGAGCAGGACTCCAAGGTTGTGGTAGCGGATTTTGACCCGCAGACAGGCAAGATTGCGCCGCAGCAGACTGTCAGTAGCGTGACAGCGCATTTCCGTGGCAGCACGTTGGCCGCAGGCATTCTGCTCTCTCCTGATGAACATTTTCTCTATGTGTCCAACAGGCTGGGGGATTCGCTGGCTGTGTTTCAGGTCGCCAAGGATGGAGGCCTGACATTGGTGGATGAGATCTGGACCCATGCGGATTATGGGCGGTCGCTCATGTTTGATCCGTCAGGCAGCTATTTGTACGTTGCAAACCAGAGGAGTGATTCCATCACATCCTTCCGGGTTGATAAAACGACGGGAAAGATCAGTTTCACATGGGACTTTACGCCAATTGGCAGCCCCACGTGTTTTGAATTTCTGCGTGTTCCGGCTTCCTGAGCGCGCCGGAATCAGCTTTTTCTGAAAGCCGCAATGTAATTTACATCAAGGTTGCGGCTTTCCTTCCAGCCGGTCAGGCTGGGCACCATGCCCGCAATAGCCTGGATGTTCAGACCTGCTGAGCGGCCATATCGGCCCAGTTCGGCAGGGGTAATAAATTTCCGCCATTCATGCGTACCAACCGGCAGGAGGCGGAGCAGATATTCCGCCCCAATTTTGCCAATGGCCAGAGATTTCAGGGTGCGGTTCATGGTGGATACAATCACAATGCCACCCGGTTCCGCCAGATCAGCCAGCATGTGCATAAATCTTTCAGGATCAGTCACATGCTCTATAATTTCTAAGGCGACCACGGCATCAAATTTGGCGTTTTCCGCCACCAGTTCTTCTGCGCTGCCAACACGATAAGTCAGCGGGCCGGAGCCATCGGGAAGCGGGTGATTTTCAAGATGCGTCCGTGCGGCGGCAATGCCGTTGGCAGAGGCGTCAAGGCCCAGAACATCATGGCCCGCCCTTGCCAGTGCCTCACTGGCCAAACCCGCGCCGCAGCCGATATCAAGCACACGCACGCGGCGGCTGGTGCGCCCACGCAGGGGGAAGTGGCGGCAGGCCCAGCTTATCCGCAGTTCATTCATGGCATGCAGGGGCCGCATGGGGCCGGAGGGGTCCCACCATTTATCCGCCAGAGCGCCAAAGCGGGCAATTTCTTCGGGGGAAACGGAGGATGCAGCGTCGCGGCTGGAGGGATGCATGGAACAAAATTCCTTTCCTGCTGATCTCCCCCGCTGGACGAGAGGGGGCCGGGAAGGGTATGTGACGCGCCTTGTGAAGCTTCGCAACCGTCCTTTTGCGTCTTTCATGCCAGCAGTGCGCGTGGAAGGTGAAAAGAACGGTCTGTTTACGGCCTGTCTGGTGGAGAAAAAATTATGCCCGGTTCCGTGCCTCGGATCGTCATGAAGTTTGGCGGAACGTCCGTGGGGGATATTGAGCGCATTAAGGCCGTGGCCGAGCGTGTCAAGAAACAGAAAGACGCCGATTGTGATGTGCTGGTTGTTGTCTCCGCCATGGCGGGGGAAACCAACAAGCTGGTCGGTTATTGCGATGCGCTTTCTGACCTGCATGACGCGCGGGAATATGATTCCATTGTGGCGACCGGTGAACAGGTGACCAGTGGCCTTCTGGCCATTGCCCTGCAGAAACTTGGTGTGTCCGCGCGTTCCTGGGCCGGATGGCAGGTTCCTATCCGGACCGATTCGGCACATGGCAAGGCCAGCCTGGACACAATTGACGGCGCCCATCTGCTGGGATGCATGGCGGAAGGCGTTGTGCCTGTGGTGGCCGGCTTTCAGGGCGTGGGGCCGGACGGGCGTGTGACCACGCTGGGCCGTGGGGGGTCTGATACCTCGGCCGTTGCGCTGGCCGCAGCCATCAAGGCAGACAGGTGTGATATCTATACCGATGTGGACGGGATCTACACGACAGATCCGCGCATTGTGTCAAAAGCACGCAAGCTTGAAAAAATTACCTATGAAGAAATGCTCGAACTGGCATCCGTCGGTGCGAAGGTTCTTCAGACACGGAGCGTTGGTCTGGCCATGCGGCAAGGCGTACGTGTGCAGGTTCTTTCAAGCTTTGTAGATGGGCCAGCCTTGGTTGAAGGTAAGCTTCCCGGCTCCCTGGTGGTGGATGAGGACGAAATAGTGGAAAAGAAACTGGTGACTGGCATCGCGTATTCCCGTGATGAGGCCAAGCTGTCTGTAAGGCGGATTCCTGATCGTCCGGGGATTGCCGCTGCAATTTTCGGCCCGTTGAGTGAAGCCAACGTCAATGTGGATATGATCGTGCAGAGCACGGGTGCTGACGGCACAACGAACATGACGTTCACAACCAGCAAGACAGACCTGCCGCGCGCTATCAGCACACTGGAATCCGTGCGGGACGCTGTTCAGTACGAAGAACTGGTAACGGATGATGATGTGGTGAAAATCAGCGTGGTGGGCACAGGCATGCGCTCGCACGCCGGGGTGGCCAGCACCATGTTTCGCACACTTTCTGAGCGCTCAATCAATATTCAGGTGATCTCGACCAGCGAAATCAAGGTTTCTGTTCTGGTCGCTGCTGAATACGCGGAACTGGCAGTGCGTGCTCTGCATACAGCGTATGGGCTGGATAATGTCTGACCTGATGGAACGCGATCTGACGGCATTGCCGACCGAGTCCGAGAAAGAACGGGCGCGTAAGCGCCTTCAGCACCTATGCCAGCGTGGTGCAGATTTTCTGGGGACCCAGTACGCCATTCTTGGCGGGGCGATGTCCTGGGTTAGTGAGCGTCATCTGGTTTCCGCCATTTCCAACGCTGGTGGCTTTGGGGTGATTGCCTGTGGCGCCATGGAACCGGACCGTCTGGCCGAAGAAATAGCGGCAACCCGTGCGCTGACGGACAAACCATTCGGCGTGAACCTGATCACCATGCACCCCCAGCTTTCCGAGTTGGTGGATGTGTGTTTGCAGGCAGGCGTTGGCCATATTGTGCTGGCTGGTGGTATTCCACCGGGGGCGGCCATCAAGGCCGCCAAGGATGGCGGTGCTAAGGTGGTGGCCTTTGCGCCTGCTCTGGTGCTGGCCAAACGGCTGATCAAAATGGGTGTAGATGCGCTGGTGATTGAAGGGGCGGAAGCTGGCGGTCATGTCGGCCCTGTTTCTCTGACGGTGCTCGCGCAGGAAATTCTGCCCCACATCGATCAGGTGCCGGTGTTTGTGGCTGGCGGGCTGGGGCGTGGGGACGCGCTGGTTTCCTATCTGGAACTGGGGGCTTCCGGCGGCCAGTTGGGCACCCGTTTTGCCGCTGCTGCGGAAAGTATTGCGCATGAAAAGTTCAAAAAAGCGTTTGTGCGGGCTAATGCGCGGGATGCCATAACCTCTGTTCAGCTTGACGAACGTTTTCCCGTTATTCCGGTGCGGGGGCTGGCCAATGAAGGAAGCAGCCGTTTCGTGGCGCATCAGGCGGATGTGATTAGTCGCTTTCAGAGTGGCTCGATCTCGCGTGAGGAAGCCCAGCTTGAGATCGAACATTTCTGGGCTGGCGCCCTACGTCGGGCTGTAATAGAGGGAGATGTTGAAAACGGATCTGTCATGGCCGGGCAGTCTGTCGGAATGGTGAAGGCCGTTCAGCCTGTGGCTGACATTATTGCGGACCTTGTTGATCAAGCTGTGCTGGCACTGGTGCGCCAGCAGCGACGTATGGATGCTGATGGCTGATACCCGTTCTGTTCCCGAGCAGGAAAAACCTGCCGCTTCCTCCGTCCTGCCAGATGTGGCGAGTGTTGGTGTGGGAAGCGCGTTGCGTATGCGGCGGGAGCAGCTTGGCTGGACATTACCGCAGATAGCCGACTGGCTGCGTATTCGGGAAGCTTATCTGGAGGCTCTGGAAAGTGGGCGTGCCGGGGTTTTTCCGGCAGAGGCCTACGCCTTGGGCTTCTTGCGCACGTACGCGCAAGCCTTGGGCTTTGATGCTGAAGATGTGGTGCAGCGCTACAAGCGGGAAGGGAAGGTTCGAAATCGCAAACCCGAACTGACTTTTCCGGCACCACCGCCTGATCGGCGAATTCCGCCGGGGGTTACAGTTTCTCTCGGGTTGCTGGTGCTAGTGGGGGCCTATGTGGGCTGGTACCAATTCGTAGGCCATGCCCCGCCGGTGCCTGAGCATGTGCCGCCCGTGGCGGAGATTATTCCGGGCGAGAAAACGGCCAATGCTCCTTCCCCGCAGGTGGCGTCCATTCTGCCTGATCCGGGCGCTTCTCCTCCACCGCAGCCTGCGCCAGCCCCGGCATCGGGCGTGCCTTTAGGGGGCGCAGAGCATTCAGTTCCTGCCATAGCTTCAAATGATCCGTTGGCCCCGTCTGCGCAGGGAGCAACAGAACAGGCTTCCGGTTTGGCTAGCGGGACGGAAGGTGTTTCTTCTCCTGCGGCGAATACACCGCCACCGTCTTCGGACAGTGCCGAAGGGAGCGAGTCTACTGGAGCAGACGCAAACCAACTTGTCTTGAAGGCGGATGCCGCGAGTTGGGTGCAGGTAAAGGATGGTGCCGGAAAAGTGGTGTATGACCACATCATGCAGCCGGGTGACCAGTGGGATGTACCACCAGAAAACGGCCCCTATAGTTTGACAGTTGGTAATGCTGGCGGCGTTATGGTTGCTGCCGGAAGTGTGACAACGCCTCATCTTGGTCGTAATGGCGCGGTGCGGCGGAAGCTGCCGTTGACGGTTGACGCTGTGCGGGACGGGAGCCTTGCGGGGGCGCCGGTATCGAGTGTGGTTACATCCCCCTCGGCATCATCATCCGTACCAGCCGCTCCGTCGCTTCCTGCTGCCGGGCTTGCTTCACCGCAGAGTTCTTCAAAGCCGCAACAACAGAATAATGGCTCGCAGTCGGAAGATGTGCCATCCTCCACGTTGCCGGCAGGCGGAAAGGCCGCTTCTTCATCTGCCCAGCCGGATCAGGACGGTGTCGTGCAGGAGAATGCGCCAGCCATGCCAGTGCGTTCCATGCCGCGGCGTAAGAGCAGCCCCCCTCCTGAAACCAGCGCGGATGACCTGAATGCCCGTCAGTTACAGGGATTGGGCGGACATTGAATGCCTCTTTTACGCGCTTTCATGTAGCCAACGCGCATTGATTTTGGCAGGAAGGCATCAAACGTAATGGGTGATCGTGCACCACAACACGGTTTGCCTGATCAACTGTCGTCTCGACAAAAGGATGTAAGATGAGTGGCTACCGGCCTTACCAGTATATCGAGCGTCGGAAATCACGGAAGATCCATGTCGGCAAGGTAGCCGTCGGTGGGGATGCGCCGATTTCTGTCCAGACCATGACCAACACCCTGACCAGTGATGCACAGGCCACGATCGAACAGATCCGCCGTGCAGAACTGGCTGGTGTGGATATCGTCCGCGTGTCCTGCCCGGACGAAGAAAGCACCAAGGCGCTTGAAGAAATTGTGCGGGAAGTGAACGTGCCCATCGTGGCGGACATTCACTTTCACTACAAGCGGGCCATTGAAGCGGCCAAGGCTGGTGCGGCCTGCCTGCGTATCAACCCCGGTAATATTGGCAACGCCGAGCGTGTGAAAGAAGTTGTCAATGCTGCCAAGGATTATGGCTGTTCCATCCGTATCGGTGTGAATGCCGGGTCTTTGGAAAAGCATCTGCTGGAAAAATACGGCGAGCCTAACCCGGAAGCACTGGTAGAAAGCGCTCTGGAACATGCCAAGATTCTGGAAGATCACGATTTCCGTGAATTCAAGATCAGCGTGAAGGCCTCTGATGTCTTCATGGCGGTGGCTGCCTACCAGCAGTTGGCTGATGCATGTGACTACCCGCTGCATATCGGTATCACGGAAGCTGGCAGCAAACGTGCCGGCACTGTCAAATCTTCCATTGGTCTGGGTAATCTGCTGTGGGCCGGTGTGGGTGATACCATGCGCGTTTCGCTCTCTGCCGCGCCGGAAGAAGAAGTGTTGGTCGGGTGGGATATTCTTAAATCCCTTGGCCTGCGTCACCGTGGCGTAAAGATTATTTCCTGCCCGTCCTGTGCCCGTCAGGGTTTCAATGTGGTGGAAACGGTTCAGACGCTTGAAGATCGTCTGGCCCATATCAAAACTCCGCTGACGCTTTCCATTATCGGGTGCGTTGTGAACGGACCGGGTGAAGCCCTGATGACGGATCTGGGTGTAACGGGCGGTGGTTCAGGCCGTCATATGGTCTATTCCGCTGGCAAGCAGGACCATACTATTCCGGCTGGCGACATGATTGAGCATGTGGTGGAGCTGGTGGAAGCCCGTGTGGCAGCCATTCAGGCCGAAGAAGCCAAGGAAAAGGCTGAAGGCAAGACGGAAGAACTGCCGGAAATGTCTTCCGCTAAATAAAAGCTGAGGCCCAGCATGGTCTGATTCCGGGCAATCAGACCATGCGCCTTGGTTTTTTATCGTAAAATTTGAAGAGTCAGCTCGCTGCGTAATAGCCGGTGGCGGGCGCTGTGATCGGGAAAAGATCTGTGAGCACCATTCAACCCGTAAGAGGAACGCACGACCTTATTGGCGAGGAGCAGCGGCGTTACACGCATGTTGTCTCAACAGCGCGCCATATTGCGGGGCTATACGGGTTTGATGAATGGTCCACCCCGATTTTTGAAGACACGAAAGTATTTTCCCGCTCGCTGGGCGATACGTCAGATGTTGTCTCCAAGGAGATGTATTCCTTCAGTGACCGGGATGGCGAAAGCCTGACCCTGCGTCCGGAAGGCACGGCTGCCATCTGCCGCGCTTTGGTGACAAATGGGCTTACGCAATCCCTGCCGCAGAAGGTTTTCTATGCAGGCCCCATGTTCCGGCATGAGCGGCCACAGAAAGGGCGTTATCGTCAGTTCCATCAGATTGGTGCAGAACTGATGGGTGCAGCGGAACCTCTGGCTGATGCTGAGGCAATAGCGTTGGGGTATCAGGTGCTTACGGCGCTGGGTGTGGCGGAACACGTGACCTTGGAGCTGAATACGCTGGGCGATACGGCCAGCCGGGATGCGTGGCGTGCTGCACTGGTGTCTTATTTCTCCGGCTATAAGGACCGCCTTTCGGAAGAAAGCCGCATCAGGCTGGAGAAAAATCCGCTGCGGATTCTGGACAGCAAGGACGCTGGTGATCGGTCTCTGGTGGCAGATGCCCCCATGATGGAAGAGTTTCTCACGCCGGAAGCCCGCACATTCTGGGATGATCTGCGCCGCACGCTTGATGGCTTCGGAATTGAGTACAAGGTCAACACAAGCATTGTGCGTGGGCTGGATTATTATAATCACACCACCTTCGAATTTGTGACCAGCAAGCTGGGCTCTCAGGGCACGGTTATGGCAGGCGGCCGTTATGACGGCCTGGTTCAGCAGATGGGTGGGCCGGAAGTGCCTTCCATTGGTTGGGCTGCTGGTGTGGAGCGCCTTTCCATGTTGCTGGATGCGTCTCCGGCTGCGCCGCGCTCGGTTGTAATCGTGCCGGTTGGTTCACCCGATGAAAAAGCACTTTTCCAGATCTTGCAGGGGCTGCGTCGGCAGGGAGTGCGGGTGGAAATCGGGTATCGTGGCTCCTTGCGTAAACGTATGGAGCGGGCAGGCAAGCAGAATGCCAGCCACGTGATTTTCCTGGGCGAGGATGAGTTGGCTAAAGGGGTCTTCAGGGTCAAAGCCATGGAAACCGGGCAGGAGGAGGAGGTCTCTCGTGATCGACTTCTTTCTGACGCAAAGGCAGTGTTTGCGGGCGTGGGTGGATCAACGGCGCAATGACTTTGGATGAACGGCTGGACAGGATTGTCAGCCGGGCGCTTGAACTGGAAGCCCAGCTGGCTAGTGGCATAAGCGGCGAGGCTTTTACGCAGGCCTCTCGTGAATATGGAGAAATTGAGCCGCTGGTAGCGCGCATCACCGCGCTGCGCTCGGCTGAGCAGGCTGCCCAGCAGGCGGAAGCGTTGCTGGCAGACCCGGAAATGAAAGAACTGGCCGAGCTGGAACTGGCCGAACTTCAGGAAACATTGCCGCAACTACGGCAGGATGTGCGCCTGGCCATGCTTCCGCGAGATGCTGCCGACGAGAGAAGTGCCATCCTGGAAGTGCGGCCTGCCGCCGGTGGAGATGAAGCTGCTCTTTTTGCGGCAGAACTGTTTGATCTGTACCGTCGATATGCGGACCTGCGAGGCTGGCGTTTTTCCATCATGGATTATGATGAGAGCGAGCTTGGTGGTCTGCGCGAAGGGATTGCGGAAATCAGCGGGAAGGGCGTTTTCGCACGATTGAAATATGAATCTGGTGTTCATCGTGTGCAGCGTGTGCCTGCAACGGAAAGTCAGGGCCGGATTCATACCTCCACCGTAACCGTGGCGGTGCTGCCTGAGGCAGAAGAGGTTGATGTTACGGTTGATGAAGGTGATTTGCGGATTGACGTCTATCGGGCGTCTGGCGCGGGTGGCCAGCATGTGAACAAAACTGAAAGTGCTGTGCGCATTACCCATTTGCCTACCGGCATAGTGGTGGCCATGCAGGAAGAAAAAAGCCAGCATAAGAACCGCGCAAAAGCCATGAAGATTTTGCGGGCGCGACTGTATGAGCGGGAACGGGCGGAAGCCCACGCATCCCGCGCAGCGAACCGGAAATCTCAGGTGGGGACGGGCGACCGTTCAGAGCGTATCCGGACGTATAATTTTCCGCAGGGCCGCGTGACAGACCATCGGGTTAATCTGACGCTCTACAAGATTGACCGCATCATGCTTGGTGAAATTGATGATTTTGTGGATGCCCTGACACAGGAAGAACAGGCCGAACTTCTGGCCGCGGAAGGGTTCTGAGTTTGGCCTTGGCCGAGCGCTCCAAGTTCTGCCGAGATGTTGGCTAGAACGGCTAACTAACCGGCATGGAGCAGACATTGGAATGGGTAGGGTGATGCTCCGCAATGGAGTCATCATCGGGGTCCATCAGGAAGAATTCGGTAAAGTTGTTGGAGCCCAGCGCATAAAGGTGATGGCCATCCGGATTGTGAAGCGTGCCATCATTGCTGACTTCGTGCGTTTCCACCCGTCCTTCTGGTGTGCGAATGGTGATTTCACCGCAGAGGGTATAAGTGTGGTCAATCCGGCCCATCGGGGTCGGGATGCGCACGGTCTTCCCGCGATTTTTGTCATCCAGTTTGAAAATGGCAGCCAGCTTTCCATCCAGATAAAGGCGGGAAATCTCGGAGATTTCTGCATCCGCTTTCTCGTCAGTCACCGTAAATTCGCCTGCATGCGCCATTGATGCTCCGGCCGTAAGGGAGACAATGGCAGCGCAGAAGGGTAAGAGCACCCGCAGGACGCGTCCGGTGCAGGATGAAAATGTCATTTCAAACAGTACCGCTCTGATAAAGGGTTCCTTATGAGTAGAGCAGAAAAACATGCAGCCAGCCAGCCGCTGGGTCAGTTGCTTGCTCATGGTGCGCAGGTGCTGGCAGCGTCTGCTATTGAAAATCCTCGGCGGGAGGCCCGGCTTCTTCTGGCGTATGCGCTGGGCAAAAGCCCGGAGCAAATGTTGGCTGCATCCCCCAGAGATGATGTGCCCGCAGAACCCTTTCTGTCTTATCTGGCCCGTAGGGCTGCGCATGAACCCATGGCGTTCATAACCCGCAGCAAAGGGTTCTGGACGCTTGATCTCGCTGTTTCTCCGGCAACATTGATCCCGCGTGGTGATAGTGAGACCGTTCTCGCCTGTCTTCTTGATTACTGTCCTGACGTGCAGGCAGCCTTGTCTGTGCTGGATATGGGAACGGGAACAGGTTGCCTTTTACTTGCGGCTTTGGCGGAATATCAGAAGGCGTGGGGCATTGGCGTGGATATCAACCCCGACGCCGCGATTCTGGCTGCGCACAACGCCAAACGATGCGGGATGGCACAGCGCGCCTTTTTTCTGGCAGGCAGGTGGGATGATGCGCTGAAAGGCCAGCGTTTTGATGTGCTGCTGAGCAATCCGCCCTACATTCCAACATCTGATCTTGCTGAGCTGATGCCCGAAGTCCGACTGCATGAACCACTCACCGCGTTGGATGGAGGGGAGGATGGTATGGAGGCGTATCGTTTCCTTTGTGGGCGGTTACCTTATCTCCTCTCCCCACAAGGTGTAGCCATTTTCGAGATCGGGATTCATCAGTCGCGGGATCTACGGCATGTTGCTGCGGAACATGGGCTGGAGATTGTTGAAATCAGGCCGGATCTGGGTGGGGTGCCAAGGGCCGCAGTTTTGCGGGTCAGGACTGATGCAATCACATAAAAAATAGGTTGGCTTTAGCTTGGTGGATTGCTAAGATCATAACTGCTTATTCAGAGATGTGGCGATTATCATTTATTTTTCCGCCATATGAATAAAGCAATGAGGGCCTTTATCTCAGCAATGGTTTTTCCCTGCTGAAAAGAAGCCCGTTCCGACACACAATTCGGCCTTCAGTCAGGAAGCACGTCTTGAAAAGTTCGACTGTTTCTTCATGCAGAATGCCATGAACGTGAAAGTGCTGCGATAGCTCATGAATGTAAAACGGATGCGAACCAGAAATCATCGCTCTAGTGGTAGCGGGAGTGGTGGTTCTTCCCGGCATCTGAATGGTCAGATTCCGATGAACCGGAACCACGTGTTTGATAGTCATGGCCCTGATGTTCGTGTACGTGGGACGGCACAGCAGCTTTTTGAAAAATATCTCCAGCATGGTCGGGATGCGACGGGCGCGGGAGACCGTGTTGCCGCTGAAGCGTATTTCCAGCATGCCGAGCATTACTTCCGTATCATGAACGCCATGACGCAGGCCGCCCAGCAAAGCCAGCAGGAGCGGGCAGAGCGTCAGGCATCCCGCCAGCGCAATGTCAGTGCATCTGATGAAGGTAATGAAGCGTCTCGCGGAGAAGATGGTGATGCTCCGGTGCGGGGCGAAGAACCGCAGCCCGATATTCAGCCCCAGCCTGAATTGTCTGAAGGCTGATCTGACGGTTTTTTAGAGTGAGCGTCGTATGGTGTTGTGCCTTCTCTGAAGGACACGCTATGCGACGCTTTTTTTTGTGTGGATAGCATCAGGCAAAAAGAATTTTGCTTATCCGTGGCAGAATAAGTGCCGCCATAAATTCAGATGACTGCAATTTTTATGGGAAGAAACCCGAACATCAAGGAATAGAAAAGCTACTGATTTCTAAAGTCTTGATTTTCAAGGAAAGATGGTAGCGGCGGACGGATTTGAACCGCCGACCAAGGGATTATGATTCCCCTGCTCTACCGCTGAGCTACGCCGCCATCGTTCGGTGGAGGTGATCTACCCTTGGTGGGGTGGGGTCGTCAAGGCGTTCTTGCTGTTTTTGTTACAAAAAATCGCAGCCGCCAGTGTGGGCGCAGGCAACGGCCTTCATTGATCCAGATTGCCTCCGCCAAAAATGTAGTTGCTCACCTGCTGCTCAAGGCTGGAAGGCTCAAGCGTGTGGGTCAGTACCGTGCCCGGGGTTGCCAGAGTGTGAGAATGGCCTGGCTCAATTATCAGAGCGTTATCGGAAGAGAGGGTGCTGCTGCCAATTGTCAGTGTGCTGTCATCAGGGATCTTGAGTTCCGTGTTCACCCGGAATTTCACAATGGCCATTTGAGAAACAGGATCAAGTGTAACAGAGGAAACACGGCCCACAGGCACGCCAGCCAAGGCAACATCCGCGCCGCGTGCCAAACCGTTGGCAGAGACAAAGCGCGCAGAAAGGTCATACCGCTCCTGTCCGGGGGCGGTCTGGGTGGCGCGGGCATACAGCGCGAAGGCCAGCGTGCCAGCCAATACGGCGCTGCTGAAGAGTGTGGCGCCTGCGCGGCCTCTCCCAATCATTGATCTGCTTTCTCCGTTATTAAGGCAGGGCTCTTGCCCATTGGTTATGAATGCTTGCAGCAGGCAGGGACTTGGTGCAAGGACAAGCTTGTGTGGCCAGAACTGGGTTTTGTTATCAATGTCTTTCATTCAGGCTATTATCATAGCTATCCTGCAAGGGGCGACGGAACTGTTTCCGGTCAGCAGTCTGGGGCATGCGGTCATTTTGCCTGCACTGCTGCACTGGTCTTATGATCTGCATGATGAAGCGTTTCTGCCTTTTCTGGTGATGCTGCATCTCGGGACGTCCGTTGCGTTACTGATTTTCTTCTGGAAAGACTGGGCCGCCCTGTTCAAAGGCTCTGCAGGCCTGCTGGGAAGCAGGATCCAGATGGAAAGCATGCACATTCTGTTCCTGCTGGTTGTGGCCACTATTCCTGCCGTTATCATCGGCGGGCTGTTTGAACATATGTTGCGCAGCCTGTTCGGTTCAGCGTCTTCCGCTGCTATTTTCCTGTTTCTGAATGGCATTATGTTGCTATTGGCGGAAAAATTGCGGGGTATGGGCGGTCGTTATGGTGTGCGCACGGTAGCGGACATGACAATGCGGGACGCCCTAGTGATTGGCGTGTGCCAATGCATTGCCTTTCTGCCCGGTTTTTCCCGGTCTGGGGCGACCATCTGCGGTGGTTTGATCCGTGGTCTGCGGCATGACACAGCCGCGCGCTTTTCCTTTCTGATGGCTGAGCCAGTCATTATTGCCGCTACGGTAAGGGAAGCCTTCAAGATGCGGCATATGCCGTTGCAGCCTGGGCAGATGCACGTGGCATTGATTGCTGCCGTAATTTCGGGCGTGACGGCTTTGGCCAGCACAGCTTTCCTGATGCGTTATTTTCGCGACCATGATAGATGGGCGCTCTCTCCCTTTGCCTATTACTGCATTGGGGCAGGGCTTATCGCGACGCTGATTTTCCATTTCAGTGCCTGAAGCAAAGAGCGGCTTGCCGAGGACGCAGGCCTGATTCTATTTGCATATTAGAGCCGGCTGCGTAACAAAAGCTGCTGGCGTGTGGTGGAGGTTATACAGGCTCTCATGGGGTTTTCATCCTGCCCGGAAAAAGGGCGGTCTCGCCGTAAATCACTTGAGAGAATCGAGCAGGAAAATGGCGCTCAGCGGTTAAGCCGCACATTAGGCCCGCTTCAACTCACCATGTTGGGTGTAGGCTCCACTATTGGTGCTGGCATTTATGTGATGACGGGCACCGCCGCCGCCAATTATGCCGGGCCTTCCATTCTGCTTTCTTTTGTCGTCGCCGGATTGGCCTGTCTGTTTACGGCGCTGGCATATGGCGAACTGGCTTCAGCCATGCCGGTTTCCGGTTCTGCTTATACTTATGCCTATGTTTCCATGGGGGAAGCGTGGGCATGGGGTGTGGGATGGTTGCTTCTGCTGGAATACGGCATTTCCTGCGCGGGCGTGGCTGCCGGATTTTCCGGCTACGCGGTAAGTTTCCTACAGGATTTCGGGATTCATGTTCCCTCGGCCTTAAGCACCACAACCATGCAGGTCGCGCTGGATGGAACGCAACGTCATGTTTCCGTGGCAGGTCGACTGGATGCGGTCGGCGCTGCATCCATTCTGGTTGTGACAGGCTTGCTGATTCTGGGGGTAAAGGAATCTCTGCGGATCAACACGGCCATTGTTTTCCTGAAAGTGGGCGTTCTGGCCGTTTTTGTGGGTCTTGGCGTATGGCAGATCCATCCCTCTTACTGGACGCCCTTTATCCCGCCGCATGAAGGGGGCTTCCGCTACGGATTGCCGGGAATTTTTCGGGCAGCTTCTATTATTTTCTTTGCGTATGTTGGCTTTGAAGCTGTTTCTACGGCCTCATCGGAGGCCCGTAATCCGCGCAGGGATATTCCGGTAGGGATTATCCTGTCCCTGTTGATCTGCACGGCGGTTTATATTGTTGTGGCGGCCGTTCTGATTGGTGTGGTGCCATGGAAGACGCTGGATGTGGCTGATCCGTTGGCAATAGCGGTGAATGCCATGCATCAGCCCTGGCTGGCCGTTTTTGTGAAAATAGGGGCGGTGGTCGGCCTGTGCTCGGTTTTGTTCGGGCTACTTTATGCCCAAAGCCGTATCTTTTTTGCCATGGCGGAAGATGGCCTGCTGATGCCTGTCTTCAGCACATTGCATTCACGTTATAAAACACCCTGGATCGGCACCATCGTGCTTGGTCTTCTGGTGGCTGTGGCCACGGCGACATTACCGATCGATATTATTGGCGATCTTGTAAGCCTTGGCACGGCTACGGCATTCGGCATTGTGTGCTTTACCGTTATCTGGATACGCAATACTGCGCCGGATTTTCCGCGCTCTTTCAGCGTGCCCGGTGGCGGTTTTAGAATAAAAGGGATCTGGCTTGGCTATGTGCCCCTTTTAGGCATTCTATTCTGCCTGATTATGGCGGCTCCGCTCTTTATAGATATCATTATGGCCGTGTTTTCAGGAGATCCGGTACCGGCCGTTTTGCTGGCAGCTTATATTCTGTGTGGTTGGGCAAGCTACCGCTTTTACGGCCGGAGCCATTCTCGGCTAGGCAAGGATGCGGCCCTTACTGAACCAGCACCCTAAAAGGTAGGGCGCGCCGGTGCGCGGCCCATCCGAGTTATGAGCGGCGCTGCGGAGGGATCGCGTATCAGTGATCCTGTGTGAACGTTTTTATCATATCCTTGATTGGGATAAGTCGGCCTTCTCAATCATTCATGGGATAGGATGCCAGCAGTCGCTTTTGCCTGCGCCACAGACGCACGCCATGCCAGAGGCCGCTGGATTTCCAGCCAGCTTTTTTCTTTTTGGCGCCTATACGGAATGTTTCCCCGTAATGATGAAACTGGGCGGCATAGGCTTCACGCAAGCTGGTGCGGGAGTCCCAGATATGGGTGGCCTCAGAACCTACGCCGTTGATTTCAATAATCTCGAATTTCTCGCCAGCACGCAGAGCGTCAACACTGTCGAATTTCACATCCACACGGCCAAAGTGGAAATCAGGGATATCCTGCATGATTTCGTCCAGCCTTGCCGTAAGGGCCGGTGTGATATCTGCTGCGCCGTTGCGGAAAATGGCGCCTTTACAATGGTTGCCCGTAAAGACGAGATCTATGGTTTCCCCTTCAGGCAGAACCTCATGCAGACGATTTTGCAGGCGCGGGGTGTAGATATGAAGCAGGAGGCGTGTGCGTGGATCCTGCTTCAGGAGTTCCAGAACCGTATCTCGTCCGTTGCCTTGTAGCGCAGGAATATCCTTGTAAGTCAGGGAGGAGAGTGTGCCATGCGGGCTGTCAGGATGGCGGATATAGAACAGGCCGGCTTCATGCCGGTAGGGAATAAGACGCTGAATAACCAGTTTTATCCCTCGCGGGAACGCGGCCAAGGCAGCATCCAGTTCGGCTGACGTGCGGGCCAGCTTTACACCCGTACCATTGCAGCCAATATCTGGCTTTACCACGACGGGTAGGCTGAGGCCTTTATGCGCCATCGCTTCTTCCGCGCGGCGTGTATCGTCAGTGCTTGTAAACAGGGTTGTGTAAGGGGCGATCCAGCGGGCGGCTGTTGTGCCCGCCATGTCCAGAATGCCGCTTTTACTTTCACCGCACAGGCCGCCCGTTTCAATCCGAGGGTTGGCTGCTGTGGGAGTGCTGAAGTCCCGATACCGAAGGCCCAACAGAATCCAGTAGATCACGATAGGCGTGTAAAAAATCCACCCAGGCCAGAATTCAAAGCTGGAAAGAGGTGATCCATTTTGGGATTGCGGAGCGGATTGAGCGTGGGCTGAGAGGGGCTGCTTGGTCATTTTCCCTGTTTCTGCATGCGGGCGACAATACGACCCATAATGATGATGACCAGCACAAAGCCGAGAATGCCTGCCCAGCGCCAAGCCCCAAGGTGGGCCAGAAGATAGCCACCAATGTGGAGCGATAGCGCAAATAGCGCAGATGTCCAGATCAGGGTGGCAGCCAGAGTGGCCAAGGTAAAGGTGCGCAATCCTGCATTGAAAAACCCGCAGGCAGTATAAAGGGGCAGGCGCGTGCCCGGAATGAATCGGCTTATGAAAACCACCTTGAACAGTTTTTGCGTCAGCCACTGGCGCTGCATATCGCGTTCGGGGGTGTTGACCCAGCGCCGGGCCGGGGGCCAGCGGGCAGCCAGATAGCCCATTCCGTAAAGCCCCACATCACCAAGAACAATGCCGACATACAGGGCGATGAGCGCTTCAAAAGGCCCCAGAGCATTCAGTTTGACCTGAATGGCAGTGAGCACAGTTGCCGCATCTTCCAGAATGAAGGTGGCCAGAATGACAATAAGTACCTGCACGGCCGGGTAGGCCGTTGTTGCTGCGAGAAAATGCTCCAGAGAGTCTGGCATTCAGTCAAAATATTCCATGTAAGGGTGATCCCTGCTGTGACAGGCAAAGGGCAGGAGGGCAAGGCTGGCAGAAGGGAAAAGCCATATGGCTGCCAGAAAAAAGAGATGGCGCGCAGGCGGATAAATACGCTTATATCCGCTCCAGTTAACGATAGATCATAGCGCGACTGGTGAATGATGCTGAGAAGAAGAACCCTTGTTTGTGGGACTATGTCCTCGCTGCTCGTGCCTGCATTCGCCCGCAGCGCTGCTTCGGCAAAGCATGTCAAAAAGGTGAGCAGCCCGGCTGCAACGGGGAGCTATGCTGCCTTTCTGGCAGGTGTTCGACGGGAAGCTATCCAGCAAGGGCTTTCCGCTTCAATGCTGGATGAAGCCCTGGCTTTGACAACGCAACCAAATGCCAAGGTTTTGAAAGCTGACCGCCATCAGCCGGAATTCACCCTTACGTGGGCTCAGTATAAAGACCGGGTGATCACGGACAAGAAAATTTCAGATGGCCAGAATGCTGTTGCGCAACGCACGGCCCTGCTTAACCAGATCAGTCAGGCCTATGGCGTGGACCGTGGTGCCATTGCGGGAATCTGGGGGCTGGAATCTGCTTACGGCACCAGAATGGGAACTTACCATGTGGTCGATTCCCTTGCGACTCTGGCTTTTGATGGCAGACGATCCAGCTTTTTCCGTGCCGAACTCTTCAAGGCACTTCACATTCTGAATAACGGCGACATCACGCCCTCCGGTATGTTGGGAAGCTATGCGGGTGCCATGGGACAACCACAGTTCATGCCCAGCGCCTATGAACGCTACGCAGCCAGTTTCCCGGCAGGCGGGCGGCGCGATATCTGGAATAATGAAGCAGACGTTTTTGCCTCTATCGCAAACTATCTTGCCAAATGTCATTGGCAGGTAGGAGAGCCATGGGGCGAACAGGTGCAGGTGCCTGATACGCTGGACCAGTCCCAGATTGGTCGTGCTGCCGTGCATCCCGTCTCCTACTGGGCGGGCTTGGGCGTAAGGCCTCTGTTAGGCGGAGGCTTTTCTCGGCCGGGTCTGGAAGGGGCGGTTATCCGCCCGGATGGTGCGGGTGGGGAAGCCTATATGGTTTACCACAATTTCAACGTGATCCGCCGGTACAATCCCTCAGACTTCTATGCTCTGGGAGTCGGTCTTCTAGGTAGTGCCATAGTGTGAAAAAAGCCGTTCTGCTGTGCTGTGTAGGGGTTGTGGCCTGTTCTAGGCCGGTGCCCAAGGTTCAGCCTTCCGTACATTATGTGGTGGGGTCGGGCTGGCAGGTGGAAAATGCCTGGTTCTATCCCAGAGAGGATTTTTCCTATCAGGCGACAGGCTTGGCTGTTCGTCAGAAACAGGAAAAGACCGCATCAGCACTGACTACGGATGGTGAAGTGCGTGATGACGCGACCATGACAGGAAGCCATCCCACCTTGCAGTTACCTGCGGTGGTTACGGTGATGAATCTGGATAATGGGCGGGAAGTAACGGTCCGGCTGAATGATCGGGGCCCGAAGGAAATTGGTCGCCTGCTTGGCTTGTCACGTAAGGCAGCAGATCTGCTGGGAATGGGAACCGCGCCAGCGCGTGTAAGAATTGTGGAAGATGAAGCAGCCAGCCGTCATCTTGCTGAAATCCTGCCCGGTGGCCCCATGTTGCAGATCAATGCGGCTCCACTGGAAACGGTAACCCAGACCCAGTTGAAGGAAGCGAAGGCAGGGGCCAGAGTCGGGCGCGCCGTTCCGGCTGTTCAGCAGTCTGCGCCGCAAGAAGCTCCAGTGGCAGGTGGTCCCATCGTTCTGTCTGATCTCCCGGCCACATGGCGGCAGGGGATGCCTGTTGCTGGTCAGTTCTGGGTCGAGACGGCCGATTTTACATCCCGTTACGCTGCCGCCCGAGAGGCGGCCCGTCAGGGAGCGTCTGTTGTCCCTTCATTTACCCAGCAGGGAAAAATGTGGGCTGTCCGTCACGGACCGTTTGCGACTATAAGCGAGGCGGATGTGGCCCTGAGGCATGCCCTTGCTGATGGTTTAACCGGATCTCATATTGTCGTCGAATAGGAAAGAACGTGCATACTCGCCGGTTTCTTCTCGCAGGGGGTGCGGCCCTTGCCTCCACTGGTTATTCATTCAATGCGTTTGCCCGTAAGGTAAGGGGTGGTGCGACCCATGCGCATGCACCTGCCGCAGCAGCGGCCACGCAGCCTGCTCCCGTGCCGGAAACGCCCGCTATTACGCCGGTAGGGCCGGTGGATACCGTAGCGCGCTGGGCCTGCATTCTGGACTACAACAGCGGCGCAACGTTGCTTGAAAAGGCAGCGGATGAACGGATGCCGCCTTCATCTCTCACCAAGATGATGACGGCGTACGTTACCTTCACCATGCTGAAATCTGGCCGCCTGAAGCTGGACCAGACCCTGCCTGTGAGCGAAAAAGCGTGGCGCATGCAGGGATCACGGATGTTCGTGCCATTGGGGCAGAGCGTTTCTGTTGAAGATCTTATCCAGGGTATGGTGATCCAGTCTGGTAATGATGCCTGCGTGGTGTTGGCTGAAGGTATCTCCGGGTCGGAAGAGCAATTCGTCGCCCTGATGAATGAGATGGCAGGGAAGTTGGGGCTAACTAACTCACATTTCTTGAACGCAACGGGCTGGCCTGCTGACGGCCACTATATGTCCGCACGCGATGTTGCGTATCTTGCCTTGCGTCTCATCCATGATTTTCCAGAATATTATCATTATTTCTCGGAAAAAGAGTTTTTCTTCAACAAGATCCGGCAGGAAAACCGGAATGCTCTGGTGGTCAAGGGACTGGCGGATGGCCTGAAGACTGGCCACACGGATGCAGGTGGTTTTGGTCTATGTGCATCGTCTGAACGGGAAGGGCGTCGCGTCATTCTGGCTCTGAATGGCATGCCAACGTCCAATGTTCGTGCCCGTGAGAGCGAGCGGTTGATGGGGTGGGCGTTCGCCAACTTTGAATCCGCAAAAATTCTCAGCAAAGGGGATGTGGTAGAACAGGCTCCCGTATGGATGGGGCAGGTTCAGACAGTCCCCTTGGTTGTGGCGCAGGACTTCACCATGCTGTTGCCCCATGGCTGGCGCAACTCAACGCATGTGTCTCTGGATTATCAGGGACCGTTGGCTGCTCCCCTCAAGCAGGGGCAGCCTGCTGGGCAACTGACGGTGTTGTTGCCGGGTGGTCGACAGGCGCTGGTACCCGTTGTGGTCGGGCAGGATGTGCCTGCGCTGGGTGTTCTGGGGCGTGCGGCCCGCAGACTGCATCTTTAAGACATGAGTAAAGGTCTGTTTATTACGCTGGAGGGAGGAGAAGGCGTAGGGAAGTCCACGCAGCTTAAACTGCTGCAGGCAGCACTTCTCTCCGCTGGTGTGGATGTTGTGACCACGCGGGAACCTGGTGGTTCTCCGGGAGCCGAAGAATTACGGCAGGTTCTTCTGTTTGGTAAACATCCGCTCTCTCTCCGGGCGGAGATTCTAACGCATTTTGCGGCACGATATGATCATGTTGATCAGGTGATCACGCCTGCGCTGGAAGCCGGGAAAGTGGTGGTGTGTGATCGTTTTACGGATTCCACGCTGGCTTATCAGGGTTATGGCCGCGCAGAGGGAAACCCGGATGTCTTGCGCCTGATTTCTCGTCTGCAGGAGCAGTTGGGTCGTGATCCGGACATGACGTTTCTGCTGGAAGCTCCGCGGGATGTTGCTCGTCTGCGGCTGGCAGCGCGGGGCGCTCCGGTTGATCGTTATGAACTGTCAGATGAAGGGTTTCACGCCCGGGTTCTGGCGGGTTTTCAGGAGATCGCCCGGCAGGATACCGGCCGCGTCCGCCGTATCAGCACGGATGGCCTCTCACCAGAGGCGGTCAATGCCATGATTGTCAAAGATATTCGCGCACGTCTTCAGTAAAGGACTATCATGCAGGAGGACCCGCGCCTTGCATCGCTGTATCTGCAAGGGCATGAGGCCGCTTTGCAGGCCTTTCGCACGGCTCTTGCTTCCGGACGAATGCCTCATGCGTGGCTTATTACCGGGCCACCGGGCATAGGCAAAGCGACGTTCGCATTCCGCGTGGCGCGCCTTATATTGGGCGGAGAAGATGCGGATAGTCCGGCAGGGCGGCGCATCTCCGCAGCAACACATGCGGATCTTCTGGTCGTTAGCCGAAGTTTTGATGAGAAACGGCAGCGGTTTCGCGGTGAAATTGTTGCGGATGAGGTTCGGCCTATTAACGCGTTCCTGCGCCGCACAGCGGCGGAGGGAGGTTGGCGCGTTGTGATTGTGGATGGTGCGGAATGGCTCAACAGAAGTGCCGCCAATGCCCTTTTGAAGATTTTGGAGGAACCGCCTCCGCAGGCTGTGCTTTTATTGACCAGTTCTGCTCCGGGCCGGTTGTTACCCACCATTCGCAGTCGGTGCCGTAAGCTTGATCTGGCTCCCCTTGATACGCATAGCCTGCAGAGTGTGATTGTTCGGCAGGTGCCGGACGTTTCTCCGGCTGACATGACCCGTATGCTTGAAAGCGCGCAGGGAGCACCCGGAAGAGCGCTTGCCCTTCTGGCGGATCAAGGCGGTAAGATGGCTGATCTGGCGCAGGAAGCTGTGGCGGGCGTTTCTGTCAGTCGATCCTATCAGATTGCTGAGGCTGTTTTGCGCAAAGACGACGGTTTTAATTTATTTTTCAGTCTGTTATCTGATTTTCTTCAGAATAGGGCGCGTCAGTCCGCACGGCAGGGGCTTAATCAGTCCAATGCTCTTGCTCAGGCTTGGGAGGCCATTATGCGTCTTCAGGGCGAGACGGAACGCTTCAATCTGGATAAACAGGAATCTCTTCTCCAAGCCATGACCATTGCGAGTAAAGCATGACCGGCCGTTTTTATGTCACGACCCCAATCTATTACGTGAATGGCGCCCCCCATATCGGGCACGCCTATACCTCCGTTGCGGCGGACGTCATGGCGCGTTTTCACCGGCTGGAGGGGGACGAGGTCTTTTTTCTGACCGGAACGGACGAGCACGGCCAGAAGGTGGAACAGGCTGCACAGGCAGCAGGTATTGACCCCAAAGTTTTTGTGGACCGTGTTTCTGCGGATTTCCGGAACATGGCGGATGCCATGGCCATCTCCTATGATGACTTCATTCGCACAACGGAACCGCGTCATATTACCGGTGCGCAGGCTCTTTGGCAGAAAGTGGCGGAAAGTGGTGCCATCTATCTGGGGGCGTATGAGGGATGGTACGCTCTTCGGGATGAGTGTTTCTACGGTGAAGATGAACTGATTGACGGGCCGGAGGGCAAGAAAGTTGCTCCTACCGGCGCACCTGTCGATTGGGTGAAGGAGCCCTCCTATTTTTTCAGGCTGTCAGCATTTCAGGACAAATTGCTGGAACTGTATGAAAGTCATCCTGAATTTCTGGGCCCCAACAGCACCAAGCGCGAGATTGTCAGCTTCGTGAAGCAGGGGCTGCGCGATCTTTCCATCAGCCGCACCAGCTTTAAATGGGGCATTCCCGTGCCGGGGGATGAAGCCCACGTGATGTATGTCTGGTTTGATGCTCTGGCCAATTACCTGAGTGCGCTGGACTACCCTAATCCTGACGCGCCCCGTGCTGCGTTCTGGCCTGCCAATCTGCATCTGGTGGGCAAGGATATTGCCCGTTTCCATGCCATTTACTGGCCAGCCTTCCTGACGGCTGCCGGTATTGAGGTACCAAAGAAGATTTTTGCGAACGGCTGGTGGACGATTGAAGGCCAGAAGATGAGCAAATCTCTGGGCAATGTGGTCGATCCGCGTGATCTGGCAAAAGAATTTGGTGTGGATGCCGTCAGGTTCTTCCTGCTGAGGGAAGTGCCGTTTGGCGGAGACAGTGATCTTTCCCGCAAGTCCCTGATCACGCGCAACAACGTGGAACTTGCGAACGATCTTGGCAATCTCTGCCAGCGCACGCTCTCTCTGGTTGCCCGAAACTGCGATGGTATCATTCCAGAGCGTCGGGCGCTTACAGAAGCTGATACCCATCTCTTGGGGCAGGTGAGTGTGCTGCCGGAGTTGATGGCCGCCCAACTGGAACGCTGTGCATTGACGGATGCACTGGAAGACGTCTGGAAAGTAATCCGGGCAGGCAATGCCTACATTGATCATCAGGCTCCGTGGGCGCTGCGTAAAACCGATGTCGAACGGATGAAAGACGTTCTGCGGGTTCTGCTGGATGCATTGCGCGGTATTGCCACAGTGCTTCAGCCGTTCATGCCGCAGAGCATGGATCGCATGTTGACCCAACTTGGGGTTGAAGATGGTGAGCGGACATTCGCTGCACTTGAAACCCTGCTTCCTGCTGGGCGCAAGCTGCCAGCGCCACAGGGTATCTTCCCGCGTTATGTAGAACCCACGGCAGAGCCTTCATGAATTCGACCATGGCAGGACTGATCGATTCTCATTGCCATCTGGATCACTTCACGGCGGAAGAAATTCCCGTGCTTCTGGCAGCAGCCAAGGAAGCGAACGTGAGTGGCATGGTCACCATCGGTACGCGTCTGGCACGAGCTGACCAGCAAAAAGCACTGACACAGTTCAGCACGCCTGACGTGCGCGTGTGGTGCAGTGTGGGCACGCATCCAGACCATGTTGAGGAAGAGCCCGTGCCCTCCGTGCAGGCGATTGTGGCATGTGCAGATGCCCCGGAAGTAATCGGGATCGGCGAGAGTGGTCTGGATTATTTCCATGGGGAAGAAAGCGTGCGCCCCCTTCAGCAGGAGAGCTTTCGGCAGCATATTGGGGCGGCCCGCGAGTTGAATGTGCCGATCATCATCCACGCGCGCCAGGCGGATGAGGATATTGCGCAGATCCTCCGGGAAGAAACAGAGGTTGGGGCATTCCCTATTCTGCTGCACTGTTTTGCTTCCAGCGCCGCACTGGCCCAGTGTGTTGTCGATCTGGGAGGATATGTCAGTTTCTCCGGTATTTCGACGTTTCCGAAATGCGGTGAGTTCCGTGAGGTAGCCCGTACCCTGCCGGCTGACAGGATTCTGGTGGAAACAGATTCTCCTTATCTGGCTCCTGTGCCGCGGCGGGGTAAAAAGAATGAGCCCGCGTATGTGGCCTATACCGCAGCCTGTATTGCAGAGGTTCGGGGTCAGGAAATGGCCGACTTCACGCGCATGACCACTGAAAATTTTTATCGGCTGTTCCGTAAGGCGGCATGAGTGGGGAGAGGCCGGGAGAAATGAAGGTCACCATTCTGGGGTGTGGCGGCTCGGCTGGTGTGCCGATGCTGGGAGGAGAAGATGGGCACGGCATCTGGGGGCGCTGTGACCCAGCGGAGCCGAAAAACCGTCGCTCCCGTGCCTCTATTTTCCTGGAGATGGGAAACGGCGAAAATATACTGGTGGACACCAGCCCGGATATCCGGGCTCAGCTTCTGACAAACGGCATCAAGGCTTTTCGTTCCATTTTTTATACCCACGCTCACGCAGACCATATCGCGGGGCTGGACGAAGTACGTGGGATCAATCGTATTATCCGGCAGCCAATCAAGGCTTATGGCGCGGCTTCGGTGCTTGATGAAATCCAGACGCGGTTTGATTACGTCTTCAAACCATGGACATCACCTGAATTTTTTCGTGCGGTTGTTGAGGCCTGTCCTGTTCCAGAGCAGGGACAGTTTGAAATGGCAGGCTATCTTTTTACCGTATTTCAGCAGGTTCATGGCCGTATCCATTCCAGCGGATTGCGGTGTGGAAATTTTGCCTACAGCACGGATGTGGTTGAGCTCGGTCCGGAATCTCTGGCTGCCTTGGCCGGGGTTGAGACGTGGATTGTCGATTGCTTCCAGCAAAAACCCCACAGCGCTCACGCATGGCTGGAACGGGTTGTAGAATGGCAGGATATCCTTCAACCGCGGCGAACCATTCTAACCCATATGGGAACGGATATGGACTGGCGTTGGATGAAAAATAATCTGCCAGATACCATGGAGCCAGCATGGGATGGTATGACCCTGAGCGTGGATGAGCCTGCGCCCATTTCCGCGCGAGCGTCTGTTTCCTGCTCCTGAACTATGGCCGCTTTTCTCTCTTTTTCCTGCCTCTCGTCCATCCCGTAAAAGGGAGGGAACGAGACGCAGTATTATGCTCGCCGGGTTAGCGGCTCATCAGAACGGTGAGGTCCGCATGTTCCAGAACATGACGGGTTACGCCGCCCAGAATAAGCTGGCGCAGGCGGGAATGGGAATACGCGCCCATGGCCAGCATGTCCGCATCGAAATCCTTGCAGGCGGCCAGAAGCCCTTTGCCAACATCCCGATCTACCGGGTTGAAGGCAACCGCATCTGCCTTGATACCATGGAAAGACAGGTAATCCAGCACATCCCGCGCTTTGGGGCCGCGGCGCTGATAATCCTCACAATGCAGCACACGTACAGCGTCCGCGGTCAGTGCCCAGGCCAATGCTCCGCGCAGTGCCGAGGAAGATTCCGCAGTGCCATTCCAGCCGATACAGACCCGTTTGATAAGGCCCTGCGGTGGAGTGCGCGGCGCGATGACAACGGGGCGCCCGCTGTCAAACAGGACGGCATGCAGGGTTTCGGAGGAAGAAACTTCTTCTCCTGAATCCGGGTGAGGGACCAGCGTAAAGTCAGAAAGCCGTGCGTGGGCCGGCACGATCTCACTTTCCGCGCCGGAGAGAATATTGAAGCTCATGCTTGGCTCATCCCATGGGAAGGGAGAGCGTGGCGGCACAACCTGAATATCCGGATGGGTGGCGGCAAACTGCTCAAAAAGCTGGTGCACTTCGTGCGCGTGGCGAGCGCTTTCATGCTCTGCGGAGCGCATCAGGTCTTCCACCATGGCGCCTGAAAGTCCTTCGCCTGCCATAGGCGCAATGTCTCGTCCGTCTGGACGGACATGCAGCACGGCAAGGTGCGCCCCAAACCGGCGGGCAAAATTATAACCGCGTATCAGAGCCGCTTCACCATTTGAGATGCTGGGCAAGGGAAGCAGTATTTTTCTAACGTCTTTCATTCTTTTTATGTCCCCATCTCTCATTCAACGCTGTCATAAAACGGCTGTTAAGGATACAGCCGGGTTACATTCCATTCATTTCCATCGGGTGTCCATCTGGCCCGATCATGCAGCCGGTAAGGGCGCTCTTGCCAAAACTCAAACGCAGCAGGGGCCACTCGGTACCCGGACCAGTTGACCGGACGCGGAATATCACCCTCTCCATACTGTTCTTCAGCCGCTTTCAGGCGTGCTTCAAAAATGGAACGGTCAGCCAAGGGGCGGGACTGGTCAGAGGCAATGGCCCCCAGCCGTGATATCCTGCTTCGACTCGCAAAATAAGCATCGGCTTCCTCGGGTGTTACCGATGTGACCGTTCCTTCAATCCGGATCTGTCGCCGCAGACTCTTCCAATGGAACAGCAAGGCAACATTAGGGTCTGCGGCCAGTTCCTCGCCCTTGCGGCTGTGCTGGTTGGTGTAAAAAACGAAACCACGCCGATCCATGCCCTTCAGGAGAACGATACGTGCGGAGGGATGGCCATTGGGCGTGCTGGTGGCCAACACCATGGCGTTGGGGTCAGAGGGCTCGGTTTTTTCGGCTTCTTTCATCCATGCGGAAAAGAGCTCAAATGGGTCTGCGTTCAGATCGATAAGTGTCTGTTCGGTCATGCTGTCCTCTTTGTCTCGCATCGGATAGTCAAAGGGTGCGAGCCCGTTTCTGTTTTCATACTGCTAATGGGGGAGGGTGAGGAGAGGCGATTACTGCCAGCGGTCTGCTTTTCTTGAGAAACCAGGGAAATGCGGTTGAGTAGAGTGCCCAACAGTTTTCATTTTCCCTGTGTAATCAGCAGGTATGTGGCAGACGGGCAGGTTTTCAGCCAAAGGACGAACGCAAGGTCTTGTTTAGTCCGTGCGGGTATGCGACCACCCGACTTAAAGTTCTTGCACATTCGTAAACAGATAGGTCGAGGTTTGCAGCATGTCGTCTCATGACACCACATTGCCCGCAAAGGGTACGCTGATGCAGGGTAAAAAAGGGTTGGTCATGGGGGTGGCCAATGATCGTTCCATCGCATGGGGAATTGCCAGCGCAGTGGCAGCACAGGGCGGGGAAATGGCCTTTACCTATCAGGGTGAAGCTCTGGGCAAGCGCGTGACACCTCTGGCCGAAAGCATTGGCGCATCCCTGGTGCTGCCATGCGATGTGACTGATGATGCAGCTATTGATGCCGTATTCACAAAGCTTGAACAGGAATGGGGTGAGCTGGATTTTGTGGTGCACGCTATTGGCTGGGCAGATAAAAAATATCTGCGTGGCCGGTATGTGGACACCCCGCGGGATGCGTTTCTGACGGCGCTGGATATCTCCTGCTATTCCTTCACCGCCGTTGCACAGCGTGCAGCGCGTCTGATGAAAAATGGCGGTTCTCTGCTTACCCTGAGCTATCTGGGGGCCGAGCGTGTGATGCCACATTACAACGTGATGGGTGTCGCAAAGGCGGCTCTTGAGGCCTCCGTGCGTTATATGGCGGCTGATCTGGGCAAGGATGCCATTCGGGTAAACGCCATTTCTGCTGGCCCAATCAAGACCCTTGCTGCCAGTGGTATTGGTGATTTCCGTTATATCCTCAAATGGAACCAGTATAACGCGCCGCTGGAACGCAATGTGGCTCTTGAAGAAGTGGGGGGAGCCGGGCTCTACATGCTTTCAGACCTTTCTTCCGGCGTGACGGGTGAAGTTCATCATGTGGATAGTGGCTACCACATGGTGGGCATGAAAAATCCGACCGCACCTGATATTTCCGTCGCTGGGGACTAAGTAAAACCGTGTCCTACAACACCTTTGGCCAGATGTTTCGTGTTACCACATGGGGGGAAAGCCATGGACCGGCCATTGGCTGTGTCGTGGATGGCTGCCCGCCGCGTCTGGCGCTGACAGAAGCTGATATCCAGCCTTTTCTGGACCGTCGGCGGCCGGGGCAATCCGCCTTTACCACCCAGCGGCGTGAGCCCGATGCGGTGCGTATTCTGTCTGGCGTGTTTGAAGGGCAGACCACAGGTACCCCTATTTCCCTGCTGATTGAAAATACGGATCAGCGGTCACGGGATTATGGTGATATTGCCCAGACCTACCGCCCCGGTCATGCAGATCTGACCTATGATCTGAAATACGGTATTCGTGACTATCGCGGAGGGGGACGGTCCTCCGCGCGTGAAACAGCCTGCCGTGTGGCGGCCGGAGCAATCGCCCGGCGTCTTCTGGGGGATGATATTCGTGTGCGCGGCGCGCTGGTTCAGCTTGGTCCGCACAAAATTGACCGGAGCCGGTGGGACTGGGAGGAGGTGGAGCGTAACCCCTTTTTCTGCCCCGATGCTGCGGTTGTTCCGGAATGGGAAGAATACCTTTCCGGTATCCGTAAAGCCGGTCTTTCCATTGGGGCGGTGATTGAAGTCGTCGCTGAAAACGTGCCAGCAGGTCTGGGAGCTCCTGTTTACGGGAAACTGGATTCAGACCTTGCTGCGGCACTGATGAGTATTAACGCCGTTAAGGGAGTGGAAATTGGTGACGGCTTTGCCGCCGCTGCCCTGACTGGTGTGGAAAATGCTGATCCGCTTTTCATGGAAAACGGGAAAGTGGCGTTTGGGGCTAATCATGCAGGCGGCATTCTGGGAGGCATTTCCAGCGGGCAGCCGATAGTGGCGCGGTTTGCAGTCAAGCCCACCAGTTCCATGCTGACCCCAGTTCCTTCCATCACGCGTGATGGACAGGAAAAAGACGTCATCACCAAAGGGCGGCATGATCCCTGTGTGGGTATTCGTGCTGTGCCGGTTGGAGAAGCGATGATGGCCTGCGTATTGGCAGACCATCTTTTGCGGCACCGAGGCCAGATCGGCTGATCAGGCGACCAGTGTCGCATCCAGCGTAATTGTTGCTTTGAACAGTTTGGAGACAGGGCAGCCTGTCTTGGCTTTGTTAGCCAGTTCTTCAAACTGTTCCTTGGATGCACCAGGAACGTCAGCCTTGAGTGTCAGGGCAATGGCGTCAATTTCAAAACCGTCAGCCGCTTTATTCAGGCTGACCTCGGCCTTTGTGTCGATGGATTTCGCCGTAAGCCCCGCGTCACCCAGAAGAAGGGAAAGCGCCATGGAGAAGCAGGCAGCGTGGGCCGCGCCCAGTAATTCTTCCGGATTGGTGCCGGGTTTGCCTTCAAAGCGTGTATTAAAGCCATAAGGCTGCTGGTTCAAAGCCTGACTTTCTGTAGAAACTGTGCCTTTGCCTTCCTTGATGGGACCTTCCCAATGGGCAGTGCCGAATTTCTTGATCGCCATATCATCTTCCTTTGCAATACGCGTTGACGGGTCGCGGTGTGAACGTGCGCAATACGCGGGGGTTCAGTGCAATGCTGCTCCGCTCTCGCAGAGATGAGAAGATGTTTGCAGTGAAGGTGTGGCATATGACTCTCCCATAGGTGCGGCTCCGTCTGCCTCTGCACTTGCGTCATGGCAGGAAGCGCTGCATTCGGAAATGCTTTCCGGCACTGTTCTTTTTGTGCGGACAAAACAGGACAGGGCTGACCAATTCGGAGACCATGATGAGTTCCACCACGACCGATACCTCTTCTTCCGTTGATGTCGTCCTGATTGGTGGAGGCGTAATGAGCGCCACGCTCGGGGCTTTTCTTAGACAGCTTCAGCCAGACTGGAGTATTAGTATTTTTGAACGCCTGGATAACGTGGCGGAAGAAAGCTCGGATGCCTGGAACAATGCGGGCACCGGCCATTCCGCGTTGTGCGAACTCAATTACACCCCGCAGCAGGCTGACGGCAGCGTGGATATCAGCAAGGCTGTTGCCGTTAACGAATCCTTTCAGATTTCCCGTCAGTTCTGGGCGTATCTGGTAGAGCAGGGGATTATTGCTACCCCACGTGACTTCATTACGCCCGTGCCGCATATGAGCTTTGTATGGGGCGATGCGAATGTCAGCTTTCTGAAGAAGCGGTATGAAGCCCTGAGTGCGCATCCGTTGTTTGAAGGCATGGAATATTCGGAAGACCCCGCGCAGATGGCGCAGTGGATGCCGTTGGCCATGAAAAATAGGCCCGCTGGCCAGAAACTGGCTGTAACCCGGAGCCTGAACGGCACGGATGTGAATTTTGGAGCCTTGACGCGCCTGCTGTTCGGATATTTGGCCAGCACTCCAGCCTGCACATTGCATACCAAACACGAAGTTCAGGATATCAAACAGGGGAAGGATGGACGCTGGCGTGTTCAGGTTCAGGATTTACGCCTGAACACACAACGTACCGTCAGCGCCAAGTTCGTATTTATTGGCGGCGGTGGTGGCGCGCTTCCTCTGCTCCAGAAGACGGGTATTCCGGAATCCCGTGGTGTTGGTGGCTTCCCGGTCAGCGGGCAGTTTCTGCGTTGCAAGAACCCGGATATCATCGCCCAGCATCATGCAAAGGTATATGGCAAGGCCTCAGTCGGGGCTCCGCCCATGTCTGTCCCGCATCTTGATACCCGGATGATCAATGGTCAGCGGGCACTCCTGTTTGGGCCCTATGCAGGGTTCTCCACCCGTTTCCTGAAAAACGGATCTTTGCTGGATCTGCCCCTGTCCATAAAATCCAACAATATCGGTGCCATACTGGCCGTGGCGAAGGATAATTGGCCGCTGACTAAATATTTGATCCAGCAGGTTTTGCAGTCTAATAGTGAACGTATAAACGCCCTGAGGGATTTTGTGCCTGAAGCCCGGTCTGAAGACTGGGAACTGGTGACAGCAGGCCAGCGTGTGCAGATCATCAAGAAAGACGCCACAAAGGGTGGGGTGCTGCAGTTCGGCACCGAAGTTATTGCCAGTCAGGATGGTTCCGTTGCGGCATTGCTGGGCGCTTCTCCCGGTGCATCCACTGCGGCGCCCATTATGTTGACGGTGCTGAAAAAATGCTTTGCAGACAAGTTGCCGGAATGGGATGCCAAGCTGAAGGAAATCATTCCGTCTTTCGGGCAGAAGCTGGCCGATAATCCCGAACTGTGCACTCAGCTTCGCGATAAAACCACCACAGTCCTGAATCTGAAAGAATAGAGAACAGCCAAAATGTCTGGGTCACCTGCTAACAGAGCCCAGACTAATTTTTAGCTGACAAAGAATGGAATAGGTTCAGGGGTATCTATCCGGAGGGATCGAAAGCCCCTCCTTTTCCGATTATATCGAAAGTGCAACCTATTGATATTTCTAGTGATAGAAAAGTTCAGATAGGGTTTTTCGAACCAGCCGCCCCCGTATATGAGACCATATGGGTAAAAAGAGGGTTTCTTGGCTGGTTTTCAGTCCGGCAAACGAGCCAGCTTTGAATTTCCAAAATCCTCGGCAAAGAGGATGGCGTGGAACGGGGTCCGGCTGGGTTACCCTGTCTTGAGAATGCCTCTGACAGATGAGAGGCTATTTGAGAAAGCCTGTCCGAGCCCGCTGGACTGGAACGGCTTTTTTGAGGTCACGCGCGTGGGAGTATTGTCCTGAGTGCTAAGCGTTGGGTCTTAAAGTCTATCTTTTTAGCCTCGGAAATTCCTCGCTAACTCTCTGCAGCTTATTGTTCGCGCAGCCTCGAAGACAGACAGCGCAGCAAATTCTGTTGACGCTGGTTTCAGGTTGCGTCCGAAATACTCATGTCAGCCCGCTGCCACCAGCATTCAGCCGGAGGGCGGATCATGGGAATGATTTCGTCGGGATTCCCGCTGAATGTGACCGTGTTTGTCGGGGTTTCCTGTAAGGAGAGCTCCGTGCAGCGGAGCATATCTCCTTCTGCCCGCAGAAAGGCGTTGATCTTCGCCATCATCAGGCAGACCATTAGTTCCGTGGTGGGGTCGCCAGGCGTTACCACAATGCGGCGTGCACGCTCCGGTTCATGGGCCTGAAACCACCCCAGAAGCGGGTCATCTTCTGCCAGTTGCAAAGCATGATCCAGTTTTTCGTCTACAAAACGGTGCCAAGTGCTTTTGGCTTTCTGGAACGAAACAGGCATATTGCCTTTGCCATCCAGACGGGTCTGGTGGGTAGGGGATAATTTTACAGTTACGAATTCATTATGCCCATGAGGCAGAGCACAGGACTCGCTGGCACCATGAATAAGCCGGTGGCCCATGGAAAAGCGGCGGGTAAAAACCAGATCAGGCATGAGCCTTCTCCGCTTCATAGTCTTCCCATCCCGCACGGCGGAGATCACAGGCTGGGCATTTTCCGCAGCCATGGCCCCACGCGTGGAGCGCTGTGCGTTCTCCAAGATAACAGGTATGGCTTTCACGGTTAATCAGGGTGACAAGATCATCGCCCCCCAGTTCCTCAGCCAGTTTCCATGTTTCAGCCTTGTTGATCCACATCAACGGGGTGTGCAACACGTAGCGCGCATCCATCCCCAGATTCAGGGCTACCTGAACGGCTTTTATGGTGTCATCCCGGCAATCCGGATAGCCGGAATAGTCGGTTTCACATACCCCGGTGACAATATGCCGGATGCCGCGCCGGGCTGCGAGGGCCGCGGCAAAGGTCAGAAAGATGATGTTCCGGCCCGGCACAAAGGTGTTGGGCAGGCCCCCTTCAGCCATAGCGATTTCAGCATCGCGGGTCAGTGCTGTTTCCGAGATATCGCCAAGCGCGCCGAGGGCCAGAGTGTGATCCATGCCCAAACGTTCAGCCCAAACCGGATTTTGAGCCCGCATGCCTTCACGCAGTGCTTCGCGGCATTCCAGTTCCACCGCATGGCGCTGGCCATAATCAAACCCCATGGTTTCCACACGGCCGAAGCGGGCCAGCGCCCACGCCAGACAGGTTGCGGAATCCTGTCCGCCAGAAAACAGAACAAGAGCTGATTCTTTTTGAGCGTTGAGAGGGAAGGCCATGGATCAGGGAATACCGGTCAGCTTGTGGGTCTGAAGAGAAAGACCCCATTTGGGGTGCGCCATACAGTAGCGAATGGCAGCCTGTATATTGGCGCTTTGCTCTGGCCCGTCCATGGGTTGAAGCCAGAAATGTGAGAAGTCGAGATTTTCCAGCGTAGCGGGATCAAGTCCCGATTGCGGGAAAACCAGCTTGAGCTCAGTTCCGTGCTGCTGTTCAAGCGGTGCGCCGGCTTTGGGGCTGATGCACAGCCAGTCTATCCCGTCAGGTGCTGCGACAGTGCCATTGCTTTCAACTGCGATCTTAAAGCCTCGTTGGTGCATGGCATCAATCAAAGGGGTATCAAGCTGGAGGAGGGGTTCTCCTCCCGTAAAGACTACCAACCCTGGTACGGAACGTGAAACAGGTTTGTCAGGCCACAGGCTCGCAATCGCATCTGCCAGGGCATCAGCGTTTTCAAATTTCCCACCGCCGGAACCATCGGTGCCAATGAAGTCCGTATCGCAGAACTGGCACGTGGCCTTGGCGCGATCTTCCTCACGCCCGGTCCACAGATTGCACCCGGTAAAGCGGCAGAACACGGCCGCACGACCAGCCTGTCCTCCTTCTCCCTGAAGGGTGAGGAACATTTCCTTTACGGAGTAAGTCATTGTTTTAAAAGGTCAGGTGCAGCTCAGGCCTGAACTGCGTCCAGACCAATCCCTGTTGTGTGCATACCCAGGCGATCAAGCAGAACCCGATCACGCTGAGCCTGCGGGTTGGGAGTGGTCAGTAGCCGTTCCCCATAAAAAATGGAGTTGGCTCCCGCCAGGAAACAGAGGGTTTGCGTTTCATCGCTCATGTTTTCACGGCCCGCAGCAAGACGAACGCGGCTTTTGGGCATGGTGATGCGCGCTGCGGCAATCATGCGCACAAAGTCGAGCGGATCAATCTCTTCGGCTTCGCCCAGCGGAGTACCTTTTACGCGCACCAGCAGATTGATGGGCACGCTTTCAGGATGGGTGGGGAGGGTAGCAAGCGCGGCAATCAGGCCAGCCCGATCCGTCTCGTTTTCGCCCATGCCAACAATACCACCGCAACAGACATTGATGCCGGCATCACGCACATGGGACAGCGTATCCAAGCGATCCTGATAAGTGCGGGTGCTGATAATCTCACCGTAAAATTCGGGGGAGGTGTCCAGATTGTGGTTGTAGTAATCCAGCCCCGCATCCTTGAGTTTTCCGGCTTGCGCGGAATCCAGCATGCCGAGAGTGACGCACGTTTCCAGCCCCAGATCCTTGACACCTTCCACCATGGCACAGACGGTTTCCAGATCATGCTCTTTGGGGGAACGCCATGCGGCCCCCATGCAGAAGCGGCTTGCCCCGGCATCACGCGCCTTGCGGGCTTCTGCCAATACGGTTTCCACAGCCATCAGGCGATCGGCTTTAACGCTTTTTTCATGCCGCGCACTCTGCGGGCAATAAGCGCAATCTTCCGGACAGCCGCCAGTCTTGATGGAAAGAAGGGTGGAAATCTGGATATCTGTCGGGTCAAAACTGGCCCGGTGAATAGTCTGGGCCCGGAACATAAGTTCAGGGAATGGCAGCTCCAGCAGAGCCTGAATGTCAGCTACTGTCCAGTCATGACGAATATCAACGCCAGTTACGCCGGACGCAGACATGGCGGAGGAGGGACGGGAAACAGGAGAAGAACCATCGGGCATGTGAGAAACCGGATTTTTTATGATATAAAGATAACATCATATCTGCTTTGCAGCCTGAACGCCAGCGTGAGTCATTCTGAGGGAGACGGGATTTCTTCCAATTAAGAAGGTGTCTCGAAAAATCAGTATGGTCGGACTACTGAGAAGCTTGTGGCGGAACACACCGGATTGTTGTCCCGCTGGTCACATCGTGCTTTCAGATCGGTTTTTTGGGTCTAAAAAAAATCTTTGCCCATCCTCACATGCTGCTGGTTCAAACGGCGTTTGAAATAGCGGATTCAAATGCCGAGCAAGTTGGCCTGCTGGGCTGTTGGAGGTAGCCGACACGGGCTTTTAGGGGGCTTGGCTCGTATATCGCTTCAAAACTGGGCTGTTTCAGTCACTAAAACCCAGAGGCCGATTTCTGGATCGGTCTTCCTGATATCTCTATGAAAAAGCCAACCCCGAGAAGAAGGCTTTTGGGAGACAAAAACCTTCTTCCTGCAAGCGGTGTGGGTTTATTTTGTTGTGTAACCGCCGTTAACCAGAATGGTCTGTCCCGTCATCCACCATCCATCAGAAACCAGCGTGCGAACAAACGGCACGACATCTTCAATATCCGTCAGGCCGGTTTTGCTGAAAGGCGAAAGGGCCGCGGCGGATTTGTGATAGGCTACAGCGTCAGGCGCTTCCTGCCCGTAGAAAAACGGCGTATCCATGGGGCCAGGCCCAATGGCGTTTACGGAAATGCCACGTGCGCCAAATTCCTTGGACGCAGCACGGGTAAAGTGCTCCACCGAGGATTTTGAGCCTGCATAGGTAGAGTAAAAGGGCGTGTAGGCACCCAGAAGAGACGTCACAAGCGTGACGATCTTGCCGTTGTCCTTCAGGTGAAGGCCTGCTTCTTTCAGGAAGAAATAGGCAGCCTTCGTGTTGACGGCAAACATCTCGTCAAATTCAGCCTCAGTTGTCTCCGCAATCGGTTTTTTGAGAACTTTGCCAACGGTGTTGATAGCGATATCGGGCTTGCCAATCGCGGCAATAGTATCCGCAAACAGCTTTGTTGTTGCGGCTGCCGTTGTGAGATCTGCCTGAAATGCTACGGCTTTGACGCCTGTCTGCGTTAACGTTGTCAGCGTTTTGTCAGCATCGGCTTTTGTGGCGGCACTATTATAATGAATAGCAATGGCGCCTACACCATGGGCAGCCAGATCATGTGCAATCAAGGCACCAAGATTTTTGGCGCCTCCGGTGATGAGAACTGTTTTTCCGCGAAGAGAATGGTCAACCATAATGTATCTCCTGTTTTGTGCATGAGTGACAGCCACAAGACTGAGGGCAATAATATTGGTCGGCATTAGGCGAATAAATTTGTAATTTTCGACAACATATGTCGTAAAAACAGGACAATCATCGAGTTCTGGAGAAGGGTATGGATCGGATTGATCTGTTCCGGATTTTTACGCGCGTTGTGGAGACAGGAAGCTTCTCAAAGGCGGCAGATTTTCTGGGAATGCCCCGCTCCAGTGTCTCCACAGCCATTCAGATGCTGGAGCAACGGGTAGGGGTTCGGTTGCTGGCACGGACGACGCGTTCGGTTTCCGCCACGCCTGACGGACAGGCCTTTTACGACCAGTGTGTAAGGCTGATCGTGGAGGTGGAGGATGTGGAAAATCTGTTCAGGCAGAATCACGTCAGCCCGCGTGGGTTATTGCGGGTCAACATGCCGGGGCGGATAGGGCGGCTTGTTGTGGCGCCTGCATTGCCTGAATTTCTTGATCGCTATCCGGATATCGATATTGAACTGGGCGTAACGGATCGGCCCATCAATCTGGTTGAAGATGGTGTGGATTGTGTTCTGCGTGTTGGGCCTTTGCAGGATTCCAGCCTGATCGCCCGTAAAATTGCGGAACTTCCGTTGGTGAATGTGGCCAGTCCTGCTTATCTGGCGCGGTATGGCTGCCCGATGGTGCCCGAAGATCTGATTCATCATAAAGAAGTGCATTATGCTTCTCCCGGCACCGGGCGCATGGAGGCATGGGAATGGGTGGACGAAGTTCACGGACTGCACAGACACGAAATGGCTGGGCGGGTAACAGTGAACAGTGCCGAAGCGTTGATTGCGTGCTGTCTGGCTGGCTTGGGCCTGATACAGGTGCCAGCCTATGATGTTAAGGCAGATTTGCAGGCGGGACGTCTGGTTGAAGTTTTGCCTGATTATCAGGCAGAGACCTTGCCGCTGGCACTGGTTTATCCTCACAGAAAACATCTTTCCCGCCGGATTCAGGTTTTTGCAGACTGGGTTGTCGATGTGTTGTCCCGGCATGGGGTTGAGAACAGGCATGACAAGTCTTGAATTTTAGGGCAACAACACGCGATACGGGTCGGAATAGGAGCGGGGGAAGAGACCTGCTTTTGGCCGTACCATTCTGTAAGAAATTGAACAGGATAATCAGGTCATGAAGCAGATTTTCCAACGTACAATGCAGGCAGCGCTGATGGTGAGCACGCTTGGCATGCTGGCTGGTTGCCAGACACCACACCATGAAGATCGCTCAACACAGCGGGTGCGGCCGTTACGGATGCCTAATCCAGCCACGCTTTATTGCACCAAAAAAGGCGGCACGTTGACCGCCCAGCACGATGACCAGAAAGGGCAGGTAAATTTTTGCCATCTGCCGGACGGAACCGTGATGGAAGAATGGGCACTGTTCCGTCGTGATAATCCGAAGCCGCCAGTTCAGTAATCATTAGGTAGCAGAACAGTCCTGCAGCCATCTGACTTCGGGAGGGAGGATGATGGCAGGGACTGTGCAGAGCCGTGAGGCAAAGACTGTGCCAACCATTAGAGCGTATTTTAAAGCGCACATAAAAATCGCATAAGATATATTATGCCAACTAAATGGTGGCGGAGGTGGATCCCGGTAGCGCTCCCGGCTTTAAATCTATGGTTTTGACTGCCTTTGCTCTGTGTTTGATATTTTCGGTTTCTGGCAGATTTCTCACAAAAACCGTTCTGCCAACCGTTGCTGCGGCTATCCACATCAGCAATGGGATCTATCTGCGGAACAACAGTAAAGGCTGTTTGGGTTGTGGGTGCTCCGTGGCAGGCTAAGGGATATATCACGAAAAAATAATGTGGTTTGTGTGGCGCGAGTTTAAATGTGCCTTGAGCCTTATGTATGGCTTGGATGCAAATTTCGCGTTCATTTTGTGTGGATTGTCCTTGAAGATGCTCGTTTTCGTGTGTAATTGAGGGCGGGCACGGCAATCAATGGCTTTTTTGGAAAGTGCTTTTATGTCTGTTGAACCACAGGTTCTCTCCATGCTGCGTGCAGAGGAAGATGACCCTGTCAAACTTTTGCGGTCAGCCTTTCGGCTTCTCAAAGACAGAATTGCGGTTCTCTCTTCCTTCGGTGCGGAATCTGCGTTGCTTCTTGCGCTTGTGGCGGAAGCAGCGCCTGATATGCCTGTGCTGTTTCTGGAAACAGGAAAACATTTTCCCGAAACGCTGGCTTACCGTACCGAGTTGGCTCGCTTTTTGGGGCTGACTAATGTGCAGGACATAAAGCCTCAGAAAGCGGCGCTTGAAGCGCGAGACCCCACCGGAGAATTGTGGGCGTTTGACCCGGATGCTTGCTGTCAGTTGCGCAAGGTCGAACCGCTTGATGCGGCCTCCCTGCCCTATGCTGTGTTGGTGACGGGCCGAAAGCGCGGTCAGGCGTCCACCCGCGCGGCACTACCTGTTGTTGAGGAAAAAGCCGATGGGCAGGTGCGGCTTAATCCTCTTGCAGCTTGGACGGGTGCAGAAATCACTGAGGAAATGGCACGGCGCGGCTTACCGCCTCATCCTTTGGTCGCCCAAGGTTATCCTTCCATTGGTTGTGCACCCTGCACGCATCCCGTGGGCGCAGGCCAAGATGCGCGTGCAGGACGCTGGGCCGGACTTTCTAAAACGGAATGCGGCATCCATACGGCAGGTTGATGCGCCTTTTTCCACCACTCCAGGTTCACATCTATTTTTCTAGAAACGGGTTTTGATCGTAACATGGACCATCTTGATCAGCTTGAGGCGCAAAGCGTCTTTATTCTTCGGGAAGCCTATCGCAAGCTTCGCCCCCTGGCCATGTTGTGGTCTCTGGGCAAGGATTCCAATGTTATGGTCTGGCTTGCCAAAAAGGCGTTTCTTGGGCGTGTGCCGTTTCCTGTCATGCATGTGGATACGGGCAAAAAATTTCCGGAAATGTATGCGTTCCGTGATGAATACGCCAAGAAATGGGATCTGGATCTGCTTTTGGGCACCTGCCCGCCTGTAGAAGACATGGACCCTTCTTTGCCGCCGGCCGCGCGTTCCGCTGCTCGTAAAACGGCTGGCCTTGCTGCGATGATTGAAAAGCATCATCTGCAGGGCGTGATTGCTGGAATTCGGCGTGATGAACAGGGCACGCGTGCCAAGGAACGTGTGTTCAGTCCGCGCGGTGCCAGCCATAAATGGGATATCCGCAACCAGCCTCCCGAATTCTGGGACCAGTATGCCACCCCGCATGAAGAAGGGATGCATATCCGCGTCCATCCTCTGCTTTCATGGCGTGAGATTGATATCTGGCGCTACATTGAACGCGAAGGCATTCCGCTGGTTGATCTGTATTTTGCCAAAGACGGCAAGCGCTATCGTTCTCTGGGCGATCAGGACATTACAAATCCGGTGGAAAGTAACGCAGCCACGGTTGCTGAAGTTATCGCCGAGCTTGAAACCACCCGCACATCTGAGCGCGCAGGCCGTGCCATGGACCATGAGTCCGAAGATGCCTTTGAACGGCTTCGTGTTGCCGGTTATCTCTGATCTTTAGTGCGGACTGGAATTTCATCATGAGCCAAAACGTTATTTCGTCTCAGGACGCGGCAACTCCTATTGTTATTGTGGGGCATGTTGACCACGGAAAATCGACCCTGATCGGCCGGTTGCTTCACGACACGGACAACCTTCAGGAAGGTAAGGTTGCCCAGATTATTGAGTCATCCAAAAAGCGCGGCCTGAAGATCGAGTGGAGCTTCCTGCTCGACTCTCTTCAGATTGAGCGTGACCAGGGTGTGACAGTTGATTCGACGCGCATTCCCTTCCTGCTGGGTGGGCGGGAATTTGTGATTGTGGATGCGCCCGGACACCGTCAGTTCCTGCGCAACATGATTACGGGTGCCGCAGATGCAGAAGCCGCCGTTCTGGTGGTGGATGCTGCTGAAGGCGCGCGTGAGCAAACCCGTCGTCACGCCATGTTGCTGCATCTTATTGGAATCCGGCATGTCATCGTGCTGCTGAACAAGGTCGATCTGCTTGATTTTGACCAGAAGAAGATTGAAGCAGTTGAACAGTCTGTTTCTGAACTTCTTGGCAAGCTTGATCTGGAAGCCGCGCTGTTCGTGCCTGCTTCTGCTCGTGACGGCGATAATATCGCCTCCCGTTCCGAGCGTATGCCGTGGTATGATGGACCGACACTGACAGAGGCTCTGGCACAGGTTCCCTCACCTGCGTCACGTGCCAATCTGCCGCTACGTCTGCCGGTGCAGGACGTATATCGCTTTAACGACAAGCGCTATGTGGCCGGGCGTATCGAGCGTGGGCGTGTGCGCGTTGGTGATACGGTTATTATCGGAACGCAGAAGACCCCTGCGCGCATTGCATCCATTGAAAGCTGGCATACTGCACCGCAGGTTGCTGCTGTGGCGGGGCAGTCCATTGCTGTTACGCTGGAGCCGGATGTTATTCCAGACCGTGGCGATCTCCTCCATCTGCAGGAAGAACCGCCGGTTGAGGCGTCCCGTATTCGGACGCGTTTGTTCTGGCTGCGTCAGGAGCCTCTCCGGGTTGGGGAAAGCTTCAAGCTGCGTTTGGCTACGGCAGAGCATGCTGTAACGGTTACGTCCATTGATTCCGTTCTGAATCTGGAAGATCTGACCGAACAGCCGGGTGAAGAAGTTCCCGCCGAAGGCTTCGCGGAAATCACGCTTTCTGCCTCGGAAAACGTGCAGTTTGATCCGTTTGTGCCGGGCACCGCAGATGGGCGCGGCGTGTTGGTTGACCGTCAGCAACGTATTGTTGGTGGGGCACCGTTGATTGGTCCGGCTGCAATTGCGGCGGGTGAAAAAGTCATTCATCCAAGTGCCAGCACTGTTACCCTGCAGGACCGCGAACGGATCAAAGGGCATCGGGGTGCCGTGTTCTGGCTGACAGGGCTTTCGGGTGCCGGAAAAAGCACGTTGGCGCGCGGTGCGGAAGCTGCATTGTTTGCCGCCGGGCTGGATGTGACGGTGCTGGATGGGGATACGCTGCGCACAGGCCTGTGCAAGGATCTGGGGTTCTCGGAAGTGGACCGGACCGAAAACGTGAGGCGCGCGGCTGAAGTCGCCCGTATTCTGCGGGATGCTGGACAGGTTGTACTGGTCGCCCTGATTTCTCCTTTGCAGTCTGATCGGGCTCTTGCCCGGCAGATCATTGGGGAAGGTTTTGAAGAAGTCTTTGTGGACGCTGATCTCTCCACGTGTGAACAGCGTGACCCTAAAGGACTGTATGCAGCAGCACGGTCTGGAAAGATCAGCGGTTTCACGGGGATTGATGCTCCCTATGAAGCACCTCAGGCTCCTGCCCTTCATCTGAAGACGGCCTCAGGCAGCGCGGAAAATGTTATAAAAACGCTTGCGTCTTTCGTGAAAGACGCCACGGCGTTATCAGGTGCAGCACGCGCGCGTTCCTGATCGAGTTTGTAAGACTTTTCCGCTTGAAACCCGGTTTCTGGCCTTTTCAGGAACCGGGTTTGGTGTGCGTTGAGGAAAGTGACATGGCTAATGTTTCGCCTCACCTGCTCCAGTGTTTGGCGCAGATCAAATGCTGCGATGTGAGCGTGCCAGTAGGGCCAGAGGCCCGTTCCTTGAAGTGCCATTGACGTGATGAGGCAGACTTTTCTCACTTTTTTGCGGGGTGGTGATTCCGCCCTGCCCGGTTATCGGCTTTCCCTCGCGGCAACGCTGTTGTGGACCGGTTTTTTTATTGTCCTGCCGTTATGCGCACTTGCGATCCGTCCTTGGCAGGATGGCATGGGTGCCGTGGTGGGCGCTCTGCATGATACCCGCATGTTTGCCGCTCTCTGGACCAGTTTTTCCTCTGCGGCCTTGGCGGCGCTGTTCAACCTTCCGATTGGACTATTGCTTGCCTGGGCGTTGGTTCGGGGAGATCTGCCGGGGCGTAGAGTTGCTGATGCTTTGGTCGATTTGCCACTGGCGCTTCCTACGGCTGTATCCGGTATTACGTTGGCTACCCTTTACGGTCCGCAAGGTTGGCTTGGCGCCCCTTTAGCCAAGCTCGGTATCGTGGTGGCCTACAGTCGGCCCGGTATTGTTCTGGCTCTTATGTTCGTAGGACTGCCTTTTGTGGTTCGTACAGTTGAACCTGTGTTGAAAAATCTTCCACGTGATCTGGAAGAAGCTGCGGTGCTGTTGGGCGCACGGCCCTGGCAGATTGTTCTCAGGGTGATTCTGGCGCCACTGCTTCCAGCCTTGATTACAGGGTTCGGGTTGGCGTTCGCTCGCGGCGTTGGAGAATATGGCTCCGTGATTTTTATTGCAGGCAACCAGCCTTTCCGGAGTGAAATCGCCCCCCTTCTGGTGGTGGTCAGGTTACAGGAGTTTGATTATCCCGGTGCAACAGCGATTGCCCTTGTTCTGTTGCTGACATCTCTGGCAGCCCTTGCTCTTGTGGGTGTGGTGCGGCGGAAGTTTTCTGCATGGGGAGATGCCGCGTGAAAACTTACATTCTGTGGGTGGTCTCATGGGCTGTCATAGCCATTGTTTTGCTGATGCCCCCGGCCGTTGTGGTAAGCGAAGCCCTGAAAAACGGGATAGGCCCAGCCCTTGAAACATTGAAAGATCCGGATGGTATTGCGGCTATCTGGTTGACGCTGGAAGTCAGTGTTGTTTCCGTGGCGGTCAACACGCTGTTTGGTGTGCTCGCGGCATGGTTGCTGACAAAATATCTCTTTCCGGGGCGTTCTGCCCTACTCGTCCTGGTGGAGCTTCCGCTCAGCATTTCTCCTGTGGTTTCCGGTCTGGTGTGGTTATTGCTGTTTGGAGCGCAAGGCTGGTGGGGACAGGCTCTTGAGCAGGCGGGTATTCACGTTGCCTTTGCCGTACCGGGCATCATGCTGGCGACTTTGTTCGTGACGCTTCCATATGTGGTTCGCACTCTGGTGCCATTGATGGAGCAGCAGGGGCGTGATGCTGAGGAGGCCGCGATGCTGGCCGGAGCCGGATTCTGGCAAATTCTGTGGCGCGTTACTCTGCCGGGTGCTCGGGTGGCTCTATTTTCAGGTATTTTGCTGACAACAGCGCGTGCCATGGGGGAGTTTGGCGCAGTCTCAGTTGTTTCCGGGCATATCCCCGGTCTGACCGAGACCATGCCGTTGCATATTGAAAGTCTTTATAATGGGTACCAGACTGTGGCGGCTTTCACCATGGCAACGCTTCTTGCTGCTATGGCGATGAGCGCGGTTCTGCTGCGTTCCGTGCCGGAATGGATCACCCGCTGGCGGGAAAAACAGGCATGAGCGTCTTAATCCAGAATCTGGTGCGGTGTGCTCCGGGTACACGCAAGCGGCTGCTCAATGATGTTTCTCTGGATGTACCAACTGGCGCTTTTGTTGCGTTGGTGGGGCCATCCGGCGCAGGCAAAACAACATTGTTACGCGCGATTGCGGGCCTTGATACGTGTGAAAGTGGTTCCCTGCTTCTGGATGGCCAGAAGGTGGAGAACATGCAGGACAGAGCCCGCAAGATCGGCTTTGTTTTCCAGAATTACGCCCTGTTTCCCCATATGACGGTGGCCCGCAACATCAGTTTCGGGCTTGACGTTCAGCCACGGGCCATGCGGCCATCACAAGGCGAGATTGCCGCCCGCGTGCAGGAATTGCTGGATTTGATGCAGTTGCCCGATATGGGCAAGGCTTACCCTGCCCGGCTTTCTGGCGGACAACGGCAACGTGTTGCCTTGGCGCGTGCGTTGGCGACCGGGCCTGGTCTGCTGCTGCTTGATGAGCCATTTGGGGCGCTTGATCCAATTGTCAGGCGCACCATTCGCTCGTGGTTACGCTCCCTGCATGATCGGCTGGGTCTGACCACCATTCTGGTGACGCATGATCAGGAAGAAGCGCTTGAAGTGGCGGACCGGATCGTGGTGATGCAACAGGGTTCCATCATGCAGGATGCCAGCCCGGAAGAGTTGGACAAGGAACCGGCAACCGCGTTTGTGATGGAGTTTCTGGGAGAATCCGCTACCTTCCGTGGTGTCGTGCAGGATGGGTGGTTCACGCCGGAAGAAGACGGAGTTCTGCCGTTTGCAGTCGCTGCCGAGATCGCTCCAGGTCCGGCTGATGCTATGATCCGACCTTTTGAAATTACGATCGCATCTGCCGATCTTGTGCAGGGCCAGACTGTGCCCATTTCTTCCCAAGGAGTGAGAAATGGCTACCGGCATTATCTGGCTCGATTGAAAGATCGCACCATCGCTGTGCATATTCCCGATTATACGGGAGAAAATGTGCTTTCAGAGAGCTATGGTGTTCTCGACATCAGCCGTGCGCGCCTGTTTCGGGATGGAAAAAGATACAGCTAGTGCCAAGGATGTGTGAATTATCCAGATAAGGTATGCGTTTGGGCGAGAGTGGTCGATAACCATCGTTCAAAAGCGTGTTATCTTGATAATCTCCACCATTATGTGTAAAATTTGCCCACTTGGGTCGTTCGAGAAAGGTGCCTCTCATGGACCGCAGAAATAACCGCCGGGACGCAGAAGGTTCCAGCGTGATTACCGCCAATCGTTTGCTTGACGGTCGTATTGTCTGGTTGGCGGCCGATGGAGAATGGTCCCCTTTCATTCGGCACGCTCATGTCTATTCAAATGCGGACATTGAGGATGCCCTGAAGCAGCAGATAGCAAGCGCGCAGGATAATGAACTGGTTGGTGTCTACGGCGTGCAGGTCACTGTTACGGCCAGTGGGCCGGTGCCCATCACCAGCCGTGAACGCATTCGGGCTGGCGGCCCCAGCGTGCATCCAGACTTTACGCCTGAATGGCAGGAGCATCCTGCCGTTTCTCCCGCCTGATCCGCGACGTTAACCAAGGTCTCTTTTTATCATGTCTCACGCCCCTCATTCTCCCTTGCCTGTCGGGCATTATGCCTATGATGAGGTTGACCGCACGTTTCTCAAGCAGCGTGTGGCTCAGTTTCGGGATCAGGTGGAACGGCGCATTTCCGGTGCGTTGACAGAGGAAGAATTCAAGCCGCTTCGTCTCATGAACGGGCTGTATCTTCAATTGCACGCCTATATGCTCCGTGTGGCTATTCCCTATGGTATTCTCAATTCCGGGCAGATGCGTGCTCTTGCCCAGATCGCCCAGAGATATGACCGTGATTACGGCCATTTCACCACGCGGCAGAATATTCAGTTTAACTGGATCAGGCTGGAAGATACCCCGGATATCCTAGCACTTCTGGCCGATGCGGATATGCATGCCATTCAAACCAGTGGCAACTGCATCCGGAACGTGACGGCAGATCAGTTTGCCGGCGCGGCTGCTGATGAAGTGCTCGACCCAAGAGTGCATGCGGAAATTTTGCGGCAATGGTCCACTCTGCATCCGGAATTCACGTTTCTGCCACGTAAATTCAAGATTGCAATTTCTGGCAGCCCGCAGGATCGGGTGGCGGCACGCTTTCACGATATTGGGTTGATGGCCCGCAACGGTGAAAACGGCCGACCGGTATTTGAGGTCTATGTTGGTGGCGGTTTGGGGCGGACACCGATTGTCGGTGTAAAGCTGCGTGACGATCTGCCTGAAGAAGATCTGATTGCTTATCTGGAAGCTATTCTGCGCGTTTATAACGAATTTGGCCGACGCGATAACATCTATAAGGCCCGCATCAAGATTCTGGTGCAGGCCTTGGGTGTGGATGAGTTCCGGGATCGTGTGAACGCAGAATTTGTTGCCATGGATCGGGCGCGCTACCGGCTTGATGAGAGGATTGTGGCGGCTATTCGGGCCCGGTTTGGCGTGCCTGATTTTGATCCGGCGGGTCAGGCTGCGGAAAAGCTTGCCCAGCAGCGTAAAGCGGATCGGGCGTTTGATTTCTGGGTACGCACCAATACGCACGCGCATAAACAGCCGGGATATGTTTCGGTAACAATTTCCTGCAAGCCTGCAGGCGGAATTCCCGGAGACGTGACATCCTCGCAGATGAATCTGCTAGCGGATCTGGCGGATCAACTGAGCTTTGGTGAGTTGCGGATCACCCATCTGCAGAACGTTGTTCTGGGGCATGTGCGGCAGGACAAGCTTTATGGCTTGTGGCAGACGCTTGAGCAGAATGGGCTGGGCACGGCGAATGTCGGGTTTATTACCGATATCGTGGCCTGCCCTGGCCTTGATTACTGCGCTCTGGCCAATGCGCGCTCCATTCCTATTGCGCAAAAACTGAGCGAACGCTTTGCAAGCCCTGATCTACAGCGGGAAATCGGCCCTCTGCGATTGAATATCTCCGGGTGCATCAATGCCTGCGGGCATCATCATGCCGGGCATATTGGCATTCTTGGGGTGGATAAACGGGGTGAGGAAGCCTTCCAGATCACACTGGGAGGAGCTGCGGATCAGGATACGGTTTCAATTGGCCAGATTATCGGGGCAGCCATGTCCGAAGATGAAACGGTTGATGCAATCGCCCGGATCATTGATACGTATCTTGCCAGAAGGACGGCGGGTGAGCAGTTTATTGAAACGTGCCGCCGTTTAGGCACAGCACCATTCAAGGACGCCGCGTATGCCACTGCTTGAGAACGGCCAAATTAAAGACGATAACTGGCAGATTGCCATTGAAGGCGAGAGCCTGCCTTCAGGTGATGTGTTGGTGCCTCTGGCGCGGTTGGCAGAGGGATTGGGCCGGAACGGTGATGGCCGTCTAGGTGTCCTGCTGAACGCAGGAGATCAGGTGGAAGACCTGCGTGTCGCCCTGCCCCGCCTGTCCTGTGTGCAGGTTACGTTCCCGATTTTCCGGGATGGACGCGGGTTTACACAGGCCCGAGCCTTGCGTGAGCACCTGCACTTCAAAGGTGAAATTCGTGCCGGCGGGCATATCCTGCCTGATCAGTATGAATTTCTGCTCCGGTGTGGCGTCAATAGCGTTGTTGTGCCGGAAGGCGTGGATGCTTCTGTATGGCAGAAAGCGCACGAGGCTTTTACCGTCGCCTATCAACCTGCTGTTCTGAACGAACAACCGGAAGGTTTTGCCTTCAGGAGGAAGTTGCTTTAGCGCCGGAGGCAATCTGGCGTGACGGCATTTCGTTTTTCCTCCAGTTCTCTTCTGCGCAAGATCCTGATTTCTTCGGTCAGAGGCTATCTGGGGCTGACACTGCGCACCATGCGCTGGACGTTTACCGTGGACCCAGCGGCCCGTAGGCTGTTGACTGCGCAGGACGGGCATACGGCCATTGTGGCGTTCTGGCATGAAGCTCTGCCGTTAACACCTGCTCTCTGGTGGTGGGCGGAGCCGCAGAACCCTACGTTACGCTTACATGTGCTGATAAGCCGTAATAAGGATGGTCGGCTGATTGCCGATATTGTTGGCCCATGGCGCATATGGTCCATTGCGGGCTCATCTGACACGCGCGGCAAGAATAAAGGCGGAGCGGCTGCAATCCGGCGTATGCGTGCCAGATTACGCCATGGTGGTATTGTTGCCATAACGCCAGATGGTCCGCGTGGTCCGCGTCGACAGGCACAGCAAGGGGCGGCTGCGCTGGCGGCAATGGTAAAAATGCCTATCGTGCCTATAGGCGCAACATGTTCCGGCTTTCGCCTGAAATCCTGGGACAGAATGATTATTCCCGTGCCCTTCGGGAACGGTCGTTTTGTCTGCGGTGCTCCTCTTTTCCATCTTAATGCTGACGGAAGAGGTGCGGAGGAAGCCGGACAGATTTTATCAGATGCCATTACGGACGCGATGGACAAGGCTGAGGCCGCCATGCGTTGTAGAACCGTTACGCATCAGGCCCCGACAGAAGAATTTCGCCCCGAACCGCTCGATCTCATGCCATCGCGGCTGTGGGCTACGGTTGCTACAGTTCTTGCTCCGGCATTACCCTTTTTTCTGAGGTGGCGGCAGACGCGCGGCAAAGAAGTCGCAGCCCGTGTGCGGGAAAAAATGGGGTTTGCGTCTCGATCGCGGCCAACGGGGGCGCTGATCTGGTTTCATGCAGCCAGTGTCGGAGAAGTCGTGTCCATTCTGCCGTTGGTTGAAAACTGTTTATGCCAGAATACTCGGCTCACGGTGTTAGTCACAACGGGCACAGTGACAGCGGCCCGAATGGTTGAGCAACGAATGGCTGATGCGGCGCGTGTCATCCATCAGTTCGTTCCGTTGGATGTTCCGCGATGGGGCAAACGTTTTCTCGGTTACTGGCAACCGCAGGCCGCTATTTTCACAGAAAGCGAATTATGGCCCAATCTGATTGGACTGTGTCATGAGCGCAACCTGCCGGTGGCTTTGGTTAATGGCAGGTTGTCAGCTGCATCTTTCCGTAAATGGCAGAAAGTGCCACGGATTGCGAAACGGATGCTGGAACGTTTTGCATGGATTGCTCCTCGGGCTTTGGAAGATGCGCAGCGTTTTGAGAAACTGGGCGCTCGGACAGTACTGGCGAGCGGAGATTTGAAAACGGTTGCGAGCCCTCTTCCTGTGAAGAAAGAGGCATTGCAGGCGCTTAGAGCACAGTTAGCGGGGCGTCCTGTATTTCTGGCCGCGTCCACTCATGAGGGTGAAGAGCACGTTATCCGGAAAGCGCTTGAGACTCTGCAAAATGAAATACCAGATCTTTTGACGCTTATTGTGCCCAGGCATCCGGAGCGTGGTGCTGAGGTTGGCGCACTTTTTTCGGGTGTGCCTCGGCGTTCTTTGGGAATGGTGCCGCAGAAGGCGGACGCTGTCTGGATATGCGATACGTTAGGCGAACTTGGTCTTTTCTATCGTCTGGCGGACGTGGTGTTTATTGGAAACAGCCTTCCGGGCGTAAAAGGTGGTGGTGGCGGCCATAATCCGTTTGAACCGGCGCGCTTGAATTGCGCGCTGGCAACAGGCCCGTTGGTTCATAATTTTGAAGAGGCGTTCCAGAAGTTGGGGAATAGTGTGGCCGTGGTGAAAACGGCTACTGATCTTGCTCAATGGGTCAGACAGATGTTCGCAGATCCCGCACTGCGTGCGCATAACGCCGCAACGAGCAAGGAGCGTGTTTCCGCCGCCAATGAACATCTTGTGGACCGTTTGACCAGCCGCGCTCTGGACCTGCTGAAGTCATGATCCATCCGCCTAGTTTTTGGCAGAATCCCGAGGCAAAATGGTTGCCCTTCGTGCTTTCACCGATAGCTGCAGTAGTGTCTGCCTGGGCGGACAACAGGCAGGCGAAAAAGGGGTGGAAAGCCCCCATCCCTGTTTTATGCTGTGGGAATATAACAACCGGAGGTACCGGCAAGACAACAGTCGTGCTGGATCTGGTAAAACGGTTGCAGAACCGGAAAATAGCCGTTCACGCGCTGATCCGTGGGTATGGTGGCAAGGTCAAGGTGACCACAAGGGTAGATCCGGCCCTGCACACAATTAGCGATGTGGGAGATGAATCCCTGCTGCTGGCGACCCACTGTCCGACGTGGGTGGGCGGTGATCGTGTCGCATCCGCACGTGCTGCTATCAATGCAGGCGCGCAATGTCTGATTATGGATGATGGGTTTCAGAATCCCGGTTTGCACAAAGATGTGTCGCTGTTGAGCGTTGATGGCATTGTCGGCTTGGGGAATGGTCACGTTCTTCCCGCAGGCCCTTTGCGTGAACGGGCGCAAAGGGCATTAGCGCGTGCCTCTGCTGTTCTTCTCATCGGGCCGGATAGAACAGGCTTTCTGGCCCGCTATAAACGAGAACTTGCGGCGTGCGGGCCGGTTCTGCGTGCCGCCCTTCAGCCAGATAGGGCAGATATTGCAGCGTTAAAAGACACACCGTGCGTTGCCTTTGCCGGACTGGGGCGGCCGTCTAAATTCTTTGAGGGATTGAGTGAGGCCGGGGTCATGCTCTCCCAAAGCCTCGCCTTTCCTGATCATTATTTCTATAAGGCGCGGGATTTGGAGCGCCTGATTACTCTTGCCGAGCAAGACGGTGCGCAGTTGGTTACAACGCCCAAAGATGCGGTGCGTCTCCCGGCTTCTTTTCGGTCCCGTGTTCAGGTTGTGGGGGTGGGATTGAAATGGGATGATGAGATGGAACCAGAAAGGCTTCTTGATCGCCTTTTTTCTTCAGGAACAACCAGATGAGTAAAGGAGAGATAACGGCTCTCATGAGGGTGGAGGCCGCAGTTGCGCGCTGTCTGCTTGGTGCGTTCCTGAAAATGGGGCCAGTCAAAGCATCCAATTTTGCTGGTCGTGTTACTCGTTTTGTTGGGCCGTTGCTGCCTGTTTCCAAGGTGGCTGATCGCAATCTGCAAATTGCCATGCCAAGCCTGACACGTCCGCAGAGAAAGCTGATTGTCAAAGGTGTATGGGAGAATTTGGGGCGTACGGTTGGCGAGTTGCCTCACCTCTCGCGCTTGCAGGAAAACACCCCCTCTGGCCCGGGATTTGAAGTTCAGGGGGCCGAACATCTGTTGGAGCAAGCTCGTCGCGGAGGCTCTGTTCTGTTTGTTTCCGGTCATATTGGCAATTGGGAAATGCTCCCCCCCGGCGTTGCACGGCATGGTACGCCATTTGCGTCATTTTACAGGGCCGCCGGTAATCCCTTGATTGATGATATGATCCGTAAGCTGCGTGATGCGGCAATGGCGCCTACCCCCATGCCTCTTTTTGCCAAAGGGGCACGCGGCGCGCGGGAAGCGTTGGTGTATGTTGCCAAAGGTGGCCGCTTGGGGATGCTTGTCGATCAGAAAATGAATGACGGCGTAGAGGCGCGTTTTTTTGGTCAACCGGCCATGACCGCCCCTGCTCTAGCGGCTATGGCTCTGCGATATCGGTGTCCGGTTATTCCTGGATATGTAGAACGACTAGGACCAGCGCGGCTGCGAATTGTTGTGGAACCGCCCATGACCTTGCCTGATACTGGCGATAAGCAGCGGGATTTGGAAACCCTTGTGCAAATGGTGAATGATCGTCTGGAAAGCTGGATCAGGCGCAAACCCGAAAGCTGGTTGTGGCTGCACAGACGCTGGCCGAAAGCCTTGTATCGCTAGAAATTCGCCGCGCTAGCGCATGCGGATTTTCCTGAGGCTTTGCGTGCAAAGTGTTTCAGGCAGCATAGCCAGATCTTCAGGGGCTTGTGCGCGTGGCTGTTTTTTGGAGCCACCGTTTGACATCATGCACATGACGGAGCGGTGAATGGCTGATGTGTTTTGCATCAATCAATGTCACGTCTCCGGCGGCCGAAAGGGTATGCAGACCATCCGTCCATGGGCGAAAAGCCGGGGGAGCTACAAGTCTGGTGGTCACAGAGGTGGTGCAGGATGTGGGGCTTAGGCCAGAAATACGGACAATAGAGATCGCACCACCGTAGGTTTTTGTGCAGTCCTGCGTAGGAAGAAGTACGTCGTCCCCATCAATGATGGGGGTTCCGCCTGGTCTGCCGCTAGCCAGATTTTCACGGATGGGGTTGGCAGGATGCAAGCGCCAAGGGCCCGTAAGATGCTCGGAAAAAGCTGCACACAGCATGGATTTTTTTTCGCGAGCTGAGCCCGGAGGGCTGAAAAACATCCACCATAACCCTTTGAAGAAAATGGGCGATGCATCAATGGCTGCAACCGGAAAAGAGAAATGGCCAATTTTCTCCCACCTATCCGGAAAATGAGCGGCGCGGTAAAGGCTTAGTGTTCCGGAGCGGTGTGCTTCGGGAAGCATCCAGAATGCGCCGTCATGTTGGAAAACAACCGGATAGGAAAGATGCCACGGTTCCGACAGCACCCGTGCGCGGCGAACAAACCGAAAAGAGGCATCAAACTGAAGCATGTCTATTTTGCCGCATTTGGTCCGGTAATCATAAGCTTCGGCAAAAACATACAGGTTCTGTTCGTGCCATAGACCAAACGGGTCTGCCAGAAACCGCAGCCCATGATCATTTCCGATCCAGTGAGGAGAAAATCCTTCGAGTGTTCCCGCCTGAAGTATGGAGGCCATGGAGGCACGGATGATACCTGTCTGCCACTGGTCTGTTCTCATAAAGGGCAAAATCCAGCCTCCTTGCCGTGGGTTCAGGGCTTGTCTGTAAAGCGATCCTGCTTTTGTACGCACAGGTGTCGCTTCGCAAGGCACTTCCCGTTATGGTGCACGCCACCATACGTCTGTTTTTTGGAGTTGTGTTTCTATGTCCTCACCCAATCCGGCTATTGCCTGTCGTTTGGAAGCCGCTCGGGCCGTGGTACATGATGCGGCCTGTCTGGCCATGTCCATGCGTCCGCCGCCAGGTGGCCCGGCAGGTAAGCAGAAAGCCGCTCAGGATTGGTTGACAGAGACAGACGGTGCGGTTGAAGCGTTTATTGCCGAGCGTATGAAAGCCCTTTTCCCAGACGACGGCTTTCAGGGTGAAGAAGGCGGCGTGGCCCGTGCAGGCCAGTTGCGCTGGGTGGTGGACCCGATTGACGGAACCTCCAATTATGCCCGCGGGAGAAGTCGCTGGTGCGTGTCTCTGGGGCTTCTGGATGGAGATGATCCCATAGCGGGCGTGATTGAAGCCCCGGCGCTGGGAGAAGTCTATACCGCCTTACGCGGCCATGGTGCTTTTCTGAATGGCAAACGTATTCAGGCGTCTCCTGTTACAGACCCGGCAAGCGCCATGATTGAAATGGGATGGAGCAATAGGGTTCCAAAGCCCGTGTTCATGGAAAAGATTGACGCCATCATGGATCTGGGAGCCATGCCGCGCTCTGGTGGTTCCGGGGCCCTTGCCTTGGCGGATGTCGCCTGCGGACGGCTGGACGGTTATATAGAAATTGTTATCAATCTGTGGGATGTGGCGGCTGCACTCCCCCTGCTGGCTGAAGCGGGGGCGAGAGTGTCGCCTTTCCTGCGCACGGGCGGTTTGACGGGCCCTGCAACCATTCTTGCCGCCAACCCCCATATTGCCGACGCTCTTTCAAAAGCTGTCTCGATTCCGTTGGAGTAGAAAACAGAGGAAAGGTTTATCCTTCAGGCCATTCTGCCGCCATAAAATCCTGCTTTTGTCGTGGCCCATGATTGCGGCCCATAATGGAGACCACCCGCATGCGGTCTGTTTATCGTTTTACTTCTTTTTCTCTGGCTCTAGGTATGGTGACAGCTCTGGCGAGCGCTCCTGTCAATGCCAATGCCGCTGAAACTGTTCAGACGCTGGTCGATAAGGCAGCTCTTACGGTTCAGGATATTTTTGTGGGAGCCACGCCTCAAAGCGCCGTAGCGGTCAATCTTGCCAAGGCCCGTGCGGTCATGGTCTGTCCTTCTATTTTCCGGATGTCCATCGCCTTTGGCGGCGCGGGAGGTGGGTGCCTTCTTCTGGCAAGGGACGCTCGTGGGTCATGGTCTGATCCTGCATTTTATACGCTCAGCACGGCATCCTTCGGGCTGCAGTTGGGCGTGCAGAACTCTCAGGCCATGTTTTTTGTCATGACAGACCGTGGCCTGCAGGCCCTGCTGGATAGCCAGTTCCAGTTTGGCGCAAACGCAGGGGTCTCTTTTGCAACACTCAGCAGCAATGTAGAGCGCGGGAATGCTGGCGCTCGGAATACGGATATTCTGGTGGCGCAGAAATCTCAGGGTGTGTTTGCTGGGGCTGCGTTGGGTGGTACCAAACTGACAGTGAATAGTGATTCCAACCGCAAATATTATGGCCAGAGCGTTGGGCCAGAAGACATTGTGGTTTCCATGCGCGTCAACAACGCTGGTGCGGACCCGCTGCGCAGCGTGTTAACCCGATACGGTAAACTGTCATCTGCCACGCCAGCCTCCACAAGCGGTAAAACAACGCAATCAACCCCAGCGTTTCAGCCGACCAATGACGCGGATACTGTGCCGAACTATAATTCTGGCACACCGTCCAGTTCTGGTGCAGTGCAGCACGAAACTCTTGCGCCGCTCAAAACCGGAAAATAGTGCGACGCGCGCAATCTTAATATCAGGACTAGAAAGGGCGGGAGAACCGAAGTCATTCCCGTTCCTTCCTGCGCGTTCAGACTCAGAAGTCGTTTGAAAGTAAACGGGAAGCTGTTTGCGTCAGAGTATGACGGGCCTGAGTTACCAGATGGTTCTGCACATATGATGAAATCCCCCGTTCCAATGTCGAAAATTTTTCGTCATTCTTCAGAGGCTGACATCTCGCTCTGGTCTTTTATCGTTGGGAAGCGATGAGAAAAAGGGCACGCGTTGTCTCTTATTCGGGAGCTTTTTTCAGAGAGGCGCGGGCCCAGAAATAGGCGGTTGTTCTTTCTTCTGTCGAAAGAGAGATACGTTCCTGTTGTGGTCTGCAAGCGTAGCGGCAAAATTGTGCCCCCCTTCCCCATTGGCGACAAAGTAAAGCATCTCTCCTGTTGCAGGATGAGCAACGGCCTGGAGCGATGAAAGCCCGGGCGAACAGATGGGGCCCGGCGGAAGACCCGTGACCGCATAGGTATTATAAGGGCTGGATATTTGCAGATCCGTGTGGGTCAGAGGTCGCCCCAAAGGCGGGCTGCCATTGGTCAGGGCATAAATAACGGTTGGGTCTGTCTGTAACCGCATGCCTTTTTCAAGACGGTTAAGAAAGACTCTGGCAACCATCGGGCGTTCTGACGTAAGCGCTGTTTCTTTTTCTACCAGAGAAGCCAGTGTCACAAAGGCGCGCTGATCTGCAATTAAGCCAGTGTCTTGCCGGCCGGTCCACAGTTTAGAGACTGTGGCTACCATGGCGGCATGTGCCCGATCCATGAGGGCGCTTCTGCTACTGTTGCGTAGATAGCTGTAAGTTTCTGGCAGAATACTGCCTTCCTGTGGCAGAGGAGTGTCCCCGATCAAGAAAGGGGCGGCTTGAACGAGCGCCTGAATCTGATGCGCAGTCAGGCCTTCCGGAATGGTAATCTTGTGAAGAACTGGCTTGCCATGACGCAAAATCCAGAATGCATGTTCCATTGATGTAAACGCAGGGAAATGCAGTTCTGCGGCGTGAAGTTGTCCATCATGCCGGGTTAGCAAAATTGCGCTCAGAGCTAAGCGCTCAGTCCACCATCCCTGTTTGAGAACGCCAGCATATTGCAGGGTGTGAATGGTGCTCTGATAATCGCCATGTGGAATAACCACATCCGTATCTTGAGCAAGCGGACCAGAACCGTGATAGTCCTGCCACGCTTTTAATCCTGTTCCTCCCACTCCAAAAAAGAGCAGAAGAAACAGGAGAAAGAAGAATTTACGCATGGCGTCTTATTTATTCCTTCTTGCAAAGGAATAACAGAGCGAAGTCAGACGCCGCGTACAACCAGACTGGCGTTGGTGCCACCAAACCCGAAGCTGTTTGAAAGAGCGACATTCACCTGACGCTGCTGCGCAGTGTGTGCCACACGATCAATCACGCTTTCTCTGGATGGGTTATCCAGATTCAGTGTGGGAGGAACCACATTGTCCCTAATAGCCAGCATACAGAACATGGCTTCCACCGCACCGGCTGCGCCAAGCAGATGCCCGGTTGCAGATTTGGTGGAAGACATGGCCAGTTTACGGGCATCATCACCGAACAGACGTTCAACGGCTTCAAGCTCAAGGTCATCCGCCATGGTGGATGTGCCGTGAGCATTTACGTAGCCAATATCTGCTGGCGTAACGCCTGCGCTTTTCAGGGCAGAACGCATCGCGCGGAAGGCGCCATAGTGGCCTTCAGCCGGAGCAGTAATGTGGTACGCATCGCCTGACATGCCGTAACCGACGATTTCGGCATAAATCTTGGCGCCACGAGCTTTTGCGTGCTCGTATTCTTCCAGCACCACAACACCAGCCCCTTCCCCCATAACAAAGCCATCACGGTCTTTGTCCCAAGGGCGGGAGGCTTTTTCCGGTGTTTCATTGAAGCCGGTAGAAAGGGCTCTGGCTGAGCAGAAACCTGCAATTCCCAGTGGGCAGACCGTTGCCTCGGCTCCACCTGCAACCATCACGTCAGCATCACCAAACATGATGATACGGGCTGCATCCCCAATGGCATGCACACCGGTTGCACAGGCTGTCACCACAGAGTGGTTTGGCCCCTGAAATCCGTATTTGATGGACACATGCCCAGATACCAGATTGATCAGGGCAGACGGGATAAAGAAGGGTGAAAGACGCTTGGCGCGGCCTTCATGCACCGTGATCGAGGCGTCGTAGATGGTCTGAAGACCGCCGATTCCCGATCCGATCATGACGCCGGTGGCGCATTTCTCTTCTTCAGTCTGCGGTTTCCAACCGGAATCTTCCACAGCTTCCGTCGCAGCAACCAGCCCCATGTGAATGAAGCGGTCCATCTTGCGCTGATCTTTGACAGGTATCCATTCAGAAAGCGTAAGCTTTCCTTCAGCGGTCGGTCCTTCCGGAACCTGTCCCGCTACCTGTGCAGGAAGATCGCTAGGGTCAAAATGCGTGATCCTGCCAATCCCGCTTTCGCCTGCAATCAGACGTGACCATACGTTTTCGACACCGAGGCCAAGCGGCCCCACCATGCCCATACCGGTGACGACAACGCGTCTCCGGCCCGAATTTGCTCCGGCCGACTGCAACAAACCAGCCCGCTCCCCGCTTGAATCTGTTTGGTCCCTCACGGAAAGAGGGACCTTATATTGCTTGGCAAAAAGGCCTGATCAGGCCGCTTTCTGCTTTTCGATGTAGTCAATCGCGTCTTTGACAGTGGCGATCTTTTCAGCAGCGTCTTCCGGAATCTCAACGTTGAAAGCTTCTTCAAAAGCCATCACGAGTTCAACGGTATCAAGGCTGTCTGCTCCCAGATCGTCGATGAACGACGCTTCCGGCGTGACCTTGCTTTCCTCGACGCCGAGATGCTCGACCACAATTTTCTTAACCTTATCAGCGATTTCGCTCATCTGTCTCTGCTTCCTATATGCCCATGAGAAAAAGGGGCAAGTTGTCTAGGCGCTTAATTTGCCAGCTTCCCTGTTGTGCATCCGGATGAAGCGAAGGGCTTCAGTCCTGCAAACAAGGCTGCGGGCGCATAGCACGTTTCTTTGGTTCAAGCCAAGATGAACCGTATGAAGGCTCTTCCAGATGGACTGGCCAGCACCAATTACGGAAACTGTCTGCCACATCTGAAAGCGTTTTGCACGACCTGTTATGCGTTATACATGCAGGCTGCCTTCAGATCATAGCCATGCCACCATTAACATGCAGGGTCGCTCCTGTAACCCATCCGGCTTCATCCGAGCACAAATAAAGTACAGCTGCGGCAATGTCTTCTGGTTTTCCAAGGCGGCCCAACGGAATCTGGCTTTGCAGCTTTTCCTTCTGGGCGTCCGGCAGAACGTCTGTCATTGGGGTTACAATGAAGCCCGGAGCGACCACGTTTACCGTAACGCCGCGGGAGCCAACTTCCTGCGCAAGGGATTTGCTCATGCCCACCATGCCAGCTTTTGCGGCTGAATAGTTGGCCTGCCCAGCATTGCCTGTTGCTCCGACCACTGAGGCAATGTTCACAATTCGTCCGGCACGCCGACGCAGCATGCCTTTCAGAACAGACCGGCACAGCCTGAAAGGGGAAGACAAATCGACATTCAGGACCTGATCCCAGTCTTCATCTTTCATGCGCAGAGCCAGCGTATCTCGCGTAAGTCCTGCGTTGTTGACAAGAATATCAATGGGTTTGCCTGCTTGGTCTTCCGCTTTGCTGACCAATGCATCCGCTTCTGCGGGGTTCGAGAGATTGGCAGTGACGTAGAAAACGCGCTCGTTTCCCAGTTTTTCCGCCTGCGCTTTTAGGGCTTCTTCCCGCGTGCCAGAAAGCACGACTGTTGCGCCCTGGGCGTGCAGGGTCGCGGCAATGGCGCCCCCGATGCCGCCAGAGGCTCCCGTTATCAGTGCAACCTTGCCATCAAGCTTGAACATAAAACTCTATCCGATTGTTTTAAAAAGATTTTAAGAGCGATTCGATATCGGCAGGTGTGCCGACGGAAAGCGCGCTGACTTCTGGATCAATGCGACGGATCAGGCCGGAAAGAACTTTTCCTGCACCAATTTCCACAAACGTATCAATTCCCGACCCGCTCATGGCTTCCACGCTTTCGCGCCACCGGACCCGGCCTGTTACCTGTTTGGTCAGGTTGGTCCGAATCGTATCGGCATCGGTTTCCCGTTCGGCCGTCACGTTGGCAATTACCGGCACGATTGGGCTGGCAATATCAGCCTTTGCAAGGGCTTCCGCCATAACGTCTTCTGCAGGGCGCATCAGAGAGGAATGGAACGGAGCCGATACAGGCAGCTTTAGGGCCCTTTTGATCTTCATTTCCTTGGCAAGGACTACGGCCTTATCAATGGCATCCATGGCACCGGAAATCACGATCTGGCCGCCGCCATTATCATTGGCAATTTCCAGAACACTTCCTTTTCCTGCTTCCGTGCAGATTTCCTGCACCTGAGCCAAGGTGCCGCCAATAATGGCCGCCATGCCGCCCTGCCCTGCGGGCACCGCTTTCTGCATGGCTTGCCCGCGAAGCCGAAGAAGGCGAGCTGCTTCTGAGATACTGAACGCACGCCCTGCAGCCAAAGCGGCATATTCTCCCAGAGAATGACCTGCCAGAAGAGAAACCTTTGCGGCGAGATCCAGACCACCTTCGGTTTCCAGAACCCGCATAACCGCCATGGAGACTGCCATCAGCGCAGGTTGCGTGTTCTCCGTGCTGGTCAGAGCTTCCATTGGGCCTTCAAAAATTGTCTTGGAAAGGCGTTCTCCCAGAGCCTCATCCACTTCTTCGAACACAGCCCGGGCAGCGGGGAAAGCTTGGGCCAGTTCAGCCCCCATACCGACGGACTGACTGCCCTGTCCCGGAAAAACAAAAGCGTAAACGGCCATTTTACCTACTGTTTCTAAAGGTTTTCCAGGCTGGATGAGCCTGAGAAACATGAGAGACGTTCAAGTGAGGATAGGGCTGAAAATTCAAAAGCATTCAGCTTGACGCTTTTTGCAAGACACTGATCAGGCTGGAGCGAGTTCATCGCCACTCCGTGTCCTGCATTTCTAACAAAACCCTCACGGATGTGCGGGGAAGATACGCTGCCGCTTTCTAGCGCACAATACGCCATCCCAGAACGAGCAATGCATCCCACCCAGTGGCAAGCACTTCATGCGCAATGATCAGGGTTTTATGAAACAGGTTTGTTTGGGGCAGATTTTTGTAAGGAAACGGGATCTGCTGCACACGCCAGCCAGCCAGTCGCATCAAAAGCATGCAGCGTGGCATATGATATGGGCTTGTGGCTAGAGCGACAGATTGCTCGCCAATGCCTTGTTTTTGTAAGATTTTAGTGCAGGCCACAACGGAATCAAAAGTATCTGTTGCCGTTTGCTCGGCTATTATGTGTTCCGCAGATACGCCTCCTTTAAGAAGGAGACCCGTCATGACATCTGCTTCGGTTACGCCGTTTTGAGGCACATTGCCTGTAGGAATGTAGAGAGCATTTTTATACTGCTTTCCAAATGCTAAAGCTGCCCTCACCCGGTCCTGCAACGCGGGGGTGGGAACCCCATCATTTTTCAAAGCGGCACCAAAAATAATGATTGGACGCCGCTCTGCGTTCGCTGTGCGAATGGTATTCTGTGTCGTGTTTAAGCCAGTATGCTGTTTCACAAGGGAGATTGAAGCAGCACCCTGTTCAGGCTTTCAAGCGTTAAAAACGTTTCCTTCCAGATTTTTCGGAATTTATCTTCTGGTACGCCGCGTGTGCTCAGAATGGCGGCGAGATCCCCCACTGTCTGTTTTCCATCAATCAAGGGCAGAAGGCCTCTTGCCTGTGGTGGAAGTGGTATGGGCACAACGAGCGTACCAAAGGTAAATGGCAACGTATGATCCGCACGCATCTGCTTTGCCAGTTCTACGCCTGGAATTTCCCGCATGACAGGAACAGCGTGGAAATCATTGAAGTCAGGAGGGGGCGTTCGTGCGCCCTGCCGAACGACATAAGCGACATGCGTGGCCATGTTGCCCGTCAGTGCCTCTGCAACAATCGCTTTTTCTCGCCAGTCTAACGCGCCGATACGGTTTCTTAGTCTGGGGTCCGGCAAAAAGAGTGTGGGGTCATACCGTGCTGGTTCCATAAGGCAGGATGGCTCAAGCCCCGCTCCGTTCAAGAGATCAAGGAAAGCCCCGATGGTGTATGAGCGGTCTCTCGGGTTGAGCAGAAGATCATAGAGGCCAGCATCGCCGCCACTCAGATGATCGCCAAAATTGCCGTTCTGGCGCAGCCACGCAGTAGCAGGCAGAGAGCGCATAACCCGCTTGGCTGTATCCAGTCGGGCTGCTGGAGCCTCGGTATGGGGGGCCAGTTGCTCAAGAGCCTCCTGCACCATGTAGACGCCAGTTCGGCCATAAGGGGCATAGACCATAAGGCCCATCCCTCCATGTGGAGCGAGTAGCTGCTCAAGGTTTTTCAGGGTGGCTGCCGGGTGTGGGAGATGGTGCAGGACGCCGCAGCAATCTATGTAATCAAACAGGCCCAGCTTTAGGCTATCAAGATCGCTCAGAGAGCCCTGAATAAAACGGATATTTTCAAGCTTACGCGTGGTTGCACGGGCTTGAGCGATAGATAGAGCCCGTTGGGAACGATCGAGGCAGACCACTTCTCCAGGACGATCTGAACGCGCCATCTGCGTTGCCAGCATGATGGCTCCATCACCCGTTCCACATCCGGCTACCAACGCGCGAAGCGGTTTGCTGCGAGATCTACGGGCACCAAACACCCAATAATCTATTTCTCGCAGATGGCTGGGGCTTCCAATAAGAAGTCGCTTTGTCTCATCCTGTGGGTTACGTTCCGGATAGGGATAGGCTTCGTACTGAGCCGCTAGTTCCGTATCGCGTGTATCTGTTTCAACGGGCATGGTCATAGACAGCCTCCTTTAGCGCGGAAGCAGTTTGCCCCGTTGCCAGGATTCCGCAGCTTCGTCAGCTGTCAGGCCTTCCGTGCGCATGGCGTAATCCATGGCGCTGATCACTTTGGCGCTCAGCATCAGTTCGTCCAGTTCGTCCAGGAGGTCTCGGTCAAGTTCTTCTGCCAGGCCTGGGCGCAGAAGCATGCGCGCATCCATTTCTTTTCCCATTCCATTTTTAGGGTCAGTCAGGATGCGGAAGCCACCTTGGTGGAAGAGAAAACAGGGCTGCATCAACGGCATAAGGATGCGTTCCTGAGTTCCCAGCTTATGGGAAAGCGAGGCCAATGCTTGCTCATCTTCCATAATTTCTGGCGCAAAACCCGCTTCCGCCAGAGCGTAGGCGCTGATCATATGCTCAACCTGCTGCTGCAAAGAGGCTGGCGTAATAATGGTTCGGGATAGGTCGTCCGGCGTAGTCTGAGCAACATGCTCAAGGGAGGTGATGGCTGTTTCTTCCTGCGAAATGCAGCAGCATGCCCCCGGATTGAACAGATGCCCTAACGGCGTTACGCCCGAGGTCAGAAGATCAGAATCCAGATCAGGCAGCCAAGCGGAGATGTAAAGATCCACCTCCCCATTGCTGAGCATCTGACCAAGTGCTGCTTTAGGCCCGACCACAATTTCTGGTTCAACGTCGTTCGCTTCGAGAACCCGGATGATTGCCGCCGCTGTCGCCTCATGGACTGTGCTATCAGGATGGGCGAGAGTAATGGTCGTCATATCATCTTCCTTCAGGTCGAGCACGCATGTCTTTCTCCTGCTCCTTGCAGCAGGAGAGACGCTAATGCGCAATCCCTGAAATGAAGTATCTGCCCCGTAAAGTGAGATAAGAGCAGAAAATGCACATTACACAGCGTGGCTGAAAAGCCCGGAACGCCGATAATATAATATATGTGCAATAGGCCCGTGAAACTCATTGGAGTAAATACACGGGCATTCTCTTCTGGCAGCTACCGTAAAGGAAGTGCAGTGAGCGTGTTTTGTAACAAATGCGCTGCTATCAGGCCGCTACAATTTTTTCCGGACGGGGAAGAACCGGGCGCACCATGTTGAGAGCGTCTGCAAAAGAACTGAATTGCCCGAGTTGATGCTCGCGAATGGCATCGACAACAATCCATCGGTTTCCCCGGGAAAAAACCTTGTACGCTGGATCTGGTGTTTCTCGAACCCAGATAACCACATATTCAGATGAAAGGCCGGGCTGGCGCTGGGATGCGGAAAATACATCTGCATCACAAACGCCCATAGGGAGTCCGGCTTCAACCCAGCGGGAGAGATACTCCCGGTGCCGTGACAAAATTTCCATCTGAAACGGAATGATTTTACAGACGGACGGTGTTTCGTTCATGTGCAGCATCAGACTTTTCCATTCCCATCAAACACCAGAGGGCTTCTGGTATTGACTGTAAAATGGTCCTTTCTGTCACGCCAACATAAAACGAAGGGCAACGCCTCAGAATGAGGCAGAAAGTTCCTAAAGTTGCGCAAAAACCACAAAAACTAGTCAGATGCGAAAAATATCATCCTATTTTTTGGGCGATTGCTTACTTTTTAGGCTTATCTTTTAGAACTTAGCAGACACCATCAGAGAGCCGTAGTTAAAGAGGCCTGATTTTGCGCCATCAAACTGCTGAGTCTGCCAGACCTGACTGTAAGAAACACGCAGCCCATAAAACATGATGGCAAGCCCGGCGTGAATTTCTCCGACGTCCCATTTTTTGTTCACGTGCAGGGAATTGCTGCGCATTGTATTGCCTTGGAGAGTGGCATCGTAGCCGACAGCTTCCCCGGTTACGCCGCCGAAGAAATACCAGGCAAAGGGGCGTGTCGCTTTGTAGGCATCTGTTCCGTCCGTGCCTGACCCACCAATGGTCGGAATGCCAAAGTCACTATTAAGGCCCTGCCCTATCCGGATCATGTCGCCAATGCGACCATAAATTTGATAGTCACCAATAGCGGCGTCGGCAGATGGTAGCATGTCCATTTCAATGCCGACGACCTTGACGAGCGGTAAGCGCCACGTCCGTCCGCCTTGCACCTGAAAAATAGGTTGGTTTTGGAGCTGATGACTCCAGCCCTGGTTTTTTGTGTCGCCAATGGCACCATGAAAGCCATTCTGAAGCTGCCGACCCAACCCTGCGGGTCCCATCACCCCGACCTGAATGCCGAATACGCTGCGGGACGTATCCGTATCACTAATAAGGTTAATGGTGCCCAAAAGAACACTGGCATAAGGCCGGTCACGCAGAAGGCTGGTTTGTGCTTGCCCAGGTGCCCACGGGCTGGGCGACTGCGTATCGCGCGGCGTGAAGATCATTTGTTGCAGGCCCATGCTGATGCGCTGCACACCTTCCCCCCAGATAGCTTTGCTGATGGCGGCTATAGGGGTTGGGAGTGTGTCCGTACCGGACGTCCAGTTTAACCGGAGACCACTAGTATAGTACTGGTCAGATGTGGATTTCAGGGTGGAAACAGCATCATTTTCCCCTTGAAGGGTCCATGTGCCCTGCTTGTCCTGTAGAGGAGTCGCTTCTGCTGTTGATAGGGAGCCGAGAGCGCCGCCTGCCAAAAGAAGTGTTGTGGCAGCTATATGCCGGACGCGGGGCAGTTTTACGACAGCAGACATATTTTTCCTCTCACTCTGCAGGCGCAGATGTAATCTTTATTTTCTTTAATTGATAGCGTCCCAACAAGAAACCCTGATTTCCCCGCGCATGGCACACATGAAGGGTGTCTGCGGAGCAGGCGTATTCATGCGGGTATCACAAAATTGTTATAGGTACGAAAAGGGATGAAACGCGCGCTCGTTTCATGCTTTCCTATAGCTACGCTACAGACGGTATGCTAGAAAAATACCGGGTGTGGTTGCAGTGCTTATGGAATGGGACAGGGTTTTGCTCGTTTGCGGGCATTGCGTCAACCAGTTCAGGCAATCTGCCCATTTTTCAATATCTGGAGAAGGCTTGGCTTTCTCCATGCTCCAGGATCAAGACCGTTGAGAAGTAACAGGACCGACCGCAGCTCTCGCTCTCCGCGCCGCGGCGGATTTGACGACGATTTTATGTCAACGCCTTCTTATGGCGAACGCCCCTCTTTTGGTGCAGACCGTGGTGGCTTCGCTCCGCGTAGACCCGCTGGTGGCGGTGCTGGTGGCCCGCAGGTTATCGCTTCCGGTCCGGAAATCGGAGCGACTGTCAAATGGTTCAACAGTGAAAAAGGCTACGGCTTTGTTGAACTGGCTGATGGTTCAGGCGATGTGTTCCTGCATGCCAACGCTCTTTCCCAGATTGGTCACGAAGGCGTAAGCCCGGGTGCAACGCTGGTTGTGCGTATTGGCCAGGGCCCTAAAGGTCGTCAGGTCGCGGAAGTGATCTCTGTTGACGAAAGCACGGCTCAGCCGGAACGTCCGCGTTCAGCAGGCGGTGGCTTTGGTGGTGCACCTCGTAGCGGCGGTTTCGCTCGCGCTCCGCGCCCTGCTCCTGATATGTCTTTCGCAGAAGAAATTCGCGGGACTGTCAAATGGTACAATGCAACCAAGGGTTTTGGTTTCATCACGCCTGATGGTGGTGGCAAGGACATTTTTGTTCACGCTTCTGCTCTTGAGCGCTCCGGTCTTTCCAGCCTCAACGAAGGTCAGACGGCAAACGTGAAAGTGGTTCAGGGTCAGAAAGGCCCAGAAGCCGCTCAGATCGACCCGGCCTGATATTTTCTGTTTTGGCAGAAAACGAGAAACCCCGCTTTTAGCGGGGTTTTTTTTGTATGAAAGTGGTGAGGAAAAATCGAAAAGGCAAAAGCGCGCTTAGTAGTCCCCTCGCCCTTTGTTGCGCATTAGGCGTGCTTTATCACGTTGCCAGTCTCGCTCTGCAATGGCGTGGCGTTTATCGACATTCTTTTTCCCTTCCCCAAGGCCGAGCGTTACTTTGGCAACACCGCGGTTGTTGAAATGGATGTCGAGTGGCACCAGAGTAGCCCCTTCCCGTGCAATCGCCCCAAGATATTTTTCGATCTGTTTCCGATGCATGAGGAGCTTGCGGGGGGCGCGTGTGTCAAATCGAGAAAGAACGCCCCCCTGATATTCAGGAATATAACTGTTGAAGAGCCAGAGCTCGCCGTTACGTTCGCCTGCATAGGCTTCGGTAATCATGGCGCGGCCAAGGCGCAGGCTTTTGACTTCCGCCCCTTTAAGAACAAGTCCTGCTTCAACGGTTTCCTTGATGGCGTAATTGAAGCGTCCCTTGCGATTCTGGGCAGCAATACCATGGGATATCATGGTATTTTTGCGCGGTTTTTGAGCCATCAGTCGAGCAGCCCAACATCAACAAGCGCAGAGCGGACAAGCCGACGCGATGCTTCCGTCAAGGGGGCGAGTGGCAAGCGTGTGGTTTCTCCTGCCAGACCAAGCAGGCTGGCGGCATATTTTACCGGGCCAGGATTGCTTTCGCAGAAGAGAGCGTCATGCAGGGGAAGCAGTTTGTCCTGGCCCGCAATCGCATCAGCCGCGCGCCCTTCCTGCCAAGCCTTCTGTACAGCAGCACATAGAGATGGGGCAACATTAGAGGTTACGCTGATGCAGCCATCTCCTCCTGCTCCCAGAAATGCAACTGCTGTGCCGTCTTCTCCGGAAAGCTGGTTGAACCGTTTGGTAATGGCGCGGCGCACTTGCAGGGGGCGAAGCAGATTTGCAGTTGCGTCTTTCACACCAATGATATTGGCATGTTTGGCGAGCCGAGCCATTGTTTCAACGTTGATGTCCACAACGGAGCGACCCGGAATATTATACAGCACCACAGGAATGGAAATGGCATCTGCAATGGCCATGAAATGGCGATAAAGCCCTTCCTGCGTGGGTTTGTTGTAATAGGGCGTTACGACGAGAGCGGCTGAGGCCCCGGCCTGTTCTGCATGTTTTGCCAGATCAATTGCTTCAGATGTGCTGTTCGACCCTGCCCCTGCAATGACGGGTACACGACCGCCGGAAACCTTGATTGTCCGCTCAACCACAGCATGGTGTTCGGAGTGGGAGAGAGTCGGGCTTTCGCCTGTTGTGCCCATCGCGCAAAGCGCGGACGTACCTTCCTCTATCTGCCAGTTCACCAGATTTTCGAAAGATGTGAAATCCAGACTGCCATCGCGGTTCATAGGGGTAATCAGGGCGGTGATGGAGCCGGTAAACAATGTATCTGACATGGGCTGTCGTCTATCCTGCAATGGCGTCTGCGCATCCTGAAGACGGTTCTTCAGGGGGACGGCCTGACATTTGCCGCCGGAAGGGCGACTGCTTGTAAACACCAAGGATTTTGGCGTTTTCGGAGAAGAAATCAAGTTCAGCTAACGCTTTGCCAAGGGGGGCATCTTCCGGGTGCCCCTCCACATCCAGCAGAAAGCGGGTTGCGGCAAAGCCGCCGCCCGTCATGTAGCTTTCTAGCCGGGTCATGTTGACCCCACTGGTCGCAAACCCTCCCAGAACCTTGTAAAGCGCGCCCGGGATATTTTTGACGCTGAAAATGACCGTTGTCATATTGTCAGGCGTGCCGGGTGACGGGCGCTGTTCGGAGCGGGATGCAATATAGAAGCGCGTTGTGTTGTGCTTTGCATCTTCAACGTTTCTCTGCAGAATTTGCAGCCCGTTCAATTGCCCCGCCAGTTCTGATGCGACTGCTGCTTCCTCGGGTTTTTTCCACAATGCGACCAACTCTGCCGCCCCGGCTGTGTCAAACTCAACGACAGGCGTGAAATTATGGGTTTTCAGCAGGGTGCTGATCTGGCCCATGGCAACAGGATGGGTGTGAACGCGTTTCACGTCTTCAATGCGGGTTCCCGGCACACCAAGAAGGCAATGCTCCACGCGTTGGAAGTGCTCTCCCACAATATAGAGACCTGAATTGGGCAGGAGCGAATGAATGTCCGGCACGCGGCCAGCCAGACTATTTTCACATGCCAGCATGGCCAGTTCAGCGTCACCTTTGTGGACAGCCTCAATCGCTTCCGCAAATGTTTTGCACGGTAGCGTTTGCCAGCCGGGCTTGGCGGTACGGCATGCCAGATCGGAATAGGCGCCGGGTCTGCCCTGAAAGGCGATAACCTTTTTGGTCATGTCTTTGATTATGCTCCGAAGGCCTGTCGGGCGCGTTCAAGGTCTGCTGGGGTATCTACGCCAAAGGGCGCTATGTCAATTTTCGTGCACCCGATACGCATCCCTGCTTCAAGTGCGCGAAGCTGTTCCAGCTTTTCACGCTTTTCCAATCCGGATTCTGGCAGGCTGACAAACCGCTGGAGAGCGTCACGGCGCCAGCCATAGACCCCGACATGATGCCAGAGCGGCCCTTCGCCCCATGGAAGAGGAAGGCGCGAAAAATATAATGCCGGGGCCGAAATGGCATCTACCGGGAAATCGCACGCGACCTTGACCACGGAAGATGCCAGTTTTTCTTCCTCTGACAGCACAGGAGCCACGAGGGTCGCGATATCAAACTCTGGCTTGTTCAATGGATTCAGGATGGCCCGGAGAGAGGATGGCGGAAAAGTTGGCAAGTCACCTTGCAGGTTGATAATGAGATCATGCTTGCCTTGAGCATCAACCAGTTGGGCTGCCTCCCAAACCCTGTCTGAACCAGACGGTAACGCTGGATTGGTCAGAACAGCGTTTCCTCCAGCACCCTGCACAGCATCACAAATAGCCTGATCTGCGGCCGCGACGATTACTGGTCCGATGTCAGCGGCTAAAGCTGCTTCCATAACCCGCACGATCATGGGTTTGCCTGCAATATCAGCGAGCGGTTTGCCCGGCAGGCGGGTGGACGCAAGTCTTGCGGGAATAATAACAAGCGGAGAAACCATCAGCTTGCTCTGTCATTCGGCACGGAATATAGCCTTGGAAACATTGTGGAAACGGTGCTGCATATCCAGCACGGTGAGATGCTTCACACGAAGCGGCGCGTAGTTTAGGAAAGCCGCAGGCCAAACGCAACTGGAGGAAGCAGCGCCCAGATGGATAGCGTGTTTCTCAACAAGGCTGCCGCTGCCGGGTTGCTGAGTATTGCTGTGGCCTGGATCTGTAGCGCGGTAGCCTCAGGCGTTGTGCCCGCCAACGTCCCGGTCAAGCCAGCCTTTTCCGTACCGGGCACGGAAAAGGTGTCTATCGCACCTTACATGGCGCATGCTGATGCTGACCGTGGTGAAGAACTTGCGCGCCAGATCTGTTCAAGTTGTCACGCGCTTGTCAGTGCAGCGGCTGATGGTGTGGGCCCCAACCTTGCTAGTGTTGCGGGCAGGCCAATAGCGACTGCTGCGGGATATGCGTATTCGTCCGCGCTTCTCGGGCAGAAAGAGCATGTCTGGTCGGATCAGGCCCTGTCAGACTGGTTGACTTCCCCTGCCCGCTTTGCTCCCGGAACCCGGATGTCGCTTGTCGGGATATCATCACCGGAGCAACGTGCGGATATCATAGCCTATCTGCACAGATTGGCTGAATAGATCATTCCTTTCTTCAAGGCTTCCCATGACCGTAGATGATCTGACCCCTTTTCTGAATGTTGCTACCATGATGGCCGATGCGGCGCGATGCGTGGTGCGTCCTTGGTTTCGTTCTTCTCTGGCTGTGATTGATAAAGCGGACCAGAGCCCGGTGACGCTGGCAGATCGGACTGCGGAGCGCGTGATGCGGGCTATTCTGGCGGAACGTCTGCCTGACCATGGCGTGTTTGGAGAAGAATTCGGGCTGGAAAATGAAAGCGCTTCCTACAGATGGCTGCTTGACCCTGTGGATGGCACGCGTTCGTTTGTGACGGGGCGGCCGATGTTCGGAACGCTGATTGCTCTTCTGAAAGACGGGGTGCCGGTGTTGGGTATGATCGACCAACCGGTCACTCAGGAGCGATGGATTGGGCTGGCAGGGCAGCAGACGCGTTTTATTTCCCCTCTCGGAGGGCAGGCAGGCACCCGTGCCTGCAAAGAACTGGCTCAGGCAGAACTGTCATGCACGTCTCCTGAAATGCTGGAAAGCGCCCCGCATGACGGATGGAAGACCCTTAAAAAACGGGCCAAACGCATGACATGGGGAGGAGACTGCTATGCATATGGTCTTCTGGCGTTGGGGCAGATTGATATCATTGCTGAATGTGACATGAACCCATGGGACTGGGCAGCACTGGTGCCCATAGTTGAGGGCGCTGGCGGCAGAATAACGGCGTGGGACGGTTCTCCTTTGCATGCTGATGGGGACAGGACCGTTCTGGCTGTGGGAGACATTTCCCTTCATGCCGAGGCCGTTCGGGCACTCGCGCCCAGTCCGTAAAGGTCAGGGTTAACTGAAGTTATATGCCGCAGGATCTATGAATTTGCCGCAATTTGCGATAGGCCTGCGCATCGGCACAACAGGTATGGTTATTCCGCATGAGCACGCAACTGTCCCTTCCCAAGGACAAGATCCGCATTCTGCTGCTTGAGGGCATTCACGACAGTGCCGTCGCATTGCTCAAGGCCAGTGGGTATGAGAACGTCACGCGCCACAAAGGCGCGCTTGAGGGCGATGCCCTGAAAAAGGCATTGGAAGGTGTGCATATTGTTGGCATCCGTTCACGCACACAGTTGACCAAAGAGGTCATAGAAGGTGCAGATCGGCTGGTTGCCATCGGGTGTTTTTGCATCGGCACCAATCAGGTTGACCTTGATACGGCCCGCATGAACGGTATTCCCGTTTTCAACGCACCGTATAGCAACACGCGGTCTGTAGCCGAACTGGTCATGGGCGAGATTGTCATGCTCATGCGCCGCATTTTTCCACGCTCTACCGAATGCCATGTTGGTACATGGAAGAAATCTGCCAGCAATAGCTGGGAAGTAAGAGGTAAGACGCTCGGTATTGTTGGCTATGGCTCCATCGGGTCACAGCTTTCCGTTCTGGCGGAAGCCTTCGGTATGCGTGTGATCTATTTTGATGTGGTTGATAAGCTTGGCCACGGCAATGCGGGATCGGTAGACACGTTGGAAGAACTGCTGGCTGAAAGTGATGTTGTCAGCCTGCATGTGCCGCAACTGCCGTCCACCAAAAACCTGATGGGTGCAGATCAGATCCGAGCCATGAAAAAAGGCTCTTTCCTGATCAATAACGCTCGTGGGAACGTTGTGGATCTTGACGCTCTGGCCGAGGCGCTCAAAGACGGTCATCTGTTGGGTGCCGCTATTGATGTGTATCCCAAGGAGCCAAAAGGTCCGAATGATCGCCTTGAGACCCCCCTTCAGGGCGTGGATAACGTGATCCTCACTCCTCACATCGGGGGCTCCACAGCCGAGGCTCAGGAACGGATTGGCGTGGAAGTGGCGCGCAAGCTTGTTGAGTATTCTGATGTCGGCTCGACGTTTGGGGCGGTGAATTTCCCGGGCGTGCAGTTGCCGCAGAGCCCACGCGGCACGCGGTTTATGCATGTGCACCATAACGTGCCGGGCATGATGATGCGCCTGAATGAAATTTTCCTGCGCGAAACCTGCAACGTTACAGCTCAGTTCCTCCAGACTGACGGAGAGATCGGGTATGTGGTGGTTGAGGCGGACACCGGGAAAAATACCGACCTCGATGATCGGATTTTGAAGGCCTTGCGTGAACTTGAAGGCACAATTCGTGCGCGTCTGATCTACAAAGGCGCGTGAGTTCGGTGTTGAGAGTGCGGGAATGATCAACTCCCGCATTCGGAGTTTTGCTTTTTCAGGCATAGAGGCGCGACCCGTCTGGGTTGAAGTCCAGATCTCCTCTGGATTGCCTGCTTTTCTGATTGTGGGGTTACCTGACAAGGCTGTTGGAGAGGCTCGGGAGCGTGTCCGTGCCTCTTTTACATCTATAGGCCTCGCCCTGCCCGCCAAGCGGATTGTGGTAAATCTGGTCCCTGCGGATATTCCCAAAGAAGGATCACATTTTGATCTTCCTATAGCGCTCGCTCTCTTGAGTGCGATGGAGGTCATACCGTTTGAAGACGTTACCCGCTTTGCTGCGCTGGGAGAATTGTCTCTCGATGGTTCTCTTAATCCTGTAGCGGGTGTGCTTTCTGCCTCCATCGAGGCAGCGTCCATGGAATTAGGGCTTGTGTGCCCTGCCTCTCAGGCTCAGGAAGCGCTTTGTGGCGGCGATATCGCTGTACTTGCTTCCCCAGATCTGCTTAGTCTGATCAATCATTTCAATGGGTTGCAGGTTCTTACGCCACCAGTATTGGCGGTTAAACAGCTTGGTCTAGAAGAAGCCGTTCCTGATCTGGCAGATATCAAGGGAATGGAAACGGGTCGCCGGGCGCTGGAAATTGCAGCGGCGGGAGGCCATTCCCTTCTTTTATCGGGACCACCGGGTGCAGGAAAGTCCATGCTGGCTGCGCGGCTGCCCGGTTTGTTGCCTGATTTGACACCACAGGAAAGCCTGGAAGTCTCACGTATATATAGTGCGGCGGGATTGTTGAAAGATGGTCGGCCTCTCCGTCGGCCGCCTTATCGGGACCCTCATCATTCCGCCAGTCAACCCGCCTTGATTGGCGGCGGAGCGCGAGCCAGACCGGGAGAAATCAGTCTCGCTGACCATGGCGTGCTGTTTTTGGATGAATTGCCTGAATTCTCGCGGGTGGCTCTTGAGGCGTTGCGTCAACCTCTGGAAACAGGCCGTGTCAGTATTGCCCGTGCAGCTGCCCATATTACCTACCCTGCCCGCTTCCAGCTTATTGCAGCCATGAATCCCTGCCGTTGCGGATATTTGGGAGATGCCGAGCGGGAATGCCGCAAAGCGCCTCGGTGTGGAGAAGATTACGTTGCTCGCCTATCTGGGCCGCTGCTGGATCGGATTGATCTGCATGTCGCCATGCAGCCATTTACGCCCTTGGATTATATGACTCAGCAGGCTGGTGAACGTAGCGCTACTGTGGCGGCACGCGTAAACATGGCGCGTGACTTGCAGTATGCCCGCCAGAGTGGCCGCAAGAATGCCAACGCGGCGTTGGAGACTCTTTGTCTTTCTACGTCGGCGCAGGCCATGGCCCAAAAGATATCGGCGCGGTTTCGCTTTTCAGCGCGGGGTTATACCCGTCTCCTGCGTGTGGCACGGACAATTGCAGATCTTGCAGGCGAAAAAGAAATCCAGCCTGCTCATGTGGCGGAAGCGGCAACCTTCCGGCTTCGTGCCGGGCTGGATTGATCTGTTATCGGTTGCCGGCAAACTATTTTTTCAAAGTGTCGCGGAGTAGCTAAATCTAATATGCCGCCTAAAAAAGGCGGTCCGGTTGGGCTGACTCTTATTTTCGGGATTGAAGGTAGTGTACTTTCAGCCCGGCGAGCCGATAGCCAGCTTTCCATTCTGCCTTTCCAGACTCAAAAAATCTTGATTCTCTTCAATCTACGGATTTTTCAGGTGCCTTTTAACGAGGGTTTTTAAGAACCTCAAAGGCTTGAGCCAGGTCATCCTGCAGATCTGTAGGGCTCTCCAGCCCAATTTGTAAGCGGAATGAAGGACCTTGAGGGGTGTCCGCTACGGGATGCTTCCGAATAATGCCGCCGGATGTCGGCAGAACCAGACTTTCGTAACCACCCCAGGATGCTCCGATGCCGAACATCTTGAGGGAATTAACCATGGCTTCCATGGTGCCTTGGCTTATGTCTGAACTGAGGACGACACCGAACAGGCTACCTGCTCCGGTGAAGTCACGTTTCCAGATCTCGTGACCGGGGCAGTCAGGGAGAGCGGGGTGCAGAACACGCGCGACTTCGGGACGAGTTTTTAGCCATTGAGCAATCTGGAAGGCGACACGGGATTGTTGTGCCAGCCTGACCCCCATGGTGCGTAAACCGCGCAATGTCAGCCAGCAATCGTCAGGGCTTGCAAGCTGCCCTAGCTGAATGGCGGCATCCCGGAGGATGTGCCAGTCTTCCTTCGTATTGACAGTAACCGCTCCTGCAATGACATCGGAGTGGCCGGAGGGATATTTCGTCAAAGCCTGAATGGAAATATCCACTCCGTGCTTGAAGGGCGAAAAGATGCCCAACCCCCAAGTGTTATCAAGCATGAGCTTAGCCTGCCCTGCATGGGCGATGGTGGCCAGCATGGAGATATCCTGCACTTCAAACGTGTGGCTACCGGGACTTTCAGCAAACAGGACGCGTGTGTTGGGTTGCATCAGACCCTGAAGCGTTTCTGCATTTGCGCAGGGTGGATAATAGGTGGTGGTAACACCAAAACGTTTGAGGAGTGTTTCAGCAAAGCGCCGGGTGGGGCCATACACGCTATCGGGTAAAAGACAGTGATCACCTGTTTTCAGAAACGCCAGCAGCGGGGTTGTGCACGCGGCCAAGCCGGAACTGACGATCTGACAATTGGTGCCGCCTTCTAGAGAGGCAATAACTTTCTCAAGCTCATGTTGTACAGGTGTGCCCATGGCACCGTATATATATTCGTGATCATAGCGCCGGTGTCCCTGCTTGTTCATGGCATCCAGAGAGGGAAACAGAACGGTGGACCCGCGCGTCAAAGGCAGGTTGACAGGAGATCCTTCCTCCCTCTGCGCAGGACGGCCCTGACGTGTGAGCGCGGAAGAGAGTTTTTCCCATCCTTCACTAACCTGAAACTCTGAAGCCATACTCTTATGCGTCCTTTGTTACGGGGGCATCTGGCGTCGCACCCCATTCTGCCCATGATCCATCATACAATGCGCTGTCAGGAAAACCGGCCCTGCATAGGCCAACGTTGAGCACGCTTGCAGTCATGCCAGAGCCGCATGTTGTAACGGCGGCCTGATCTTCCGGTATGCCTGCTTCCAGAAAAATTTGTCGGAGGGTTTGGGGCGGAAGAAAGCATCCTTTGTCATCAAGCATCCGCTTGAATGGGATGTTCAGAGCCCCAGGCATATGGCCGGAGGCCAGCCCCGGTCTTGGTTCGGGAACGTGGCCATAGAAACGGTCAGCGGAACGGGCATCAAGAATACGCGGCGTATCCGTTTGCACGTATTCCAGCATGTCTCCCAGCCCTTTCAGACGCTCGTAGTGTGGGCGCGGCTGGTAAGTTTCGGCCGAAACTGGCTTTGCTGGTCCTTGCTCGACAGGTAGATCATGGCGTTGCCATTCGGGCAGGCCGCCATCGAGAACATAGGCAAATTCATGCCCGAATAAGCGTGCTAGCCACCAGGCCCGACAGGCAGAGGCGATGTTGCCCTGATCGTAAAAAACAACTCTATCCGTATTTTTTACGCCCAGATGGCCAAACAGCTTACCAAACCGTGCTGGTGTGGGAACAGTATGAGGTTGAGTGCTCTCCGGATCAGAAAACTCATCACCATCAAAATACCGGCTGCCGGGAATATGGGCCTGCTCAAAGCGTGCGTATGGGTTGAAGGTGTCGCCAGGAAGAAGGGCTGTCGCATCAAAGATGCGAAGTTCTCCTGTGGGCAATGTTTCGTACAGTTCTTTTACGGAGAGTAGAGGAAACATCAGCCGTTCTCATCCCATCGCTGCATCATGTTGGCTGGAAGTGTAACGCATGATCAGGCGGATGCGTAAAGTCGGATCATCGGAAACAGGAGCGTAAAGCGTTTTGTGGCGTAATATTCGTTGTCTTCCTGCGCGCAAGATTTTTAGGAGACAGGTGCCAGGACGCTACCGGAAAAAGTGGATGATGATGCATGCCGCGCCTCTAACATATCTGATCTGGGATGAGCATAAAAGGGCCAGACAGAAGGTGCTTTCCGTGTTTTACTCGTCGGATGATCAACGGGTCAGGCATAACAATCGAACGTATCATGCTCGGGCTGCTTCTTGGCGGTATTGCCTATGGCTGTGTGATCGTTCTGGCTCCTTTTTCCTCCGCCCTGCTTTGGGCTGCGGTGCTCACGTATGCCACGTGGCCTGTCTTTCAATATCTCCGGCGCCGGATGCAACCTCTTGCGGCCAGCATGACCATGGCGGGCCTCTGCACCTTCTGCTTTGTTCTGCCCTTGGCGCTTCTGGCGTCCGCAACGGTTTCTGCGGGACCGCGGTGGGCCTATCGGCTGAATGCGCTGTTCAGTGTGTCCCATGAGTTGCCACCGCCTCCCCAGTGGCTCGTCAAACTTCCCATGTTTGGGCAGGAGTTGGCGGTAAAATGGGAGCATCTGGCTCATAATGTCGATCATATTGGCGCAGAACTGCGTCCGTATGCAGGAGACATTGTGCAGTCTCTTCTGGTGCTGCTCATGCAAGTTGCCAATGGTGCTCTGCATCTGGTGATGGCCCTGTTTATCGCGTTCTTTTTCTGGCTCAGCGGCCCCTCTCTGGCTGATACACTGACTGCTGTTGTCACACGCGTGGCGGGACCTCACGCGGGGCGGCATCTGCACATTATCGGCGGGACTGTTCGTGGTACTGTTTATGGTATTTTAGGA
>NZ_LHZU01000115.1 GCF_001580995.1 Acetobacter senegalensis
CCGGAACCCACCCTGACCCCGGCCCCGCCGGATATCGAGATCCACCCCTTCCCCGTGCCGCCGCAGCCTGCGGTTGATCTGAACGCAAAGGGTGCGGTCACCACTATTCCCGGCGGCGTAAGGCTGACCTTTGCACCGGGCTCCTCCGCCCTGAACCCGGAGACCCATCAGGCCATTCTGGCGTTTGGGCAGCGTCTGTCTGACAAACCCCATGTCCGCGCACTGATTGACGTCTACAGCTCCGGCGCTGCGGATGATCCCTCCCTGCCGCGCCGCATGGCGCTGGCGCGCGGTCTGGCGGCCCGCAGCGTGCTGATGAATGGCGGCACGCCCTCCACCCGCATCTATCTCCGTGTGATTGGTGTGCCCAAAACACCCGCTCCGGATGGCGTGCAGGATTACATGGACATTTATCAGTCTGACGCTGTCCCCTGACGATTCCCCTCTAAAAATCGGAACCGAAGAGCATGACCCGTCCTACACAGTATCTGTTCAGAATGATCGGGTTCCTCGTCTGCGTGGCGCTTGTGGCCGCCACGCTCTGGCGGCCCCTGCGGGATGCCTTCTTCAGCAACCCTCTGCTTGACGGCCTGATTCTGGGCATTCTGGCGGTGGGCGTGGGCTGGAACATGATGATGGTCCGCCGCCTGATGCCGGAAGTGCGGTGGGTGGAAACCATTCGCCAGTCCCGCGCCGGGCTGACCACCGCCCCCGCACCCCGCCTGCTGGTGCCACTGGCCACAGCGTTGGGCTCCCGTCCTGATCATCGCGGGCAACCCATTGCGCTCTCCACACCGGCCATGCAGGCCGTGCTCGATTCCGTCTCCGGCAGGCTGGATGAGGGACGTGAAGTCTCCCGTTACATGACGGGCCTGCTGATCTTTCTGGGCCTTTTGGGCACCTTCTATGGCCTGCTGCTGACCGTGGCCGCCATTGCAGATGTGATTGCGGGCATGTCCGTTGGCAGCGGGGATCTGGATGCCATGTTCGGGCAGCTTAAAACCGGGCTGGCCAAACCGCTGCACGGCATGAGCACGGCGTTTTCAGGCTCTCTGTTCGGGTTGGCGAGTGCATTGGTGCTTGGGTTTCTGGACCTGACGGCAGGACAGGCCCAGAACCGCTTTTTCAACGAACTGGAAGAATGGCTGGCCGAACAGACCCGCTTTGGCGCGACGGGCTCCGCATCGGCCCCAGCCACGGAGGGCGGTGCGCCCATTCCCGCCTATATTCAGGCCCTGCTTGAACAGACAGCGGAAAATCTGGAATCCCTGCAAAATCTGGTGCGGGTGAGTGAAGCCCGGCGCGAGAAGGAAAGCGCTGTTCTAAGCAAACTGTCTGACCGGCTGGAAGGCACGGCCACCCAGACGGAGACCCTGCACAATATTGAGCGCCTGCTGCAAATACTGGTGCAGACTTCAGAGGAAGGCCGCACCCGCATGACGGCGGATTTGCGGAATGATCTGCGCGTACTGGCCCGCACCATTGCAGCCGCGGCCGATAACGCGCCTCATACCCCGAAAGCACCCTGACCATGGCCCGCCGCCGCAGAAAACTGCATGCCGGGCTGGATGCATGGCCCGGTTATGTGGATGCCCTTTCCACCCTGCTGATGGTGGTTATTTTTGTGCTGCTGGTGTTCGTGATGGGGCAGACCCTGCTCTCCGCGGCGCTCAACCGGCGTGAGCATGTGCTGGAAAAGCTGGAGGGACAGGCAGCCGAACTCTCACGCCAGCTTGATACGGAACACGCCCGCAACCATGCACTGAGCGATACCGTAACTGGCCTGCAAACCCAGCACCAGAAAGATGCCTCGGCCCTGGCCACCGATGCCGCCGCCATTGAAACCGCCAAAAAAACAGCCGATGCCGCCACGGCCCTGACCGTGGCCGATCAGGCACGCATCACCCAGTTGGATGATACGCTGACAGACCTCAACGCCCGCCTGGCCGTCTTGGGTGAGGCGCTTGATGTCTCGCAAAAAAACGTGCAGGCGCGTGATGCCAAAATTACGGATCTGGCCGCGAAACTGAATACGGCACTGGCGAACAAGGTGACGGAACTCAGCCGCTATCGCTCGGAATTTTTTGGCCGCCTGCGGGATATCCTGCACAACCAGAAGGGCGTGCATGTGGTGGGAGACCGCTTTGTCTTCCAGAGCGAGGTGCTCTTTCCCGTTGGCAGTGCTGATCTTTCTGCTGAGGGCAGGAAGGAAATCACCACGCTGGCGCATACGCTCAAAGAGGTGACAGCCCATATCCCTGCCGATATCCCATGGATTCTGCGCGTGGATGGCCATGCAGACCGGCAGCCCATTCACACTGCCTTCCCCAGCAACTGGGAGCTTTCAAGTGCGCGCGCCATTACCGTGGTCAAGCTGCTGGTGGCGGAAGGGATTGACCCGCACCGTCTGGCGGCCACCGGCTTTGCGGACTACCAGCCGCTCGACGCCCAGAACACGCCAGAAGCCTACGCCCGTAACCGCCGTATTGAATTCCGCCTGACAGACCGCTGAGAAGCGGCCTGCACATGCAGGAACGGATGCCAACAGGCAGAACCCGCCGCAAAGAGCGTTAGCCCAAACAGCCTGTTAGTCGTCTCTGCCTCCAACACACACGAGGCAGAGGCAGAGGCAGAGGCATAAAAAAAGTTTTCACACAGTTCTTTCGCGCATCTGGTATTTCAACAGGATACACACTCAACAGTGTCCTTATCTCTGAGCCAGAATAGGTTTTTTATGAGATCCCTTTCAAAGCGCACCGTGATTACAGCCGTTCTTTCAGTCACCACCCTTTTCAGCACCGGCATGGGCCTTCATTTCTCCGCAGCATGGGGACAAGCCGCCACACCACCGCCAGCCGCATCATCCTCCTGCCCTGTCGCTGCGCACATGCCCTCTGCTCCAGAACTCAAGGACATTGCCCGCACGGCCACAGACCGGGGGTTTTTATGGCAGGTGACCAGCGACGGTCATTCCTCATGGTTGTATGGCACCATACATGCGGCCAAGCTGAACTGGGCCTTTCCCGGCCCCCTCATACGGGCAGCCCTCCGCCGGAGCGACACCATTGCCGTGGAGCTCTCCCTGTCTGATCCCGCCACCTTGCAGGTATTACGCGATAAAGAAGACCCTGCCCGCCTTCAGCATCTTGTTGAAACACACCGCAAGGCCCGGCTGGATGAGATTGCCGCACAGCAATGCCTGCCGCCTCATGCGTTTGATGCGCTTGCCACAGGAATGGAAGCTGCCGCTCTTGTTTCCCTCAGTGGCCGCAAGGATGGGATTTATCCTGATTACGCCATTGATTCCGTCATACAGGGATATGCCCGTTCCGTACACAAACCCATTGTGCCGCTTGAAACAGCCACGGCCCAGCGGCAGTTACTGATTGGGACCACCGCAGCAGAAGAAGATGCCCTGATTGATGACGCCCTGCATGATCTCAGCTCTGATACAGGCCGTAAGGAGCTATTGGCCATAGCCACCATGTGGGCCAACAGTGACCTGAACAAACTTGAGCATTATCGGGAGTGGTGTGACTGCTTGAAGACCACGCAGGAAAAAGCCCACACCAAAGCCATGCTGGATGACCGCAATATAGAAATGGCAAAGAAGATCATCCAGATGCACACCAGCAGCCATAAGCTGTTTGTGGCGGTCGGTGCCCTGCATATGAGCGGCCCTAACGGCCTGCCCGCGCTGCTGCGCAAGGAAGGGTTCAAGGTCACGCAGATAGTACCCGCACCATCAGCGACAGCAAGCCAGCTTTAAAGGCCATATGGACAATCAGCGCGTCAGAACCGCGAGGGGATTTCGAGTCTGAAAAGGCGGATTTGATCAGATGCTGCAGGTCTGGCTGAACGAAATTCCAATGAGTTCAGCCGCAAAAGGACCCGCTTCATACTCCCCTGAAAGACGCTTCACGCTGTCTTTCAGACTTTCAGGAGAGCGTTTCTTCAATCAGCTTGCGGGCTTCCGTCGCCAGAACGTCCACACGCTCGTTTTCCGGCACGCCGGAATGGCCTTTCACCCAGTGCCAGGACACATCATGCTGTTTGGCAGCATCCAGCAGCCTGCGCCATAAATCCATATTGGCAACCGGATCACCCGAAGCATTGCGCCAGTTGCGACGCACCCAGCCCGTGTGCCAGCGGGTAATGCCGTTGCGCACATATTCGCTATCCGTATGCAGGCGCACCACACAGGGGCGCTTCAACGCTTCCAGCGCCTCGGCCGCGGCGGTCAGTTCCATACGGTTGTTGGTGGTTTCCGCCTCCCCGCCTGAAAGCTCCCGCTCCGTGCCCTTGAAGCGCAGCAGCACACCCCAGCCGCCAGGGCCTGGGTTCGGGCGGCATCCGCCATCGGTCCAGATTTCCACCACATCTTGCGTGGCTTCTGGCGCATTTGCCGGTGCGTTTTCAGACGCCATATCCATCCACATTCTCCGTCGCCAGATGGAAGCGTAGCCGCTTGAGGTAATCCAGCGGGTCTTTGGGGGTTACCAGCGCATCCGCTGGGGTATTGATCCAGTCGTACAGCCGCGTCAGCAAAAAGCGCATGGCGGCACCCCGGGCCAGAACAGGCAGGGCCGCAAGTTCCGGCGCGCTTAACGGCCGAATATCCTGATATCCCTGCAAAAGCTGGCGGGCAAACGTCACGTTAAAGGAGCCATCCACATCAAAGCACCAGGCGTTCAGGCAGATGGCAATATCGTAGGCCAGAATATCAGTGCAGGCGAAATAGAAATCAATCAGGCCGGAAACGCTATCATGCAGAAAGAACACGTTATCCGGGAACAGATCAGCATGAATCTGCCCGCGCGGCAGGTCCGGGTTGCCGTCACGGCCCGGCCAGAGGGGCAGAATATGGGCAAAAGCGGCATCAAGCTCTGCTTCCAGCCCCCGCTGAACGGTTTCTGCTCCACTGCGGCAGGAATTCAGCAGCGGCTGCCACGCCGCAGGCCCAAGGCTGTTGTGCCGCACGGGAGCGTAGCTGCGTCCGGCCTCATGCAGTTGGGCCAGCGCCCGCCCCAATGGGCGACAATGGCAGGGGCGGACCTTACGGGGCCACACGCCGGGCAGAAAAGTGGTAATGGCGGCAGGACGGCCCGCCAGTGTTTTCAGCGTGGCGCCTGTTTTATCTGCCACAGGCTGCGGGCAGGTCACCCCCTGCACCGCCAGATGCTGCATCAGGCCGAGAAACCAGGGGAGTTCACGCACATTCACCCGCTTTTCATACAGGGTGAGAATAAAATCCCCCTGTGTGGTGCGCAGTTGAAAGTTGCTGTTTTCCACCCCTTCGGCAATGCCACGGAAGGCAACCAGCCCCCCGATGGCATAGTCAGCAAGAAACGCCTCAAGCGCCTCGTCACTCACATCCGTGTAAACGGCCATATAGCAGCAGCAGCCTCTTTTTAACCGAGCGGGGCCGGCAGACGGAAGGTCACGTTTTCTTCCTTCACCGTGCGTTCATCAATGCACAGCGTGTACCGCTTGGCCAGTTCCGCCACCATTTCCTGCACCAGCGCTTCCGGCGCGGAAGCCCCGGCCGTAATGCCCAGCGTGTCCACACCTTCCAGCACGGACCAGTCCAGCGCATTCAGGCGCGGCACCAGCAGCGCACGGGTAGCGCCAGAACGTTCCGCCACTTCCCGCAACCGCTGAGAGTTGGAGGAGTTGGGAGAGCCGATTACGATCACCAGATCACATTCCGGCGCAATGGCCTTCACGGCTTCCTGGCGGTTGGTGGTGGCGTAGCAGATATCCTCACGCCGGGGGCCTTCAATCAGCGGGAACCGCTCACGCAGGATATCCACAATTTCCGCCGTATCATCAACGGAAAGGGTGGTCTGGGTGATAAAGGCCAGACGGGAAGGATCAGCAGGCTGCACGCTGCGGGCTTCATCCGCATCATTGATCAGCGTCACGGCACCCGGCGGCAACTGGCCCATGGTGCCCACCACTTCCGGGTGGCCCGCATGGCCGATCATCAGAATATGGCGGCTTTCCGGGCCACCACCGGCAAAGTGGCGCTCGGCTTCACGATGCACCTTGGACACCAGCGGACATGTGGCATCCAGATACAGCAGATTGCGGCGCTCGGCTTCAGCCGGAACGGTCTTGGGCACACCATGGGCGGAGAACACAACATGGCCATCGGGCGGAACCTCATCCAGTTCCTCCACAAAAATGGCGCCCTGGGCTTCCAGCTCTTCCACCACCGTACGGTTGTGAACAATTTCATGCCGGACATACACCGGCGCGCCATAACGGCGGATGGCTTCCTCAACCACACGGATGGCGCGATCGACCCCGGCGCAGAACCCGCGCGGGCCAGCCAGAAGCACTTTAAGAGATTTGCCATGAGAGGCCGTGGCGGTCTCTGCTGTGGCAAGGGTTTGAGTTTGATCGGGCATGGTGTTCCCCAAACTTGCGGCGGACGGTATAGAAGAAGTGGCTATGACAAAGCATATTGAAAAAAGGCTATGCCCGAAACCCGGAGAAGGCACGGTAACCGTGCGCATGGCCTACGCAAAGCGCGGGGCGGATGCAAGCCGTTTTCGGGCATCGGAGCCCCACGTTTGATAGGTGTGTCTGTCTTTAGTCCTTTTTTGGTCCTGTTTTCTGCCTGTTCAACCCTTTAACTGATGAGCCCGGATTCGCACATGCCGCATGACCTTTCCCACCCACACCGCCTGCTACCGCGCGTTGCGCTGTCCGGCTTTGTGGCACTTGGCCTGCTGACCGCACTGGCCGGATGTGGAGATGAAGAAAGCCAGTCCGTCTCATTCGCGCCCAGCTGCCCGCTGACCCATATCCCCCCCGAAGCGGCGGATTACTACCAGTATGAAGGCAAAACCTTCACCTTCCCGCATCTGGTCACGCGTGCCAGCATTCTGAAGTTGCAGGGTGATTGTCTGGCCGCAGGCCGCAAGGACCTGCAAACCCGAATCGCGCTGCGGTTTGTGGTCAGCCGTGGCATGGCCGCGCATGACGGCACGGTCACCCTGCCGTGGTTCATTGCCGTGGTGCATGGCGATAAAATTGTAAACAAGCACGTGTTCCACCACACGTTCCAGTTCCCGGCCAATCTGTCCAGTTACACCACAGATACGCATGTGGTGACGGTTGATCTGCCCATTCCCCCCAAGAACACGGAATCCGACTACCGCTTTGAAGTGGGCTTCCAGTTGACCAAGGACCAACTGGATTACAATGAAACACACCTGAAAAAAGTGGACTATCAGGCCTACTAAGCCCCAATATCACCAAACCGTACCCTGCCTGAAAAAGGAGGATACGGTTTGCTACTGTGCCCGGACACGCACCTCCTGCCACCAACGCCAGCGGAAACGCCCTGATCTTCCCCCTATTGTGGGATAGGGCGACAGGGCGACAGGGCGACAGGGCGACAGGGCGACAGGGCGACAGGGCGATCCGCTGAGGCTTATGCGCGTGGCAAGCAAGCCAACAGTGCGCCTCATCAGCAGATAAATACCCCCGAAAGAGAAGCCTCTCCCCCACAAAAAAAGAGCGCCCTTACGGAGCGCTCTTTCCTCAACATTCTCTGATGAGATCACTCAGAGATCGTTGATTTTCCCTTTGACGGTGCCTTTGGCGTTTTCAGCCTCGCCTTTGAGCTTCTGCGCTTTGCCCTTGATTTCAAGCTCCTTGTCGTTGGTCACTTTCCCAACACCTTCCTTCACAGAGCCCACAACCTTGTCAGCGGCACCTTTTACTTTGTCAGAAAACTCACCCATGGATGCTCTCCTAAAGACTGGTGGGGCTGATCAAACCAGCCCCTTCATGGATGATAACGCGCCATGGTCTACCGGGTTCAGCGTCCCCCGCCGTTCCGTGCCGCCGCTCCCTTCACCCCGTCACTTGTGCGAGACTAGGTGGCCTCACAAGAACGACCTGTGAACACGCAGCCACGCTGGCCATCATCTGAGGAAACGTGCCTCACGCGAAGCAAGCGCCTCGCCAATGGGACGCATATATGCCGTAGGGATTTCCAGCGCACGCGCCAGTCCATTGGGCACCAGTTGACCATTAAGCGTGGAGAAAATTTCGGCCACGCAGCGCAACAGAAGTCACTTTGAAAGAGACGGGTTAGAAGGAGCCGCAGAACCACTCAATCTCCGCAACACACGCCATCCAGCAGCACGTCCAGCGCGGCACGGATCGGCTCCGGTCCAACCTTCTCTTCAAGAAGCTGACCATTGATGACCAGCATGGCCAGACCATGCACCTGTGCCCAGCTTGCTGCCGCCAGTGCATTGATAGCAACCGGACGGAAACTCCCGCTCCGTTGCCCCTCTTCCAACAGGCACAGAAGAATCCCGAATGTGTTCATAGCGGCGTCATGCAAGTTGGGGTCCGCTGCCTTGTCCGCATCGGAACTGAACATCAGACGATACAGACCGCGGTTATGGAGAGCGAACTCAATGCACGCCTGCGCACCCGCAACAAATTTCCCACGCATGGCCCCACGGGCGGAAGCCGTTGCCTCGGCCATGGCCTGCCCTAGCCGTTCAAAACCAATTCGCGCCAGTTCACGCAGCAGAACCTCTTTGTCACGAAAGTGCTTGTAGGGTGCAGCATGGCTCACCCCCGTGCGCCGCGCCACCTCCCGCAATGTGAAGGCCCAGTTCTGATCCGTAGCCAGCATGGCAAGCGCTGTCTCAATCAATGCGCGGCGCAGATCACCATGATGATAAGGGCGCTCTTTTATGTCACTCATTCGTGAGGTCCATGTTTACACAAGAAACTTTCATTGACACTCAATCGTTCTGCTTCATATCCTGCCAAGATAAGTTTCTCCTGTAAACATGGAGGGCGCAATGTCCGATACTGTTTCAACGCCTGCGCAGCCATCTGATCTCTCCCGCATTCTCGACCGCCAGCGGGCTGCCTTCCTCAATGATGGACCGCCAGGGCTGGAGCAGAGACGCGCCGATCTGCGCCGTCTGAAAGCGGAAATTCTGAAGCACAAAGTAGAGATTCTTCAGGCGCTGAATACGGATTTTGGGCATCGCTCCGTGCGGGAAAGCGCCATTGTGGAGCTGATCCCTCTGCTGCATTCAATCACCTATCTCATCCGAAATCTAAGGCACTGGATGAAGCCGGAACGTCGGCATGTCGCACCCTATTTCCAATGTGGCCGCGCATGGGTCATCCGTCAGCCGCTTGGGGTGGTGGGCATTATCGCACCGTGGAATTATCCGCTCTCTCTCGCCCTTGTTCCTCTGGCTACGGCACTTGCCGCCGGCAACCGCGTCATGCTCAAGCCTTCGGAACTTACGCCGACTACATCGGCAGTTATCGAAAAAATCATTCAGGCTATCTTCCCACCAGATCAGGTTTCCGTGGTCACGGGAGATGCCGAGGTGGGGGCTGCATTCTCGGCTTTGCCCTTTGATCATATCCTGTTCACTGGCAGCACGGCAGTTGGCAAGAAGGTTGCCGCGGCAGCGGCCCGCAACCTGACCCCGGTTACACTTGAACTGGGCGGCAAATCTCCCGTGATTATAGAACCCGCTTTTTCCATGAAGGACATGGCGGAGCGTGTCGCCTATGGCAAACTGACCAATGCCGGACAAACCTGCATCGCACCGGATTATGTGCTGGTCCATAAAGCGGATCAGGACGCTTTTGCCGCAGCCTTTCAGGAGGCCGCTACAAAGCTTTATCCGCAGGGTTATGCAGGATCTCCCGATTATACAGCCATCCTTAACCAGCATCATTATGAACGGCTGAACCGCCTGATTCAGGACGCCACAACGCTTAAGGCGCGTGTTATCCGGCTGGGAGATGATTCACCTGCCGATCATCTCCTCGCCCCCGTTCTTGTGCTGGACGCAACACCCGAAATGGCCGTCATGCAGGAAGAAATTTTCGGGCCTGTCCTACCTGTTCTGACATACTGGCATCCCGATGAAGCCATCGCCTTCATCAACGAACGCCCTCGCCCGCTGGCACTGTATTATTTTGGGAAAAAACGCCATGAACTCAACAGGGTTCTGAAATATACCATTTCAGGAAATGTCACGGTCAATGGCACATTGCTGCATTACGCTCAGGAAGATCTGCCCTTTGGCGGCGTGGGAGAAAGCGGCATTGGAGCCTATCACGGAAAGGAAGGCTTCATGGCCCTCACCCACCCACGCGGCATTTACAAACAGGGCCGCTTCAACGCTGCAACCCTCCTCCAGCCCCCGTTTGGAAAGCTGACTGATATCATCACAAATTTTATGACACGATGAGAAAAATAGTTTATATTTTTCATTCGTCACGAAGTTGTTCTAAAATATTTTTATCTCTAATCTTATGGTCTTTTTGCAACAAGGCGATCCGATAGAGAATGGAATTCAGGATATCGTCATCATATAGAGGCTGATAATCACCAATATCTTCTTCACGTGTCGAGTGCGAGAGTGTTTCTAATGTGAGGTGGCGATACTGAGGGACCATAATGACTTCACCGCTTCCAAGATGAATACGGTACTGGTGAAGCCTACCGGTAACGATAACATGCCGCTCGTCCAGTGTTACAGCCCCCTTTTCTTGTAAAGAAGGCAGCAGAGCTTCGATAATCTGCCGCCTGCTTTGGGCCAGCCCACCATAATGGGGTTCATCTGGCAATGCTATATCTGACAAACCCTGCTGGCGTCTCCATTTTCCTAGTTCTGGCACAGCCTGAATAGAAGATGCATCAAACTTCAGGTTACTTGCGGCAACACTCACCATAAGATCCAGATCTCGCATAACTTCCGAAAATACGATCTGATCTATATCTGCCAGCCGAACTGGTTTTTTCATGGGCGTCAGCTTTCGCCCTCCATCAAATCGCCAGTCTCCCCGATCTTTAAGAATACAGAACCTTACTCGATCAGTCATGATATGCGTAAAAGCCGGAGCAGATCGACCGAGGTCATTATACCCTACTCCTCCAGTACGGAATTCCGCATAAATGCCATGCGCCGGTATGATTAGCGACCACGGTGCACCCTCGCTGGATGGAATATGCGCGGTAAGGGTTCGGATGCGCCACCCGCGTTTACGCCCAATTTCTATTACCTGAGCCTGACCAAGAATACGTTGTGCATAACGGTAGGAGGAAGGAGAGCTTTCTCGCTCCGCTTGGGTTATTGTGTAGGTCTCACGCCATACTTGACGGATAGGTTGCCGGATATCCAAACGCTCCAGTGTCTCCCGCCACCGTGCAACAACACTCCCCTTGCAGTCATCGCTCATTTTTGAAGTAGGTGCCACAAGCTAAGAAGAGTATCGGGATGAAGCGGAGGCGCTTTATTACCATCTGGATCATATACTGTGGTCGCCTCCTTTCCAAACAGACATGTTCTAATAGAACCTCCCGGTTCAGCAACAAGCCATATCTGCCGACGCGCCAGCCAACCAAGAAGCGGGTGGATTAACCATCTTTCGATAAACGCCCTCAAAGTCCAGGTTTGGCCGGTCAGCCATGAACGCTCCAACCTGTAACGATGCACCAGCATATCCGCCGAAATTGCCTTGGCATCTGACCGCATACTTTTCAGAAGCGCCTTGCATTTTTCTTGTTCAAGGACAAATGGAGGCAGTTTTGAAATGCGATCTCCCTTTTCCCCCTCATAATAAATCGAACCCTGACCGGAACCAGTAATCGAGAGGACGGCCGCGTAACCGTCCGGCAAGTTCAACCGATGACAACTTGTTGAATCGAGTTCGTATTCCTGAGCAAGAAGTTCTTCCGCCTCAACTGTCGTAAGCCCTGAAGCTGCGGCCGCTTTTGCCAAAGATCTTTCCAGAGCATTGAACATTGTGGCATGCCTGACACGCGCGCGTAAGCGGACCATTCCCCGAATGGCGTCGGGTGTTCCAATCAGGCCTACCGTTGCAACCAGACGATTGAAAATAGCCACATCTTCCGCGGCCAAAGCCTTTTTACAGGCTGGAAGAAGCCATTCAAGATCCACAGCATCCGCAGCAGCGGCGATCATCCACAAACAACCTGCTATGATATCAGAGGAAATTGTCGGGGATGACAATGAAGAGGAACATGGATGACAATCTGGCTTTACAGATTTGACGGGAGGTGGATTTTTATAGCGCAATCCCTTTTGACGCCCTAACCTCATTATGCCGTTATTTTCGCCACCACCAAAACGAAATGAATAAAGCGAAGGGGAGAGAAGAAATGCTTCAGCAACCTTCCGAACAGACTGTGTTCTGGAAACTGCTCCTGTAACCAACCGAACAAATCTTGGCAAAATAGCAGCCCGATAAAGGGATGGCTGTTTCAACAAGTGCCAAGAGGTTAATATCTTTTCTGAAGACTCAAAAGCTTCTCGAACAAACGATCTTGCAAATTCAAGATCTTTTATCCCCTCTGGTTTTGCGAGATGCTCTTTATAACGTGCAAGCGTTTTTAACGATGGTTGAGGGGCTTCTGGAACCTGGAAAAGCTCCAACCGTGAATCCATTGACTCTGTGGAACTTGCGGCATCCTCCCGCAAAACCATTTCACGCGCCAACCAGAGAAGATGTGGTATATCCCGTTCCATCTTCTCACAATCCTGCAACGCCTGATCAAACCATTTTTCATCAGGCAGGCTCGTACCTGAATCACTGAAACTGTAGAAATACTCACGCAGGTTGTTTGGCGTTCTATTATAATATGAGCCATCCGACCTTCGGACGGGTTTTGGCAAAAAACTTGATGTTATGAAACCAAGCGCATTTGTCTGATACTTACGCGCAAAACTTCTATACCATGCAGGCGGCCGAGGCAGACTCTGTCTATTGAGCAATTCCGGCATCATGGCTGCAGCCAGTGGCATGTGCGCCAACGTTACATTCTGCAATAAAGGCTGTTGGGTTATCTTATAGCACGAGGATATTTTCTGCTCATAACGCTCAAGCCAGGCTTGTTGGAGCTTATCAAAAACCCGCGGGTCAACCTGTTTCATTTCAGCCATCCACCGAACCAAAGGGCGTTCGAGTTGACCGACTTCAAAAAGAACCATGCGTGTTATAGCCAGATCAGAATCAATCATATCTATTGCCATTATCTGCGCTCTCCCGTTCTATTCGGGCTCCCCAAAAAATGATTCGTATATTAAATAAGGCGCAAAGAAAATTTTCTAACACATCGTGTAGAAGCATGTAAAAATATTTAGCAGTTGAAATAGTAAAATTTTTCTAGCGCGAAAAATATTATATATTTTTGTTACAATATTATTAAAAACGTGTTTCTACCTCTATCAATCAGACTTACGCCTCATAGGGAAGGTTATCTCTATAAGCAGAATACGCTACCCACAGACTATACATATTCCTAACAACAATGAAATTTTTTCTATTTATCGAGGAAAAATTTAGGATAAAATTTCTATAGACGATATATTATCCCATAACGTTATTGTCTCTTCAAAAGAGAAATCAGGAGGTCCATTTGAGTAATCCCGAAGTTTTCCTGGTAGGAGACCTCTTGCGCGCAAGAAAAATCTTGCCTCACGAAAATAAAACTTTACTGAGAGATCTTCATGGTTCGTATTTCTTGAATAGATCTCCCGTTCTTCTACTGCATCGCAAAACAGCCCACAGGCAAGATTCCCCTTTTGGCATCATTGCCTACAAACAAAAAAATGGGGTATGGAAAGAAGACAAATGGCCAGTTCGTTTAAATAATTTTGAGCTTGTTGCCCGTCCCGCAGCAAGCAAAATATTAAACCCTTATCATACTTACAAAGGGGTTATTCAACCCCGATCTATTTCGATATATATGAACAAATACTGTTATTTCATAACCGGCCGATTGGCAGCTCCAGCTTTCGACGATCCTGATGTCGAGTGGCCTATTCTGCCTAAACCTTGCTTGGAAAGTCAACTTGGGTCAGCTGCCAGAAAAGTCTTGATGGAAGTACATGATTATGAGTGTCTGTGGGATGGAAAATCTTATCCTCATGCATTTATTGTAAAAATGAAGGAGCGGCATAAGCTGGCACATGACCTTCTTAAAACCAGACTTTCAGAAGCCTTTGGGCCGAAAGTCAATAAAGCGTCATCAAAAGATACCCTCTTAAAAATGAATATGCTTTTTGATTGCTTTCAAATGAAGCCGACAACCTGGACAGGTCAGGGCTGGGCTGGCCAGACTGCGGAAGCATTCATACATGTAGGCTTAGACGCTTCCGACCATGACCTGGGACGAGAAATCATGTCAATTTTAAACAGACCAAACGTAAAAACAGACTTTTACAAGAAAAATCACCCATTCCTTTCTCAAGTTTTGCCTTATCTTGAAAGCCACATTGTAGATGCTCGTTTTTAATAACATTCTTTACAGGATATAAGAATCCACACCTGAATCATAAACGCCTGCTATAAGCAGACGTTGGAGTTAACCTGTCACTCCCCTTCACTGACAAAGGCCACCTTCCTTGCAAGATCATCATCCTCATATATGTATACCTGTGGCACGATGCTTTCATTTGAAAAATACTGATCTCTTCCTGTAGTCTCACGTCCATCTTACCAGCATGAGGCCTGTCGATGGCTCCCGCGCCTTTTGATCCACCGCCTTCCCTTGGCCGTTCTCCGCAGGAGGATGAGCAGCCTGCGCTCTCTGCCCGCCCCCAGAAGCAGAAGAAAGCGGTTCATGCCAGAAGCTGGATTGTTAGCGCTGCCGCAGCCTGTTGTGGTCTTTATATGCTGGTTATGGGTATCGCCCATCGGCCCGATACGTCTCCAACCCAGACATCCGCATCATCCGGCAGCTACGCCTTTCTGGATGACAATCACAAGCCTGTCCTGAACAGAGTAGAGACACCACGCCTGCACGCTCCACCAGAAATGAGGGACAAAGGTATTTCCGGCATCAGTATTGTAGGGTGCGATATTGGCGAAGATGGCAAGGCCCATGCCTGCCGTATAGAACGAGGCACCAATCCTTATTTCAACCGCGCGGGCATGGAGTATATGGCCCGCGCGGTTTTCTTTCCTGCCATGGAGCACGGCAAACCGGTTACACGGCATTTTCGTATGCGGCTGTTTTTCGGCATAAAGCCGGAGCAGGCACAGTCCTTCGCCAAATATGGACCACCGCTTTTTACCGGCAGCCCCACTCTCCTGCCTTATCTTCCGTGAAAAAAGGTCTGCGAAAAGCACGAGTATTTAAGAAACAAGAAATCAGGTGCAGCCCATAGAAAACAAAGAGCCACTCGCCCACCCAGACCGTTTTTTGGAGTGCCCTTTGCAAAAGCGGAACTATAGAAAACGTGAGGATGGTCCTGTACGCTTTTTATTGAAACGGGGTAGCCTCTGCCGGTAGCCTGTCCTCTTGCTCCGCTCTCCTGACGAGGCTGCTTCATGGCTTCTGCCCCGCCTGACCCTGATGAAACCCAAAAACATCGGCCGCCTCCGGCAGAACCAGTCGCGCACCCGCTGTTACAAAAGCAGGAAGAGGCCCCCAATGCCAAAAGCTGGATACTGACCGCCGCAACGGCATGCTGCGGGCTGTATGTGCTGGTGATGGGGATGACACAGCCGACGCCACACCCTGCGCCGCCCCCGCCTACACAGTATAATGGCTTTGTGGATGATAACCGCGGACCACACCTCAACAAACTGGCCACACCCCCACCCTATTACCCGACGCTCATGGAGCAACGGAACATTACCGGTATGGCGATAGTGGGATGCGACATTGATGAAAAAGGGAAAGCCCATGGCTGCCACATTGAAAAAGGGACCAACCCTTATTTCAATCAGGCCGGACTGGATTTTATGAGCCACGCCGTTTTCTTCCCGGCAATGCAGCACGGCAAACCTGTAAGCCACCCTTACCACCAGCGAATCAAATTTCGCATGGGGGCACCCCAGTCCACCTCGAAATATGGTCCCCCTCTTTTTACGGGTGAGCCAATATTCCTGCCCTTCCTCCCATAAGAGTCTGGTTAAAAACTCAATGGTTGGAAAGTAATGCAGGCTTTTGGGGAATGAAAAACAGAAAATTTGCGGGCTTGATAAAACGTTGTTGGAATGCCCGCCCAACACACTCAGCCCCCAGAAACGTGGCCCGGCTGATCTGGCTGACGTTTCAAACAACCTGCGTGAAGAAGGCAGAACCCGATTGGCAGGAGAGACTGAAAGAGCACGGGCCTTTGCCGTCTCTCCTGCGGCAGATAACCCGTTACGTTATCGGCGTTTCAGGAAAGCGTGCGGCTGCCACGGCGGCTTTCTGGCGTTCAGCCAAGGCCTGCTCATCAAATTCCGCAATGATTTCATGGAACAGTTGATACCAGTTCATCTTCACCTTCAGGCGCATGAAGACTGAACCAAGCCCCACGGCAGAACGGTCCACCAGCACAAATTCGCGCGGCAGGCGGACGCCGCCCGTGCGTTGCAGGCCTTCATGCACTTTTGTCAGCACTTCGCGCCCGAACACAGGGTTGCTGTCTTCTTGAATGAACCGTTCACGGTCGTCCATCAGCGGAGCGTACAGGAAGCCCGCCCATTCATTCAGCACGTCCACCTTTTCAGGCGTCAGGTTCGTAAAGCCCCAGGCGGCATAAGCCTCGGTCGCCATGGCTTTATCGCCACTCTGCAAGGCCCGGTAGAGGTCAATGTTCCCCTTGATGAAGGACGGCTGGAAAATACGGATCGCCCCGAAATCCAGCAGGTTCAGCCCGTAATCATCGCGCAGGGTGAAGTTGCCCATATGCGGGTCACCATGCACCACGCCATATTGATACAGCGGCAGATACCATGCGCGGAACAGGGAGCGGGCAATCTTCTTTTTCTGCTCCTCGGTCAGTCCAGCTTCAATTGCGGCGTTCAGACTGCGGCCGCTCACCCACTCCATGGTCAGCAGGCGATGAGTGGAAAGTTCATCAATCGGCGCAGGAACCGTGATCTCCGGGCAGTCGGCCAGAATGGCGCGATACAGCCGCATGTTGGCGGCCTCCCGCGTGTAGTCCAGTTCCTCCCGCAGGCGTTCGGCCAGTTCCTCCACCACGTCATCCTGCCGGATGGCGTTATCCAGCCGGTGGTAGACACCAATGGCCATACGGAACTGCCGCAGATCAGACTCCACGGCGGCTTTCATGTCCGGATATTGCAGCTTGCACGCCACGCGACGGCCGTCTGTCAGCACGGCCTGATGCACCTGCCCCAGACTGGCAGCCGCCGCTGCTTCCCGCCCGAAGGAGCGGAAATGTTTTTCCCACCCCGGGCCAAGTTCCGCTGCCATACGCCGGCGCACAAAGTTCCAGCCCATAGGTGGGGCGTTGGCCTGAAGTTCGGCCAGTTCCTTGGCATATTCCTCCGGCAGGGCACCGGGAATGGTGGACAGAAGCTGGGCCGCCTTCATCAACGGGCCTTTCAGCCCCCCCAGCATGGATTTCAGATCTTCCGCGTGGGACGCGCCGCCAGACCGCAGGCCTATCTTGTGTCCGGCCATGCGGGCGGCAATGCCGCCTACCGTGCCCGTGGTCTGCACCATGCGGCGCAGTTCCCCGAACATGCCGCTGTTATCAAGATCACGTTCTGCCATTGCTCAGGCCTGCTCCAACTGGTCAATAAAGCCGGAAATCACATCCAGCCCCTTGCGCCAGAAATTGGGGTCGGACGCATCAAGCCCGAAGGGTGCCAGCAGTTCCTTGTGGCGCAGCGTGCCACCGGCTTCCAGCATGGCAATATATTTGTCCTGAAAGCCCGGAGTGCCATCCGTGAACACACCATACAGGGCGTTCACCAGACAGTCCCCAAACGCGTAGGCATACACATAGAACGGTGAGTGGATGAAGTGCGGAATATACGCCCAGAACACATCATAGTCCGGAGTAAAGTTGAAGGCCGGACCAAGGCTTTCCGTCTGCACCTGCCGCCAGATCTCGCCAATGCGTTCGGGCAGCAGTTCACCGCTTTTGCGTTCATCATGCACGCGGGTTTCAAATTCGTAGAACGCAATCTGGCGCACCACGGTGTTGAGCATATCTTCCACCTTGCCCGCCAGCAGGGTGCGCTTGCGGGCAGGGTCCTGCTCAGCATCCAGCAGGGACTGGAAGGTGAGCATTTCACCAAACACACTGGCCGTTTCAGCCAGTGTAAGCGGCGTGTTGGACAGGAAGTAACCCTGCCTGGCTGCCAGAACCTGATGCACGCCATGCCCAAGCTCATGCGCAAGCGTCATCACATCGCGCGTGCGGCCATGATAGTTGAGCAGAATGAAGGGATGCGCAGACGGCACGGTGGGGTGCGCGAACGCGCCAGGTGACTTGCCGGGTGCAGGTGGCACGTCAATCCACGGATGGGTGAGGAAGGTGTTGATCACCTTGCCCATGCGCGGATCAAACCCATCATAGGCTTTCTGTACAATCTGCTTGGCTTCGTCCCACGGGATCTTGCGGTCTTCACAGCCGGGCAGCGGGGCATTGCGGTCCCAATGCTCCAGCTTGTCCAGCCCCATCCATTTGGCCTTCAGCGCGTAATAGCGGTGCGCCAGACGCGGGTAATCCTGCCTTACGGCGGAAACCAGCGCATCCACCACCTCGTCTTCCACCATGTTGGAAAGATTGCGGGAGGATGTGGGCCGCGCATAATGGCGCAGACCATCAGAGATAGCCTTATCCTTGGCCAGTGTGTTGGTAATCAGCGCAAACAGGCGAATATTGGCCCCGAACACGGCCCCAACAGCCTTGCCTGCGCGTTCACGCACACCGCGGTCAGAATCGGAAAGCCGGTTCAGCGCATCGCCAACCGTCACCTCCTCGCCATCCAGCGTGACACGCAGGGCGGCAATGGTCTCATCAAACAGGCGGGACCAGGACTGCGCTCCGGTAACGGATTTTTCCAGCAGCACCTTTTCCACCTCATCAGAAAGCTGATGCGGGCGGAACAGGCGCGTGTCACGCAGGAAAGGCTTCCAGTGCGCCAGTGCGGGGTCCTGCAACTTCTGCTCCAGATCCGCATCTTCAATGCGGTTCAGTTCCAAGGTGAAGAACAGCAGATAAGCAGAGATATCGGTCAGTTTTTCATTGATGGACTGACTGAACCGGCTAATGGCTGCATCGGATGAATTGGCGGCAAACAGCAGGGAGGCGTAGGAGCCTGCCTTGCCCAGAAGCTCCTCAATAGCTTCCCCTTCCGCAATGGCTTTGGCCAGATCCGCGCCGGACAGATCTGCCAGCTTGCCCTGATACCGGGCAGCAAAGGCTTTGGCCTGCTTTTCAGCCGTAGCCAGATCCTGCGTCAGGGCGGGATCATCCATCCCGGCATACAGCGCGGAAAGGTCCCACCGGGGGAGCGCCGGAGCCTCGGCAGAGGCGGGAGAAGACACAGCCGTTTCAGCGGCCAGAGCCGGAAACTGCTGAAAACGGGGGAGAAGCGTCATGTGTTGCATGGGGCCACTGTAACGCGCAATTTTGCTACGCGCGACCCCACAGAATGCAAGACGGATCACACTGCGAACAGAACAGGCGGGGAGAAGGCTTTCGCCCCCTGCCCCGCCCGTTTGCGGCTGCCCTGTTCAGTGTGCCTTGCAGCCTGTTCAGGCAGACTGTTTCTGCGCTTCCTGCAGCACCTCAAAGCCGATAATCCGCGCATAATCCTGCGGGACAATCTGCCAGAAGCGCGGCAGAACCTCATCCCACTTGTGCAGCAGCATGGTGGCGTAGGGGGAGCCCGTTTCTTCAACGTGGCGTTCCACCAATGCTTTTAGTTTATCTGCCCATTCGCCCTGTGCAACGCGCGTCCAGAGCAGAGACTCCGGATTCACCTTGCGTTCAAAGCTGTTGTCATCATCCAGCACAAAGGCCATGCCGCCGGTAAAGCCCGCGCCAAAATTGTCACCAATAGGCCCAAGGATCACCACCGTGCCGCCTGTCATGTATTCACAGGCGTTAGACCCACAGCCTTCAATCACGGCAACCGCGCCAGAGTTACGCACGGCAAAGCGCTCACCGGCCTGGCCTGCGGCGTAAAGCTCGCCCGCCGTGGCACCATACAGCACGGTATTGCCGATAATGGCGTTCTGGTTGCACACCAGCAACGAGGACGGAGACGGCCGCACGCTGATGGTGGCGCCGGAGAGGCCCTTGCCCACGTAATCGTTGGCGTCGCCCAGCACTTCCAGCTTGATGCCCTGCACCGCAAACGCCCCCAGAGACTGCCCGGCAGACCCGCGCAACCGCACCGTAAGGTGGCCCGGCGCCAGCGTTTTCATGCCAAACTGCCGCACAATCAGAGAGGACATGCGCGTGCCAATGGCGCGCTGCGTGTTCTGCACATTGTAGTGCAGTTGCATTTTCTCCCCGTGGTCAAACAGCGGCTTGGCATCACTGATCATCTGCGCATCCAGCGTGTCCGGCACCTCGTTCCGGCCATCCAGCGTGCAGTAACGGGCAAACGGCCCCGGATCTGCCTGAGAGAGCAGAGAGTTCAGATCCAGATCATCCAGATAATCCGCACCACGGGAGACCTGCCGCAGCAGATCGGTCCGGCCGATCACCTCGTTCAGGGTCCGGAAGCCCAGAGACGCCAGAATATTGCGCACATCTTCCGCAATGAAGGAGAACAGGTTGATCACCTTCTCCGGCGTGCCTTCAAACTTCTTGCGCAGTTCTTCATCCTGAGAGCACACACCCACCGGGCAGGTGTTGGAGTGGCACTGCCGCACCATGATGCAGCCCATGGCCACAAGGCTGGCCGTGCCAATACCAAACTCCTCGGCCCCCAGCATGGCGGCAATCACCACGTCACGCCCGGTCTTGATACCGCCATCCGTGCGCAGCTTCACGCGGTGGCGCAGACGGTTGAGCATCAGCACCTGATGCGCTTCAGCCAGACCCAGTTCCCACGGCAGGCCCGCATATTTCACGGATGTCTGCGGGCTGGCCCCTGTGCCGCCGGAATGACCGGAAATGAGGATGGCATCAGCTTTCGCCTTGGCCACACCTGCGGCAATGGTGCCAATGCCAGACCGCGCCACCAGCTTGACGGTGACAGTCGCCTCCGGATTGATCTGCTTCAGATCATAGATAAGCTGCGCCAGATCCTCGATGGAATAGATATCGTGGTGCGGCGGCGGAGAGATCAGCGTCACACCCGGCGTAGCATGGCGCAGCTTGGCAATAAGCTGCGTCACCTTGAAGCCGGGAAGCTGCCCGCCTTCACCCGGTTTAGCACCCTGCGCCACCTTGATTTCAAGCTCACGGCAGTCATTCAGATACTGCGCGGTCACCCCGAAGCGGCCTGATGCCACCTGCTTGATGGCGGAGGATGCGTTATCACCGTTCGGGCGCGGCTTGGCGCGTGCCGGGTCTTCCCCACCTTCACCGGAATCAGACTTCGCGCCAATGCGGTTCATGGCGATGGAGAGCGTTTCATGCGCTTCCGGGCTCAGCGCGCCCAGCGAAATGGCAGGCGCAATCAGCCGCTTGCGCAGCAGAGTGATGCTTTCCACTTCATCTACCGGAATAGGCGTACGCCCTTCACGGAAGTCCAGCAGATCCCGCAGAGCCACAGGGGGCTGCGCCCGCACGGCATCCGCATAGCGTTTGTAGATGGTAAAACTGTCCGTTGCCACTGCGGTTTGCAGCATATGGATCAGCGTGCCATCAAACGCGTGCTGCTCCCCACTGCGCCGCATTTTATACAGGCCGCCCACCGGCAGGGCGAGGGTTGTGGCATCCCATGCCTCGCCATGGAAGGTCAGCACATTGCGGGCAATACCGGAGAGGCCGATACCCGAAATACGGGACGGCATGCCGGGGAAGAATTCCGCCGTCAGCGCGCGGGAAAGACCGACCGCTTCAAAATTGCACCCGCCACGGTAAGACGCCACAATGGAAATGCCCATTTTGGACATGATCTTGAGCAGACCCTTGTCCACCGCCTTGCGGTAGCGTTCCATGCATTCACGCAGGCTGAACGTGCCAAACAGGCCCCGACGGTGCCGGTCTGCAATACATTCCTGCGCCAGATACGGGTTAACCGTGGTGGCCCCTACCCCGATCGTGACGGCAATGGCGTGTACATCAAGCGCTGTGGAGGTCCGCACGTTCAGGGACGTGAAAGTCCGCAGGGACGTGCGCACCAGATGCGTGTGCACCGCGCCAGTGGCCAGAATCATGGGAATATAGGCACGGCTGGGAGACTGGTTCTCGTCACTCAGGAACACATGCGTGCACCCGCCGCGCACGGCTTCTTCCGCTTCACGCCGGATACGGGCAATGGCTTCGCGCAGTCCTGTCTCGCCATCCTTTACCGGGAAGGTGCAGTCAATCACGCAGCCAGAAGCACCGCAGAACGCCCGCAGGGATTCATACTCGCCAGAGGTCAGAACCGGGCTGGGCAGTTGCAGCATTTCACACTGGTCAGCAGACTGATCCAGAATATTGCCCAGATTGCCCAACCGGGTGGCAAGGCTCATCACCCGTGATTCCCGCAGGGAGTCGATCGGCGGGTTGGTAACCTGACTGAACCCCTGACGGAAATAATGCGCCAGACCCCGATAACGGGGAGAAAGCACGGCCAGCGGCGTATCATCCCCCATGGAACCAATGGCTTCCGTGCCATTTTCAACCATGGGCTGCAGGATGGTTTCCAGATCTTCCAGCGTGGTGCCGACGGCCAACTGGCGGCGGCGCAGTTCCTCGCCCTGATAATTCACAGGCTCGGTCACATCAGAGCGCACAATGGAACCAATTTTCTGGATACGCCCCACCCAGGAGGAAAATTCCTGACGGGCGGCCAGAAGATCCAGCAGTTCTTCATTGCCATACAGTTTGGGTGTTTGCAGGTCCACGCCAATCACGTCACCCGGCCCAAGGCGGCCACGCTTGACCACATTGGCTTCGGGCACCCGCACCATGCCGGTTTCAGACCCCACAATCAGCAGGCCATCAGCCGTTACGGTATAGCGCAGGGGGCGCAGGCCGGAACGGTCCAGCCCGGCGATCACCCACCGGCCATCCGTGGCGCACAGGGCGGCGGGGCCATCCCACGGTTCCATCACGGCGTTGCAGTAGGCAAACATGTCCCGGTGGGACTGCTTCATGGAGGAATTGCCCCCCACGCTGGCAGGCACCATCAGCGCCTTGGCCGCAGGCGCGTCCCGCCCGGAGAAGGTCAGCAGTTCAAACACGTTATCCAGAATGGCGGTATCAGACCCACCCGCCTGCACCAGCGGTTTGATATCCTCCATCCACGGGTCAAGCTCTGGATGAGACAGCCGTGTTTCATGGCTTTTCATCCAGTTGACGTTACCGGAAATGGTGTTGATTTCCCCGTTATGGGCCAGCCGCCGGAATGGCTGCGCCAGCTTCCATGTGGGGAAGGTGTTTGTAGAATAGCGCTGGTGATAAATGGCAAACCGGCTGACAAAGCGCTTGTCCAGAAGATCCGGATAGAACTCGGTCAGATGCTCGGCCAGGAACATCCCCTTATAGATGATCGAACGGCAGGAGAGCGAGCAGATATACAGGTCCACCTGCGCCGCAATGGCTGCTTTCTCGATCTTGCGCCGGATGACGTACAGATCACGTTCAAACGCATCTTCCGCCTTGCCGGGCAGATTGCGGATCATGATCTGTTCAATTTCCGGCCGGGTGGCGTTCGCCTTTTCCCCAATGCAGGACGTATCAATCGGCACCTGACGCCAGCCGTAAATGCCGTAACCAAACGCCAGAATCTCGGTTTCAATAATCTGGCGGCACTGTTCCTGCGCGGTCAGGTCCGTCTTGGGCAGAAACACCTGCCCCACAGCAATAATGGTGCCGTCTTCAGGCTGATCACCCGTGCTGGTGATGGCATCGGCAAAGAAATCCTGCGGAATTTCAACGTGAATCCCTGCGCCGTCACCCGTTTTGCCGTCAGCATCCACCGCGCCGCGGTGCCAGATGGCACTCAGCGCCGCAATGCCAGCTTCCACCACATCACGCCGGCTTTTGCCATCAAGGGCGGCAATCAGACCAACGCCGCAGGAATCACGTTCATCCGCAGGGTCATACAGCCCTTCAAGCGCGGCAACGTTGTTGTCCCATGCTTCCAGAAAAGCCTCGGCGCTTTCACCCATTCCGGTGTTCGGGAGCTTGTCCATATCCATTACCCCTGCTCCGCCACGGCATCGGCAGATGCGTTTGCTTTAATCCATTTATGAATGCGTTCGGCGGCATCCCGCCCATCCCGGATGGCCCACACCACAAGGCTGGCGCCGCGCACAATATCACCCGCGGCAAACACGCCCGGCAGGGTGGTCATGAAGCTATCCTGCCGCACCTTGAGCGTACCCCAGCGCGAAACTGCCAGATCAGGCTGTCCCCACAACTGCGGCAGGGGTTCCGGATCAAACCCCAGCGCCGTGATGACCAGATCCGCATCCAGCGTGAAAGAACTGCCTTCCAACGGCTCAACGGACTGACGGCCCGTAGGGTCCGCCATGCCCAGCTTCATGCGGGTGGCGCGCACGCCTGTCACATGGTCATCACCCAGAAACGCTTCCGGGGCGGCCAGCCAGACAAACTCCACACCTTCCTCTTCCGCATTTTTCACTTCCCGTGCGGAGCCCGGCATATTGGCCTTGTCACGCCGGTAGAGGCATTTCACGGATTTTGCCCCTTGCCGGATGGCGGTGCGCACGCAGTCCATGGCGGTATCCCCACCACCCAGCACCACCACGTTCTTGCCTGCGGCATCCAGCCCTTTGGCGTCTTCAGGCAACGTATCACCCAGAGAACGACGGTTGGAGGCGGTCAGATAATCCAGCGCGCGTTCAATGCCGGGCAGGCCAGCACCGGGGCCACCAATTTCACGGGCCTTGTACACGCCAGTGGCAATCAGCAGGGCTTCATGCTTCTTGCGCAGCTCCGCAAACGGGATTTCGCCTTCCGCGTCTCCAACGCCCTGCCCCAGATGGAAGGTGACGCCACTGTCTTCCAGCAGCCTGTGGCGGCGAGAGACAATGTCCTTCTCCAGCTTGAAGCCGGGAATACCATAGACCAGCAGGCCGCCTACGCGGTCATACCGATCATACACATGCACCTGATACCCAACGGCGCGCAGGCGTTCCGCCGCAGCAAGCCCTGCGGGGCCAGCGCCCACAATGCCAACGGATTCCGGCCGTTCGCGCAGCGGACGGGTGGGCTTGACCCATCCGTTCTCAAACGCGGTATCGGTAATGTACCGCTCCACCGCACCAATGGTCACGCTTTCAAAACCGGGTTCAATCACGCAGTTGCCTTCACACAGGCGATCCTGCGGGCAGATGCGGCCACAGATTTCAGGAAACGTGTTGGTGGCGGAAGAGACCTCATACGCCTCCTCCAGCCGACCGTTTGCGGTCAGCATCAGCCAATCGGGGATATTGTTGCCTAGCGGGCAGTGCACGGAACAGAACGGCACGCCGCACTGAGAGCATCGGCTAGCCTGCTCCGCTGCCTTAACCGGTTTGAAATCTTCATAAATCTCATCAAAATCGGCCCGCCGGTTCTGGGCGGTCCGTTTTTCAGGCTGCTGCTGCGCAACAGAGACAAATTTCAGCATCGGTGTGGTCATGCGGCAATTCCCGAAGAAAGGGCGCGTCAAGACAGACCTCGCCCCCAGACAAGCGAACCTCAGGTAGCGCCTTACCCCATGCAATGAAAAGACAGTATTGCTGTCCTTTCTTTCTTTTTTACCGATTCAGATCAAAATAAACCAAAAATCCTATATGATTTAAGTATCAAACCGGACCTATATACCCCTAACCTCTTACTCTGGAACCATAACACCAGATCGACCACCGCCAGCCCGATATCGGTCCAGATAGAAGGGCACAGTGTTCTCAATACTGCGCGGCGCGATACCGAGTTCCTCAAATCCCGGCTGGCCGGGGGGCACCACATTATCCTCGGACAACATCCGCAACTGATCACGCGTGATCAGCTTACCCGGCAGCCGCTCAAAAATACTGGCCTGCAAGGATGCCAGCGCAGAAGGCACAGTAAACAGCAGGCGGTCACGCTGCGTTTCCTTGAGCACCCACTGATAAATCTGCCGCATGGTGAGAACTTCCGGCCCGCCCAGAGACCAGATCTTCCCCGCCAGCGTGGTATCCAGCGCAATGCGGGCCAGTGCCTGCGCCACGTCTCCTACAAAAACCGGCTGCACACGGGTATTGGCGCCATATACCGGCAAGATCGGCAGATAGCGGGCCATGGTGCCGAACAGATTGAAGAAATGATCTTCCGGGCCAAAGATAATGGAGGGCCGCACGATCGAGGCGTGCGGAAGATGGCGCCTAACAGCATCCTCCCCGGCAGCGCGGCTACGCCCGTAAGCGGAAGCGGCTGAGGGAGAAGCCCCCAGGGCGGACATCTGAACAAAACTGTCCACACCGGCAGCGGCGGCAAGACGCGCCACACGCTCAGCGCCCAGCACATTCACGGCCTCCAGCCCCTGCCGGGATGTGGAGCCCAGCACACCTACCAGATTGACGACGATAGACGCGCCTTCCACCACGCAGGCCACGGAGGCATCATCCAGCACGGAGGCATAGAAAGGCGCAATCTGCCCCACCCGCCCCAGGGGGCGCAGAAGAGTTGCACGGTCGGGCCGCCTGCTGGCCACCCTTACGGTATAGCCGGCCTCGGCCAGATTCTGGACCACATACTGCCCAACAAAGCCATTGCCACCCAGAACTGTTGCAATCTTACCTGTGCTCATTCCCAAAAAACCTTCTGCTTCCCTCATCAGGGCTGGGGGCGTCCGGCACGCCTTAATCTTTTAGTGCGCGCCGTCACGTTTCGGTCCGCCCTCTGGCTCCTGCCCACCCCTTTGAAATACGGCCAAAAGCCTTTGGCAGGCGGGCGTTTCAGACTGTGTTCCATTCCACTCCACAGGGCCAGAGCGCGGCACCACACAAATCTGTCAGATATTTTTCATTTTCTCTGTTGACGGCCCCTCAAAGGCAGAGTAAATCCCCCTTCACCACCCCGGAACACTCCGGGTTGCCTCTGAGCCCAGATGGCGGAATTGGTAGACGCGCAGGTTTCAGGTATCTGTGGCCGCAAGGTCGTGGAAGTTCGAGTCTTCTTCTGGGCACCAACATATCGCAGTTTACTGCGAATGTTTACAGGGTTTGGTGTAATTTGGTCGAGTGACTGGTTCACTTGCCAAATTACACCCACCCCCTCTTCTCCTACAGTCCGATTTAATAGATCAAGCGCCTCAACGTTTGGTGCATGTGTTCTGTTCCCATACGCAGTCTTCTCCGCCCTGCATGCAAGAAGCGGCCCGAAGAAGCTGGGGCTAAGTATGAATTCGGCGTTTTACACTGACAAATGGCGTGAGCCTCACCATATGAGTGACACCAAGGGCGCGGCGTTCATGTGCAACACCAAGATCGGCAGGATCTGGTGATCGACCTCTCCCCGCTTTTGAAGCAGCCTCTCCACCCTGCAAGCTGGACCGCGCAGAGAGAGAGAGCAGGACTCGTTTACGCTATCAGGCAACAAGGCAGGAATGTGTCTATTTGTGTGCAGAAAGAAAGAACATCACAAATAAAATAAATAGAAAAAACAGGATGGAAAACATCCACACTATTTTGAAGCATAATTGACTCTCTCATCGAAAATGTTATGAGGGTTTATACAGCGTTAATATATTAGAAATAAATTTTAATGTTTCGTTTACAATTTTCTTATCGCAAAAGTATTTCCATAGTTTCATGAAAATATGGTAATCATAGTTTCCGATTATCTATCGCACCAATACGAGCAGAGCTGAAACATGGGACATATGGAAAAAGCAGCTGAAACTTATGCCAAAGCGCTTTTTCCTGCGTTGCAGACGGTCTCTCCTGCCACGCTTCTTGATCTGCAAAGCGCCATGCTTGATGCCACGCCGGACTGCATCAAAGTTTTATCGCGCGATGGCACGCTTCTGATGATGAATCGCGCCGGCTGCCTGGCGCTGAACGTTCCACGTGAATCAGGCTTTGGCATGCCCTGGCTCTCCCTTCTGCCGCCAGAGGTGTATGAGGAAGGGAAAAAGGCGCTCACAAAAGCCGCCGGGGGTGAGAGGGTCCGCTTTCAGGGCAAAAGTCGTAGCCCGGGCGGCTTCATGTATTGGGACAACATTCTTATTCCGCTGGTGACAACAACGGCTGAAGACGGCCTCACCATTTTATGTGTCTCCCGCGATATCACGCAGACAACCACCCTGCGGCTTGAACTGGAAGAAGCGTTGGAGCGGGAACGCGTGCTAACGCAGGAAATGCAGCACCGTATTGGCAATCTTTTTTCCATTGTAAACGGGCTCGTCTCCCTATCAGAAAGAGAAGCCGCGCAGGCAGGGGATGCACCAAGCGCCACCCATATTCTAAAAGACAAGCTCAGCGCACTTGCCCGCGTCTCCTCTCTGGCACGCCACGGAAAAGGGGATGATCCACTTCAAACGGAAGCCATGGACCTGCGCAGTATTCTTCAGGCGGTGCTGCAACCCTATGGCACGCGCTGCACACTGCATGGAGACGCCATCAAGGTCGCCAAAAATGAGGTGACATGCTTCTCTCTCATTTTCCATGAGCTTGCGACAAACTCCATGAAGTATGGCGCACTGAGCAGTTTCCACGGTCTTGTCTCTCTTGACTGGAAACAGGAGGACGCTCACCTGCGCTTCAACTGGACAGAAACAGGAGGGCCACCAGTTTCCGCCCCACCACACACATTCGGCTTTGGCAGCGGGCTGCTTGATCGCCTTGTTCGTTCTGCTGAGGGGAAGGTAAAAAGAGAATGGCTCCCCGAAGGGTTGAGCGTGAACCTGTGGTTTCCTAACACGGCGGAGTGACCTTATTCAGGGCAAGCCGCAGGGAAATAACAGCCTCCGAGAGAAATGATCCGTTTTTCCTTGCGCCAGAGAGGCCACGCCACCTACGCGGGCTATGGCTTTGACTTCCCCTCTGATCTTCCCGGCCCCCTGCCGATCCCGTTTGCACGACAACGCTCAGAGCGTGAACACCCCACAGGCCCACAAGGCGCATTACTGCCCTTAGAGCATAGGCCCGTCCCCCTTTAACCAGACGGGCCGCTTTTCCACTTATCCCCAGATTCTGCGGATGGTTGCGTGGGTAAGCCTGTGGATAGCGGGTACATTTTTAGGGGATTATGTCAGCAGACCAGAGCCGCCCCCAGAAAAGCAGCGTTCTCGGCCCGCAGCTTTTCCAGATCATCCCCTGTCGGATAAAGGCCACCCGGTAGCATGAGCTGCGGCCATAATACGCCATGCACTTCCATCAGGCGGGACCGTAGCCAGCGCCACGTACATTTTTGCCGCGTGCCCCATGTCAGCAATGTTACCAGATCATCATCCGCCGTTCCGGCATAATCCCAGACCAGCACACAATGTCCGCCCCACGAGCCGGGGCGCTGGTCTCCCGGGCTCAGGGTATCCCACACGCCGGGGGCCTGATCGGCCAGAGCCAGTTGCACTCCCACATAAGCAGCCCCCAGCCCAGCGATGATCAACCGCAAAGTGTTGAAGTCACCCTCCTCTGCCGTGCCCCATAAGGGATAGAAGGTCTGCGTGGTCAGCGCATATCCGGCCCGCCCGGCACATGCCAGAACATCTACTTCCACTCCCCCTTGATCCGTTACCGGACGAGCGGGATCATAGCCGGTGGAGAGGCTGTAAAAATGCAGGGCATCCTGCTCGGTTACGGCAACCTGAAACCCGGCAAGTGCCGCCGTGGCCCGGATATGGTTGCCCAGCCCAACCGATGTGCAGTCCCCCACCCGATCATTGCCCAGCAGGAGCGGTGCCGGGTCAATATGGTCGCGCACCAGACGCGCAGGTGCCTTCCGCGCCATCATCCGTAAACCGGACAAGCGCGGTTGCCCGGCCCGACGCTCCGCGGGCCGACATCCCAATTTTCTCTGCATAACGATCCTGAAAAAAGAAGAAGGCCGTACGGAGTGCCTGTTAGGCTCCTCCCTACGGCCTCAGATTAAAGCATGGGACAGTTTGGCTGGCCGGTTGCACCATTACCAGGCAACATCGCGCCAGAGAGCAAACGTGCATCCCTGCACACAGACAAACTTGATTACTGACGTAACTGGCGCCTCATGGTGGCGTCTTGCTGGGTCTATGCGTCTGACTGAAAGCAAGCGGGATAGAGACGCTTTTTACGCTCCCTACGCATCACGCTTTCAGATTACCCTTTTCGCACAATAATGTTGTCTATCCAGCATGCTTTTCTAGGCTTCCAACACGCGGTCAACGCATGGTGGAAACACCTATACCATGGAAAGGAGACGGTGCCAGAAACGGTGATTGTAAACCCGTCTACCAGCCTCCCCTACGGAAGGCTTTTCCCACAAAAAGCAAAATCGAACGGGCTTTATTTGTTGCGCATCGCCTTGGCGACCATCATGAAGAATACCGCAAGCGCCACGCTGACGGATACAATCAGCCGCGCGGCGGGTTTCTGCTGTTTCTGAAACTCTTCAGACAGTTTTTCCATGATCTGTATCCTCCTTGCTGTAGGGGCACAACGTTCGCCTGAACCTGTTGTTCCCTCCGGTCTATACCCTGTCAGGCGTCTGGCCACTGCCGCTGCCGTCTGCCCCATACGAACAGAATAACCAGCACTGTCTGCGCCCCCATACCCGCCAAAACGCATAGCAGATCACGCAGCACCATCAGCCGGACACCCCAAGCACAGCAAGAGCCGCACTCTCACTCATGCGTGACGACACATCGTTTGCACGCAAGCCCGTGCTCACCATGGCCTGCATAAGAGAGGTAATGGTCTCGGCTGCTGTCATGGCGAGGCTCATCTTGTCACGCACGGTTTGGGAAAGCCCAGCTTCTGCCTGCAACAACGTCCCGGCCGCGCTGAGCACGGTTTCAAAGTCTGCCAGAATGGACTGAAACGCCTGTTTAACGGACGCATTGTTGTAAGAAACCGTCAGACTTCCATTTGCCTGCGTTTTCAGACTATCAAGAGCAGCCAATACGTTTTGTGCACAGGCCTCCACCACAGCCACCAGTGGCGCGCCAATGCCCTGCGCCACATTCGGCACAGCCAGCAGCATCTGCGCAAAGTTGTATCCTGCCTGCGCATAGGCCTCCACCTTGGCGACATCCAAAGTAAAAGAGGTCACAGACCCATGAGTGGTTACAGTGCAGGCGGCCAGAAGTCCGCCCAAGCAGGCCACACTGCCCGACTGCATAAGAGTACGACGTGAAATGTGCGTCATAGTGCGTGTTCCATAAAAAAAGCCGCCATAAGGCAGCCGTGAGTGCGTTTGCGTTTGAAGAGAAAAATTACGATGTACTCTTGCCTGACGGGTCAGAAGACTGTGGGTGCACTGCCGTGTTCTGGCCTGTGGCGAGGTGATTTGCAGCCCACCCGAAATTCAGGCCGATAACAGACACAAGCTTATATGCCGCCATCCACCGTGACCCTTCCTGTGGCGCTGGCACTGCTGTTGCAATGGCCCCGCAGATAATCACCACTGTGCACAAAATGGTATCCCATGGCGCCGGGACTTCAGAAACCACAAGTGGCACAAGCGCAACAATACTGCTGATCTTGCCGCCGGTTACAAGAACCTGCTTCATGATCCTTCTCCTTTAAGGCCGATACGATAAAAGGCGTGATGGCCTATTGTTTTTCTGTAGAACCTTCCGCACGCCCAGACGGGCGGGGCTGTACGACGATCAAAATAATGGTCCGCACCATCCGTAAGATCAGGCAGTTGGCCCAGTTCCATCTGAAACGCCAGCAACAGGGCCTCATGAAACTGTGGGTTTTCTGCTGTTACAGTCAGTAGTTTTTCCCTGTTGGGGTCTTGGTGCCTCCAACAGGAAAACTGCGCCGGTGCCGTGCAGACGGAGATCACATCCCGCCCCCACCATCCCGGCTGAACCACACGGTTATGCACCACATTCAGCACAGCCTGCATGCCCTGAGAGCCTTCTCCCCGCGCCTCACCCCATGCTGTGCGGGCGGCAATATCAACGGGTGTGTTCATGCACCACCACCCAGAACATGCCTCCAGACATGCCACAGAGCATCCCCCATCCGGGCCCAGCCAAGGAGTGTGGTGGCACCTGCAATCACCGTTACGGTAATCCAGTTCGCCAGACGGATGCCGCCTTCTATACGGGCAAGGCGATCAGAAACTTCTGCGTCACGCCTATGGGTATTACGGCTCATGTCATCAACGCGGCTCATGATCTCCTGCCGTGTGCAGGCCGCATTATCATCAACAGCCTGCGTCAGATCCCGCCGTAATTCGGAAAACTGGCGCGAAAGAAGGTCCAGCCCATCGCGCAGATGATCATGCCTGCCTTCCACCCGCGCCACGCGTTCACGCAGCACGGCGACTTCCTCCGCCGTTGCGCATCGATTATCTTGCATGATGTGTGTCCAGAAACAGAAAAACCACCCCGAAGGGTGGTTTCAAAAATGGAAATGTCTGCAAGAGACATCTCCCAAGCTGAATCTGTCTTAAGGCTGACCACGCGCGCACTCAAGCTTGGTGGCGGCATCCCTCCGACACAGAAAACCTTTCAGGCACACACAGATGCAGCTGCGGGAAAGTATGGTTTCTTCGGCTCCCCCTTCTCCCCAAATGGGCTGTGCAACAAACGTTACCAGAGTGCTACCCAGACCATGCCAGCATGGTTGCGCATCACGTCTTTGTCGCTCCTTTACAGGTCTGCCGTGAAGGAGAACTTGAACGTTCTTGGCAAACCCTGAAGCAGATAGCCATTGAATGCGGAAGACCAGTAACGGGTGTTTGCAATATTATCCACCCCAAACCGCAGGGTAAGAGGCTTGTGCTGCACCGCAAATGTATAGCGCATACCCAGATCAAACCGTGTCCACACAGGCAGGTGCAGTGTGTTGGCCGTGTTCACCCACTGCTTGCCGGTATTGACCACACGCCCCACCACGGTGCCGCCTTTGAGGAACGGCAGATCATATTCCAGATTGCCGTTAATGGTGTAATTGGGCACCCCGATCGCGGTATGGCCGTTATCCCCCCCACCTTCCGTACGGCGCAGTTGTGCATCAATCAGCGTGGCGCCCCCATTAAAACGCAGGCCGGGCAAGATCTGCCCATTGATGCTCAGTTCCGCCCCCCGGTTGCGCTGCTTTCCATCCGCACGGAAAATCAATGCCCCTTCAGTCCCATACGGAGCCGTGTAGGAATTAGGTTGGGAGGTCTGATAAAAAGCCAGCGTGGTGGTGAAGCGCCCGATATCATACTTGGCACCAATTTCGTACTGCACACTTTTATAGGGCGGGAAAATCTGGCCCAGATTAACAACATTGCTGCCAGAGGCTGTTGGCCCCTGCGCCAGCCCTTCTATGCGGTTGAAATAAATGGACGTGCGGCGCGTTGGGTGAACAACCAGCCCCACAACGGGGGTAATGGCATCCCGATTATAATGGGCGGTCAGTCCTCCTCCGTTATAGTCATACCCATTGATCAGCATGTTCTGGTACCGGAAACCCGCTGTCAGCGCGATACGATCATGCCAGAAAGACATGGTATCTGAAAAATACAGGCTATAGAGGCGTGTCTGACTGTTGCGCTTGGGATTATTGATGTCTCCACCAACAAAATTCTGCTCCAGCGGTGCAGCGTAGTTGGGGTGATACAGGTTGGTTGCAATGGAAGACCCCCATGCCATGGCATAGGCCGTATCAAACTCCTCCCACAGGCCCGATCCGCCTGCATTCATCTCATGCTTGACCGGCCCGGTGTTGAAGTGCGCCCGCACGCCTGCGCGGGTACTTTCATTGGTCTGCACAACAGGAACATACATGCTGCCGCTGGTGCCATCTCCGGTGCGGCCGTCAGAAATGGTCAGGGAGGAATAATCCCCTTTCTCGTTCCCACCCATGCCGCCAAAAGCTGCATAAGCAGTGAGGTGTTTTGAGAAATCATGCTCTACATTCAGCATACCGAAGATGTAGTTCAGCTCATTATATGTCCATGCCTGCCCGTAATTTCGGGCCGCCGAGGGCACACGCGGAACCTTTGTTACGCCGCTGCCCAAAAACACGCCGGGCCGCCCCCACTCCACACCCTGGTTCTGATAGTTCATGTCAACCGAGATACGGGTGCGGTCATCATGCCAGTCAAAATCAGCACCCAGCGCGGCGCTGTGCCTGCGTTCGTGATCAATTGAACCCTGTCCGGAAAGACCTGCCACATTCAGGCGCAGCCCATAGGCTTTATCCTGCCCGAAACGTCGGCCCAGATCCACGCTGCCGCCACCCGTGGCCTTGCTGGTGTAATCTCCGGTTATACGGGTGATGGGGGTGTTTTCAGCATGTTTGAACATCAGATTGATGTTGCCACCAATGCCCGTGCCACCGGGGGCCGCCCCGTTCAGAAACGCACTGGCCCCGTTGAGCACCTGCACCTGATCATACAGTTGTGGGGACACAAGCTGGCGCGGCGTAATGCCATACAGACCGTTAATGGCAACATCATCCCCATACACGGGAAAGCCGCGGATAATGAACATTTCGGAAAAATTGCCATAGCCATACGTTGTGCGCACGGATGGATCGTTCTCCAGCACCTGCCCCAATGTCTGGGATTGCTGGTTGAGAATAAGGCTGGACGTATAGCTACGAATGTTAAAGGGCACATCCAGCCCCTTTTTGGTGCCAAGCGCACCCAACTGGCCACCGCTGATCACTTCCATCTGGTTGCGGCGTTTGGCTTTGACCAGAATCTGCTCATCCGTATTGGCAGGTGTGGTTCCCGTCTCTGCCTGTGGTGTGCTGGCAGCCGCCACCGTGGCGGTCGGCGGGGCAACGGCGGATGACCCGGCAGACTGCGGAAGCGTGCCAGCACTGCGGGCATTCCGCGCTGCGGCGGACGCTGGCTTAGCTGACACTTTGGCAACAGGCGTTTCTGCCGCATACACCGGCGCAGCGCCCGCCCCGGCAACAACGACAACCGTAGCCAGCAGGATGTGACGCCTACACCGGCCGGAAAGGAACAGGCATCTCATCATGATCATTCACACCTTCAGGAAGAACGTCTCTCGTGCCCCCGTTCATACGCAATTGATAGCTATTCGCAAATGTAATTATTGTCATATGGCCCAGAAGCCTCTGTTCTCCCCCTTTCAACCGCGGTAACAAAACGCCATGCCTGACACCGCCAGAAAACCCTTCGCCCGCCACACGGCCGCCGCCGTGAGCAGACAGAGTGAAAAACGCCGTGCTGTTTACAGGCGCATGGCATGGCTGGCCGCGGCAACGGTGCTTGCCTATCTGATGGCTCATTTTCTTGTCATGCATGCTGTGCTTGGTAACGGTCCGGAAAACAGACTCGCCACCACCATGGCGGAAGCCGTTGCCATAGCCCTGCTGCCGCTTTTGATTCTGTTGGGGTATGGCGCGCGCACCCACGCCTGGGGATTATGGGTTCTGCTTGTGCTGTGCGGCGGAATGGCGCTCTACAATCGCATCGCACCATGACAAACGTTTCTGCTCATGCGTGAAACATTTCGGGTTCATATGGGGTGGTTGCACAGTTGGGTCGGGTTTCTGGCCGGGCTGGTGCTGACATGCATTTTTGCAACAGGCACCCTGAGCGTATTTGACAAGGAAATAACGCAGTGGATGCAGCCGGAGGTCACTCTGGACCACCCACCGGCCCCTACTCCGCTTGCCCTGCAACGCGCAGCCGAAACCACAATGGCGGAACAGGAGAAAGACCTGTTTGCCTTCATAACGCTCCCCTCTCTTCGGGACCCGGTTATCCGCGTGCTGCACTATGACGGGCATGAGTTCATTGGCCCCGTGCTGGACCCTGTTGATGGCCATATCTTTCCCGCGCGCGCCACGGCCGGGGGGCAGTTTTTCTATGATTTTCACTTCGCCTTACGCAATGGCCCTGTGGTGGGGTGCACCATTGTCACGCTGCTGGGCGTATGCCTTCTGGTAGCTGTCGGGTCTGGTATCGCCATTCATATCAAGGCCATGTGGCCTGATCTTATCCTGTTTCGTCCCTTTGGGCCGCGCCCACGTGCGTGGCTGGATGCCCATCTTGTCACCGGTGTTCTGTTTCTGCCGTTCCTGATCATGATGTCCTACACAGGAACAGTTATACGGGCGCGCGGCATTCTGCCGCCCCACCCCTTCCTGCCCGCGCAGCAGACCGAGGCGCCTCCCGCTGCGGCGGCCAGCCCTCCGGCAAAAACAAACGTCTCAGCGCCACCTGCATCTGCCATCCGGCCGCCCACACCCCCGCTCGGGCCATTGATTGCGCAGGCTCAACAAATCCTGCAGGCGGAGCGCTGTGAGTTGATCCTGTTCTCCCCCACCCAGATCCGCATTTTCCGTAGTGATGATGCCAGCCTGTTCTTGACACGCGATCTGGTCACATTCAGCCGTACGGATGGACACGTCATCAGTTCCTTTATCCAGAAAGGTGCGGCGGCCCGTACTCTGGAGCTTCTGCACGGGCTGCATTACGCGCGTTTTTCTTCCGATCTGCTCCGCTGGCTTTATTTCCTCTCCGGGTTGGCCTGCACGGTGCTCATGGGCAGCGGTCTGGTGCTGTTTCTCATGAAGCGGCGTAAGGCATCCGGCCAAAAAATCCTGTTCCGTACAGCAGAAGGTCTGACTATTGGGCTTCTGGTGGGCCTTCCTCTGGCTATTACCGGACTGTTCTGGGCCAACCGCCTGCTGCCTCTTTCCATGAATGCGCGCATGGAAGCCGAAATTCAGGTGTTTTTCATGCTCTGGGCTTTCTCCGCCCTCCACGGGCTGATCTGCGCGCTCAGAAATACGGCGTACTCTGGCTGGCGCGCGCAACTTGTGGTGCTGGCATTCATGGCGCTTGGTCTTCCAGTTGTGGATGGTCTTACACACAGCCACGGCTGGCTACAGGATGCGGGCCGCTATTATACACTTGATGCGTTGGTCATGTTGACTGGACTGGCCGCACTAATCGTGTTTCAAAAACTGCGTAGGCAGCCCTCATGATCGCACTCTGTGTTTTCCTTGCGTGGGCCAGTGCTTTCTGGGCACATGAATGCCTGCAGCCCCGTACCAACAAGCTGTTCCCCCTCACAACAGGTAGCAAAAGGCTCTACCAATGTGTACGAGCCTGCGCCCCTGCGCTCGCACTTCTCCTTTGCCTTTACCGGGATTTTGAGGAGGGTGTTCTTTATTGTCTGGGTTTGGGCGCTGTAGCAGGGCTTGCCGTTAGTCTTCTTATGGCGGCCCTGAAGCACAAACAAAGTGGGCAGCTTTAAACAGGGCAGGCAGTCTTTGTGCTTACCGACAAAGCAAGGAATACACCTCCCTCCCCCGTTCCAATTTTACGCAGTTTGTGGACTATTCACATCATAGCAGTCTGCAAAGAAGACCGCTAATAATGCCTGTCAGGAAAGCGTGATACCCGAAGGCGAGAGCACGAAAACGGACACGTTCAGATACAAAAAAACCGCCAGATGAATCTGACGGTTTTTTCTGCAACCACGTAATTTGACGCTTTCTTACTTTCCGGAAAGCGGAGCATACGTGCTGGTAATGAACTTAGCCACGTTATCATGCAACTGGGCCAGAGAGTCCTGATGCGCATAGACCATGTGCCCGGATTCATACTGCACAATCTGAATATTCTTGCTCAGATCATGAGAAATCGGCAGATGCCGCATTTCATAAATCCCCTCGAAATACGGGGTTCCCAGATCATAATAGCCCTGGTTGAGCATCACTTTCAGGCTGGTGTTATGCTTCATGGCCGAGGCCAGATCAGGCAGCACATTTACAGCCCCATGGATGGGGAAATCCGTATTCGGCTGCGCGTGTGAGAAATCCCACTTTGTAATGGCGTCTGAGAAGAATTTGTATTCCTGATACCCATCACCCACCACGGAGCTATTGCCGTAATGCAGCGTGTTGCGCGCGTAATCATTAAACGCAGCAATATAGGCGGAAGACATGGCCGAAGATTGCGGATCATAAAACGGATATTGGGAAAGCTGGTCCATGGTGGGGCCAGAGAAGCGGCTATCCAGACGCCCTGTATCAACCCCTTTATCCCCAAGAAGGGTTTTTTCAAATTCTCCGCCGTTTACGCGCAGATCGGCCTTCTTGATGTAGTCCACAGGCAGGCCGGTATAGTCATGCAGTTTCTGGGCAATGGCATCCCGTTTTTCTGGCGTGATGCTGTTTCCATCCTGCAGGGCGGCCGTATAGTCCGTTAGCGCAAAATGCTCTACTTCCTGCAAGAAGCCCTTCAGATCGCTCGGCTGATTGGGAATACGCTTGTGATACCACGCCGTGGCGGCATAGCTGGGCAGGGCCAGCACATAAGGCTGATCCACCGAGGGGTTCATCTGCGCGGCATCAATATCGTTATCGTAGTTCAGAATTTGTGAGAGCAGGATAACGCCATTCAGATCAATGCCTTTATCATCCGCCAACTGGTTGGCAACAATGGCAGAACGGGTGGTGCCGTAGCTTTCCCCAAACAGATATTTGGGGGAATTGTAGCGCCCATAGCGGGAGAGAAACTGGGCAATGAAGTCCGTAAAGGCACGGGCATCTGCATCCGTGCCAAAGAACGTTTTTTCCTTGTCCGTGCCGGTCAGACGGCCATAGCCGGTGCCGGGCGCATCAATAAACACAAGGTCAGATACATCCAGCAGACTGTCATTGTTGTTCACAATGGCATAGGGCGCGGCAGGTGTGTGTGCATCATCCGCCGTAACAACCTTTTTGGGGCCAAACGCACCCATATGCAGCCATACGGTGGAGGAGCCGGGGCCACCATTATAAATGAATGTAATGGGGCGATTTTCCGGGCGAACACCTTTCTTGAAATAGGCCACATAGAAAATGGAAGCCGCTGCTGGTGTTTTTTTATCCTTGTCCTCATCAGGCAGAACGGCGTCATCCCAGCCTTTAGGATGCACAATCAGGGTGCCGGAGACAGCCTGATAGTCAATATGCGCCCCATGCACGGTAACGGAGCCGGTGGAGGTCACGCTCTGCGGTTTGGTAAAAAAGTCTGCCGCGCCATCCTTGGCCTTGGCAGTTTCAGCAGCGGGTTTAGCGTCTTCAGCCCATGCGGCTGGCTGCGCCACCAGCATACCGGCCCCCAGCACGGAAACGCTGGCCAGAAGGGAGGCCAGTTTTACGCCGGCACGATAGCTCTGTTTCATCTCTTTGCATCACTCAGTCATGTTATAATATTTCATTTTATAAACAAACCGAGCCACCCGCCAAGAGGGTTCCTTTCCGTTTGGTAACAATTTTACCGTTGTCTTTTACCCCAGCCCAACCCCGGCGGAGGCAAAATAGCGGTTGACCGCGTTACACATGGCCCCCGCCACCATGGCCCGGTGCCCGGCCTGCCGCAGTGCGGCTTCATCCAGCCGGTTGGACATGAAGCCCATTTCCACCAGAACAGATGGAATCTGGGCCGATTTCAGCACGGCAAATGCGGCATGCCGATGTGGGTGCGGCAACAGCGCAATACGCGTTTGGAAGGAAGACACCACGGCACTGGCCATATGGGCCGAACCACGGCGCGCCTCTTCCGTCACCAGACTGGCCAGAATCTGCTGCACTTCTGGCGATGCCCCCTGCACCAGCGGGCCGCCAAACCGGTCCGCACTGTTTTCTGTCTGGGCAAGGGCCGCAGTCTGACTATCTGATGCGCCATGGGAATGTGTGTAAACGCTTGCCCCCCGCACAGAGGCATTATGCAGCGCATCCGCATGCATGGAGATAAACAGAGAGGCTCCATGCTGCTGCGCCAGTTCCACGCGGCCATCTAACGGAATGAAGCGGTCAGACGTGCGCGTCATCGCCACGCGGTAGCGGCCCGTGCCCACCAGTTGGCGTTGCAGTTCCGCCGCCGCAGCTTCCGCCACGTGTTTTTCATACGTGCCAGAAAAGCCAATGGCTCCGGGGTCCTTCCCGCCGTGGCCGGGGTCCAGCATGACCAGAGGCAGGGCTGGCTTGGCCTTGCCCACAATGGCAGGGGCTGACAGCGTATGCTTTGCAGCGCCGCTACCACCATGCGTGGCGGCCTCCGCCACAGAACCAGCCGCCCCCAACATCACCAGACCTGCCCCGCCCCTGATGAGCCCGCGCCGCGTGGGCAACAGAAGGGAACCTGCCGAAAAACCGGCCTTGGCATGATATGGGAACACGCTGCTTTGCTCCTTTGGCTCCAGCCCTGCGGCATCCCCTTCAGCAGAACTGCCGGGAGAGACGCCAGTGGCGACCTGACACAAACCGCCCTCTGCAGCAAAGGGGCCTGCGGCCTCCGCTGCCTGGCCTTTCAGCCCGGATGCCGTAGCCCTATCGCTGGCCCGCACAGGGGCTGGCGCTCCCTCCACCGTATGGAACGCGGGCATGAAGAAAGGCTGTAATGGCTGGTGCTCTGGCGGCATGATTTCTCGCACCCTGAAAATTGCGACGATACTGAAGAAAGATAATGTCCAAACCATGACACCGTAGAAAGGTCTAAAAAACAGTTATTCTGAATGGCTTGCGGTTTGTTGCACTTTGCGTCATGGTGAGTAGGCATGGCCCAAGGCAGATTGCCCGTCATGCATCCTGTTTCCGCTCCTTTTCACGTCAAAGGGCGCGGCTGGCGTTACAGCGCCGCCCCGCGCGGATGGGAGCAGGAAATTTTGGTTGAAGGATACATGACCATCGCCCGGAGCCTATACGTTGAGCGCATGACCAGAGGGGAAACAGACTCCTGTTTTCGTGCCTCTGCCGTCACCTCACTGTCCGGGTTGGCCGCTGCCCCTCATTATGTCGTAAATACCTATTCTCGCCTGCCGGAAGAGCCCCCGTTCCGTGCCCACCCGCCCAAGCGGACGCACCGGACAGGCCGGCCACCGGCACACCGGAGTTTTTCTTTTTATGTCAAAGCGTATGCTGATCGATGCGACGCACGCGGAAGAAACGCGCGTTGTCGTTATGGATGGAAACAGACTTGAAGATTATGATGTTGAAGCGGCTGCAAAAAAGCAGCTCAAAGGAAACATCTACCTTGCCCGCGTTGTTCGCGTAGAGCCCAGCCTTCAGGCCGCCTTTGTTGAATATGGCGGCAACCGCCATGGTTTTCTGGCCTTTAGCGAAATCCACCCGGACTACTACCAGATTCCGGTTGCCGACCGTGAAAAGCTACTCGCGCTGCAGGCTGAAGAAGAAACCCTGCTGGATGATGCCGACAACGGGACCGATGAGACCGAAGCTGAAACGGATCTGACGGAGTCTGACGAGTCCGAAGACGCGGAAACCGAAGCCTCCGCCGAAGGGAACGAAGACGCTCTCCGCGCCAATGGCCGCAGCAAGACCCCTGATTATGTCGGCGGTGAAACCGATACCGGCGAAGAAGCGCTGATCCAGAAGCGGATTGCCCGCTTCATGCGCAACTACCGTATTCAGGAAGTCATCCGTCGCCGTCAGGTGCTGCTGGTTCAGGTGGTCAAGGAAGAACGCGGCAATAAGGGTGCGGCCCTTACCACTTATATCTCGCTGGCTGGCCGCTACTGTGTGCTGATGCCCAACGCGCTGCGTGGCGGCGGGGTTTCCCGCAAGATTACATCCGTGGCAGACCGTCGCCGCCTGCGGGATATTGTGTCCGACCTCAACCTGCCCCGTGGCATGGCCATGATTGTGCGGACGGCAGGTGCCCAGCGCCCCGGCCCGGAAATTACGCGCGACTGCGAATATCTGCTGCATCTGTGGGATGATATTCGTGAACTCACACTTCAGTCGGTCGCACCCGCGCTGATTTACGAGGAAGCAAGCCTTGTAAAACGCGCCATCCGCGATGTGTACACGCGTGAGATCAATGAAATTCTGGTGGATGGGGAAAGCGGGTGGAAAGCCGCGCGGGACTTCATGCGCCTGCTCATGCCCCAGCACGCCGAGAAGGTGCGCCTGTGGAACAAGGAAAACCAGCCACTCTTCACCCACTATCATGTGGAAGGGCATCTGGACGCCATGTTCTCGCCCGTGGTTTCCCTGCGGTCTGGCGGGTATCTGGTTATCAACCAGACAGAAGCCCTTGTTGCGATTGACGTGAACTCCGGCAAGGCCACAAGCCAGCGCAACATTGAAGAAACAGCCTTCCGCACTAATCAGGAAGCGGCTGATGAAGTCGCGCGCCAGCTCCGCCTGCGTGATCTGGCTGGCCTGATTGTGATCGACTTCATTGATATGGAGTCCCGCCGCCACAACACCATGATCGAGCGCCGCCTGAAAGACGCGCTGCGCCATGATCGCGCCCGCATCCAGATGGGCTCTATCTCCCATTTCGGGCTACTGGAAATGTCTCGCCAGCGGCTTCGTCCGTCCGTGGCGGAAGCCGCGTTCACGCCCTGCCCGCACTGTCAGGGCACCGGCATGGTGCGTGGCATTGAAAGCTCGGCCCTGCATGTGCTGCGCGCTGTGGAAGAAGAAGGGGCGCGCCGCCGCGCGTCCGCCATTACGGTGCATGTGGCCGGAGAGATTGCGCTGTATGTGCTGAACAACAAGCGCGACTGGCTGGCGGAAATCGAAAAACGCCACCACATGGAAATCCTGTTTGCAGCGGATTCCTCTCTGCCTATCCCGGAAATCCGGATTGAGCGCCGCCAGCCCCCACGGATAAACCGTGCGCCAACCGTTCTGGCACCCATTGAAAATGTGGTGGCAGATGAA
>NZ_LHZU01000138.1 GCF_001580995.1 Acetobacter senegalensis
TATGCGGACGCCTTTCGTTATAATGGGCGATCCATCTGCCAAGCCCGGCCCTCAGCTCTGATCCGGTCTCGAACGCGTGCAGGTAGACGCATTCATATTTCAGCGACCGCCACAGACGCTCGATGAATACGTTATCCAGCCATCGCCCACGCCCGTCCATACTGATGCGGATCTGACGATCTTCCAGTATCCCGGTGAAACGGGGTGTCGTAAATTGCGACCCTTGGTCAGTATTGAAAATGTCCGGGGTGCCATAGCGCATGAGGGCATCCTGTAGCGCCTCGATACAGAACTCCACGTCCATCGTGTTCGACAGACGCCAGGACAGGACCTTGCGCGTGAATCAGTCCATGATCGCCACGAGATAGAGAAATCCCCGTTTCATGGGAATATATGTGATATCGGAACACCACACCTGGTCAGGCCGATCGATGACCAGATCCCGTAGCAGATATGGATATTTCCGATTGAACCGCACCAGGCTTAACGGACAGTCTTCTCCGTACGCTCTGGGCCACACGTCCGCTATCCGGAAGGGTGGAGTTGCGCTCCGGCGTCCGCATAGAGGCGGAAGCAGCCAAGTTGCAATCGAGCAATCGTAGACATCTGCGCTCCGCTTGAGTTTTCCCAACAGCAGATGTCTGCTCATGCAATTTCTCGCGCTTGAGCACGACACTGACGTGTGGGGTCGCTCTATTGAAGATGCACCATTGCTGGTGGGCCACACGGAACAATGTGTATATTGTTTCTCAGCTTGCTAGGGCGTGGGGGTGAGCGCTCGCTTTGAATTGGTAATAAAGATTTCTCCGCCAAGCGGGCCACGATATAAGCCATTGTCAAGGAAATGAAGGAGCGCTTTTGCTTCTGCTTTCACTGACGGAATGATGATCTTCCCGTCTGCTACCGCAATTTGAAAGTTCTCACCGGCTGCAGCGACCTGAATCTGTGCAGGTGTAAAATCATTTAGCGTTCCTCGCTTAGTGATCGCATTGATCAGCTTTCGCATTTTTTGATCAGCGAGATTTTTGAATTTGCCGATGTCACCGACATCGATGCATTCAAGCTCACAGAAGCCTTCAACCTCAGTATCAGTTGCTTCCTGATAAAGGCTAGTTAGGTTGAAAATCAGCTTGATACGGCTGAATTTCTGGAACTTGATTTTGTCGCCTTCTACGAAGCCTGCTAGAGAGGCCCCAATCGCAAATGCGGGCTGAGTCAGTCTATTGAAGGTGTTGCCATCAAGTATTAGACTAAATCGGCGCTCAAGCATCTGGCGGGCAGAAAACTCTTGTAGCAGCAGGCGTGGTCCAGTTGAGTGTTGCACTAGGACACCCAGTGCTCTGATGTTCTCATTTTCGAAGTTCGCTGGATCGACTTCCGGCATTGCTACGATGTTACCTTGAGCGGCTGCAAAAATGGCGGCTGCTTCGTCCGTCACTTGGGCCACAAGATGCTCGTGCGGGTCGGGACTCCATCCTCCATCGAACGGTACCTCCTCGGTTACGCCATCAACAAACATCTGCTCCTGCTGGATGAAAATTCCCTCCAGCTGATTCTGAACCGTAGCCTTTACTTTGATCCGCTTCACAATCAAGCCGGTCGCCGAGCGACAAATAGCCAACAGATTAACAGGCATTCGCATCCTCTAGATCGATCAAAATGTATTCGGTTAACTGGCCGACGTGATTTATTGTGCTCGTATTCCTGAGCTGCTTGCGTGTGATGAGAACGTAGGTCACGCCTTCTGTAGACTCGACTTTATAAAAATGCCAGCCAACTAGGCCGAGCAATGGATTGAAATGATAGTTATATCCTGTTGCCGTCAAGAGTGTGAATATGAACAGTGTTGGTATGAGCAGATTGATGTTGATCTGTCCAAGTTCGGAAGTAAATAGCGGAGAGAGGTAGAGAAGCATGAACGCGATATTCTCGCGATCGGCTGGCTCAACACTGGTAATATTGAGCGGAAAACGTTCCAAAGAGGTACGGGCCTGCCGAAGCAGGTACACGCAGATCAATACCAGCATCGCGCATGCGGCAACAATGCCCATCGCAATGCTGTGTTGCTTGTTGCACCAGGCGAGCCACGCGTAAACGAGCCCTACGGGCGCTAAGGCCGAGGCAATCAGCAGAAATTTGGCGAGCCTTCCAAGCATTCTCTATTTGTTCCATATTTTTCCGGGAGAGTCGAGGTTATCGGTTTAATACTTCGTTCAGATCATGAAGAGCCGGTTCAGCAACCTTGATCTGCTTGCCTTCAGGCGATTGAGTATCGTGTTGACGTAAAAAATGCCAGGGAAGGCCGCAACCGCGTGATCTGGCAGCTCACGGTCGAGCGTTAAAAACTACGAGGCCGACGCCCCAAATGCTACATAGTCAGGTTAGTCCGTTATGTCGTCGCACGTCGTGGTGTGAGGCACGACGATGTAGCTTTTGTAGCTGAACAGGCGATGGGCGACCGCGCGACCGAAGGCGACGACGGACTGGCACAGGCCGACCTTGATCTCGACGGTGAAGATTTGCGGCCCGAATTTGAAAATGTCCTGCGCGCGCGCTTTCAGCGCGCCGATCACGTCGGGCGTACCCTAAACTCGTTCTACCGCAGCCCACCTAATAATGTCGGCTTTCGGGCAACCTGCACAATTGCTTGGATGTCTGATTTGAGGGCGTTAACAGGCTTTTCCTATAGCGCCCCTTCAGAATCCCTTGGTAGGTATTTTATGTGGTATAAAAAATTACAAATTATATAAAACCAATTATTATCAATATGTTATATGCTATTCATGGAGGACTCCCTCTCCGCCATTTGATATATCCCATGACGGTTCTTAGCGCTCATTTCCCATAAACAGCGGCGGATTTCTGCTGTTATGCGCTTTATGACGCTCTGTGATGTTCCTTCAAGCTCAAGCATTGGGGGTAGATATGGGGGTATCATTTGGAGGGATCGAAGAACCATTGTTTGTTTCTCTAGGCTCCTGATTTCAGATTTCTGGCGTGCTGATTGACGGTTCTTGGGTCTGATTTTCGCGCTGCGTTTTGAGCTGCGGGGATTTTGCACTCTGCCTTACTATACGGCGGAACTGATTTTCTCGAGTAAGAGGAAGCGGCGCATATTTATAGATGATAGTGGCGAGCCCGATCCTCATGGTGGCACGGGTGATGCCCATTGCCCGGATGAACAGTCCCGTCTGTGATTTCTGATCGGCTCTGATCGGGGAAGACATGCTCAACACGGCAGCGTATGACGGATTTTCCGGTATTGGATCTCTGGATGTGCCGCGGCATGGATTTGAGATGCGGCTTTTTCTTATGAACCTTTGAGACAAAGCCCTGCTTTTCCATGAAGGCTTCATTGGCTTTTGAGCCATATGCCGTGTCCGCCCAGACATCGGATGCTGTATTGCTGCGGTCAAGCAGACCTTCTCTCAATCGCGCACCATCGCTGGCCACGGCATCTGTCGCTTCCTTCTTCCGGATCAACCGGAACTTCCGATCAATGGAAATATGGGGTTTGTAGCCAAAAAAACGGGATAGCGAGATCCGTTGACGGGATCGTTCCATCATCCTGCCGCTTCGCTTTGGTGAACTTCAGTGTCCATCGAGCCTGCCTGTCCTTGTACGACAGCTTCGCCGGTTTGTCCTGCCAGCCTTTGGGGATCCGTCCTTCCTGAAGATCCGCCTCCTCCTCATTGGTGTTGCGCTGCTTTGGAGCTGCCACCAGCGTTGCGTCCAGAATCTGGCCTGACATCGGTAGATAACCGGCGTTCCGCAGGGTCGCGTCGAACCGGTCAAACAGTCTTTCAATAGCACCAGCCTGTGTCAGGTGTTTGCGAAACAGTCAGACTGTTTTGGTATCAGGCACGTGGTCTGACAGCCCCAGACCAAGAAAACGCATAAAAGAGAGATGGTCGTTTATCAGGTATTCTGTTAGTTCATCAGGCAAATTGTTCAGCTGCTGGATCACCAGAGTTTTGAACATCAGTACCGGATCATAGGGAGGACGGCCGCCTTTGCGCCCGTCTGAAGAGGCCGGAGCTTTCTCCAGATCAGGATGAAATATCTTAAAATTCACAGTCCGGGAAAACGCTTCGAGTTGGTCACCAAGCCCGCTCAATCGCGCAAGCCGCTCTTCAACATCAAAGAAACCGGACTGTTTTATATCGCCATTCCTTCAATAAAAACCGAAGAAATGGAATCACAGAGAGAACCTTAAACCCAAGAGGTTTTTAGAACCTTCCAGATGACGATGAGCGAGACGGAGCGGGTCTGGGGGAGGCGGTTGGCTGCCGGAGTTGGGAGGGTGATCCCGAGGAGGGAGATGCGGGATTCCGAGGTTTCGGACACGTGTGTCGATGCTTGCAGTAGGTCAGCCGAGATTGAGGGCGCAGGGTGCCCTCGGGCGGTGGATGGGGCAAGGGCAAGGGGATTTTTATGACTGGTTTTTAGGTGGCGGTTCCGGTGAGGGACTGAGCGCGGTCGGGGGACGGATGTCGCGTGTTGACAGGCGCCGGTCCCGGACGGAATCCCGCACGACGAGGGAGGCTGCGATGCGGGTTACACCGTGACGGACCTCCGGGTGCGCGATGGCGTCGAGCAGTCTGTCCGCGCCGATGCGGCCGAGTTCCGCGGCGTCCTGCCGCACGGTTGTCAGTTTGGGAGTGACCAATTCCGCGAGGCTGGTGTCGTCAAATCCGATAACGGACATGTCTTCGGGCACGCGCACGCCGTTGCGCCTGAGCTCCTCAAGCATGCCGATGGCGATGTAGTCGCTGGCGGCGAAGATTGCGTCAGGCAGAATGGGAGATGAAAGGATTTTGCGCGCCACCTCCCGGCCGAACTGCTGGGTGTAGTCGTGATGAAAGATGTGTGTGTCGGGGCAGGGTAGTGCAGCTTCCTGGTGTGCAAGGCGGAAGCCTTCCAGGCGCTCTTTGACGCTCATTAGGGAGGACGGGCCGGTGACGTGGAAGATCCGGCGGTGTCCGGTGCGGATGAGGTAGCGTGTGGCGTCGCGGGCGCCTTCGATATTGTGGCAGAAGACTTTATCCTGCGTTGTGCCGGGGATGTCCTCGTCCAGCAAGACGACGGCGCGGTAACGTCGGATGTCGAGTTGCAGGCGGCGGTTATCGGGCCGGTTTGTCACGAACAGGAGGCCGTCGACGATGGAATCATCGATCCAGCGGAGAAAGCCGAGTTCCTTATCGGGATGATTCCGGCTGATGCCGAGGATGAGATTATATCCTCGCTCCGAGACTGTCTGTTCGACGGCCTCGGCCATTTCCGAGAAGAAGGTGTTGGAGATTTCGGGCACCACGAGGCCGATGGTTTCACTTCCGCCCTTGCTCAGGCGCCGGGCGATCGAATTTCGCCTGTAGCCCAGGGCGCGCACGGCGTCATCGATTTTCTGCCCTGTTTCTTCCGGGAGTCTGATCGACTTGTTCAGGTAGCGTGAGACGGCGGCCTTTGAGAGACCTGCTCTGTCCGCGACATCCTGAATGGTCGGGCTCTTTTTTTTCATCAACGGCGTCAGCCACCTTCGGGTCCGGAGTGGGGGAAGTCCACTCTGATCTTTGTTGTAATGAGCAATCCGTCCTCACACAATGTCGGGTTTTCTCATTCCGGCTTGACAACATAACTGACATCGGATTTTATTCGTTAAACCGGTTTACAAGTTAAGGCAGGGAGACCGGACCTGCTGACCACTCAGGACCTCTGGCCCGTTTATCATGCTGACAGTGCATCGAAGAAAACTGATCTGTGGGGTGCTGACCCTGTGCCTGCCGAATAGGCGAGCCGGGGCGGCATCCGGTCGGGCTGACGCTGTTCATGTCGCGCTGGTTCAGACCACGGAGTCTTCGCAATATTTCAATGAAATCACGCGGGGAGTCCGGAATGAGTGTGAACGCTCCGGCTACGGTCTTTCGGTGTTCGATGCCGATAACAGCCCGGTTGCTCAATCGGACGCCATTGAAAATTATGCCGGGCAGCATGTAAGCGCCATTCTTCTGTGCGCCATCGATGTGTATGGCGTGCGCGATGCCATCAGCACTGCGGCCAGTTACGGTATTCCCGTGGTTGCTATTGATGCGATCGTTTCCGGGAAAACGATTGCGCAGATCGGCGTGGATAACATCAGCACCTCGGCGCGTCTGCTTGAGGCTCTTTTGCAGTCTGGTCCGATCTCGCCAGTGAGTGTCGGCATTGTTGGCGCTACCAGCTCCTATATCCAGACTCTCCGCTATAGCGGCTTTCTCGATGCCATAAAAAAACAGGCTCCGTTCATGCATATTGCCGGATTTGTCGATGGTCAGAACATCCTTGATTCAGCGCAGACTGCGGCGGAGGATCTGCTCGCCGCGGCGCCGCAGCTTGATCTTATCTACGCGACCGGAGAGCCGGCGATGATCGGCGCGCTGTCCGCGCTGGAGACCAGTCCGCCGCGAAAGCGCGTTCATGTGGCCGGGTGGGACATGTCTCCCGAAATCGCGCGGGGGCTTCGGAACGGGACGGTTCTGGCCACGGCAGTGCAGGATACTATCCGCATGGGCGAAGCGGCTGTGACTGCTGTTTCCGACTGGTTGGGGCATCGTCCTGCGCCGCATGATATCGCCGTGCCGGCTGCCATCGTCACACCGGCCACCCTGGCCGCATGCGGGTCCTGCCAGTCATGACCGGTCTGCCTCCTGCCGTTGAAATGCGCGGCATTACCCGTCGGTTCGGGGCGATTCAGCCTCTTCGGGGTGTCAATCTGGCGCTTGGGCGTGGTGAAGTTCTTGGCCTGCTGGGCGACAACGGCGCCGGCAAATCCACGCTCACCAAGATCCTGTCGGGCGCTCTGGCGCCGACGGACGGGGAGATTCTGATCGACGGACAGCTTTGTCGCTTCGCGTCTCCGCGTGATGCTCAGGACGCGGGCGTGCACATGGTTTATCAGGATCTGTCTCTGTGTGGCTCTGTGGATGTTGCGGGCAATCTGTTCATGGGCCGTGAGCCGGTTCGCCGTGTTCTCGGACTTCCCTTTCTGGACACAGCGACGATGCACAGCCGGGCTGCCGAGATGCTTCAGGGGCTGGGTGTTGTGATCCGCGACACGCATGCGCGGGTTGAGGGGCTGTCGGGTGGTCAGCGCCAGGCCATTGCCATCGCGCGCGCGGCGGCCTTCAATCCGGGGGTTCTGATTCTGGATGAGCCGACTGCTGCGCTGGCCGTCATGGAAGTTGAGGCTGTGCTCAGCCTGATTACCAGGCTGCGTGATCAGGGGGTGACGATCATTCTTATCACCCACCGGCTGCAGGATCTCTTTCACGTCTGCGACCGCGTCGCCGTTATCCGCAATGGTGTTGTGGCTGCGGAGCGCCAGATTGATGAAACCAGCATTGGCGAGCTTGTCGATCTCATCGTGGGAGAGCGTTTTCATGCCCGCTCAGCACACTAAAACCGTGACTGTTTCAAAGAACGGCGTCGGGCGCGCGCCGGGCCGTCTGCTGCACGGGATTGCGCTCGGGTTTGAGAGGCAGCCCGGGCTCGCCAGCGTCTGCTGCCTGCTGTTCATCTGCGTTACGACTTTCTCCGTGTTCGCACCATCCTTTCTCTCCGTCAGCAATTTTCTGACCATTCTTCGGCAGAACGCGGCGGCCTTCATCTCTGCCGCCGCTATGACCTTTGTCATCACCACGGGCGGCATCGATCTTTCGATCGGGGCAGTTGCTGCGTTCAGCGGCATCGCCATGGCGGTTCTGGCCACCTTCTGGCATATGCCGCCACTGCTGGCGGTTGCGGGAGCACTGTGTGCTGGTGCTGTGGCGGGGGCTGTGAATGGTCTTCTCATTACCCGCGTTGGTATGGCGCCTTTTATCGTGACCCTTGCTACCATGTCGGTCTTCCGGGGGCTCTCTCTGGTCACCGCTCAGGGCTATTCTCTGCCGCTGCCGGAGGACTCTGCGTTGCTGGAGTGGGCTGGACGCGGCTGGATCGGGCCTGTGCCGGTTCCCGCGCTGATCATGCTTTTCTGTGTCGCGGCCGCCAGCATTACGCTTCACCGCACCCGTTTCGGGCGCTATGTGACGGGGATCGGCTCGAACCAGGAGGGCGTGCGGCGTACCGGGGTCAATGTGCGTCGGGTTTCGCTGATCGTTTATGTTTTCAGCGGTCTGGCCGCGGCTCTTTCGGGTGTCATTATGGCCGGGCGCCTCGGCAGCGCATCCTCAAATATCGGTGTGGGTTTCGAACTTGATGTCATTGCCGCCGTGGTTCTGGGGGGCACGAGCCTGACGGGCGGGTATGGCTCCGTCATCGGGTCCGCTCTTGGCATTCTTACTCTGGCTTGTCTGAAAAATGGCCTGATCCTGGCGCATATTTCTCCATTCCTTACACAGATATTCACCGGTCTGATCACGCTTGGCGCCATATGGATCAATATGAGCCTCAAGGGCCGGGATCTCTTTGGTATCAGGAAAAACCGCGATGACAGATAAGTCTTCCGCAATGGAACCTATGTCTGTCGGCGTGCGCAGCGGGCGTATCATGACTGTCAACGGCCCGGTGAATGCAGGGGAGATGGGCGTTACCCTGGTGCATGAGCATATTCTGCTCGATGCTTCGAAAAAGTGGAGCACGTCCTTAACATCCGCTTCCTGCGCCTGCCACAGTTCATGGAGCATGCGTCCCCTGAGCATGGACATGCTTGGCGAGATCGTGATGAATCCGCTGGGCAACCGCGACAACTGCATGCTCGACAATGCTGAACTCGCGGTTGAAGAACTGAAGATGTTTCATGATCTGGGCGGCCGTACGGTGATTGATCCCACCAATGTTGGCATTGGACGGGATCCTGCGACGTTGCAGAAGATCTCGCAGCAGACCGGTCTGAACATTGTCATGGGCGCGGGTTATTATCTTCAGCCTTCGCATCCCGATTACGTACATCCAGAGAGCACCGATCAGCTTGCCCGGCGCATCATCCAAGATGTCGGTGGCGCGGAACGGACCGATGATAATGGAAATCCGTCTGTTCTGGCTGGTGTGATCGGTGAAATCGGTATTTCCTCCGTCATGACGAAAGACGAGGAGAAAGTCCTGCGCGCCGCCGCGATTGCGTCGGCGGAGACCAGTGTTCCGCTTTCCGTTCATCTGCCCGCATGGATGCGCGTCGCGCACACGGTGCTCGACATTGCGGAGGAAGAGGGAGCGGACCTCGATCATGTGATTCTGTGTCACATGAACCCCAGTTTTTCAGACCCGGATTATCAGCACAGCCTCGCTGATCGGGGTGCCTTTCTCGAATACGACATGATTTCCATGTCGTATTACTACCCCGAAGAGGGTGCCCAGTGCCCTTCCGATGATGAAAACGCCAAGGCCATCACACGTCTGTTCGAGCGGGGATATGGAAAGAAACTCCTTATCTCCCACGATGTGTTTCTAAAAAGCATGCTGACGCGCTACGGGGGGCACGGATACGGATATATTCTCCGGCATTTCGTGCCCCGCCTGAAGCGGTGCGGCCTGCAGGAACGCGACATCGAACAGCTGCTCGTCAGTAATCCCCGGCGTGTCATGTGTGGTGGCAGATAAACCCTGAAACAGAGAGAAACTATGTCGTCCAGAAAGAAAATCCTCCTCGTCGGCGAATCCTGGATCAGCTCCGCCAGTCACGCCAAGGGGTTTGATCAGTTCTTTACCACCACGGCTCATAATGGCGCGGTCAATTTTCTTAAGGTCATGAGTGACACGGATTATGATGTCACCCATATGCCTTCGGAAGTGGCGCAGAGCCAGTTTCCGGCGAAAGCGGAGGACCTCGCGCAATATGATGCCATTATCCTTTCCGATGTGGGGGCGAACACGATCCTGATTCATCCGGACACATGGCTGCACAGCAAGACCTTTCCCAATCGCCTGAAGGTTATCGCCGAATATGTGAAAAATGGTGGTTCCATCATGATGGTTGGAGGATATCTGAGTTTTCAGGGCGTGAACGGTCAAGCCCGTTACCGGAATACGCCGATTGAAAAGCTGCTGCCGGTCACGTGTCTGCCTTATGACGACCGCCAGGAAACGCCTGAAGGCAGTGAGGTGAAAGTGGTTAACTCCGCGCATCCGGTTGTCGCCGGGCTGCCTGCTACGTGGCCGGTTCTGCTTGGTTATAATGAGGTCATTCTTCATCCGGAAGCGACACTTGTCGCGACTGTCGGGGAAGATGAGCACCCGCTGATTGCCGCGCGTGATATGGGCAACAGCCGGTCGCTCGTCTGGACCAGCGACATGTCCGCACACTGGATGCCTGATGATTATCTTGCCTGGCCCGGCTACAAGGCGCTCTGGGTCAACTGTCTTGACTGGCTGACGGCACGGGCCTGAATCTTTTGACCGAAAAACATACCGACCCCGTGGTTCTTCTTCAGGATCTGATCCGGATACCCAGCGTCAATCCGCCGGGTGACGAGGCGGCCTGCGCCGCATTGTGCGCTGACATTCTCACGGATATCGGGTTTGAAGTCACGTTGCATGACTTCGGGGAGCGACGGGTGAATCTTGTTGCCAGGCCACCGGGAAAGCGGCCGGGCGACAATCTCGGATTTTCCGGTCATCTTGATACGGTTCCGCTTGGGGGCAGCACTTGGGCATATCCTCCTTTCTCCGGCGAGATTGCCGATGGCCGTGTCTACGGCCGCGGCAGTTCGGACATGAAGGGGGGGATTGCTGCGTTCATCGCTGCCTGCGGGCGACATTATGCCCGCACAGGACACTGTCCGGACGTGACGGTGATCCTGACCGGCGGAGAGGAGACTGGGTGTGAGGGCGCGACCGCCCTGGTGTCTGATCCTCTGTTTGCAGACTGTTACTTTACCGGTCTTCTGATCGGCGAATCCACCCGCAATTATCCTGTTATTGGCCATAAAGGCGTTCTCTGGTTTGAATGCACGGCGGAGGGGCGCACGGCTCATGCCGCGATGCCTGATCTTGGGGTAAATGCAATTTATCGGGCGACGGATGCCATCATGCGGATACGGTCGGCCGATCCGGGGAAAGACGATCCTATTCTTGGAAAAAATACTGTCACGGTAGGCACGTTCCGTGGCGGGATGAACATCAACTCGGTGCCCGACCGGGCCCGTTTCAGTGTCGACGCGCGGACCAGCAGTGCGGAGGCGCATAGCGGCATCAGCGGAACGATAAGAGGCTGTCTCTGTTCCGCGATGTCCCTGCAGACACTTCTTGATATTCCCCCTGTCATCACGGCTTCCGATCATCCGTTCGTGCAGGCCGTGCATACGCTTGCCATCCGGCACGGTGTTGTCGATCGGGGGATCGTCACTGTTCCGTATTTTACAGATGCGGCCATTTTTTCTCCGGCTTTCAAAAACTCTCCGTCCGTGATCATCGGGCCGGGAGAGCCTGATGTGGCGCATAAGACAGACGAATACTGTCCGGTGGATTCGCTCATGACAGCAGCCAATCTCTATAGTGACTGTATCGATTTTTTCTCCCGGAGCTGACGAATGGGATATCTGGGTTTTTTATAATCGTGCGGATATGTGATCGCTTCATCTTTATCCGTTCTTTTGAGATGCTGTTTTCGTATTTCTGACCCCGTTCCAAGCGGAAAACATTTTAATACGATATCGAAACATATTGACATATCTATTTTCCCGTTTCACTAGATAAACCGGTTTATTGCTCCTGATCGCAAGGCCTACCCGATTCGTCAGCCTGATCCGGAATATTTCGAAAAACGATGTCCTTTTAACGATGCGCACGTTATGCGGAGGAAAACATGGGTCTAAAAAGCGCTCTATTCGCGAGTTCAGCATTCGTTATTCCCCTCTTCAGCCTGCTGGCTCTCGGAAAGGCGGAAGCGGCACACCCCCGCCATGCGACAACGGTGAAGGCTGCCACTTCTTCCGGTTCCGCGGCGCAGAAAGCCCCTGCCCGGAAAACTGCTGTTAAATCAGTTCAGAGTGCGAATGCCGAAGAGATCCGGGTTACCGCGGCGCATCTGCGTATTTCATCCGGCGGAGGCATGCTTCAGCGACGGGATGACACGCGCTCGGTTCAGTCCGTGAGTGCGGACTATATTGCCAAACAGAATCCGACATCGAACGTTGTTGGCCTTTTGGCGATGATGCCAAGTGTAAACTCGATGTCTCAGGATCCTACGGGAATTTTGAGTAATGGGATCATGGTCCGGGGGCTGACGGTTGATGATATAGGCTGGGTGCTGGACGGCGCGCCGACACTTTCCCCTGGCGCAGGCAAGTTTCAGGCGGAAATGCTTGACAGTGAAAATATGGATCGCGTTTCGATTACACCAGGCTCCAGCTCAACTGATGATCCGGTCACCTCCGCCACGGGTGGCGTGATCTACACGAAGATGAAAGATCCGACGAGTAAGGCTCGTGCTCAGGTTGATTTCACCTATGGTACTTTCAACACCTATCGTGGCTTTGTCAGACTGGATAGTGGTGAGATCGGTCATTCGGGTGTGAAGGCATTTGTTTCCTACTCGAACGCATCAACTGATTTCTGGCGTGGTCCCGGGATCGCGAAGAAGCAGCATGTTGATTTTAAGCTGCTTAAATCATTCAATAACGGCAGCACGATTGCGCTTGAATCGGTTTTCAATAATAATAAAAATGGTTATTATTACTATCCAACCCAGGAAGAGTGGCGGCAGTATCGCTGGGTCAACCCGAGTGCGACTTATGGAGGCATTCATGACGGATCGTATTATAAGCTGAATCAGACTTCTCTTTTCTACAGCGGGACGGTTCTGGCCCCTGCGCATGTGGTAATCACGCCGCATCTGACATGGGATACGACGCCGTATTTCTGGTATGGTTTCGGCTGGGGACCTGGCGGCACCACCATGACGCAGGGGCAGACCTACTTGGGCAACCAGCGTGTTGACGTCAACCTTGCCCAGGGTACGGGCGGGACGGCCCAGAACGGTCAGCAATATCTTGCCTCGACCGGATTTGGCGGCCCGACCTATATTGGTGGCATCACCTCAAAGCTTGCCTGGACGCAAGGGCATAACACTCTGACGGTCGGCTACTGGTATGAAAACTATAATCTGCGCGAGAAAGATCCGGTAGGCTTTGTTAATCAGGAGACAGGTGATCCCGCCGACCTCAGCCATTCTTACAACTACTATCGTCTGGCGAATGGGAATCCTTATTATTATGATAATTACTTTCTGCACTATCAGATTAATGCGCCTTTTGTGATGGATACGTTACGCCTGCTGAAAGACAGGCTTGTGATCAATGCGGGTTTTAAGGATGTCATGGTGACGCGTGGTGTCGATAACTATATTCCTGGCTCAACACCGCATATGGGCATTAGTGAAAACATCCCTTTACCCTCTCTTGGTGCGCGCTATAATTTCGACCGTACCAATCAGATCTATATCAACGCCGAGGGTGATTACCGTCAGCCCTTCATGGGATCGACGGCGCAGCAGTACAGCGTCACGACCGGGGCCATGACGACCGGGGCTAATTCTCCGAAATCTCAATATGCTATCAAGGAAGAAATCGGTTATCGCTATAATGGAGAGAAAATCGTTGCGTCGATTTCTTTCTTTAACATGAACATGACGAACCGTCTATTGACGCTCAACACCTATCAGGAAGGCGTTCAGGTTCAGCGTGAGTTCAATGCCGGCGGCCAGACCAGCCGGGGTGTTGATATCCAGGTTGGAACGACGCCGCTCTGGAAACGCTTTACACCCTATGTGACTTTTGCCTATCTCGATGCGCGGCAGGACAATAATCTACAAACCGTCAATAGCGCCGGACAGACAGATTATCTTCGTACCGCCGGCAAGACGCAGATTGCCAGTCCGCATTATCAGGCAGGGCTGGGGTTGTCCTACGATGACGGCACCTTTTTCGGCAGCGTGAATGTCAAATATATCAGTTCTCAGTATTCGACTCTGATGAATGACGAAAAAATGCCCGGTTATGTCACCAACAGTGTGATTCTGGGATACAGGCTGCCGAAGTTTGTAGTATTCAACCGTCCTTCCATTCAGGTGAACCTGAACAACATCAGCAACTCCACTCAGAGAACGGGTGTTTACAGCTACAGTGACAATGCCAGAACGACGAAGGGTGTTTTCGGGGGCAGTATCGGCGGCAGTTCTCCGACCTATTATGTCGAGCCGGGTTTTTCCGCTCTTATGACTGTGCGCGTGCCGATTGAATGAGGTCTTGTCCTCGAAATGTTATGTGCTTTACAGAGGCGGAGTAGGATTTGCCCCGATCTCAGCCTTTCAGATGCAGTGCTTACAGTATGCAGCATGCTTGCCACGCTTTCTGTTCTCTCTCGTGGTAAGCATTATGGCCTTGAGCTATCAAGCCCGGAACTTAGCCGACAGGCGCGCTCGTCTTGGGTAGCGCCTTCGTAGACACGTGCTGTAACATCGTTGCTGTGTTCCTGAAGTTGATGGGCAATGGCGTGGCTCTCATCGGCAAGCACGTCACATTCTGCAATTGTTAGAAAGCATGGCGGCGGGGTTACAATTGGAGGGTTCTAAAAACCCTCTTTTCCGCCTGTATAAAAATCGTAACTCATTGATATTACCACTACTGGAAAAATCAAAATAGGGGTTTTTAGAGCCCTCCAGATATGTACCTTTGGCCAGCGCAAAAGCTTGATCGAACGCCTCTGACATTTGGTCCGCGACCGGGCGCACGGGGGCAACTGTGTTGATCATGTGATCTGCAAAGGCTGACGTTTCTGGATCATGGCATTGAGGATGACGAGGAGCTGGCGTGCGACGGCGATAAGGATGGTCTTGGGTGCCTTGCCCTCGGCGTGCATCTTATCGCGCATGGTGATGAGCGCAGGATGCGGCGGGACGCGGACAGGGCTGCGAGAGGGCTTCGCGGACCTTTCGTCGCCCGCCCCAGATGCGTCGTGTGCCCTTCCGTGTGCCGCTTTCGCGTGCATGGGGTGCCAGACCGGCAAGAGAGGCGATCTTGCGGCGACACCATGTGCCGAGTTCCGGTAGTTCGCCGAGCAGGACGGCCATTACGGTCGGGCCGATGGTGGGCACGGCGCTCATCAGGGCGGCCTGTTCCGCGAGCGCGCGATCTGCAGCGATTATGGCTTTGATGCGCTGATCGAGCACACTGATCTGGGTCGAGAGCAGAGCGATCATGGCGTCGATCTGCTCGGCGATGTCATCATGGCCTGCGCTGTGACGACGCAACTTCTCGGCCTTGCGCATGTCGACCAACTGCCTGCGGCGTCGCAGGAAATCGGCCAATGTCGCACGGGCCGGACTGACCGGACGGGTGACAGGCAGATCCAGGGCTGCGCCCATCTGGGCCAGCACGCGCGCATCGACGCGGTCGGTCTTGGCCAGAACGCCGGTTGCGCGGGCGAACTCGCGAGCCTGACGCGGATTGACGCGCGAGAACGGATGCGCGCGTTCGGTCAGGGTGGCGATGAGGATGTCGTCGCAGCCGCTGGTGGCCTCGAAAACGACGAGCACATCAGGCGTGAGCGTTTCGGCCCATTCGGCGATGGCGTCACGGGTATTGGGAATGCGCTGCATCCTGCCGGAAGGAAGGTCGCAGAGATCGAGGAAGGCGCGCGAAAGATCGCAGCCGATGACTGGCTGTGGCATGGTGAGGGTTCCTGTCCATGTCGTGCGGGATCGAAAGTCCCAAGCAACTGTTCAGGGTTGAACGAAGGTGGAAGGGACCCATGCTCCCAAACGGGCTCCAGACCCTCGGGGGGGACGGGCTCCCTTCCACCGCCCACTTTCGCACATCACCAACAGACAGAGGGGGAGAGCCACCGGCATTGTTGACAAGTATATCGAGTGCGCCAAAACGTTCCCGAACCTGTTCATGCGCTGCAACAACACTTCGTCCGTTGCTGATGTCGCAATGCACGGCAAAAACTTCTCCACGATACTCCTGTATAGCGGAGACCACTCTTCCGGCTGCGTCGGCTAGCTATGATAGCCTATTGCCACGGCGCTGCCGCGCGTGGCGAGGTGTTCGGCTATGGCGCGGCCTATTCCGCGCGCGTCACCCATTACAAAAGCGAATTTTCCGTCAAGCTTGGAAGCGTTATATCGAAGCACGGCTCTAGCTTGGCTCAAATTCTCGTCTTGTATCGGCTTTTTCTGCTTCGGCTTGGATATGTGTGTGAACGCGTACCTCCCACCCCCTGCGAGCGAGCCAGAATGCCGTTGTTTTCGCGCGTGTACCCGTGTCGTCGACGAGCACAATACGCGCACCGCGGACTGCAACGGTTCGATGCGACACGGCGATAAGTTGACCACCAGGTGAGGAGAGTGCACCGGGCAGGTGCCCCTGCGCGTATTCATGGGGTAGCCGCACGTCCAGCACATAGGTTGTGCGGCCACTTTCGGCGCTCCATTTGTCAATGCCCGCGCGGTCGATTGTTTTCAATCCGCCCCGTCGCACCAACTTTTCTGCAACTTTCAGGCCGAATTCCACGGCTTTGGAACTGGGGTGGGCGAATGTTTCAGCATGGCCGCTTTCAAGCTCCCGACCGGAACGCGTCCAGGCCGGCGTACCATCAATCAGATAGACGACCTCATTAGGCACCCCGGCGCTGATAAGAGTCTGTGCGCCAAGTATGGCGCGCGGCAAGCCCGCGCATGAAACGATCACGCGGGTATCGGGCGACGGAACATAGTCAAGAAAACGCTGGAGTAGTTCTGCGACCGGCAGGTTGCGCGCGCCAGGTACATGGCCCAGCTCGAATTCGGGGGGCGTGCGGGTATCCAAAATCGCAATATCTGCTTTCCGGGCCTGTAGTGCAGCGAGTTCGTCAACCGTGATCCCCGGTGTTCCGTCGACATCCTGCACAGCCGTCGCGAAAATGACGCCGGGGATATCGAATGTCGGAGAGCCATTGCCGCCATTGTCCAGCCAGCCGGGAATGCCACCACGTAAAACGTTGATATCTGTATAGCCCAGTCGCTCGAGAATTTCAGCTCCTTGATGTGCAATCTTGTGGCCTCCATCCACGAGCACAAGACGCGTGTCCTTGCGAGGCACGAAGGCCGATGCTTCCGCCTCGAGGCGGCGCAGAGGAACGTTAGTCGCGAAGAGTGGATGACCCTTGGCAAAATCCGCTTCATTGCGCAGGTCGAGAAGGCCAGTTTCGACACCTTGGCTGAGGCTGCCCTCAGTCAGCCAGGTCTGGAGTGTCGCACGATGAATTTCCTTGATCGCCATTTCTTGTGTCCTATCGATTGAAGACGTGTTGGTCAGGTATTTTTACTCACATGCAAAAACAGAAGATCCGTTTCAGAGTATTTTTTGTATCTACACAATAATGGTAGTTGCATTTATTGTAGGATGTCTGTGTATCAAGCCTTCTGTATTTTCTGTGTTTTATTATTATCAGTGTCTCGGTATGGAAGATTGGGCTGCATATTTAACTATACAATGAAGTTGATTGTTGGGGTTGCCCCATATTCATCATTATTATGAGATTTAATTTTGAGTCAATCAAAAAAATAACGAATGAAAACGATTATAAATTAGGAATATGTTGTTAAAGTACAACAAAATAAGTCATTATTTTATAGATATCTCATTATACCGCTATTATAATTGACTCATAATTAATCGTAAATTTAAAAACGCACATAAATGATAGTGTTTTTTGGTTGGACGATAATGACACGCCTGAGATTGATGAAAATAGAGGCTCTGGCATCCAGTGCCATACATGCCAGTAGGCGGGACGGGATTCTGGTTCCAGTAACGCTTGGCGTCCTACTGTCCTGCGGTACCGCGAATGCAGTGTCAGGAAAGGGAAAAATTGCCGCTCAGGATGGAAAAGTCGGTGTTTCCACTCCCGCGGGAAAAGTGGTTTCGGCGCAGGCTGCTCAGGGGCAAGGCCAGCAGCCTGTGGCAATTGTTGGAGCAGCCCGAGCGGAGGCGGTCGAAGTCAGTGGTCAGTCTCATACCGCCGCGCGAAAATTGAATCTGGGCAAGTCTGTCGAAAATGATATTGCAACGGTTTATCGATTGACCCAGAAAGATATTCAAGCGCAAGCCACATCATCCTCGATCGATCTGTTCCGCAATGTTCCCGGTGTCTATGTGGAGGATTACGGCAATGGCGGCATTGCGCAGGGCTTTGGCATGCGCGGATGGTCCGGTAACGCGAACGGCAATTATGTAGCAGCCTATATCGATGGTTATCAGCGCAACATGTATTCGGGTGCGCAGAGCAATGGCTATAACGACCTCAATGTTCTTATTCCCGAAATCATCGGGGATATTAATGTCATCAAAGGCCCGTTCGATACGCGTTATGGCGGCATGCTTGCCGTCGGTGGGTCTGTTGTCATTCATACAGCCGATTTCTATCGAACCGGTTTTTCTCAGAGGTTTGGATCTTTCGGAGAGGCACGGTCGCTGCTGAGCTATGGTTATGACGGTGGCCGCCTGAAAAGCTATGTTGTGTTTGAGGGAGGCAGGGATGCGGGATATCGTGACAATGCCGCCCAAGACAAGGTCAATCTGTTCAGCAAGACGACCTATTCTTTTACATCTGAGGACAAGCTCTCATTTTCGGCGCAAATCTACAACGCGAATTATGGTCAGCCCGGTTACATTCCCATCTCCGTTGCTCGAGTCAATCCGAAGGCCGCCATGAATATGGAAGATCGAGGTGACAAGACGCAGGAGACGTTCAATTTCAATTTTACCCATACTCACGGGAATTTTCAGCTCGACGCCAATCTGTTCGTGGATAATGTCTATCTCTACCGTTCGATAACGCGTGGTTATTATCCTGCGTCTGTGCCGCGGGCCGAGCAGAATGCCTCAATCGATTCCCGCACCACAGTAGGTGCAGGTGTTGATCCGTATTGGAAATTCAAGCTGCCTTTGGGCATGCAACTCGATCTGCGGGCCGGAGCGCTTGTCCATGTGGATATGGCGAAGGCGTGGAATTATCCGGCGCTGAATAATCAGGCAATTCCGGCGCCACAAGCTTATTTCGGATCGATCAACTATTTCAACAAGGCGGATTTCACCGAAATAAACCCCTCCCTCTATCTCGATATGGGCTTCAAACCTGTCAAATGGATGAAAATATCAGCAGGTTTTCGGTACGATAGCTTCATATTCAGCGACAATGTTTTAAGCTGGGTCAAACCCAATAACCTTTTGCGCCAGTATATTACCAATTGGGCGGGGCATATCAGTCCTAAGCTGGGTATTGCCTTTTATCCGGCCACCGGTTTGACGTTGTATGGTAACATGGGAGAAGCCGTTCAGGCACCTAACGCGGTTTTACAGCTTAATTTGAATCCCTCTCTCAAGACATCGCCGATGCGGAGCTACGAGGGGGGGCTTGCTTATGACAACACAAAACTGGGCTTTCATTTTGGCGCTGATGTTTATACGACCAACGCCAGTTCCGAGATCGGCACATCGACAACGACAGGCGCGCTTGAGAATATTGGCTCGTCACTTCGCGTGGGTGAAGATTTCGACGTCAGGCTGTTCCTTATCCGTAACAGCCATATCGAGCTTGATGTCGCCGCGAATTACAGCCGTGTACGTGCCCGCCTGACCGGCAACTCATGGGGATATGTGCAGTTCGTTCCGGATGAGCAGAAGGATTATCAGATCAACGTTTCAGCGCCAGTACACTTCTGGGGCGACCCGAATGAGCGACTTGCCTTTAATTTCGCGCATCAGTTCATAGGCGAGACCAAACTTTCAACTGACGGCAGGCAATCCAGTTCTCCTTATCAGCGCATTCAGGGCAAATTGACCTATTCCAATCCTACTCGGCATAATCTGTCCTTGTATCTGTCGGCCATTGCATTTCCGACCGATCGTTTCTCGGAAATCAATTATTACGCCAACGGGGTCCGTTACGTCGGCGTGGAGCCTCGTTTCCGCATTCAGGGAGGCGCCAATATTAGTTTCTGATTCCACTGGCGTGAGAGAAGATGCTCACAACGCGAGATGTAAGGAATAGACGCCATGAGCGGAAAAAGTACGGATGTCATGATAGCCCCCAGAAAGCAACGGGTGCAGTCTTATCCGGCCGATCATTATCTGGCTTTGGCTCGTGATCTGGCAGACCGTTTTGCAGTAGATGCCGCCGGATACGACCGCAGTGGCGCATGCCCCGAGCGGAATCTCGATCTGCTGTTCGAAAGCGGCCTTATGGCTGTCACCATAGCGCCGGAAGCGGGAGGTGCGGGTGGCGGGTTACAGCTTGCCCGTGCGATTGTGTCTGAAATCGCGCGTGGAGAACCCGCGACGGCACTTATCCTTGCCATGTATTATGGAACACATGGTCAGATCGCCCGTGGCAGCCAGTGGCCGGAGGCACTGGGCAATTTTGTCGTGCGTGATGCACTTTCGCATCGTGCGTTGATCAATGCGGCTCAGGTTGAGCCTGAGACGGGTTCACCTTCGCATGGGGGCGTACCCAGGACTGTCGCACGGCGCCAGGGAGACGGCTGGCGGATCACGGGTCACAAATGTTACTGCACCGGTTCCACGGCCTTGCGCTGGATACTCATATCAGCCGTGACCGATGAAGTTCAGCCGCGTATTGCCTCGTTTCTTGTGCCGGCGGATGCGTCCGGTGTTTCGTTCAGGCCGGCGTGGGATACGACAGGTATGCGGGCAACAGCGTCGCATGACGTGATTCTCGATAACGTCGAGGTACCATATGGTCATATTCTGCACGATCGCCCGGCAGGTGCGCCGCTTGTACGCGAAGCGGTGGGAACGGTGTGGCATTTTACTCTTGTGGCATCGGTCTATCATGGCGTGACACTGGCCGCGAGAGACTGGCTGGTTAAATTCGGGCGCGAACGTCGCCTGAATGCGACTGGCGATTCGACATTATTCGGTCTTCCACATTTTCAGGAAGGTCTCGGTCGTGCAGAGATTCTTATCCAGACGAATGAACGGTTGCTGCGCGCGACCGCACGGGAGGCAGATGAGGGCAGGCCGGAAGCACTGGAAGGGGCTTTGCTAAGACACGCCACGACCGAAAGCCAGCTTGCCCTGCATGCGCTTTTTCTTGAACTTACCGGTGCGGTAGGGCTTTCCCGGCACGATGCCCTGGAGCGTTATTGCAGGGACTTGGCTTGCGTGCAGTCCCACGCGCCCAATTCCCGAGCCATAAGGCTCATGGTCGCACGCTCGGCTTTCCCATCCGATGAAGACCAGACGACAAACCATTTGAAAAATTAAGCGAAGGGCCGGAACCTGATCGGTAAGCCAGATCCTTGGTTTTCGGCCTGCGCGCTGTTCTGCGCGTTTGTTGCAATAGGACCCATGACTTTCACATCATAGGTCCTGTCGCGTAATATGGGGCCTTAAAGGCGCAGGCCGGCCTGCTTCATGAGCGGAAGGACGCGTTCGCCAAAATAACGCAGTTCGGGCAGAAAATCGTAGAATCCAAGCTGTACACCGTCGATTCCTGCCCGTTTGAGCGCGACAAGCTGGTCCACGACCTCTTCAGGGCTGCCAATGATCTCGATATTTCCGCCAAGCCCGAGCCCTTGTTTGGCATTCTGGTTCAGCCGCCCACGCCAGGCATGAGCATCGCTATCATAGTTGCCGAACCCGGTTGAGTTGGTTGGAGCCAGTTTGTTCCGGGCAATCGCATGGGCATAATCATGGGCTTCGGCTGATGTGTCGCGGCAGACAACCAGCGGGTTGATGATTGTTTTGACGTGACGGCCAAAGCGGGCGGCTGCTTGATGAATATTCGCGATATGGGCGGGCAGCGTTGCCAGTGCGCTGTCAATATGCGCTCCGCCAGGGCTGGTAATGAACAAAAGATCGGAATATTGCGCGGCAAAGGCGATTCCGGCTTCCGACCCGGTTGCCGTGACTAGGACCGGCCGCCCAAAGAGCGGCTTGGGGGTAATGTAGCCATTCCTGATTTTCCAGCTTGAAAGCCTGGAGGCATGGCTGAAATTCTCGGTATCGCTCCATAAATGTTCGACGGCGCGGTGGCCGGTCACGATGTTGATTCCCCATCGGCCTTTGGAAATATGATCCAGCGTGGAACCGTATTTCGCAAGATGCAGTGGATGCCATGGCCCATAGAGTACGTGAATGGTCGAAATCAGCAATATGCGCTTCGTTATCGGAGCAAATGCGGCAACTCCGATAAAGGAGTCGAGCGAGGCGTCACCGTCATACCCCCCCTTGGGCAGCCATTGTGTACGGCTGAAGACGATCTCGAAACCCAGACTGTCACCCAGTCGGACGATTTCGGCATTGTGGTCGAAGGTCCAGGTGGATCCGGTAGGATATGTCGACACCCGTATATCCTGAAAATTCAGAAACAGGCCAAGCATCAATGGCTGTTTGACCGCGAGCGAAAGCGGGCTGTCCGGGAAATCCAGCGGGGAGGGAACAATGGGGGAGAAAGACGTGGCGGCAGATGACGCGAGTGTATCGGCCTGTGAAACCTCGGACATGGGAAACTTCTCCTGCGCCATGTGGTCCGGGCAGATCGGTCCCGGGTGCCATGGTGCAAATGCCGGTTGAGGAGCGGCGTGATGACGGTACAAAACACACTAAAAATTAGAGTGCTATATTTTTTATGTGTATAATTATACGATATTGACATCAATATCAAAATTAGACACTTTAAGATCGCATGTTAAAAAATATTACAAAATTAAACGTTTTTTATCTTGTTCTGCGGAGCCGGGCTGTCGGGCGCGCGCTGCTCTGTCTTTATCTGTGCGCCGCTGTCGGCACGGTCGAGCGCGCCTCTGCCGCCACAGCCGATCTGTCGCAGGTAACGATTGTTGTTGGAACGCCCAACAAGACTGGTCTGGAGCGTGAGCTGATCGCCTCGGGTGAGGATCAGGGCACGCCGTACGCCATCAAATGGGCTGTTTTTGATTCAACCCTGCCTTTGACAGAAGCTCTGAGAGCAGGTCGGGTGGATGTAGCGGCCGGAGGCGAAACAGGCGTGCTGTTCGCCATTGCGCACGGCGCGCAGATCGCCGTTCTGGGTGCGACACGCTACAGCGGCCCTTCAGGCAGCGCTATTCTGGTGCGGAAGGACTCGCCATTGCAAAGCGTGTCCGATCTGCGCGGCGCCGCAATTGCGCTGCCTTACTATACAGCGCAGCATTATCAACTTGCGAAAGTGCTCGACAAGGTCGGTATTCCCTGGGACAGTAGGAAAATCCTTAACCTGGATACGTCGAACGGGCTTTTCTCACTGCTGAGCGGCAGGGTCGACGCGTTCGTAGTCTGGGATCCGAACGTGGCAATCGCCCAGACCGAACATGGAGCGCGGGTCATTGCGTTTCTGGATCGGACTGTGCAGCCTGCGGGAATGCTGTACGCCAACGCTGCCGATTTGCGCGATCCAGCCAAAACCGCTGCCTTGAAGGATCTGACGCGGCGCATACTGCGTGCTCGCGCCTGGGTTAATGCGCACCCGGATATCTGGGCGGCTCAGATGTCCAGTATTGCGCAGGTGCCACTTGCGGCGGCGCGGCTGACGGTCAGCCGCGCGACCGCACGCTACCTGCCGGCGGACACGCCTGACGTGCTGGCCGCATGGCAGCAGGAAATAGCCTATTTCCATACGATCGGCCTTTTCGGCAGGACATTCGATATCAAAGATAATCTCGTCCCCGGTTTTGACGATATTATCAATGCGGAGAATGCGGGGCTGGTCGCGGACAGGCATGAGTGAGATCGGGCATGAATACTCTCCTTTTCCGACAGGGTGGAATGCAGATCATAGTACCCCGTCCGCAGGGGCGTTCCGGTCTACCCAGGCCTGTCAGACGCCTGCTCGGGCCAGTTCTTCTGCTCGCAGTATGGGAAGGCGCTGCTCTGGCCGGGTGGGTCAGCCCTGACACCCTGCCGGCTCCGCATAGCCTGTTTACGACGTGCCGGGAGCTTGCCGCAGGCGGAGAACTGGCCCATGCCCTTGAGGCGTCGCTGGCAAGGGTGAGCATTGGCGTCGTTACCGGCCTGGCATGCGGTGTGGGACTGGGGCTGCTTTCCAGCCTGACCGCGTTGGGTGAAGATCTGATCGACGGCGTAGTGCATATGGCGCGGACCCTGCCCTGGGTCGGGCTTATTCCGCTGCTTATCATATGGCTCGGCATCGAAGAGGCCTCAAAGGACGCGCTGATCGCTCTTGCGGTATTTTTCCCGGTTTACATCAATCTTGTCTCGGGTGTCCGCCAGGTCGATCCGGGGCTGATTGAGGCAGGTCGTACACTTGGGCTGAGCCGGCTGGGGGTTGTGCGCCATGTTCTTCTTCCTGGCGCGATGCCGAACCTCCTGACAGGACTTCGGTACGCGCTGGGCAGCGCATGGCTGGCGCTGGTTTTTGCCGAACAGGTGAACAGCCTCAACGGGCTTGGCTACCTTATCAATCATGCCAGGGAAATTTACCGCACCGATATTATTGTCGTTTGTCTTTTCATTTACGCATTTCTTGGTCTTGCCGCTGATTTTTCCATCAGGTTCCTCGAATCCCGGCTGCTGGCGTGGAACGGAGCATTTGCGACCTCATGACTCGAACGGTGTGTCCCCCACAGTCTGCCCCTGCGGTACGCGTAAGAGGTCTTAACAAGAATTTTGGGGCCCGCCGGGTTCTGGCGGATCTTGATATCGATATCCGGCCCGGAGAATTCGTGGCCCTTCTGGGGACCAGCGGTTGCGGCAAAAGTACACTTCTGCGGATTCTTTGCGGGCTCGATACCCAGTTTGAGGGCGAGGTGGCTGTGCCGTCCAGGCGGGGTGTTGCCTTTCAGGCGCCACGGTTGATGCCATGGAAGCGTGTTTGGGAAAATGTTGTGCTCGGTCTCTCGCCGCCCGGTTCGCTGGCGGATGCGGCGTCCGTGCTGGCGGAGGTCATGCTCGAGCACCGGGCCGCCGCATGGCCACGTGAACTTTCAGGTGGGGAGGCCCAGCGCGCAGCTCTGGCGCGAGCGCTTGTCAGGCAGCCCGATATTCTGTTCCTGGATGAACCATTTGCCGCCCTTGATGCGCTTCTTCGCTTGAAGGCACAGCAGCTCGTGGCACGCGTATGGGAACGGCACGGTTTTTCAGTACTGCTGGTCACACATGATGTGGAGGAGGCTCTTCTGCTCGCGGACCGTATAGTGCTGATGTGTGACGGTGCTGTGGCATGTCAGATGGACGTTACTCTGGCGAGACCGCGCGACGTGTCCGGCCCGGGTTTCGGGGCGATGCGGCGAACTTTACTGGCATGGCTTGGTGTCTCCGGCGATGTTTGAAAAACAGATATCCGCAAAGGAAAACAGACGATCATGACACAGGTTGAGCGGGGGTGGGGCGGTGGGCCGGGTCTACGCTACGAGGAACTGGCCGGGCTCTTTCGCGGGGTCTTCGCGCAGCTTCGCGCAGGTGCCGCCGACCGTGATCGTGGGCGCATTCTGCCCTGGGCGGAGGTCCGACTACTTAAGGAGGCGGGCTTTACGGGCCTGCGTGTGCCCGAACGCCTGGGCGGTCTGGGTTTTTCTCTGCCCGAGCTTTTTAACCTGCTCATCGAGCTTTCCGAAGCCGATCCCAACTTGACCAATATCTTCCGCTCCCATCTCGGCCTGACGGAAGACCTGCTCAACTCCAGCGAAAAAGAGCACTCCGAATTCTGGTTGAACCACTTTGCGCAGGGCGGGCTGGCGGGCAGCGGTTTTTCAGAAGCCGGCGGGCGTGTTGTGGGCGATTACGAAACCCGACTTGTGCGCGAGGGGGCTCACCGGCGCCTGAACGGTCGTAAATTCTATACCAGTGGCGCACTTTTTGCGGACTGGATCAATTTCGGCGCCGTGGATGAGAACGATGCCCCTGTCAGTGGCTTGGTTCCGACCCATGCCGTAGGGGTCACCATTCTGGATGACTGGGACGGCTTCGGCCAGGCGTTGAGCGCCAGCGGTACGGCCATATTCGAGAATGTGCTCGTCGAAGAATCGTGGGTTCATCCCGTGCGGGGGCGCTGCCGTTATATCGGTGCATTTTTCCAACTCGTTCATCTTGCCGCCCTCGCGGGAATCGGGCGTGCTCTTTCAGACGACGTGGCGCGCCTTGTGGCTGGGCGGAAGCGGGTCTACGCTCAGGGCAACGGGCCAAAAGCGGCCGAAGATCCGCAGATTCTTCAGGTGGTCGGGCAGTTGCGTGCCGCAGCCTATTCAGCGGGGGCCATCGTTTTAAAGGCCGCAGAGGCAATCCAGCGGATTGATGACGCACGTCTCGCCCGGAATACGCAGGATGAGGCGCAGGCCGGACACATAGGTGCGCTTGAGGTCGATCAGGCAGTACCCGTCGTGACCAGCCTTGTCCTCGATGCCTCGACGGCTGCTTTCGACGCGCTGGGCGCGTCTGCTGCCAGCAAATCTCTGGGCCTTGACCGCCACTGGCGCAATGCGCGGGTTATTGCTTCGCATAATCCACGTATCTATCGCGCGCGCAGTGTTGGGGCTTTTGCGGTCGGGCGTTTTTTGTCGCAGGCGGATCAGGATTTGAGCCGGAGCAAAGCGTAGTTTTCGTAAATTCCGGCTGCACCGCTCTCAAATCCAGAAATCGAATCCCGGTATACGAGGGGTGTCGAAATATCGACCAGCGGAATACGTGGCAGATCCGTTTGGGCGATTACCTGAAAATCTTCGTAATGGCGTCGTCTATCGGCCAGGTCCGGGGCTGACTGCGCGGCTTCCAGGGCGGCATCGGCAGCGGGTGAATCATAATGGGCGGTATTGGCAAAAGCGACGCCACGGTGGAAGCTTTTCGACCAATAAAAGCGTTGCATGCCAATTGCAGGGTCCGGCCCCATCTGTGCTGCGACGAGTGCGGCCTCGAAATCACGGTCAGTATAAAGACGCTTGACGAAAGATGCGAAATCCTGCTGACGAACGACGACGCGAATGCCGATTTCCGCCAGCGCGCTACGAACGTAATCCGCAATCTGGACACTGTACCCCGCAGTAGGGGTGGGGTCGAGTGTAAAAGACAGGCGCGTGCCGTCAGCGCCGCGTGTCAGTCCTATTCCGTCGAGCAGGGCATTGGCCTGTGTTGGTGAATAGGTATAGTCCGGTACCTGCGGCGTATAGAAGGCCGAGAGTGCGGCCGGGATCGGCCCCGTGGCGATGCTTCCTTCGCCATAGAGAATGGTTTTGAGAATGAACTCCCGGTCAATCGCATGCGCAATGGCGCGGCGGAGCACGACGTTGCGGAATTTGTCGAGATCGAGATTGAAATCCAGCGCCAGTGTCGCGACGGCGAAAGGACGGGGCGTACGATCGACGACGATCTGCGGAATACGGGCCAGGCGCTCGACATCGCTAGGTGAAAGCTGTGGGGCAATCTGCACCTCTCCCGCCTCGACGGCCGCTGCCAGGGAGGCACTGTCGGCGATAATGCGGAAGATCAGCTGGTCTGCCGCCGGCAGGTCCTTGCGCCAGTATTCAGGATTGCGCTCCAGAGTGATGTGGCTGCCGCGTTTCCATGTCTGGAAACGGTAGGGGCCTGTTCCTACCGGTTGCGTATTGGCGGGATTGGAAAGAACATCCCTGCCTTCATAAAGATGTCGGGGCACCACCTGAGATTCGTTGGCGCCGAGCGCATTGAGAATATACGGGCTCGGCTCAGAAAGCTCCAGAATCACCGTCAGGTCGTCGGGCGTGTGTACCGCCGTGACATTGGCAAAAGTCGTGCGGCCCCTGCTGTGATATTTCTTCCACAGTTCAGTCAGTGAAAATGCGACATCCCCGGAGGTGAAGGGCTGGTTGTCATGCCAGCGCACACCTGGGCGGAGCCTGAGTGTCAGTGAACGATTGTCGGGCGCACTTTCCCACGCCACGGCAAGAGCGGCTTGAGGCTGAAGGTCGGCGCCGTAAGTCAGCAGTCCGTCGAATATCTTACTCGTCACCAGTTGCGCCGGTCCGTCCGAGCTGATGGCGGAGGTCAGGAAAAGCGGATCGATGTTTATCCCGACCACGATATTATGCCGCTTGGATCTGTGCTTGCCGCATGCGCTCAGGAGCGGCAGCAAAGATACGCCTGCGGCGCCTGTAAGGAACGTGCGACGTCGGAAAGACGGCCCTACTGGGGAGAAGGGGGCGTGGCTCATGCGTATGCTCCGGCGGTATCTGAAGCGGAAGGGTAGGGCAGGCCGTACCGGTCCCGGACCGTACTGTTCTCATAGCGGCGACGGTAGACGCCTCGATCCTGAAGGATCGGGATAACTTTCTGGATGAATTCCACAATATCGTCAGGCGCGCGCGGCGGCTGCAAGGTGTAGCCATCCACTGTTCCGTCCTGCCACAGGTCGATTAGCCCGTCGGCCACGTCTTCCGGTGTGCCCAGAAGCAGACGGTGATGCCCGGCGGAACGGCGCACGACCTGCCGTGCAGTCAGCTTTTCGTGGGTCAGCAGGTCGTACAGGCCCAGCCCCATGCCGAGGGCTTGAAGCCGGTCGGACGGAGGCAGGAAATGCTTGGGGTCGAGTATGGCGTCGGCGTTGAATGTATCGGGGGCGAACCCGTGTTCCTTGATGAAGCGGGCAATCAGCCCATCTTCCGATCCTGCACCCGTATAGAGTTCGTGGCGACGGAAGGCCTCCTGCCGCGTTGCCCCGAGAATGACCACGACACCGGGCACGATGCGGATACCAGCCGGGTCGCGGCCCGCTGCGCGGGCACGTTCGGCCACCCGGGCGCGAAAATCGATCCCGGCTTGCCGGCAGAGAATATTGCAGTAAATAATTTCGCCATGCCGTGCCGCCAGCTCGATCCCGCCAGCGGAAGCGCCGGCCTGTGCGATCACGGGATAGCCCTGCGGCCCGCGTGGCACGTTCAGCGGCCCGCGTACCGAGAAATAGGGGCCGGTATGATCGATGGTCCGAGCGGCCGATGCATCCCAGAAACGGTTTTCAGGCACGGCCTGTTCGCGGCTCCTGTCCCAGCTTGCCCATAAGGCCTTGGCGACATCCATGAACTCAAGCGCACGGGCATAGCGTTCGCTGCGCGGCGGCAGGGGCGCGTTGCCGAAATTAGCCGCCACGTCGCGGTTAAAGGAGGTCACGATGTTCACGATCAGCCGGCCACCGGAGAGAATATCCGCCGATTGCGTGCGTCGGGCCAGATTATATGGCGAGTTGTACGTGCTCGACATGGTCGCCACAAAGCCGATATCAGGCACCTGCGCAGCCAGATGCGTGGTCAGCATCAGGGGGTCCAGCGTATGGAAGGGGCGCCCGGTGGCTTCGGTCATCAACGCCGGATGGTCCGAAAGAAAAGCTGCGTCGAACAGTCCCGTATGTGCCAGCTCGGTCAGGGCGCGGTAATATGCTGGGTCGGTTATGTCGGCGCTGCTACCGGTCCTGTAGCGCCATGCTTCGGGCAGGTAGCCGGTGGTGTTGATGCCGACATTCAGGTTGAGAAAGCGACCCTTCTGGTTCACTTGGGAAAATCCTTTCGACAGGGGCCAGATATTATGGTTCCGGACCATTTTTTCAGGTTGCCAGCCCAAGGCTGTGCCGCAGCGCATCAAGAGAGGAGCGAACCGCATGCTCACCGTGCGTGCGCATGGCGCCTTCATATTCTCCTACGGCCTGCCGCAGTGGCGTGCCCTCTTTTACGCGGGCGAGTTCTGCGGCCAGCAGGCCGGAATCGTACAGGGCGGAATTACACCCGAGCGCGCGGAAATAGGTCATCGCATGTGCCGCGTCGCCCAGAAGTGTCACTGGCCCTGCAGACCAGGAAAGGCCAGGTTCGGAACTGAAGACTTTCAGCAGGCCCACGGTCGTGGGCTCGGTCGCGCGGATCAGCTCAAGCAACCGCTGGTCCCATGTTGCAATCCGGCTGAGCAGGAGGCACAGCAACTGTTGCCCGTCCAGCGTTTCCAGTCTGCTGTCGGGGGCAAGGCTGTCGCGCGTATAGGCTGTGTTCCACCAGATATAACTGGTTGTGTCGTCGAGATGCAGGCCACTCTCCGCCGCTGGCGGATCGGTCAGCCCATGCCGCCGGCGCGATGCCGTATCAACGACGTGGCTGGTTATCATCATCGATGCGCCGTCATGCGGGCGAATGTTGACGTTCTTTTCCCAAAAAAGAGGAAGCAGCCCCAGATGTTGCGCCCGATGCAGCGGAATTTTCCCGGCAAGACGTCTTGCCCCGGTGTCGATGCTTTTTGCATCGGGAACGAGTTGCTGGCGCACGCGTGAGCGGGCTCCGTCCGCACCCACAAGCAGGTGGGTGCGTATGGCGGAACCGTCTGCAAAATGTGCGAGAACATGGCCGTTCTCGCCGGTTTCGTAATGGGTGAAGGCAATGCCTGATTGCAGAATGTCTTCCAGCCCGGAGCGCAGTATACGGGTAAGCGTGATCCGGCTTACCGAACGGTCGATATGCGCATCTTCCTTCTCCCCGTAGTCACGTGTGCTACTGGGAACGGGGCGCAGGTGTTCGTCCAGGGCAATGCTATCAGCCGGGGCGCGACCGGCTGTTTCCTCAAGCGCGGTAAAAAGGGCGGATGGAAGATTGGAGCGCAACGCCTGTATACCGCGCTCGCGTACGCGCAGGCGGAACCCCTGAACATAGTCCCGACGTTCCAGATCGCGTTCCACCACGCGAACGCCGATCCTCCTTTTTTTGAGCCCCTGCGCAAGGGAAAGGCCACCCGGCCCACCACCGATAATGAGAACGTCGACGAAAGGAATGGTCATGGTCTCGGGGCTCCTATGCCGCGAGACCGGCAGCCAGACCGGAAGGGGCTGGGTCGGGAATGCCTTTCCACGGCCTGTGATCCGCCCAGTCCTCGATCTGGAAATCACCTGCAAGAAAACCATGCCGCAGCAGAAAATCCTTGTAGGACGACACAGCGGCAAGAAGCTCCGGCGCGAGGCTGAGGCCCAGATGGCGGTGCACCTCTGTTCCATTCGCGGCGAGCACCTGCTCTTCGGATGCGCGGGATTCCCGGGCGACGAAACGCACAGTCTCGTCAGGGTGTCCTTCGGCCCAGAGCGATGCCTCTCTCAGCGTCTCGATCAGCAGTCGTACCAGATCTGGTCGTTCATCGGCCAGCAGCGCGTCGACCGTCAGCAGCCGGGGCGAGCCGGAATTGATACGGATGGCAGGGTCCGGGTGGAATCCGAAAGACTCCAGGGCGACGGCGCCGATCAGATTGGCGACGGCTGTGCCTGGCGTGCCCTTGACAAAAAACGCGTCAATTTCGCCACGAATGAGCGCCGCCGCTTCCGGGCCATAGGGTATGCGGTGGTTTAACTCGAAGAGCGAGGGTGCAAGACGGTCTTCCAGCACGGAGGTTTCGAGTGTGATGTCGACGAGTTCGACCTCGTCAAGGCTCAGCCCAGCGAGGGAAAGACCTGATTCAAGCCCCTTGAGTGCTGTCGCTGCCATAAAATCCACAATACCGGCCGGACGACGGGCGATACCAACCCGCCGTCCTTTCAGCTCGGAGGTTGTCCCAATCTTGCGTGAGGGAAGGGTGATGATCGCCTGGAACTCGTCTGTCCAGGTAATGCCTGCAAGGCGTGTCGAGCGCCCTTCCGAACGTGCGCGGATCGGGGGAACGTTGCCACCATGGCGGAAAGACCATGGCAGGGTGTGATCGAAATGGCTGCGCCGGATTTCGGGGTCGCGTGAATCGATGATGGATTCAAGCACGATCCCGGCCTTTCCGAAAGCGTTCTCCAGAAGGCCGAGTTGCGCGGCGAGGCCAAGTGGCGTCGGCACTGGGCAGCGTGTGTACCAGATTGTCGCGGGAGTTTGTCGGCTCATGGAGAACGTTCCTTTCGGGAGGGGAGAGGCGTCAGGCTGTGACGCGGCCTTCAACGGGATGGCTGGGGTCGTTGAAGCCGGGGGTCGAGGCGTGTCCGGGCGTGACGAGCGAGTCGACAAAAACTTCGTCCTCTGCCGTCAGTTTTGTTTCGAGCGCGCGGATATACCCGTCCCAGTGTTCTTCTGTGCGTGGGCCGGTAATGCTTGAACTGACAAGACTGTTACGAAGCACCCAGGCAATAGCGAAATCTGCCGGTGTGAAGCCACGCGAGCGGGCATAGGCATTGATTTTCTCTGCAATTTCGAGGGATTCTGGACGCCATTCGGTTTCCAGAATGCGCTTGTCCCCCCGGCCCGCACGGGTATCGGGCTCGGGCGCCTGGCCGGGCTGGTATTTGCCTGTCAGCACACCTCGTGCAAGCGGAGAATAGGAGATTACGCCAACGCCGTAATGCGCGGCGGCGGGCAACTGTTCCGCTTCAGCCTGACGGGTGACGATATTGTAAAGTGGCTGACTGGCGATGGGCCGGTCGATACCCAGTGAGTCTGCGATACGCGCTGCTTCGGCGATCCGCCAGCCGCGGAAATTGGAAACGCCGAAATAGCGCAGCTTGCCCTGTCGCACGAGGTCCCCGAGCGCGCGGATCGCTTCTTCCAGCGGGGCGTTGAAATCTGCGCGATGGAAGTAAAGGATATCGATGTAATCCGTTCCAAGGCGTTTCAGGCTGGCTTCGGTGTTTTCGATGATCCATTTGCGCGACTGTCCGCGGGTATTGGGCGCGGTGTCCCGACCGTTGCCGAATTTCGTCGCCAAAATCCAGCGGTCACGATGCGCCTTGATCCCGCGCCCGACAACAACTTCCGACTGCCCATTATTATAGACATCCGCAGTGTCGATCGAGTTGATGCCCTGGTCGCGGGCTTTGTCGATGATACGATGAGCGGTTGCTTCGTCCGTCGCGCCGCCGAACATCATCGTACCGAGCGTCAATGGGGAAATCTGAAGGGCGGATTTACCAAGATAGCGATAGTCGACCATAGTTCAGTATCTGTCCTTTAATTGGAGAAAACCGTTGTTTCAGCTTCCTTGGGAACGTTGCGCGTTTTGCGCCGTCCTGGGTGAGGTGCGGCGTCAAGCAGAGCGCGGGTATATGGATGGCGCGCATCGGCTTCCATTGTTGCGGCCGCGACCGTCTCGACGATCCTGCCGTGGTGCATGACCATGACGCGGTCGCAAAAATACCGGACCACGGAAAGATCGTGCGAAATGAAAACATAAGAAAGATTCTGACTCTGCTTGAGTGCAACCAGCAGGTTGAGAATCTGTGCCTGGGTGGAAAGATCCAGTGCTGAGACGGGCTCGTCGCAGATCATCACGGACGGACCCAAAATTAGCGCACGGGCTATTCCGATACGCTGCCGCTGTCCGCCCGAGAATTCATGGGGAAAACGCTCCAGTGCATCGTCAGGCAGATTGGTCTCGCGCAGAACCTGTCTTGCCCGCGCCTCGCGCTCGGCCGGATCACGCATGCCATGCACAGCAAGTGGTGTTGTAAGGGCCTTGCGGATTTTCTGGCGAGGATTGAGCGAGGCGAACGGGTCCTGAAACACCATCTGCACTTCACGCCTGAAACGGCTGAGCGCAGCCGGACGGGCATGGGTTATATCCTCGTTCTCGAAACGGATGGAACCGCTTTCGGGAGAAAGAAGACGGATGAGTGCGCGCGCCAGCGTTGTCTTTCCCGAGCCGGACTCTCCGACGATCCCGAGTGTTTCGCCGCGTATCAGCGTGAACGACACAGCGTTCACGGTGGGGACGGGCGCGCCCGGGTGGCGTACAATCAGGTCAGAAACGCTAAAAGGCACCATGTTACGCCTCCCCCATAATGGCAGGAAGTTCGGTGAGGGGCCCGTCCGTGTAATGTCTTACCTTGCCCTGACGGGGCGAGGCGGCGAGCAGCGCACGCGTGTATGGAGCTTGTGCGTGAGTAAAGAGCCGGGATGCATCTAACGCCTCCACAACCTGTCCGGCTCTGGCGATCACCGCCCTGTCCGCCCATTGCGCCACGATGTCGAGATCGTGTGTGATAAGGAGGACCGCCATCGAAAGTTCGGCGCGCAGGGAGTCTATGAGTTCGAGGACCTGCGCCTGGATAGTGACATCCAGCGCGGTGGTAGGTTCGTCCGCGATCAGCAGGCGCGGGTGGCAGGCGATCGCCATTGCGATCATGACGCGCTGGCGCATCCCGCCGGAGAGCGCATGCGGGTAAGCGGCCGCGATCCGCCGTGGATCGTTGATGCGTACAGCGTCCAACAATTCAACCGTCCGGCTTTGCGCGGCGCGACGTGTCAGGCCCAGATGCAGGTAAAGGACTTCGGCGATCTGACTTCCGACGGTCAGAACTGGATTGAGCGAGGTCATCGGTTCCTGAAAAATCATGCCGATGCGGCTGCCGCGTAAAGCACGGAGTGGGGCGGTCCCTAGACGGAAGATATCCTCGTTTTCAAATATCGCCGTGCCGCTCAGGCGACGTGCGCCACGCGGCAGCAGGCCGAGAAGGGAGAGCGCTGTCAGTGACTTGCCCGAACCGGACTCGCCTACCAGCGCGACGAACCCGCCTTCGGGAATATCAAAGCCTATGGACGTTACCGCGGGCCGCACTCCTTGGGTACCGGGCCCCCTGACCGGGAAATCTATTGCGAGGTCGCGCAGGGAAAGCAGAGGGGGCATGCTCTGTATGCTCATGGGGTGCGTGCGCTGGCCCGGTCTGCCCTGTGCGGGTTGAGATACCGGGCCAGCCCGTCTGCGAGCAGGTTGAAGCCGAGTACTGTGGCCATGATCGCCCCGCCGGGAATGGCGGACAGATACCATGCGGTGCGCAGGAACTCGCGGCCGTTGCCGATCATCAGACCCCAGCTTACGGTATTCGGGTCTCCGAGACCCATGAAGGCAAGAGCCGCCTCCATCAGGATCGCGGAAGCGACGGATACCGACGCGATGGCAATAATGGGTGGCAGCGCGTTTGGCAGGATTTCCATGACGATAATACGCGCTGGACCATAACCTAGTGTGCGTGCGGCAAGCACGAACTCGCGTGAACGCAGGGCCATGAACTCAGTACGGGCAACGCGTGCCATCATCGGCCAACTGACGAATGCGATCGTGCCAGTAATGGAAAAGAGCGATGGCGGGACAATCTCCATCAATACCATAAGGAGAAGGAAGCCGGGTATCGTTTGGAAAATTTCTGTCACCCGTACAAAACTACGGTCCGCCCAGCCACCGAAAAATCCCGCCACTGCACCGGCGGCAACACCTGCCAGTGTTGAAAGAAATGCAGCACCCATGCCGACAAAGAGGGAGAAACGTGCGCCATGAGCAATACCGGCTGCGACGTCCCGGCCGAGTGCATCCGTGCCCAGACTATGACCGGCGGCCTCGCCCGGCCATAAGAAAGAGGGGCCGGTAATGGCCAGAGGATCACCCGGGAAAGCGTACGGCGCCACCAGTGCTAGCGTGAAGATCACGCTCAGAAGAGCTGCGCCAGCAATAAGCGTGCCTTCCCGTCGGGCGGCAAACAGCACGGATGCCAAGCGCCCCGTGTGTCTGGCCGAACTTGCGCGATGCAGGCTTGCTGGCTGCTTCGCATCGAAGGTGACCTTGAATGTGGCCGCTGACGCGTCCTCCATTCTCTGCCCTGCCGCGCTCATTGGATACGCAGCCGAGGATCGAGAAGGCGTTGCCCCAGATCGGTCAACACATTCGCCACAACCACAAATAAAGACGCAAACAGCAAAACGCCGAGCAAGACGATAAAATCGCGGCCCATGATTGCGTCATAGGCCAAGCGGCCCAGACCGGGCCAGTCGTACACAGTCTCGATCACGACAGCACCTCCGAGCATGCTTCCTATGTTCAGTCCAACGATGGTGCTCAGCGGCAGCAGGGCGTTGGGCAGGATATGCCGCACCATCACCCGAGCGGATGAAGCGCCCTTGGCGCGAGCCGTGCGTACATAGTCCTGAGATTGTTCATGAATGAGGCTGCCACGGAATACGCGCGCATAGAGCGCGGCATAGAACAAAGCGAGCGAAATGGCGGGCAGGAGAAGATGAAGGAAGCGGTCGTACAACCACTCGATGCCCCCCAGATCTTCCCCGATGGTTTCGATGTTCCCGCTAGGCAGCCAATGCAGTCGGATCGAGAAAAGTACGATCAGCATGAGGCTGATCCAGAAAACCGGTGCGGAATACAACATGATCGAGAGGGTTGACACAATCTTGCCGATCAACCGCTGCTCGCATGCTGCCATGATAATGCCCCCGGCCACTCCGACAGCGAGCGCGAGAACGAGGCCCGCAAAGGCAAGAACGATTGTCGGCCCGGCATGATCTGCGATCAGGTGCGATACCGGAGCATTGAAACGAACGGACCAGCCGAGGTTGCCATGCATGAGATCCTGGATATAGGCGAGAAACTGCACCCAGACCGGCTTGTCGAGCCCGTAATGGGCCCGCAGGATGGCTGCGTTGTCGGCAGATGCCCCGCCTGCTGCCCCCATAATCTGGTCGATTGCATCGCCTGGCGCGAGTTTGAGCAGACTAAAGCCGACGACCATGATGGTGGCAAGTGTCGGCACCACGCGCATGATGACCCGTATGGTCAAGCGCGGCGTCAGCGCGACCGCGTGCGCCACGTTCAGCCACGTGGCTGGGGTAGCAGCATGGGGCTGAACGATGTCGGCGCGCACCATTTTCACTCTCTTTTATAGTTGTTAATTTCAATTTAGTTATATTGTGATGTTTTTTTATGGTGGTCAAGCTTATTGCGATATAACAAAGTGCATTATATTATTTAATTATATTATTGTGTGTAATTTACTCTGTGATTGAGTAAATTATCAAAATTAATAGCTATTTTTCAAACGGGCGATTGGGCTTTGGTGTTTAGCGTGTCGCGTTCTGTAGGCGCCGCACAAGGAGAGGTGAGCATGCCGGCTTCAGAATCAATTTTTTCCGCCGATACGAGAGGCGGCACGCGAACTGCGCATGCAGTGCCGTCTGGTGCGAGTCGTGAGGAAATACTTGCGCAACTGCCCGCTATCGTCGCGGAAATTGCGCAGGGCGCGGCAGAGCGTGAACGGTGGCGGGAGTTGCCTTTCCCCATTTTCGAGCGATTACGCCAGACTGGGCTGACCTGGTTGCGGATACCAAAATTGCTCGGTGGGCCGGGCGGCTCACTCTCCGATCAGATCGAGGTGACGTGCGCTCTGGCATCGGGTGATTCGAGTGTTGCGCACGCCCTGAGAAGTCATTTCGGCTTTCTGGAATCCATCGCGCTTGCCCCAGAATCGAAGGCTGCGCGGCGATATGCTCCGCTTATCCTGCGGGGCGCTCTGATGGGGGGCGCGCATATGGAGATCAACACGCCCAGACCTAATATGCTGCGTACACGTCTGACCCGGAAGGGCGACCGTTATCGTCTCAGCGGTCATAAATATTATGCGACTGGTGCGGCTTACGCAGATTACACGAGTTTTACGGCACTGAACGATGAAGGGAAAATAGCGAGTGTTCTGGTGCCGGCACATCGCGAAGGCGTCAATATTCTCGATGACTGGGATGGCATGGGGCAGCGCATGTCTGCCAGTGGCAGTGTGGAACTCGTGGATGTAGATGTGGCGCCCGAGGAGATCGGTGCGCACGGTTTTTTTGAACATGGCGACAGCACGGCGGGTTTTATCCAGCGCCATGGCGCCACCCGTGCGCAACTCCATCTCATGGCTGTCGTCTGCGGGATTGTGCGCAATATCCAGCGCGATGCGATTGACTATGTGACGAAGCGCGCCCGCTCGGCGAAACACAGCGCTTCCGAAACGGCGCGTGGCGATCATTTTGTCCAGAGTATCGTGGGGGAAATCGCGGCACTTTCCCATGCGGTCGATGTGCTTGTTGCCAGTACTGCACGCAGTCTGGATGTTTCCGCGCAGGCGATCCTCGATAGGGCAGTGAATCTGGATGACATTGTTCTGAAAAGCCAGATCGAGAATTCCAAAACGCAAATTGTCGTCGGGCGCCTTGCAATTCAGGCCGCAGAGAAGATTTTTGACACAGGTGGCGGTTCAGCGACGTCCCAGAAAAACAACTTTGATCGACACTGGCGCAATATCCGTACCCTCCTCAACCATAATCCCGCATTCCTGCGTGGCAGGGTTCTTGGTGACTATTATCTTAACGGCGTTCGCGATGATTTCGATGAAGGGCGTGTTTTCTGAACACGGTGTCTCACAGGGCTAAATCTACAGATATAGGAAAGAGGCACGAGATGAACGATATCTTTTATTACACACGTTGCCCGGCTCCAACGGCGGTCGGGGTTGGGGTCGCGACACGTCAACTGCAACAACTGATTGAAGCGTCAGGACTGACGCCGCAGGCATTGCAGGATGTATTGAATCCTGCAATTCGGCGGCATCATTTTGAACATGGAATTGCGAACCTGCTGCGCGAGGGCGGCAATATCCCGGCTATATGGGCTCGTTCGCGCGGTGCCCGAACTCGTCTTTTGGGTATTACATGGCTGGACGAATTTCAGGCTATTCTGGTACGTGCGGACAGTTCAGCGGTTTCTATACGAGATCTTGTGGGTCTTCGGTTTGCTGTGCCCGACAATCAAGGCCAGAAGCTCGACGTGGCGCGCATTAGTGTACTGCGAGGCATTCAGCAGGCCCTCCGTACAGGAGGTCTCGAACCGAAAGACGTCCAGCTTGTCAGTGTGCTCGGGGGATGGAGCACATCTCCGGGAGAACGTGGCGTAGAACAGTTCGACGCCGAACTTCAGGCTCTGGACCAGGGGAGTGTAGACGCCGTCTGGGTGAAGAGTGCCGCCGGCGCAGCAGCGGTTCGCAGCGGGATGTATCGCGTGTTATTGCGGATCGACACATTGCCGGATCCGTCGTTGAGGATCAATAACGGCACGCCCCGTACGTTGACATTCCATGAAGATTTTCTTGCCGCACAGCCTGCTCTGGCCGCTGGGATTGTGAATGAAATTACAAAAGCAGTTGTTGACATCGGCGGTGACCGGCAACGCCTTTGGAGCCTGCTGGCAGATGAGACCGGTCAGGCCATAGAGGATGCAGAAGCGGCATTTACACGCTTCCAAGCGGATAATCTCATTCCCCGGCTTACGCCGGAGCGCGTGTCGGCTTTGCAAGAGCAGGCGGATTTCCTGTTCGCTGAAGGTTTTATCATTCAACCGGTCAATGTCAGCGAATGGGCGCTTGATCCGTCTACCCTGTCTCCCACGTCCTGAATGGTCGCAGGTTTTGGAGAGGGGGCTCTGTGTTTACCGGTCAGATGCCTGACATCGAAAATTGATGGTGTCTATTTTCACTATGAAAAAAACAGCACAAACAGGTATCATCGCAGAATATTATGACTGCCTTCCAAAGCATGAACAACCGGAACCTGGCTGGTATTATTGGTCTGTTTTGGCATGGGTATAAGACGCGTCGACAGCCAACGCCTATCTGGAAAAATCAGTTATCAGCGTCCAGGATAAGGTAATACATCTGTGTTATGCAGATTTTTACATCAATTATGATAGTTTACCCACGTCTCGTGCAATAAACCCGCTTACCAAATATGGTAAGCGGGTTTATTTGCGTTTTATCGGCTGATGTATTGTCTGAGGGATTGCTGCAAAAGTGGCTGTCTTTATCTTACCATTTGGCATCGAGCCTAGCGTAGTAGAATCCTCCGTCGTTTCCGTAGGGGGAATACCAGTTATAAGCTGGGTTCGAGATGGGGACGCTCGCATATTTTCGAGCTGAGGCTGACCATTGCGTGGGACGTTTATTCGTCACGTTATTCGCACCAAAAACGACGGTCATGTGTGAATTGACGCGGTAGCTGACATTGATATCGGTCGTGAAAGCCGCAGCATTATGCTGATCCAGTTGCGGGCCATTCGCGTCTTTGTAGTTTGTGCTGCTCCAACGATATTCCTTTATCATCAGATCCCAGTTCCCGATTTGCCAATCTTGGGCAAGGGTCGTGACGTTCTTGGGGTACCAGCTGGTAAGCTGGCTGGTGACCGAACGCCCCCATCCGATGCCGCTGCCAGCTAAAGCGCTCGGGATTCCGGACAGGCCAATGATCGACGTATTGTTTTCATCGCTAACCAGCGTCCACCGCAACGTACCCCATTTTCCAAATTTTTCGAAATGTTCAAGACGAATATCAAACCCTTTGGTGAGGGTATGTGCGGCATTAGTATAGAGTGTGACGCCGGTTACATTGTAGATTCCAGCAGCGTTCAGAACTTTTGTGACGGTGCTGCCCTGCAGGGTTGGCGTGATGATGATCCGGTTGCGGATATCAATAACATAACCATCTGCGGTGAAGGTTGTTCGCGGCAGCGGATGGGTCACAAAACCAAGGCTGGCGTTAAGGCTGTGTTCTGGCTTGAGCGCCTGTGCGCCCAATGCATTGGCAATCGCGCTTGTGGGTGACGCCTGGACCGTATATTGCTGATAAAGCTGTCCTGTGGTCGGATTGGTGACATATCCACCTGTGGATTGGGTATAATGCTCCTGTTGGAGTGTGGGGGCCGAAAATCCGTTGCTTATGGTTCCACGCAGGGCGAATTTCTTGTTGAAATCATAACGCCCGGAAATCTTGCCAATCGGAGCACTGCCGAAGTCGGTCCAGTACTCATAACGGCCTGCGACATCGAGTGTAAGTTTGTCCGTTATTTTCTGGTTTAATTCTGCGTATACAGCCGCGTTGTTACGGCTCCATCCTCCAACATCCTTGGGGTCGAAGCCTTTCATGCCCGATGCGCCGGGGTTGGGCGCGATTCCTGCATTGGCGCTTCCCGCAGGCCAGATAAAGCTACCATCCTCGTAAGATGCCCATTCTCCCGCGTAGGAGTTGAAGGTTTCTCGCCGATGTTCGATCCCGAGTGAAACCGAAAGCGGACGGGAAAAAAGCCCGGTGTCGAATTTTCTGGAAAGATCGAAGTTATTGACCCATTCGCCGTTTATAAGCGCGCCATCATAGAAATTATGCTTGTTCTCGTATTGGCGGCCGAGTGAAGGGTTGAGGCTGTTGAGTGTGTAAACCCGTGCCCGATCACTGCCATAGCTTGAACTGACATCCCATTTCCAGCCAAAGAAATCCTTGCCCTTTAATCCGAATACAGCCTGATAGTCATTCTCTGCAATTGACGAAAGTGGCATATATCCGTCCGGATAGATCCAGGGAAAATTCTGTGGTGATATGGCAGTGCGGTAGAAAAGATAGCCATCCGAGTTCCGGTGATCGAACGTGGCATTGCTGTAGAAAACTACTGAATCGTTCAACGGGACCGCAGTATTATAGGCAAAACTGAAATTCCTGGCGGCGGGTTGACCTTCGACCTGGCGGAATCTGGACATGCTATATTCGCGCGGATCAAGCTGACCATTACTTAGTTTGGGATAGATACGGGACGAGAGAGGATATGAGCCATAGACGTTTGTTGGGGATTTGATATCAATATTACCACTGAGCGAGAAAAAACTGCCTTCCGGCCCAAGGTCGAAACCCTGATTGAACTGTATCGTACCTGTCCGGCCCCAAAGGTCCGACCGGTCGCCCACGGTAGAGCCGTACTGGCCGTAACCGAAGCTGGCCGCGCCGCCTTTTGCGTTTTTCTTCAGGACGATATTGATGACGCCGGCTATTGCATCTGAACCGTATTGCGCGGCAGCACCATCTTCAAGAATCTCGATATGGTCAACCGCGCTCATCGGGATCATGTCCAGATCTGTCGGTGATTCGCCGGAAATGAAAAGCGATGTTTTATGCCGCCGTTTTCCGTCCACGAGGATCAGGGTATCCTTCGAGTCCAGACCGCGTAAACGTGCAGTGCGAACGGCTTCACCCTGCTGCCCTTGATAACCGGCCGTGCTGGTATAGCTTGGAAAAAGCTGAGCCAAAGCATCGCGAAGGGTCTGTTTCCCGGTCTTTTTGATGTCTGCTGAGGTCACAAGGGCAATGGGCGTCAGGCTGTCCTCGACCCGACGCGCACCGCTACGGCTACCGGTTACGACCAGTTGCTCTGCCGCTGAACTGACCTGAGGACGAGGAGATGCCCCAATAGTCGCAGCGATAGTCTTGGCGGCATCGGTTGTCTTCAGTTTTACGGGGGCAGGGGCAAATTTGTGCTTCTGGAATGGCTTCGGGTTGATTGCCGTCTCGGCCCTGGCCTGCTCAGGCAGGGAAAGGCTTAAAATCGGTGGCAGTAGAAACGGGATCACGAATTTGCGGTGCTGCGCCAGCATGGAGATGCTGTTCCTTCTTGATATATCACTTAAAGATATGGATTAAACAAAAAACACACATAAATATTCGATATATAAATTAAAACACAGAGTCAAAGTGTTTCACATTAATAGCGTTATTAAATAGTTATTAATGTGCGTGGGTTCTCTACCATGGGAGCACTGCTTTCCTGACGGACTGCGAACCGATGCTGGGCAGGTGCGCGGTTTATCACACGTTCAGCCTCGAAGATGGCGTCGATCGGGCGCACGGCCTCTATGGCAATGGGGCCTTTGTCCTTTTCTGCAATTTTGAACAGCCCCCTTCGCCTATGCGTCCAGCACCCTGCAGACACGACAGGTGCAGGCTGACGGCCCGGTTTTGCCAGAGCGTTATATCCGGCATAGGCATCGGATTGCACGATCCCCGTCCAGCCCGAAAGATGATCGACAGGATGTTCGCCCTTGCGGTCCCGTGAATAACGGAACCATACGGCTGGGGGCGCTGTGCCTCCAAAGGGGTGATCGTCCCGCACATAATTCCACAATCGACCGGCGACTGTCCGGCCCTTCGCCAGCACGGGCACGGTGGTGTCATCCGCATGCAGACGATCAGCTGCCAGCACATGTACCCGGATCAGCGCGTTCAGAGGGCCAGGGTCGCTGTGCAGGCTCCCTCCCAGTCGGCTAACGTTGACGTGTCGAGATCAATCCCTTCGCGTGCAAAGGCATCACTCTGCCTGTTCAGCGGCAAATGCAGGAGATACTTGTCGCACAGAATGCCCGCCAGCAGTTTTGGCCCTGCACGCCCCCGTGAGATCGGGTAGAAAGGCGCTGGTGGCTGGGTGATGCTCTCGCAGTCTCGGCAGGTGAACTTCTCCCGCACCGTTTGGATGGTCTTGAACTGGCGTGGGATCACTTCCAGCGTCTCAGTGATGCCTTCGCCCAGTTTACTCAGGCGCGTCCAGCCACAGCACGGACACTGTGTTGGCGCAAGAAGAACCACCCGTTCGCGTGGCAGGTCGGCGGGTAAGGGTTGCCGCCCCCGGTTATTCCGCGGTGCTGTTGCACCGACAGTGGGGTCCGCCGCATTTTCGGACGCGCCTTCGGCTTGCGTTGTTTCCAGCTCCTCCAGCAGGCGCCGCCCCCGTTCCGATGACGCCCCGAAGCGGTCTTGACGCATCCGTGCAACAAGATGTTTAAGATGGGCAATCTGCGCTTCGGCGCTGACTGTTCGGGCTTCAGCGTCTGTGGCCCGGGTTTCGGCAGCACGGGCACGCGCCTCGGCAGCGGTAAGTGCCGCACGTAAGGCCGTCATGTCATCCATGCTTCCCATCATGAAAAACAGTTCAGCACAAAACCGTTCAAAAGGGTACAGGACTATGGATCACGATCCCCTTTTTGTTATCCCGCCAGTTCAGGTCGCCATGTTTTCTGCGGATTACGCTAGTCGATCCCTTCGAGCTGACCACTTAATTGTGACGGCGTCAGATGGATGGTCCCGTCCTTTGCTGAGGGCCAGATGAAATACCCACGTTCAATCCGTTTCGCATAGAGGGACACTCCGATCCCGGCATGCCAGATCAGTTTCACCAGATCACCGTGGCGACCCCGAAAAGCGAAGACGTTACCAGCAAAGGAATCATGGCCCAATGACTGCTGAACTTTCAAAGCCAGACCGGGCATGCCAAGGCGGATGTCTGTCGTACCTGCCGCCAGCCATATCTTCAGGCCAGAGGGAAGAGGGATCATGAGCGTAAAACCTGAAGGAGTTTACGGAGATCTTCAATCGCGATCCGGCTGTCAACCATCAGCTTCTCGCCACCAGGAAAAAGAATGCTGGCTTCATGTCCACTCCCGCAGGACTGGTCTCCTCCCAGCCCTTCAACTGGGGATGTCACGTGAACCGGCACAAAAGAAAGCTGCTCTTTAGCAGACGGGTTTACGAAATCCAGTCTCTGACGCCATCGGTAAACGACGCTGACGTGGACACCAAACTGGCGCGCAACAGCACGGACTGACTGACCAGTTCCCATAAGAAGCCAGTACAACCCGATGCCTGAACGTGTCATCATAGGCCCGGCGTCGTTCACCAACAATTTCAATAACCGGATGAAGGGCTCGCGATGCTTTCGCAGCGAATGTCGCTGCGAAAGCATCATTCTGTTCTGATCGCTCTGTCATGAACAGAACACGTCACCACTCCATAAACTCAACAAGGACCTCATACCGGAAGCTTACGACTGTCCAGCATTCGACCTCTGGATATGTCGTGGCATGGGCTTGAGATGAGGCTTTTTCCTGTGAACCTTCGAGACAAAGCCATGCTTTTCCATGAAGTCCTCATTGGCTTTTGAGCGGTAGGCTGTATCTGCCCAAACCGTTGAGGCGGTATTGGTTTTATCCCGCAGCCCTGACGATCCTTGTGAGATAGCTGTGAGGGCTTGTCCTGGCAGTCTTGTGGGATCATCCGTCCTTCCCGGGAGCTCCGCCATGTCAGTCGCTGCTTGGGAGCCACTACCAGTGCTGCATCCAGGATCTGGCCGGACATGGGCAGATAACCGGCATTGCGCAGGGTCGCGTCAAACCGGTCAAACAGTCTTTCAATCGCCCGAGCCTGGTCGGGCGCTCGCGAAACAGCCAGACCGTTTTGGCATCCGGCATGCGGTCTGACAGCCCCAGACCAAGGAAATGCATGAAGGAGAGCCGGTCATTGATCAGGTATTCTGTTCGCTCGTCGGATAGGTTGTTCAGCGTCTGGATCATAAGGATCTTGAACATCAGCACCGGATTAAATGGCGTTCGCCACCTTTCCTGCCATCTGAATAGGCCGGAGCCTTGTCCAGATCAGGACGGAACACCTCAAAATCCACAGTCCGGTAAAAGGCTTCGAGTTGGTCACCAAGCCCGCTCAAACGGGCTGGGCGTTATTCAACATCAAAGAAACTAGGTTGCTTCATTCCAGCCATCCCTTATCACAAGATGAAAGAGGGAATCATACAGAACCTATCAAAACTAGGGGTTCTGCGAATCTTCCGGTTTGTTCGCAACTATCGTCCCGATAGCCAATCTGCACGACGGCAATAATCAATCAGGCGTTTGGTTGACCTTTCCCGATTATCCAATCGCGGGAGCGCCGGTCATCATAGAATTGCGATAGCCCAGCATAGGACCTCGACTCTACCGTTTCTTGTGAAGAACAACGCAGCACAAATTCTACTCAGCGTAGTTCCATATCTGGTCTGCGCTCTACGATCACGTTGTTCTCTACCACGCAAAAATTATGCGGGAGGCGCGAGCTAATTTCATCACAAACAAGGTTTGCCGCACACCTCAATGGACGTCGTGCTGCATTGTTTGTCTCAGCGTTTCACTCCCGACGGTGGCCATTTGCCCGCCTTGTCGAGAGCCAGAATCTTGGCACGGGAGGGCGGAGGAAACGGATAGCCTCGTGCCTTGAGTTTTTCGATCACCCGTAGCCGGGCTGCATCCTCGGGAGAGCCACGCAGGATACGGCTGGTGAGCGTGCGTTGGGCAGTCGTAATGCCGAATCTGTCATGTGCCCAGATATCAGCGCCATGGTCGATCAGGATCTCCACGACCGGCTATTGATCCGTATCTGAAGCCGCTATCATCGGCGTTGACTGGTCGTCTGTATCACGTTCATCCAGTCCCTGATGTCGTTCTGCAAGGCGTCTGACTTCTTCGGTTTCCGAGTTCATGACCGCGCCAAGCATGAGCTGACTGTTGTCCAGCGGTAGCGTCTGATTGACAGGGGATATGGGTTTGTTCTCCGGTTCACAGGCTACCAGTCTTGCATGAAGAGCGAGGCAGGTAAGAACGGCAATGCCTGCCACAACACGTTTCTTCATCATGGGCAATCGTCGACAATAAGCGCTTGCTCGTTCCGGACCTGCCTGCGCTTCAACGCAGAGAAACCGGGCAGCCTCATGCCACCATCCCCTCATCACGACACAGAGGATCGAATTACGGAAAAGCACTCAAAATCAAGAGCTTTTTAGAACCCTCCTCGTCCTGGACAACTGCCGATATGCTGTGGGTTATCGGATAATGCTAAAGTGGTACTATATTTTTTGAACTTGTAGATGAGTAGGTATTTTTCAGAATAGTGCTTGAACCGCAGTCGCAAAGCTAGGCGAGAGCGGGAGGAGGGGGGTCAATGTTGACTGCCAGGCATGGTATAGATCTGCTTTGCCAGCATAAACGACTTCCGAAGGACGGTTCTCGCCATCCAGTTCCTGAAACCATCCGCCATTATGTCGGTCGATCATATAAAGATCGATATAGTCCCATAGGGTCTGATACCAAGTTTCATATTTGACATTGCCAGTCCGCTTCAGCAGAGCCGCGGCCGCTGTAAGTGCTTCGGCTTGTACCCAGTGTGGACGGTTTTCCACAGCAGGTTCGATATCGTTATTGACGGTGTAAAGCAGTCCGGGTCTGCCATTTCGGCTCCATCCCGCTGCGATACCCTTGTCAAAAAGGGCAATGCTGTCGGTTAATAACCATGCCGGAGCTGTCCCACTTTCGCGAAGGAGAGCTGCTTCAAGTTTCAGCAGGAGGTGAGACCATTCAACAAAATGACCTGGGGTCAACCCATAAGGTCGCAGGTCGTCTGTTGGTCGGGTGCGATTATAATCCGCAAGATACGTCCAGTTGCGATCGTAATGTTCCCGTACAGCATAGTCGGAATCTCGTGCAAGAATATGGATGAAACGCTCGGCCGAACGAAGGGCGCGATGTCGCCATACCGGATTTTTGGTAACGTCAGCAAGCGCCATGCAGGCTTCGACAGAATGCATGTTGGAGTTCGCACCACGATAATCCTCTTCACATGACCAGTCGGCTTGAAAACTCTCGCGAAAAACACCTTCCTCTGCACTCCAGAAATGTGTTTCCCAAACTGATGTCGCCTGTTCCAAAAGCTGTGCGGCTCCCGGTAGACGTGCGACAACAGCAGTGGACGCTGCCAACGATATGAAGGCATGAAGATAATTCTGTTTGCGTTGCTGCGTTTCCGTCGGTCTGCCGTTTGTCAGGCCGCCAAACCATCCTTCATGCTCTGCATCCTGTAACGGCCCAAGAAGCGACTGGACACCATGTGCAGCCAACATTCTACATCCGGGTAGCCCCCGAATGGCTGCGGTAGCATAAGAATGGGTCATTCTTGCCGTAAGGGTCGTGTCTGGTTGGGTATCTGGTACGAGCTTTCCTTGATTGTCGAGAGCTCCAAATCCATCGTTTAATCTGGATGCTTTCGAAAAATCCAGTAACCGTAACCCTTGATATTCCAGCCAGTATCGATGCGGGGTTGAACGTAGCCAACTGGAGGTTGGCACCATCAGCGATGGCAGCATTTCAGCCATTAATAATTTTACCTCCATTTACATGCAGGGTCTGCCCAGTCATGAAGCTGGAATCTTCTGAGGCAAGATAGACATATGCTGGCCCCAATTCGGCCGGTTCACCACAACGGCCCATTGGCGTGTCTGAACCCAGTTCTGCTACCGCCTGCGGATCAACAGGGCCCCAGCTCGCGGGTTGCAAAGGCGTCCACACGGGGCCAGGCGCTACAGCGTTAACACGGATACCCTTATCGGCCAGTTGCAATGCGAGTGCCCGTGTAAAGCCCATTTCGGCGGCTTTGGTCGTCGTGTATGCCACCAGAGATTTGTTGCCGGAAAATGCGTTTATGGAAGAAGTTGAAATGATCGTGGCTCCCTTTTTTAAATGGGGGAGAGCCGCTCGTGTTATGTAGAAGTAACCATTGATATTTACGTCCATGTGATGCTGCCAGACCTCATCAGTAATATCCGTGAGGTCCTCACTGACATATTGGATGCCCGCATTATTGACCACGATATCAAGGCCGCCCAATGCTTCGACAGTCTGCTTCACAGCTTCGTTGCAAAATGTGCTGGATGCGACATCACCCGGAATCGCAATAGCCTTGCGTCCTTCATTTTTGATCAGACGAACGGTTTCCTGTGCGTCCTCATGTTCTTCAAGATAGATAATGGCTACGTCAGCGCCCTCGCGAGCGAAGTGCAAGGCAGCAGAACGCCCGATGCCACTGTCTCCGCCGGTTATCAGCGCTTTCCTGTTGGTGAGTTTGCCGCTGCCACGGTAATCGGGCCTGATGTGGACGGCTAGTGGCTTCATGACTTTCTCAATGCCAGGCTGGTGAGATTGGCTTTGGGGAGAGATTGTAAGCGGCATAAGGCTTCCTATCGTTGTTAAATTAACGTCCTCTCCAATTAACAAATGTCTTTGCATAGGGTTTCATAGAAAATAGTCCGTGCAAGGCATTGTAAAAAGAAATTTGTGATATATCCAAAAACGATATATCATTTATACAATTCTAATGTCTTTCTTTATCTGTAACGGAATGGTGTTCATAAGGTAATGGCCTCGTCTCAGAAGATATGACGGTTTGGTTCACGTGTTTAATGTAGTCTGATAACTGGGTTGAATGCGTAAGCTTGTATTAGCAGTTGCCGAACGACGAACTGGTATTTCGCTCGCTTAGCTTTTAGGAAACGGGATTTTTTATATTCTGGTTTGATCGTAACCGGCTTCTTAAGCCCAAGCATTGATCAATTTGGCAAAAAGATAGTTTTTCTACCGAGGTAGATGGATTCAGTGACTCTTCGGCAGGATTATTCTCAATGGTAGTGTGGCTATCTTCCACGAGGCTAATTGGAGGTTTTACGAAATTCCTAGGTTATAGAAAGCAAAGAACACTATTTATTTTTTGTGTATTTTATAGAAATTTCCATGCCTTAAAGACTCTTCGATATATTCCAATGTCGTGCCGGCTGTTTCAGGAACATATTTCCAGATGAATAGGAATGCCGCGACGTTAACACCCCCGAATAGCCAGAAGGTTCCTGTCGTGCCTAATGCTTCAACCAGAGAAAGTGTAATCAGGGATACGATGGTATCGGAGAACCAGACTGTGGCACTTGCTAGCCCCATTGCTTTGCTGCGTATAATAAGAGGGAACACTTCAGACGCAACCAGCCACACCGCAACGGACAGTGAGCCAAAATTAAAGAAAATATATCCCAACAAAGAAATTATCATCAGAGCCAGACGTGCACCGGAGAGTGGTGCGGAACTGATGAAAATGGCACCCAGCACAAAGAGGGAGAGCGCAGCCAGCGGAAGCATGGCCAGCATCATGCGGCGTCTTCCCACTCTATCAATCAGGGCGATCCCCAAGGCTGTTGTGATAGTGGAGGCCACGCCAACAGAAACAGATGTCAGTAATGCCGCGGAATGTCCCAAGCCAGCTTGTGACAGAATAATAGGAGCATAATAGACAATCACGTTGGGGCCTGACAGTTGGGAAAAGGCGGCTATTCCTAAAGCGGCAATAAGTGCTGGTCTTACCCATTTCTGCTTCAGGATTTTCCAATCGCCTTCGTTGTGCTCACCTGTTCTGACAACAAGTGCTTCATCAAGCTCATTGCGTACCACGTCCTTATGGCCACGGAGCCGATAAAGAACGGAGACGGCATGTTGCTCCTGCGCGTTATGCAACAACCAGCGCGGGCTTTCGGGCAAGAACAGCATGCCAAAAGCAAGGAGCAATGCCGGCAGGGCTCCAAGCATGAACATGGCCCGCCATGATTCAGCACTGCCTGCAAGTTCGTAACCGACAAAAAACGCCAGAAGCAGCCCTAAGGAGAATACAAGCTGGAAGAGCGATACCAGACTGCCCCGACGAGACGCAGGGGCCAATTCCGCCACATAGACTGGCACGATCTGCGTAGTAGCCCCAATAGCAATGCCCAGACCAAGCCGGGCGCAGATCAGCACTGCCACATTGGGGGCCAGTCCACATCCGATTGATGCCGCGATGAAGACCACCGCTGCAGCCATAATGGCAGGGCGCCTGCCCCAGCGGTCAGAAATCGGACTGCTGAACACTGCGCCGAAAATCGCACCGATGTTTAATGAAGCAGCAACCCATTCCTGCCCCATTGTGGAAAGAGAGAACGTCTGCGTCACAAAAATCAATGCGGACGCTATGATGCCGGTATCATAGCCAAAAAGAAGCCCACCAACCGCAGCGACAGCAGCAGCGATGGAGACATACCGACGCGCAGATTTGCGTTGATCCTCTTCATGGGCCTGAGCATGAAAGGCAGATATGGCACGCTTATGCATTAAGGACGTGGATGTGTTGTGGGTGCCCGGCGCGGCAGTCATAACGGCGCCTCCATTTTCTGTGATCAGGTGCAGTGCCCGGACATCATTCCGCGTCAGATGTGTTGAATATGTTGCTCAACGTACGCTGCATAACGGTCGCATCAAGCGTCTTGCCCAGCCAGAGTTCCACCCCGATCACGCCCTGATTGACGAGCATTCCAAGTCCGTCAAGCGGCGTGCAGCCCCGCTTCTTTGCTTCACGTAGGAAGCGTGTCATCGGTGGGTTGGGGATAACATCCGCAACCACCTGGCCTTTTTTAAAAGTATCGACATCTACTGCCGCCATGGCGTCTGCGTTACCAAAGCCAACCGAGGTCGCATTGATCACGATATCCGTATCAGCCGGGATGCGCGCTTCGCCTTCCCATAGGTGTGCAGTCGCATTGCATTTGGTGTTATCACGCACGAGATCAGCAATGGTGTCAGCGTGCGCCTTTTTCATATTGACCACGGTTATATGGGCTGCGCCTGCCAGACCAAGCTCAACGGCAATTGCCCGCGCGGCTCCTCCGGCACCAAGAAGAAAAACCTTCTTATCTGTAGGATCGATGACGGTCCTGAGCGAGGCAAGAAAGCCCTTGCCATCGGTGTTGTCGCCTATCAGTTTGCCATTACGAATGCTGACGCAGTTGACGGCACCGATAATTCGGGCAGCTTCGGCCATGTCATCAAGATACTCGATAACAGCAACTTTGTGCGGCAGGGAGCAATTAAAGCCAGCCCATTCCATGGCCAGAGCCCCGCGTACTGCCTCGCCTAGGTGCGCAGGTTTCACGTCACAGTTGATATAACGCGCGTCCAGTCCTGCGTGCTGAAACCCGGCTTCTATCATCGCGACGGTAGGGTTGTCTGCGCATGGCGTCGAGAAAGAACCCGTGAGAATGCTACGGAAAGTGCGGTGCATCGTGTTGCATTCCTTTTTAGTGGCTATGGAGCTTGTATGCATAGCTATGCAATGAAGACCATTTTTGCCTGGGAGTGCAACCCCTAATCCCTTATTTGCCTGTGCGCGTGCTGCCGCGTTCGATCAACTGCGCGTTAATGGTGCGGGTTTGGGAATACGGATGATCGACCGTCTGAAGCGCCTCATTCAGCATATCCATAGCGACTGTCACCATCTGATCCGTCCGTTGGTCAAAAGAGGTCAGATCATAGCCATGCCATGCTGCCTGGGGGATGTTGTCGTAACCCAAAACGATCACATCATCAGGGCAACGCAGATCTGCGCACTCACGCAGGGCATCCAGCACACCACAGGCCATCATATCGTTACTGGAAAAAATACCATCGGGACGTAAGCCTCGCTGCAAGAGGCGGCGAATAGCCTTATAGCCGCTCTGATAGGTATCATCGCCACGAAGCCGGACCAGTTTTCCGAAACAGTCAGATGTCTCTTTCAGGGTATCGCAAAATCCTTCTCCTCGTGCGCGGGAGGCCGCATTTTTTGCGGGGCCTGCCAGCCATACAGGATGTGTTACGCCATGTTTGATGAAAATTTGTGCTGCGATCTGGCCTGCCCCGTAATTGTTGGATACGACCGTGGATATCCACGGCCCCACAAAAGATGAATTAAAACAGATCACGGGGGTATGAAGTTCGGACAGTGCCTGAACGACGGATTGCGAGCCCACGGCCAATGAGGTTACCACTGCATCAATTCTGTAGCTGGCTAACTGGTCAAGCGCTGTATCCAAAGTCAGCGCGTCGTCAACCTGAACCAGCAGAACCTGCAGTCCTGCCTGGCGAAGGGCTATTGCCAGCCGTTCGAGTGCGGAAGCATAAAACGGATTATCTAGCCCTCCGATAACCACACCAACCATATGAGATCGTCCGGAAAGCATGATGCTTGGTATCCGGTTGGGGCGATATCCGAGCGTGGCAGCCGCAGCCAGTACCCTTTCTTTCGTCTCGGCGGAAATGCTCGCATTTGAAGAAAAGGCACGGGAGACAGCCGACTGGGACACACCGGCCAGCTTTGCAACATCTATCGACGTAACGGAGCGAATGATTCTGGTCTCCCTTGGTTCATGTGAAGTTGCTGTAGAGACTGACCGAAGGCAGCTTATAGTTATCTACTACGGGTAAGTAATAGCTGCCAACCTCTACATTTTTCTAGCAGTATGCTTCGCGTAATGGTCAAGCACGGTCGTTAAACCGATCAGTTCCAGTGTGGCGAATGGAGTGCGCCAAACACGCATGATAACATATCTGTGCTTGATGGTGGTGCTTGTGCCCATTTGTGAGATGTGAACGGAATGGCACTACCGAGTGCTGGCAGGCGATGTTTTTGTTGGGCGTGGTTCTGGCGCCGGAATATCGGAGGACATGGGGCGCGATGGGAAGAACTGAGGCTTGCTAGGAAATGTCCGGCCTTGATTGCCGCCTTGGGCATAGCTGCTCTCTCCCAGTCGTCAGCTCAGACGTGGAGGGTTCTACAAACCTCGTGGTTTTGCGTGCGTGTCTCTGCTTCCATGCTTCTTATGGTGAGCGGGGGGCGGAATAATCATGAAGCAGGCGGGTTTCTTTGATGTTGAAGAGCGTCTGACTGGCTAATATCATCTACAATGCGCCGTTTCCTCTTCCTGAGCGGATCAGCGCTGCCGCATAGCAATCCAAGGCCCCCCACTTTGCCCCAATGTAGAGGGAAGGCCATAGTGCAAAAACCAATAACCAACGCAGCCTTGCATGAAATCAGGGTGATTATGCTTCAAGCAAGGTTTTTTCGATCTTTCCAGCTATAAAGAAAAATGGTCTTTCATTTTTTCTTATACCAGAACAGACCGTTTCATTTAGGAAAGTCTGTTCTGGTAAGTAACAGGGGAGGTAAGTTTTATTTAGTAATCGGTTAAGTCTGTTGTTGGATCTGCTAAAATATCTTGTGGTACTGCGCTGGCATTGCTGACTAATCGCCGTAATTTGCGTAACTCGCGCGTGGCGTTAACAGCCGTTATCCCGCAGATAACTGAGTCATTAAGGTGGAAAATAACAAAAGCTCCATCGTTCGGGTTACCGCGTACAACTTCGCTGGTTCCAAGCGGGTTACCTACAACTTGAATGTTAAAGGTGTACTGGTCTGTCCAATATGACCCTGGTGATGAGTAATCATCAGGCACACCAAGAATCGCTTTGGCTACGTGCTCGCCATGGCTCGCTGCGTGCTGCCATGTTTCATCACGGCGTTGCGTGCCGTAATGTACGTTGTGATGAAAGGCGACCTCTCCCGCAGCATAAATGTCTTTAATGCTGGTTCTGCCTTGTGCATCGACAGAAATGCCACCAGCTGCAGCCTCAATCCCAGCAAGGCTGCCAAGTTTGTGCTCAGGGCACACACCAATGCCAACAACAATCAAATCTGCAGCGAGGGTGCTCTTGTCAGAGAGGGTGAGAGAGTAGCCAGACTTGCCTTTTTCTACATCTATAATATGCGTTTGGCACCGAATATCTACACCGTGTTTCGTGTGTTCCGCCGCAAGAAAGCTGGCCAGTAACGGGCTGCCAGAGCGCGCCAGCGGCCTTTCCCCAGCCTCAATAACAGTAACATGAAAGCCTTGTGCCGTTGCCGCGGCAGCGACTTCAAGGCCAATAATGCCTGCACCCACAATAACCATGCTGGCCCCTTTGGGGAGGCTTTGCATGTCCTGTCTTAGTCTTTGCGCATCAAGGGACGTGCGCAAATAATGGATAAAGGGCGCACCGTAAGGAAAAAGAGGCAGTGTGCGGGGGCGTGAACCTGTGGCCAAAAGGAGCGTACTGTAAGGCAGTTTTGTACCATCAGAGAGCGTTACAAGGTGGGCTGCAGCATCAATAGCGGTCGCTTCGGCACCTAGCCTCAGGTCTATCTGGTTTGTCTTGTAAAAGGCTTCGTCACGGAGCAAGAAAGTGGCGGGCGGTGCGCTTGTATGCAGAGCATCTTTAGAGAGCGGTGGCCTGTCATAAGGCATTGTATTTTCACGGCTTAATAAGATAATCTGCCCGTCAAAACCATTTTCTCGCAGGGCTTGGGCAGCAGATACGCCAGCTATGCCAGCCCCTACAATGACAACCGTTTTTTCTTTCACTCTCAACTCTCACTTACTTGTTAATGCGCATACAAGCAAAAAATAATACTTTACCCCTATGTCAGATAAATTTTTCCATCACAAGAGAGGGAATATATTAAAAATTACGTTGTAATAAGAAAAAATCATGTTTGTTATGCGACATGAATAACTTGGGAGTTGTTCCTGATTGACGAGTGGAATACACTATTTTAATCAGCGGGCAGGACGCACAGGAACTTCTTACGCAGCATCACTCGGCTCTCATATTAAAAATTATCAATATTGTGCTCTGTAAAGCATAAATATCTCTTCATCTTTCGTGCGCTAGAATTTTAAAAAGACTAAAAATTTCTAGTGCATATCACCATAAAAAGCGCTTAAAAGAGAATTGTTGCGTTTCAAGAACGGAAAAGCCAGCCAGAAACCCTTCGGGCTGCGTCGAATGACGTATGAAACTCTGATGGAGAATGAGGTAAATTCAAACCAATGAATTTTTGGAGGTGGAGATGAGCGGAACTCGCGTTGGAAACAGAGTGATCGGTTCGCAAGCTCCCGTCACGATTGGCTGGGATAATATACCAAAAGTGGAGGGGGGTAAGGTTAAGCAATTTGTCTTCACCTATTTTCAGCCGGCTATGCTCCTCGCCTTGATTGTTTTTTGGTATTACGCTCCCAATTCAATAGCGACGGCCACAACAGCCATCTGGATAGGCGTAGGCTTTCGGGTTCTCTTGATGGCGCTTGAGTGGGTAAATCCACGTTATGAAAGTTGGCGTTTGACCTGGAAAGAGCTGGTCACGGACCTTTTTTATGTCGGCGTCGGTTATACTTTTTTACGGATTGTAAATAGTTATATTGGTAGTGATGCGGTGATTGATTTCATCCAGAGCTATTTTCATTTTGATAAAGTTATGTGGTTTCTTGTTCTTCCTCTTTTGGTTCAGGCGTTTATTATTTCATTTATTTTTGATTTTGGTCAGTACTGGATGCATCGCGGTATGCATACATGGTACCCGCTGTGGTTACCGCACTCGGTTCATCATTATGTTACCCAATTAAATATTAATAAAGGTGCAGTGGGCAATCCAACTGAGTTGTTTCTTATCGGACTTGGTTTGGGTGGCTTTTTTGATTTTTTGCCACGAGCTGTTTTGTTGGCTGGAGCCATGTCTATGGCAATTGGCGAATATCAGCATATTAACGTAAGGTTTAACACGCCGCGTTGGTGGAGATATTTGTTTAATACTACGGAGCATCATAGTTTGCATCATGCACAGGATTATGAAGCAACATGTAGCAACTATGCGAGCGTTTATATTTTCATAGATAGAATGTTCGGTACTTGCGTTGACGGTGAGGCTGAACTGCTTGGAACAGAAGGCGGGCGTCGTCTTACAATCAGTGAACAAATGACGTACCCGTTCACGAATGGTTGGCGCTACTACAAGAGGAAAGTCAAAAAAATGACCAAGCAATGGTTTGGAACAAAAGCGCGGCAATAAGCCCTAAATCATTGTTTCATTACTATTGAATGGGTTTGACCACTTAAAATGGTTAAAGAGAAGGGGCACAAAAGTGAACTGGCATCTTATTGATTGGATATGGCATGTAAGAGGATGTCTTTCAATTCCCGCGCAACAAACCAGCAGCGAAGTCTTTTGTAAAATAGATCCTTTGTTTCAGGAATTTGGAACAACGCATGAATTGAAAAATGAGAGTCTGGTTTTTTCTAAAAAAAATCAACCTTCTCAAGATAAGATGGCTGTATTTGATGATGGTGTTTTGAGCATAGAGAGCAAAAAAGAAGGTTCTGTTTTACAGTATGACTTAAGAAGTAAAACACTCCTTTTTTGTTTTCTGGCACCGTTTTTCTTTCTGGCAATGGCCGAACTCACAATTGTGGTTAAACACCTCCAAAAGCCATCAACTGAGGTGTCACAGTCTTTAGCCGAGAAGGAAAAAGAGGAAGAGGCCAGATATCTTATTCAAAGCCCTATAGACAAAGCTTTGGGGGTGCCCGCGCCAGAAAAGAAAACAGATAAAGATGACGAGAAACAGGGCAAGAAAAAACTCTCTCCCGTAGCGGCTTACGTTTTTGCCGGTATCTTTTCGATCTTATACGTTATCGGCAGGATTAGCGAAGCTTTGTCCGTAAAGTCTCTTTTTAGAAAATATTTGTCTGAGTATTGATTTTCTAAGACATTCGAAAAGGTTGCGGTGTGCGTATTAAAAAAATACTAAAACATGCTTTAATGTTGGCGGTGTTTTCACCGGTCAGTTGTCTCCCTCATGTATTTGCGGCAACAGTGCCAACACAGCAGGTTATGCATGTACCGGGTTCACCTGATTTTCTTGCCGTTGATGGTGCCTCAGTTTGGGTTATGAACAGAGGGCGTGTAGAGCACTGGTCTGTGTCGGGAAAACTGGCTGAAGTTAAGTTGGGCCATCCTTGTGGTGCCATGTCAGTAGCGTTTGGCTCCCTTTGGGTTGCTGATTGCAAAGCGAATACCCTCAACCGGATAGACCTCAAGACTGCACAAAAAGACGTTGTTATTCAAACAGGTATAGCAAACCCCAGAGGCGAGCTGAATGTTGTCAGTGGGGAGGGTTCTATCTGGGTAGCCAGTGATGGCAGTGGGAAAGTTGCCCGTGTTGACCCACTTACAAACAAAGTCATTGCATCTATCCCGGTCGATTCTGAAACCTATTATCTTGCATTCGGTTATGGTGCCCTATGGGGTGTAAGCGCTACCCATAACACGCTTCAAAAGATCGATCCGCAAACTAACACCGTCGTCAAAAAAACCGCCCTTGGGCGTGCTCCTGGCTTTCTTGCTGCGGGGGAGGGGGCTGTTTGGGTACAAGAGCAGGGTGACGGAACAGTTGCTCGCGTCTCCCCAGAAACAGGAGAGGTTTCTGGTCGGGTAAAAGTCGATAACTCATTGATGTATGGGGATATTGATGCCGGGGGTGGTAAGGTCTGGCTGCGTACCACAGACCATCAGACATTTGTCGTCATTGACCCCCAAACTCTGGCCATTCGTGCACGAATTGGTGCACAAACGGGCAGTGGCGCGTTGCGGTACACCCCAGAAGGTATCTGGACAACATCTCACGATATTCATGTTCTGGCATGGTGGGCAAACCCGGAAAATATCGGGAATTAAAAAGCTGAAGAAAGTTACCTTATAGAGTGGCAGATGCTTCATCCTTGTCGGGTAGTATCTGCATTTTATAAAAGTAGTGACAAGGTAAGCCCTGCCTGTCTAACTCAGCCAATATAGAGGCGAGCACAAAAAAGCACCCTCTTATAAAGCTCACCCTCTTATTGGGTGAGTTTTTCAAAAGCGAGAAACAATCCCATTACAAATTGGTCTAAATTGAACCGAACTCGCCATTAAAGAAATGTGGAGAGAACGGATAGCGCCTACATCTTTTGCCTGTAGCATTAAAAAGTGCATTGCCAAGTGATGGAAACGCAGCAGTCGTACCGACCTCTCCAATACCGCCGGGGCTGTCAGTACTTTTGATGATATGCACATCAATGGGCGGTACGTCATTAATGCGCATAAGCGGGTAGTTATGAAAATTACTTTGCTCTATGCGCCCATTTTTTATGGTTATTTCTCCATAAAGCGCGGCGCTAAATCCAAAAAGAAGTCCACCTTCCATTTGTGCTATAAGTGCATCCGTATTAACGGCTATGCCGCAATCCACAACGGCGGTCACCTTCTTTATAGCAATAGATTTTTTATCCGTTACCACTGCTTCAGTGACCACAGCGCAATGGGAGCCAAAAGCATTATGTAAGGCCAGGCCACGGCCGGTGCCTGTAGGGAGCGGTTTGCTCCATTGGCTTTCTTCCGCAGCACGTTTTAGAACTGCTACAGAACGAGGGTTTTTGCCCAAAAGGCGTAACCTGTATTCAAGCGGGTCGGTATGTGTTGCGGCGGCTAATTCATCTATAAAACTTTCTACTACGTAAACATTATGCGCTGGGCCAACACCCCGCCACCAGCCAACTGGCACAGGTGTATCAGCGCGCGTCCACGTTACAAACATCTGGGGCAAGTCATAAGGTGTATCTACTGCGCCGGCGACAGCATCAGTATCGAGCTTGCCTACGGGCAACCCGCCTGGGGCAAAGCGGTCAACGACAGAAGGCCCACTTACATGGTGCTGCCAAGAAAGCGGCTGCCCATTTTGACCCAGTGTTGCACTGATACGGTCATAGTACGCGGGCCGAAAAAGATCCTGACGGATATCTTCTTCCCGGCTCCAGATAAATTTTACAGGGTGAGAGACCTGACAGGCGAAGTGTGTTGCCTGTTCCAAAAAGTCTGTAGCCAGCCTACGCCCAAAACTACCGCCTATCATGTGGTTATGAATTGCAACTTTTTCTGGCGGCAAACCTGTTATCTTTGCAACGGCAGCCCGTGCACGGGTTGGAACCTGCGTACCCATCCAGACATCGCAACGCTCTGCACGCACATGTAGTGTTACATTGGCGGGTTCCATAGGTGCATGAGAGAGAAATGGGAGCTCATAAGTCGCTTCCAGTTTTTTGCCAGACTCTGCAGAAGTATTCTTGGGTTTATCATTGCGCGCAATAATTTCTGGCACAGAAAGGGAAGCATCGCGGATTTTTCGTCTGATGTCCTCAGAGCTAAGAGAAGAGTTTTTTCCTTCTACCCACTTAATTTTGAGAGCTGCTAAGCCTTTTTTAGCGGTCCAGTAATTCCTTGCTATAACAGCAACGGCTGTGCTGGTTTTTAGAACATTCAGAACACCAGGGATAGTCCTGCACAGTGTGTCATCAAGGGTGTCGAGAGTAGCGCCAATAACAGGTGCTCCCATAACAGCGCCAATCGCCATTTCTGGCACACGCACATCAATACCAAAAACAGCAGTACCGTTCGTTTTGGCAGGAATATCAACCCGCGGGAAAGACTTGCCTATCAATTTCCAGTCGCTGGGTGATTTTAGAGGCACATTTTGGGGTATGTTCTGCCGGGCGGCATCAACCGCAAAGTCACCATACTGTGCACAATGCTGGCCTGTATGGTCTTTTATGTAACCATTTTCGGCTGCTAACAAATGCTGCGGTATATTCCAGCGTGCAGCAGCAGCAGTAAGAAGCATAAGCCGAACCGTTGCGCCAGCTTGCCGTAAGGGTACCCACCCATTACGGACAGAGCGGGAACCGCCTGTTGAAAGGGATTTTAGAAACTTTGGAGCAACATCACTCACGTCCTGCGGCAATGCAGGCAGGACAGTAATGTCTTTAGGGTCTACTTCCAGCTCTTCTGCAATAATAATGGCTTCAGTTGTGTAAATACCCTGTCCCATTTCAATGTTTGGAACAATGAGAGATATTTTATTATCGCTCCCAATACGAACAACACCCCCAAGAGTAATATCTGATGGGGAGTGAACATTCTGGCTTGTTTGCGCCAAGGCCACTTTACTACGTGCAGCAGGTAGCCCTGCAAAAGCAAGCGCTATGCCCCCTCCCAAGAAGTGGCGCCGTAAAAGAGGGTTCAAAGCGTTGTCAGTTTTGCTAACAAAAAGAGAAGGCATTTGTGCGCCTGTCACCTAATAGTCTCAAGGGAGAGGAGAGAAAGTAACGCGAGTAAAAAGAGTTCCACACAAAGCGTCTGTCAGGGTTATTGGACTGGCCAAGGCAAAGTTCTTGTGAACTCCGACTTGCTTTTCAAGTTTATTCTAAAGCCGAGCTTAGTAGCTTTCCTCTGCCCTGCAATTTACGGGAATTTCCGAAATACTAACCTCATTGGGTGACGTGACAAGGAAATGCGCAACGCGGGCAATTTCTTCTGGTGGGGTCATGTTCAGTTCCGGCATCATGCCTTCAACCATGTCGGTCTTTACAAAGCCAGGGCAGATCACCGTGGCTCTAATGCCATATTCAAACCCAGTGTGGCGAATGGAGTGCGCCAAAGCAAGCGTTGCAAATTTGGACACGGCATAAGGGCCAGAATCTGAATCATAAACACGTTTGCTCGACAGGGAGCCAATCATAACAACTCGGCCGCTGCCACAGGCAACAAGTTGTTCCCATGCAGCTTTTACGAGGCGGCGGGGGCTTTTAATATGGACGTCCAGCAGGTCATCCATCTCATCTTCGGAGATGTCTATAATGTTTTTCCATATGCCAATGCCAGCATTGGCAACAACTGCATTAATATGCCCAAAATGGCTTATTGTGCTTTCAACCCAACTGGCTTCTGTTGTTGTGTCTAAGGCATCGTAGTGGCCAATCAAAACGCGCTCTTTGTCTGTTGCCCATGCTGGTATCAGGGATTTGCGCATACCAAGGCTAACACACCAGCCTTCATCGTAAAACTTTTTGGCAATCGCAGCCCCCATGCCTCTTGCTGCGCCTGAAACCATAATGACTTTTTGTGTTGTTCCCATCAGAAATTTCCCTGCTTATGGTAATTTTTTTGAGTTGATATGAGCATCGAAACAAGGTGCACACCAAAATAATAGAAAGACCCCCGTATGGAAAATATGTTTCACATAGAGGAGTCTTTCTTTGTGGTATCAGTCAGGCACTAATTTTTAGAAATGTGCGCTTGCTTCCAGCCCAAAGGTGCGTGGTGTTAAAACACTATAGGCATAATAACGTTCAGCAATGCCATCACGGGAACGAATGGAGCTCATATCATTACTGACTGCAGTTACAGCATACTGATCAGTCAGGTTATTGACAAAAAGATCAACACTCCATTTCCGTGTGTTGTATGTAATAGACGCTCGGTGCGTTACATAACTGGGCATGCGGTAGCCGTAGCCTTCTAGCCCCACACGAGAGAAGATGCTGCCTTGATAAGTGGTCGCCCAATTAAACTGGATATTTCGGTCCTCATCTAGGGGGAAGGTATAGTTTGCAATAATACTGCCCGAATTCTTGGTCGAGCCGGGTAAACGGTCCCCTGGTTTTCCTGCATAGGAGCCTAGTACGTTGGTGACTAATCCTGGAGAGTATTTTGTCAAGTGTGCATCAACATAAGAATAGGTCGCTGAAATCGTAAAGTTTGGCAGAACCTTCACATTCACAGACGCATCGAAGCCCCTTGAGACAGCAGCCGCGCCGTTTTTCGTAATTCCAACATTCCCATATTGAGTCTGGCCGGGAACCTGTATGTTCGTCCAGTCAATATTGTAGCCAGCCAATGTAAATATTAACCGACGGTGGAAAAAATTCCCACGGATACCAAGTTCAGCATTGCGTGTTTTATCTGGTTTATAACTGACTTCATTGGGGAGGGCACAAGCATGCTGGACGCTTGTGTCCAATGGCATGGAGCAGGGGGCCACTTTGTTTACCCCACCCACACGATAACCAGTGCTGTAAGTAAAGTAGGTCATGATATTCGGGTTAATACGGTAGGAAATGTTCGCTTTCCACATGGTGCCATTGGCACCGGTAGAACCCTGTTGTGAGCTATAGTTTACATTCGGGTAGGTTTGGAAGAGCGGCAATGCAGTGCCACCATCTACCGAAGAGTCATAATCAAAGTACCGGAAGCCGCCTGTAATCTGAAGATTTTTCAAGATATGGTAGGTAAGCTCGCCATACACTGCGCGCTCCTGCGTTTTGGTGTGCACGCGTGAGGCATACTCAAGTTCATCAGGCCGATCGATACCCGCCCAAGATGTATACCCAGGGACATACTCATGGCGGTTGGTATCTGTTTTCTGGTTGTTGTAAAAACCACCAATAACCCAGCTTATCGGCCCCTTATGGGTAGAAACAAGGCGCAGCTCTTCGTTGAACTGTGTGTATTTTCTGTGACTCACGGCATAGGAAGAGAAGTTTGGGAAGGCTTGGTACCCATAATCAAGATCAAGCAGAAGATCCGTATTATCTTCAACTGAGTCTATGGTCTGGTGTGTATAAGCCGTTGTGTTGACCAACTGAGCAAAGTTGAAAATGTTGAAATAGAATTCCCCGCTATAAAGGTCTGATTTGCGGTTTACTGGCTCCTGATAGCGCCACGGTGCATCATAATGGCCAGTCCCGAGCACGCCCGCAGCATTGGCCTGCTGGCCGCCTGTACGGGTTTCCTGGTGCATGTAGGTCAGGTAACCCTTGATGTTAGGGTTAACCTGCACTAAGAGCTGGTTACGGGTTGTAAAGGTGTGGTCGTAGTTCAGATCTTTACGGCGGTAAAAATTCTGGGCGCGCTGTTCAGCTGTACCCAAAGAGTTAGCACCCGGCTGCGGGTTAGAAACTCCCGGTGTTTTCAGCAGGTAATTGTAGTCCATAAAGCCGGGGTCATTATAGTACCCAACAACCGTTCTGAACGCCAGATGGTCTTTGATGAGTGGAATATTAAACGTGCCCGTTGTTTCACCACCGGGGGAGCCACTGTGCGATTCCCCAAAGGTCTTGCCGGTTACATCTGCAGACCAGTGGTTCAGAACCGGGCGGTGGGGCATATAACGAATAGCGCCAGCCAAGGTGCCTAAACCGTATAGGGTGCCCTGTGGCCCCTGTAGCACTTCAAGGCGATCGATATCGACCATCTTGAAGTCTGTATAAAGCGGTACTTCACCCAGATAGACACCAACCGAGTTGTTGGTGAAGTTCCCGGTTGTTGACGTTGAGCCAGAAGAAAGGCCGCGCATAATAATGTTACCGGTATTGCCCGGGCCGTTATCGGTAATGGTCAAACCCGGCACAAAAGAGCTCAACTGGCGAATGTCAGTGATCCGCTCATTCTTCATCAGCTTCTGATCTATGACAGAAATATTGATGGGCGAGTCTTCCAGCTTGGTTGAACGCCGCGTTGCGGTAACCATAATCTGCTCTTCTTGGGCAGCATGTACTTTCTGCTGAACAGGCTTAACCGCGGCGGCTTTCGTTGTTGCAGGTTGCTGCTTTGCTGGTGCGCCAGAGCGTGTCTTCTTTTCTGCCACTGGGCCATTCTTCTGGTCAGACGAGGCTGCATGGGCAGAGGCAGCGAGAGCAAAGGGAGCGCCACTGATCAACATGGTGGCGCAAAACAGATATGCCCTTCTTTTGGCCGGACAATCCTGCATACATTACTCCTGTTTTCACTTTGGTGAGTGTCTTAGTCGCCAGTTTGAGCAACCAAGAAGAGAGTTGCTAAACAAATTCATATGGGAGCGTAGATAAATTATTCCGTAACCGATATATGTTGTTTGACGTAATTAAAGGTGTTTGTCATCAAAAAAGCATCGGTTTTCAAACATGAAGTGCATTAAATGATCGTTATCATTGAGGTGTGGTGAGGGTCTCAGATGCAAAACAGAGATTTTCCTATTTAGATAATTTTGAAAAATAATGATAAAACAAGAGATATTTCGGGTTATGTGGGGTGATATAACGGCACGTACCAAGCGTGCTGTAGGCATAATCTGGTTGGGTAAAATATTTTTTGTGGCATAGGGAGGGCATGGTGATTGTAAAACCAGTCAACCTATGTCAGCTTCTATTCTCAGATCAAAACGGTCTATAAATTTACAAAAATATATGCTGGAGAAAGCAATGGTCGAAAAAGTTTTTTTGTGCCGTAACAGCGAGCTTAAAGAGAGCGCTATGCGCCAGGTGGCCGTTGCGGGAATAGATGCTTCGCTGGTGGTTTATAAGGTTAAGGGAAAGGTTTATGCGACAGACGCCCTTTGCACTCATGGTAAAGTAGCTCTTACGGAGGGTGATCTGGAAGGAACCACCATTTACTGCCCATTGCACGGTGGTGGTTTTGATGTGTGTACGGGCAACGCTGTTTCTCCGCCGTGTACTGTTCCGCTCAAAACATATTCTACCGTTGTTGAGGGAGATGATATTTTCGGTTTGTTGGAGCATTAATCTTCCCCATCTTATGTGGATTTAAGCTGCCATCTTTACGTCAAAAAAGAAAAATGGGTGCTTTTGGCCTTAGTTGAAAGCACCACCTTAATTTCAGATAAAAAACATTTACAATACAATACGTTAACCATGTTCCTTGTGGCATGCGGGCAAGCTTCACTCTGGTAAAATAAATGTTTCTTCCAAAAAATCCATTACGGTATTGATTCAATGTCAGAGACTCTGCTATAAAAGCGTTATGCAGTCTTAGTTAGACTGTAACAATATGCAATGGTTCGCTAGGGTTCCGACCTGTTTATGCAGGTGCCTGGTCCGAGAGCGAACGACCTCTGGTTGGGGTTACACGGCGGGACAAAAGCCCGGGAGACAGCACACTTTTTGTGTCGCGCTGCTCTGTTTGTTGTCGTGTTAACCGGAGGTCTTTAAAATGCATTTCTCTCCTTTTTCCTTGTTTATCAATGAGATAGGACTCTCGCTTACACAATCTTGTAGGCCTGAGTGTTCTGTTCCTGCTGCTGCGCGTGCTTGTTCACGCTGTTGCGCTTCCCACCCTCCAGGAGCTGAGAGTCTATAATGAAAAACGATATGTCGACGTTACGTCCGTGTCTTTACGAAGAATTTGTCCCGGGTGGGGGGCATACGTCTTTTATCCTTAAGCGTGGGCGTGTTTTGCGCATTAAAGATATAGAGGGCGGTGCAAATGTAAGTGCCACTTTTCTCAATGCAGATCAGAAAAGTGAGCGTTTTAACCTACCAGATACCCTAAAGGGGCAGCATACTGCAAAACTGACTGCCGGGCACTGTCTGTATTCTGATATGGGACGCGTTTTACTCGCTATATCAGAAGATAGCTGTGGCTGGCATGACTCTTTTGGCGGCGTACTGAACGCGCAGGAAGTAGAAGAAAAATACGGCCCTGGCCGCTATCAGGAACTGCGCAATAAATTCCACCGCAATGGGCACGATAACCTTCTTGTGGAGATGGGAAAATGGAACCTTAATATTCAAGACCTTCTGATGGTTGTTAATTTTTTCAGTAAAGTCATAGTTGATGAAACAGGTCAGTTTTCCTTTGTGGAGGGCAACTCTTCTGCGGGTGATTATATCGACTTGTACGCCCCGATGGATGTGCTGATTATTCTGACTGCGTTGCAGCACCCCATGGACCCTTCACCGCAGTACAACCCAAAGCCTATCTCTTTTTCAGTACATGATGTTGTAGAAGACGGTATTTCTTTTGGTTGTCACACCTCTCGGCCAGAAAATGGGCGCGCTTTTTTCAATACAGCTCTTTATTGCGTGTAAGGAAAACGGACATGAAATTAACGCCAAGTGCTCTGTCACCCGAAACAGCGTTTTTCCGCCATGTGATTCCCGCAGGTGAACCGTTTCTTTTTGAAGTAAAAGCTGGTCAAACACTGCGCCTTCTTGATCTGGAAGGTAATCAGGCCATAGATACTTTATTTTATAACGCTCAAGCGCCACGGGAGCGTTACGACCCCCAGCGTACAATACGGCGCCAGAACAGCGTTTACCTTACGTGTGGCACAGTGCTGTATTCCAATATGGGCAATCCTATGTTGACAATTGTGGCAGATACATGCGGTCGGCACGATACTTTGGGTGGCGCTTGCGCGCAGGAGAGTAATACCGTTCGCTATGCGCACGACCGCCGGTTTATGCATAGTTGCCGTGACAATTTCTTGTGTGCCTGTCTGCATGATGGCAGATTAGGCAAGCGTGATATTGGTGCCAATATCAACTTTTTCATGAACGTGCCCGTTACACCAGATGGTGGGCTTACGTTTGAAGATGGTATTTCCGCCGCCGGAAAATATGTTGAAATGCGCGCCGAACAAAATGTCATGGTTCTTATTTCTAATTGTCCGCAATTGAACAATCCCTGCAATGGGTGGAATCCCACACCGGCTGAAGTGCTGGTCTGGAATTAAAAGCGGCCACTTCGGCTGTTTTTAAGCGGGTTGTAGAACCAAGCCAGTCTTTTTCCCGTAGTGGGTAGCCACTTTCTTCTGAATGAAATTGTAATGTTTAAAAAATTACTCATAGCTAACCGTGGTGCCATTGCAGCCCGTATTGAGCGGACTTTACAAGACCTGCATGTTGGTTCGGTGGCTGTCTATTCAGAAGCAGACCTTGGAAGTCTTCATGTACGCAATGCAGATCAGGCTATTTCGCTTGGGGAAGGCGCTGCAGCTGAAACCTATCTGAAAACAGATAAAATTCTGGCAGCAGCCCGGCAGGCGGGTGCTCAGGCCATTCATCCTGGTTACGGGTTCTTGTCTGAAAATGCCGCTTTTGCTGAAGAGTGTGAGAGGCAAGGTTTTGCGTTTGTTGGTCCTACACCGGAGCAACTTCGTACTTTTGGTTTAAAACATACCGCGCGAGATCTGGCCGCCGCACAAGGCGTACCTATGTTACGTGGCACCCCTTTGCTCAATACAGCGCAAGACGCAACAGATGCCGCCACCCAGATCGGGTATCCGGTTATGCTCAAAAGTACGGCAGGCGGTGGCGGCATAGGCATGCGTGTCTGTTACTCTGAAGAGGAATTGATAGAGGCCTTTGATAAAGTTCGTCAGTTGGGCCTTAATAACTTCTCTGATGGAGGAGTGTTTATTGAAAAATACATTGAGCATGCACGACACCTCGAAGTTCAGATATTTGGTGATGGACAGGGTGAGGTTATTGCCCTTGGGGTGCGCGACTGTTCAATACAACGCAGAAACCAGAAAGTTATAGAAGAAACCCCGGCTCCCGGCCTGCCCGATGGCATAGCTGAAGCCTTGTGTGAAGCCGCAATTCGGCTGGGTAAAGCCACGCACTACCGCAGTGCGGGCACTGTAGAATTTGTTTATGATAGTGATGTCAAGCAGTTTTACTTTCTAGAAGTTAATACACGGCTGCAGGTTGAGCACGGCGTAACGGAGCAGGTCTGGGGTGTAGATCTGGTTCGGTGGATGGTTGAACTGGCGGCAGGCACACTGCCCCCGCTCAGCACGCTCATGGCTGGCTTAACGCCGCAAGGGCATGCCATTCAAGCCAGACTGTATGCTGAAGACCCCGGCCGTAATTTTCAGCCTTCTCCCGGCCTCGTTACGCATGTTCACTTTCCACCAGCAGACGGAAAAGCTCTGCGTATAGATACATGGATAGAAGCAGGCGCAGAAATTCCGGCTTTTTTTGACCCCATGGTAGCCAAGGTTATTGCGCATGATAGCACACGGCAATCAGCCCTTGCCCGGCTGGATGAAGCACTTGCCAAAACAGAGATTTACGGGGTTGAAACCAATTGTGCCTACCTTAGGCAAATTCTAGCCTATCAACCGTTTGTAGAAAGCAACCCATGGACAAGATGTCTTGAGGGCTTAACCTATAAAGCCAATACGTTTGAAGTTCTTGTCGCGGGCACACAAACCACCGTGCAAGATTTTCCCGGCAGGTTGGGGTACTGGGCTGTTGGAATTCCCCCCTCTGGCCCCATGGATAGCCGATCTTTCCAAATGGCTAACAGGCTTTTGGGCAATGCCGCAGGAACGGCCGGTCTTGAAATAACCATGAATGGCCCAACTCTGCGTTTTAACGCAGACGCTGTTGTTGCCATCGCCGGTGCCGAAATTGTTATTGAGCTTGATGGGCAGCCTTGCCCAATGAACACCGCGTTCCGTGTTTGTGCGGGGTCTGTTTTAAAGCTGGGTAGTATCGTCAGAAAAGGGGCGCGTAGTTATCTGGCCCTGCGCGGCGGTATTGTTGTGCCCTCTTATCTGGGCAGTTGCAGCACGTTTATTCTGGGTCAGTTTGGCGGGCATGCAGGGCGTGCGTTGCGTGTGGGTGATGTATTGCATCTCCCGCCATCACAGAGCCTAACAGATGGTGCTGTGCTGCCTGTATCGCTTGCACTAGCACTGCCCGATGTGCAGACCGTGCGTGTGATCTACGGCCCCCATGCCGCACCGGAATATTTCACGCCCGCCTATATGGAAACATTTTTCGCTACAGAGTGGGAAATCCATTTTAACTCCAGCCGCACGGGCATTCGTCTTATTGGCCCCAAGCCGGAATGGGTGCGTGAAAGTGGTGGAGAAGCAGGCCTTCACCCCTCCAATATTCATGACAATCCATATGCGATTGGGGCAGTCGATTTTACGGGAGACATGCCGGTTATTCTGGGGCCAGACGGCCCTAGCCTGGGTGGGTTTGTGTGTCCCGTAACCGTTATAAGCGCGGACCTATGGAAGCTGGGGCAGCTACGGGCAGGTGATCTGGTGCGCTTTGTGCCGGTTGACCTCCCCACGGCGCACAGCTTGGCCCGTTCGGGTGAAGCCGAAGTCCAGACACTGGAGGAGCAAAGCCCATCGTGGGAGCGCGCACAGCTTTCCTCCCCCATTGTCATGACCGAAGGGGAGGGCAGTACACGCCTTGTGGCCCGGCTCTCGGGTGATGCAAACCTTTTGCTTGAAATTGGCGATCCCGAACTTGATCTGACACTCAGGTTTAGGGCGCATGCGCTTATGCGCGCAATGGAGGCAGAAAATCTCAACGGCATTATTGACCTAACGCCAGGGATTCGCTCCTTACAGATCCATTATGCCTCCCATCTAATCACTTCTGGGCAGTTGCTCAGCATCATTAAGCAACTGTGGGCTGATGTTTTAAAAAAAACCAACCTACGTGTTCCGTCTCGTATTGTGCACCTCCCCCTCTCGTGGGATGACCCTGCTTGCCAGTTGGCCATTCGCAAATACATGACCACCGTGCGCAAAGATGCGCCATGGTGCCCAAGCAATTTAGAATTTATCCGCCGTATTAATGACCTTGGTAGCATTGATGACGTGTACAACATTGTCTTTAGCGCCAGCTACGTGGTCATGGGGCTGGGAGATGTCTATTTGGGCGCTCCAGTCGCAACGCCGCTAGACCCGCGTCATAGGTTGGTAACCACAAAATATAACCCGGCCCGCACCTGGACAGCAGAAAACTCGGTTGGCATCGGCGGGGCTTACCTGTGCGTTTACGGCATGGAAGGCCCGGGGGGCTATCAGTTTGTAGGCCGTACCTTGCAAATGTGGATGCGGTATCGCTTGCCAGAAGCGTTTCAGGGTAAATCTTGGCTCCTGCGCTTTTTTGACCAGGTCCGTTTCTATCCGGTTTCAGCTGAAGAGCTGGAAGTTATCCGCCGAGACTTTCCGTTGGGCCGTTATGATATCAAAATCGAACAAACAGAAATCGCTCTTTCAGATTATCATGCGTTTCTGGAGCAGCATCATGAGGCAATTTCCACGTTCCAAAAATGCCAGCAGGCCGCTTTTGATGCAGAGCGCCAACGCTGGATAGAAAATGGTACGGCTAATTTTGAAAGTAACGATGTAGCTCCAGAGGAAGGGGAGGATGTACCGCTAGCCAATGGCCTACAGGCCGTTGAAAGCAGCATTGCGGGCAACCTGTGGCAGGTACTTGTTAGCCTGAACGACAGAGTTGAAGTCGGCCAGGTTGTTGTTGTTCTGGAATCCATGAAAATGGAAATATCTCTTGTTGCACCCTGTTCTGGCGCAGTCATGGAAATTCGCGTTCAACCTGGCGCTCCTGTCAGATCCGGACAATGCGTCATTGTAATCAAGGAAGACTGAACTCATGACAAACAATTTTCCTAATTTACAGATTGATAGTCTTTCCGCAGCTTATACTCGCGGCGACATAACTCCGCGCGACCTTATGGCACAGTTGAAACGCCGTGCGACACAACTCAATGCAGAATTTAATCTATTCATACATATTCTAGATGAAGCGGAACTCGAGCCTTATTTGGAAAGACTTGAAAATCCGGCAGCCAAAACCAAACCGCTTTATGGTATCCCGTTTGTTATAAAAGATAATATTGACCTAAAAGGTGTTGCAACCACAGCCGCGTGCCCGGCTTTTGCCTATATGCCTAAGAAAAGTGCCACCATTGTTGAGCAGCTAATTGAATTAGGGGCTTTACCTGTAGGCAAAGCCAATCTGGATCAATTTGCAACAGGGCTTAACGGTACACGCTCCCCCTACGGTATCTGCAAAAACAGTGTTCTGCCGGAGTATCCTTCAGGCGGGTCAAGTGCGGGCTCTGCATTGGCGGTTGCGTTGGGTGTGGCCAGTTTCTCTTTGGGTACCGATACAGCCGGTAGTGGGCGTATTCCTGCTGCGTATAACAATCTGGTTGGCCTTAAGGCCAGTAAAGGACTTATTTCAACAGCCGGTGTTGTGCCCGCCTGTCGCACGCTTGATTGCACAACCCTTTTTACTGCTACGGCGGCAGAAGCCAGCCGTTTGCTGGGGTTGGTTGCCCGGCACGACCCGCGTGATGACTTTAGCCGCCACAACCCGGCATGGAACGATGCAACAGCCTTTGGCGATATTGAACCGGGTTTTCGGTTTGGTGTGCCAAAAGTAACAGAATTTTTTGGTGATGATGAAAGCGCAGCACTCTTTGCCGCCTCTATCGCTAAGCTCAAAAACATGGGCGGAACAGAAGTCTCCTTAGACTTTACTCCATTTTTGGAAGCCGCCCGTTTACTGTATGAAGGGCCATGGGTGGCAGAGCGTTACCTGGTTGCGGGTCCATTAATAACAAAAAATCCAGAAGCCGTTTTGCCTGTTATTCATGATGTCCTTGAAAAAGCACCGCATTATTCAGCGCTCGATCATTACAAGGCCTTATACCGGCTGCAACACCTAAAAATGGTGTGTGATGCCCTGATGGCTGACCTCGACTTTGTAATAACCCCGTCCATGCCGCACCCGGTTACCCTGAATGATTTGCACAGGGAACCTGTTGAGGCCAATTCAAAATTGGGCTGGTACACCAACTTCATGAACCTGCTGGACTACGCTGCTGTAGCCGTGCCTGCCAGTTTTATGACCACCGGCCTGCCATGGGGCATTACGCTGTTTGGGCGGGCGTTTACCGATCAGTACCTTCTGTCTGTTGCCAACAAATTCCAGCATACCACCAAGTTAGCGCTGGTGGGCGGCAACACACTGCCGGCTTCTGTGGGCAAAATGCGCCGGGCAAGTAATGACAGAGCCCGCGTTGTTGTTTGCGGTGCTCATCTGGAAGGTTTGCCGCTTAACTGGCAACTGCGTGAGCGGCAGGGGCGTTTGGTCTCTGCCACCACAACCTCTGCGCATTACCGCCTATATGCCTTGCCGGGTGGGCCGCCTATGCGTCCTGCCATGGTACGCGCTAGTGAAGGCGGGCAGGCCATTGAAGTAGAAGTGTGGGAAGTGCCCTCAGCAGAGCTCGGGTCTTTTTTAACCAACATTCCAGCCCCATTAGGCCTTGGTAAAGTAGAACTGGCGGATGGCTCATGGGAGACAGGCTTTGTCTGTGATGGCTACGCCCTTGCCGACGCACAGGAAATTACCAGTTGGGGGGGATGGCGTGCATGGCTGAAGTCACGCGCTCCATAAAGAGAGGCGGGTTCGGCTCCATTTTCAATGAAGTAAGGATCCATTGAATAGTCTTAAAATGGGTCTGCAATAGCCTTTATCATTAGCGTGGGGTGCTACGTTAGGTAAGCATTGTAATAGCGTGCATACAAGGCAGGTCATGGCATGAAGATAAGCAAAAACATGTGGGAGAAACAGCATTGGCCGCTTATTGCGCCAATGCTACTTACTGCGTGTTTTCTTGCTGCTGTTTTGTTTGGGGGCGTGTTTTGGTCTGGTGTGGTTTTGGGTCGAGGTTCTACACTCATCTGGTATAGTGTGAGTGTTATTCTTTGTCTCGGCCTGCAGGCTGGCGTTGGCGTATGGCAGTTGGTTCTACAAGAAAAACGCCACCGCACAGCAGAGGTAGAGGCGCAAAACTACCTCAATGCGTTAAAAGCGGAGCTTGATGAGAGCACCAGAGCGCAGACGGCCCTACGTAGAGCGCATGATGTCGCCCTTGCCGCTAATGAAGCAAAAACACGTTATCTGGTCTCTGTCAGTCATGATGTTCGCTCACCACTAAATACCATTTATGGCTACGCCCAACTGTTGGAGCGCGGCAACCCATTCCCTCCCAAAGAGGCCGGGGCTGTTATCCGTCAATCAACCGAGTATCTGACAAGCCTGGTCGAGGCCCTGCTTGAGGTTTCAAAAATAGAAAGCAAGCATGTAGAAGTCCAGTCAGACGTTGTTTCAATACGAGACTTGCTTGAACATGTTATCATGATGTTTCGGGTACAAGCACAAGCAAGAGGCCTTAAACTAGACGTCATTGTGCATGATCCATTACCAACCAGGATCAGGACAGATGAAAAACGGCTTCGCCAAATTCTCGTAAACCTCCTTTCAAACGCCATTAAATATACAGATGAAGGCTGCGTAACGCTTTCTGTCCATTATCGGAATGAGGTGGCACGGATTGAGGTGAGTGACACAGGGGCAGGCATTGGCCCAGATGATCTGGAGCGTGTGTTTGAACCTTTTGAACGTGGTTGCGATGCGCAAACCCAGGGCAAGCCCGGAATAGGACTTGGCCTAGCCATAACACGAGTGCTTACGCAGATGTTGGGAGGCGAGATCACAGTGGACAGTCATGTGGGTGTTGGGACCACATTTTGCCTCAGAATTATGCTGCCCATCGTTCATAACCTGTCCGATACAGCAGAACCCACGCCCTCTAAAGGTCAGATTGTAGGGTATAAAGGCAAGCCGCTTTCCGTGCTGGTGGTCGATCATGATGCGCTCCAGCGTGACTTTCTGGAAGCCTTGTTGGTGCCGCTAGGCTTTGTTGTGCATCAAGCGTATGACGGCCTTTCAGGCCTTCACGCCGTGACGCAATGCCACCCTGATATGGTGCTGCTGAGCGTGAAAATGCCCAGTGAAGATGATCTGGTAACGGCGGCTAAAATACGCTCAGAACACCCACGCAAACCAGCTATCATTATGGTTTCTGCCGGCAATGCCGAGTTAAGTGCAGATGCAGACAGAGCCACAGATTATGATGCTTTTGTTACAAAACCGGTTGATAGTAACACCTTACTCACCACCATTGGCCATGTACTACACCTTGAGTGGATTTACGTGAAAGATGATGAGGTGGAAATCGACATACCTGATTTTTCTAACGGTTATTTTTCGGATCTTTCATCGAAAATTCGGCAGTCTTTCCACAAAATTCGCCAAGCGTCAGAACTGGGGCATGTCCGAGGCGTAGAAAACGTGCTGAATTCACTCGCAATCGAAACGGAATCTGATAGAGTCTTTATTGCGATAATAAAACGGTATGTACGTGACTTTGACCTGGCAGCAATAACCAGAGCAATTAACGATGCCGAATTATGATCAACTGACAGAAAGAGCACAGCCATGTGTTCTGGTTGTCGATGATATGCCTCAGTCACTGCATTTTGTGACAGCTGCACTGGAGGAAGCAGGCATGACCGTGCTGATCGCTCGTGATGGTTTTGCGGCGCTTGACCTTCTTAAGAAGGTGGTGCCCAACATTATTATTATGGATGGGTTAATGCCGGGTCTAGATGGTTTTGAGGTTACGCGGCGGCTACGGGCCGATCCCACGTTTACCCATGTGCCGGTTATTTTTATGACAGGCCTGACCGAAACTGAGCACGTTGTGCAGGGCCTTAAAGCGGGTGGCGTTGATTATATTCGCAAGCCGGTTGATGTGAACGAACTGGTTGCACGTATACGTGTACATTTGCACAATGCCAGAACAGGGCAGGCTGTTACGCAGGCGCTCGATTTTGGGCACCGCCCAACAATTGGTGTCGATAATCAGGGCATCTTGTTGTGGCACACCCCACAGTCTGCTGTTGTGTTAACTAGTGCTTTTCCCGGTTGGGCCATTAATCAGCTCCTGCCAGAACCACTGCGTGCCGTCATCATCAACCTCCTCGAGCAGCACTCCCTCACGATGCGCCAAACAATAGAGGTTGCTGGTGGGGTTATAGAGTGTGTGTTGATGGGTACAATGGATGACAGCATAAATGCCGTATCGCTTTTATTAAAACGTCCAGGTGATGAGGAGCGTTTGCTTGAAACACGCCTTGGGCTTACGGTGCGTGAGGCACAAGTATTGCTCTGGATCAGCAAGGGGAAGTCTAACAGAGATGTGAGCATTATCTTGAACATCAGCCCACGCACAGTCAACAAACATCTTGAGCAGATCTTTGTTAAACTTGGTATTGAAAACAGAACATCAGCCGCAGCTATTGCTATGGCAACAATGAATAAGTGAGGCCGTCTCAATATTATAAAAATCTGTTAACTCACAAAATAGAATAAGTCTTTTTCCTTCACGTAACTACCACTTAAGGGAGTATAAAATAGATGCCGACATTGCCCGTCGCTCATAATGCCCCTTTGCGGGTAAAGAGCGTAGGAATATCAGTATGTTGCAAGAATAGGCTTTCATGATGCCGCATTTTCTTCTCAGCAACCTGAAGCAGGCTCGTAGCGCGCTTGAACAGGGCGACTTGCCGAAAGTACACTCTCTTGCCATGGCCGTCGTGGCGCAAGATGCGCGTTCAGCCACCGCATATTTCCTGCTTGGTGTTTGTGAAATAACGAGGGGAAACATACGGGCGGGAAAAGATCTTTTAGAAACATCTGTTGGTTTTGAACCCTCTGTGGAAGGTTGCGCCCAGCTGGCACGTGTTTTTTTACTATTGCGGCGCGACGCAGATGCCTTGGCTGCGTTGCAGGAGGCCGAATCTTGCCTAAACGCCGGCAAAAAATCTGATGCTATAACGCGCGACACAATAGGGTGTGCCTATTCTCGTTTAGGTATGCACACGGCATCTCTTGCACATTTTGAAGCGGCAACCCGTGGTGCGCCAAGCAATACAGCATTTTTGTATAATTGGGCAGTAGCTTTAAGCTTTGTTGGGCGTATAGATGAGGCCGATAAGGCTTTTGAGGCCCTTATAGCCCGTGCTCCAGATAATGCACGGGCTCACCACGGTTTAAGTGGGTTGCGGCGGCAAACTGCAGAGCGCAACCATGTGCCCCGTTTACGCGCAACACTGGCTCGGGCAGAAGATCCAGAAGCGCGGTTACTGCTGGGTTATGCGCTGTCAAAAGAACTCGAAGAAATTGGGCAGGCAAAGGAGTCTTTCCAGTTTTTGTTTGATGCCAACAAGGCACATAAAAAGCAGTTGGCGTATAGCATTGAGCAGGATGAAAAAATTTTTGATGCTATAGAACAAAACTGGCCGCTTTATGCTCAAGCACCCGTCAATAATGCGCCTGTAGAGGCCCCGATTTTTATTATCGGTATGCCAAGAACAGGTACAACCTTGGTGGATCGTATTATTTCCTCTCATCCAGATATGGTGAGCGCTGGTGAACTTCAGGCTTTTCCTATCGCAGTCAAAGCCGCCTCTGGTGTCAGAACCAGATTGGTCCTTGATGTTGAGACAATTGTGAAAGCCGCAGATAAAAACCTTGGCATGATAGGGCGCGACTATATTGCGCGTGCACGCTCACATTTGCCTGCACAAGGCATGCGGTTTAGCGACAAGTTTCCTGGCAACTTTATGTATGCGGGGCTTATCGCCAGAGCGCTGCCCTCTGCACGTATTATTTGCCTGCGCAGACATCCGATGGATACTGTTTTAAGTAATTTCAAAAACCTATTTGCTACAACATCACGTTATTACGATTACAGCTATAGCATAGAGGATATTGCCAGATATTACGTGCGTTTTGATAGATTAATGCGTTTTTGGCGGCAGGAAATGCAGGGTCGTATCTTAGAGGTTCAGTATGAAAATATTGTTCTAGATCAAGAAAACATCACGAGGAATATTCTCGAGCATTGCGGTTTAAGCTGGAACGATGCTTGCCTTTCTTTTCATAAGAACAGTGCCGCAGTGTCAACACCAAGTGCAGCTCAGGTGCGCCGTCCGCTCTACCGAGATGCTTTAGAGCGTTGGAAGCAGCATGAGGAAGCTTTGATGCCTGCACGCCGTATTTTGGAGCAGGCAGGAATTGCATTGTAGAGCACCATCCTTTTTCGACGTGTGTAAAAGTGGTGGTTTTTCATCCCGTTGTATCATTCTTCCTGCAAAATGTCTGGTACCGCTGGTGTCTGCATGATGCTTTTGTTCTTTTAGGCCTGCTCCCATGCTCAGTGTTTGTTATGATTGCTTGTCGAGGGTAAATTGATGTCATGTTCTCAAAAAATGTCTTCTGTTAAAGCTGTATCTGAGCTCTCTGGGGCGGAAGATCTTGCGCAGTTTGGCTATGGTCAGGAATTGCGCAGAGAATTAGGGCCATTTGCATCTTTTGCATCTGGTTTTTCATTTGTCTCTATTTTATCGACAATTTTTGAACTTTTTGCGACGGGTTATGGCTTTGGCGGTCCGCTTTTTTTCTGGACATGGCCGATCGTTTTTATCGGCCAGTTTTCTACCGCACTCTGCTTTGCAGAACTTGCTGCTTCTTATCCTGTGGCCGGAGCGGTATACCAATGGTCTCGGCGTTTATCCAATGAAAGCATAGGCTGGTCTGCGGGCTGGTTTATGCTGCTTGGCTATATTATGAGCGTGGCGGCCATTGCTATTGCCATGCAATCTGTGTTGCCAAGTGTCTGGATTGGCTTCCAGGTTCTTGGGGGTGATACAGCCTTGGGTTCGCCAACAGGTGCGGCCAATGCTGTTATTTTAGGAACAGTTGCCATTGTTATTTGCTCCGTAATCTCTTCTCTCGGGGTGCGGGCAGCAGCTACGGCAACAGCAATTGGTGTGTATTGTGAAATAATCGGTTTGATTATCCTGCTTGTTGTTTTGTTTACCCATACCAGTCGTGGCCCGTCTGTTGTGCTGGGTGGCGGGGTGCCATCACCTACATTCTGGAGTTTTTTGTCATCTACCTTAATGGCGGCCTATGTCATGTATGGGTTTGATAGCGCAGCAGAGCTCTCCGAAGAAACCAATGACCCACGGCGCACCACGCCCAAAGCTATTATTCAATGTCTTATGGTTTCATTTTTTGGCGGTGCTCTTATGGTCATGGGGGCTCTTATGGCCGCGCCGTCGTTAACAGACGGCAATTTGGCCAAAGATGGTGTTTCCTATGTTTTGGCCGCTGTAACAGGTGGTTTTGCAGGGCATGTACTGTTTGCAATGGTCGCAATTTCCATTCTCTCTGCCACCCTTGCCATTCAAAACGCGGCAGCAAGAGTTATGTTTTCGATGGCGCGCGATGGTGCGTTGCCTCTCTCTTCTTTTTTAACACGCGTGTCAGTCAGAACCGGAACACCTTGGGTTGCAACACTCGTGGTAACTGTACTGGCTATAGCATTGTTGTGGCTGTCTTACGGTGACCCCGCTATTTTTAGTGCTTTGTGTTCTGTTACGACTGTTACAATTTATTTTGCTTATTTGTTGGTTACCCTCCCTATGCTTATTTTACGCATCAAGGGTGTTAACCCTGTCTCAGGGGGGATGGAGTATTTTTATTTGGGACGGAGCAAAGGGCTTATCGTTAATTTTGTTGCTGTCGTTATTGGGGCTCTTTTACTTGTTAATGTGGCATGGCCAAGATTGTCAGTTTTTGATCCCGGCAATACCCATTGGTACCTGCATTATTTCCCGATTATTTTTATGGTCGTTGCGTCTATTTCTGGCTTTATTACGTATAAATATAAGAATAAATAAGCCGGGTTATTGTTCAAGCCCACGACCAGTAGCCAAAAAGATGTGGGCTTGGCGTTATAGTGGACTGGGTTCTGCGAGGCTCAGGAGCTGTTAATTCATTGAACTAATCTGGCTGTTGTGAGTCACAGTCTTGCTGATGGAGGTAAGCCTGTGAGTGATGTGCTTTGCTGTCTGAACGCCAGATGGAACGGATTGAGCCGTTTTTCCTCTGGCGCATGGTGTTCTGCGTATGGATGGCCGGCGTGTTCTGAACGGGATTGTTTCCGTGATCCGCAACGGCCTTCAGTGGAACGATGCGCCGCAAGCCTATAGCTCGCACTAGACCTTAGATAATCGCTTTATCTGCTGGAGCCGCCTGGGCGTTTTCGACTGGATTTTCACGGCTCTGACTGATCAGACTGGTCGTTCAAAGCGTCTGATGATAGATACAACACATCTCAAAGCACACAGAACGGCAGGCCCCTGCTTAAAAAGGGCTTTTCGCCCCCATATCGGGCGCACAAAAGGCGACCTGAATTTAAAGCTCCATGGCGTGTGTGATGGTGAAGGCAAGCCTGTCCGGCCTTCGTCTGACAGTAGGGCAAGTCAGTGACTTCAGGGGCGCAGACGTGCTGCTGAACAACCTTCCGGATGAGACATCAGAAATCATCGGGTCCGGGGATACGACGGTAACAAGATCAGGCAGTCTCTCGCGGGCCGGAATATCATTGCCTGTACCGCGCGGAAGAAGAACCGGAAATCAAAGGCACCTTACAACTGGCATCTGTATAAAAAGCGCCACCTTATCGAAAACATGTTCGCGAAACACAAGGGCTGGCGACATATCGCCACCAGATATGACTGCTGCGCTCATGCATTCATGTCCGCAATCCATATCGCGGCAAGCTTCATCTTCTACCTCCAAGAATGAGGCCTGAGCCTAATAGACGTTGTTCTTGAGGTGAGCATTTAGAGGAATAGGGAGATCATGGATATTTACAGTTCCAGCTATGAATAGAAGAGAATTGTACTTTTCTCTTGTCGTATCTTGCAATTCAGCAAGAGGGCTGCGGCCTGCGCAAAATCATGAAGTTTTAACAGGCTGAAGCTGCCAGAAAGGCGGCGTTGTGCAAGAGCCGGGCTGGCAATCAGGCATTGAACATCGGAATACCGATTAAATTCATTCACGGCTTCGGTCAGGGTGTAGTTATTCATAATAATCTGGCCGTTACGCCATGCCTTGCGTATAAAAGCATCATCATCAGGCAGTGTTTGCTTGCTGACGAGAACGGGAGAACTCTTGGAGCCCTGAGAAAAGAGAAGAATATTAGGAGACGTAAACTTTAGAGATTTATCGGGGCTTTTCCAATTAAGAGCGCCTGAATAAAGTGCGACAATTACGTTAGCTCCCTGCACGGAGATATCAAAGTCTGCCTTTTTGCTTCCAAGCCACATTGTTCCCACCGTGACATGCAAAGGGTGGCGTTGAATTTGCAGGCCGATGCGGCCATCAGCAATCAGAATGGCGTCATGGTGTTGGGTGGAAGAAAAATATGCGCCCGAACGCGCATCCACAGTAATCTGGTTGCCATGCCATTCATAACGCTGCGGCGCTTGCCGGCCTCGATGGCGCAGAGAAAAATGTTCCGTTATGGCTTTGGGAGCAACAAGCGCCGCTACTCCGGCAGCGCAGGCCGCTGTCAGAAAATGCCGCCGTGCGAGAGGCGGGGAAGGTGCGGGAACAGGTGCGGCGGCTATGTGTCGGCCAGAGCGATAGTCAAGCGCATGGTAGATGCTTTTGGCCTGAACAAAGGCCCCCAGATTGCGCGTGTCAGCCTGAAGCCAGTCATCCAGTTGTTTTTGTTCATCAGGCAGCAGCGCGCGCGCATCTGTTAATGCTACCCAATGGGCAGCATCTTCTTTCCGCCGTTGTCCATCCGTTTGAGAGGTGGTGGAGTACACAAGCAAATCTCGTCTGGTTGCCAGACATGTTTTCCGTCAACGGGAAACCGATGTCCATCCCTGATTAAAGGGAGTCTGATGATATGTCTGTCTTGTTATAGAGTATGAACCGGAAAATTTTATTTGGAACGCTTACCGGCTTCTATCAGTTTCTGAAGTCCACGCCCTATATGCCGTTCAACGGCGCGGCGGGAAATGCCTAATGACTGCGCAATGTAATCATGGCTGTGATTATAGATTTTTCTGAGGATGAAGACATCCTTGCAGGGGCTGGGTAATGTCATCATTTGTTCGCGCAGCCAGTCGAGCTGTTGGCGGGCTGCCAGGTTCTGCTCCGGGTTGGGGCGGTCATCTGCAACATTGCAGGCTTCAAGGCCGAGATCTGCATCCAGATAGCGTATTTTCGATTTTCTGGCATATTCTATCACAAGGTTTCTGGCGCATGAAAAGAAAAAAGCCCGGCCATTCTGAATGTCCTGAAATGGCGCGGCGCAAAACCGTGCATAACATTCCTGAATAATATCATCCTCGGTAACGCCGGGCAGGAGGGTGCGGGAAAGCCATTGTCGCACTGCGTTTTCATGCGGCATCACATCCTGCGCAATCCACGCCAGATGATCCGTATCCGGCAGCGGAGAAGATGGTTTTGCCGCAGTTTCTTCCGGTGGTGTCGCACGTCGTTTCATAGGTGGCTCAACGAGCATGAACGGATCTCGCAACAGGGGGATAGGGCGGGATGCGTTCATCTACACTGCGCCTGTGTGCAAGCGCAAGAATACGCAGAGTGGGGGATGTTTCCGTTAAGTTGTTGTTATAACAATATTTATTTTGACCACCTGAGACTGACACAAAACCTTAACATAATTCCGGCACGGAAAGAGGGGGGAAGGCGGTGTGCGGTCTCGTCTTAAGGGGTAAGTTTCTTACTGTGTCCGAAGGTAATCTTTCCCCATGCGTTCAGTTAAAGCGATAGGTGCGCTTACTCTGCTTTCTTCTACCGTGTCATGGAGTGCAGCGCTGGGCGCAACACACATGTTCAATATCCCGGCAAGCACCGTGCCCGAGGCCCTGGCGGCGTTTCAAAAGCAGTCCGGTGTGGGTGTGATTGCAAAAGGTGCGGATGTTCAGAAAATTCATGTTTCGCCAGTGCATGGCATGATGGATGATCAAGCTGCTCTTCAGAAATTGCTCGCCCAAACACCTTTGCAGGTGCAGACATTGGGGAAAAGCTCGACGCTGGTGGTCAGCAGGAAACCCGCTCCGCATGTCCGGAAATCGGGGATCAATGACATGGAAGGACTGTTTGTTGTCGGGCACCGAAAAAGCCAGACAGAGAAACGTACTTCAAATATTGTCATGGACACGGTGCCTTATGATCCCTTTGAAAATCTGGGCGGAAATTCCTCAATTGCGTCTTCTCTTGTCTTGCTGCCGGGGGTTACGGGCATCGTGGATGGGGACGAGCCGCGCTATGTGAGTTTGCGCGGCATCAGCCCGGATCTGAACCATACCACTATTGACGGTGTAACGCTTGCCTCGGTCGGGGAAACGGGATCAGGCACCCGGCGTGTCAATTTGCAGGATATTCCAGCAGAAATGACCTCTCGCACCAATGTCTATAAAAGCTTCACTGCTGAGCAGGATGCGGACGCCATTGGCGGCGTGATCGACATGATTCCCATGAGCGCCTTTGATCATAAGGGTCTTTACAAATATTTTGACGGATATGGCATTTATTCAAGTTATCGTGGTTCTGTAGGGCATAATGGCCTGAAGGGGTATGATCCCCACATGGGGGCGGGCGCAAAGGGAACTATTTCCGATACATTCGGTAAAGATCACCAGTTTGGCATTATTCTTTCCAGCCGTTATCAGGCACGTGTGCGGAACTCCCAGAAACAGTATGGCAATATGGGATATACGGACTCATCCGGTAAGGTGATGACCAACCCGGAAGATGGTGACTGGAATGACCGCACAGCACCCATCAGCTTTCAGTCTGGCAAGTTTGCCAACGCCATTACAACTGTTGGTGGATCTGGCAAGCTGGAATGGCGGCCCACTGGCACCAATCTCTATGCCTCCGTTATGGGCTGGTCTTATGACAGATGGGAACATTCTGTTATGGATAAGCAGGATTACAATCTGACCGGCACTGTTTCTGATCAGACAGATGAAGGCGGAACACGCAAGGTCAACAGCATTTATATCCGGCGGCGTCAGGACCAGTGGGATCGGCATCATAGTGGCGTGATCGGCCATGTTGACTGGCACAGAGGGCGCTCAAACCTTGTGGCTCGTGCCGGTTATACATGGGAGACCTATGATAACGTATCCACGTATCTTGCGGGGCGCACGTATCCTAAAAATGTTTATGCCAATTATGATCACAACCCTGCTGATGGCAGCGTGTATCTGCTGCGCTCATTAACAGACCCTTCAATCGCCTCTTCTTCAAAATATGCGCTGAGTACAGCCTCTGTAACGCGTCCGCATGCGTGGGAAGGGATTCCCACAGCCCGTCTTGATTATACGTTCAATGCGTCACCGACCTCCCGCGGGTTTGGTCTTGTTTCCGGCTTTCAATGGCGGGAACTGACAATTACCAATGATGTGAACGAAGATGAATATGGCACCGGCAGTGACATGACCGGCCAGATTGATCATACAAATTATGTCGCGTGGAAGGATAGAACACCGGCCTCCTTCATAGGGGTAAACGGGTATCACTATCCCTGGTCAAGCCTGAAAAAGAATGCAGCGCAAAGCCTTTATGATTCCCGTGTTTCAGACTACAAATATCGTGAAAACATAGTGGATGGGTACCTCTCCCTTCATTACCAGTTGAAAAACACGACGTTTATTGCCGGTGTGCGGGTGGATAATGTCAATTATTCCTCATGGACACCCACAATTTCCAACGGAACGGCCTCCGCCGGGAAAAGCAAAACGAACGGTTCCTATATCAATCCGTTACCATCCTTTGATGTGGTGCATCATCTGCCATATCAGATGAACCTGCATGCGTCTTACAGCCGTACAATCGGGCGGCCTACGCCGGGGAATATTGCACAGGCTGCCAATATTTCCTGTGATGGAGACGGCGGAGATGGTGGTGGCGTAGCCGAGTGCAGCATTACTCAGGGGAACCCCAACCTCAAACCGCGTCGTTCCCATAACTTCGATATTTCTCTGGATAAATGGTTCAACCATAATCAGGGTATGTTCAGTGTCGCCTTTTTCAGTAAATGGATTCAGGACGACATTTACACCATGCGCACCACGGAAGTGATTGATAATACGCTTTATGATGTGCGCAAGCCCATGAACGCCAGCAGTTCAAACATCAAGGGCGTTGAAGTGTCTCTTCTGAACCGGAACATGAAGCTCTGGGGCCAGTATTTTGATGCTTCGGCCAATGCCACATGGCTTGGTGGCAGCATGAATTATTCTAATGGCACAACCATGTTGCGCAGCCACCATCTGATCTATCAGCCGGATGTTCTGGTCAATGGTGCGCTGACATGGCACATCCCCCAGATTGAAGGGGGCCTGCGGGCGACGGCCAATTATTCTGGAAGATATCTGACATCTTTGGGCGCTACGCCTAACCAGAATACGGGTTTTGGATCTCTGTTCACCTTGAATCTGGCTTTCTGGCATCAGGTCTACAAAGGCATCAGCTTCAAGTATGAGGTCATGAATCTGGCAAACCAGCAGCCTAAATGGCTTATCGGGGACAAGCTGCAATATACCAATCAGATGGATAATTATGGGCGGGGTGTTTATTTCCACGTGATTATTCACTGATTTTTCCGGTGTAGTGCGGGCAGTTTGCGGTCTGGCGAGAGAGTTTGTCTCGCCAGACTGTTCTGTTTTCAGGCGTTGTTTCAGGAGGGAAGAAAAATGTCGGTCAGTCGTCGGTCGCTTTTATTAGGGGGTATGGCAGGATTTGCCGGAAGCAGCTTCATGCTGCGGCAGGCATTTGCAGCAGAACAGGCCCCGCGCAATATTGAAAAAAATCCGAAATTTGTGTCAACGCCCTTTACCTTGGGCGTGGCCTCGGGTGACCCGGAAGCAGATGGGTTTGTAATCTGGACCCGTCTTGCCCCCACGCCGCTTGAAGAAGCTGGTGGAATGGTTTTGAAACCTATGTGGGTGAACTGGGAAGTTTCGGAAGACGAGCATATGTCTCGCATAGTGGCGCGAGGGCAGGCGTTAGCGCATCCGGAACTGGCGCATTCTGTGCATGTTGAGGTGGCCGGATTGAAGGCAGCGCGCCCCTATTGGTATCGTTTCCGCGTTGCGGATTACCAAAGCGCGCTAGGGCGCGCGCAAACGCTGCCTGCGGCTGGAGCATCTGTAGAGAGAGTCCGTTTTGCCGTTGCCGGATGCCAGCATTATGAAGAAGGACATTACACAGCCTGGCGCGCCATTGCGCAGGAACCTGTTGATTTTGTCTATCACTATGGCGATTACATTTACGAGGGCGCGGATAGCGGGCCCGGATACCGTAAAATCAACGGCCAGCCCTTCAAGGTACTGCGCAGGCATATGGGGCCGGAATGTTATTCGTTAGATGAATATCGCCGCCGTTATGCTCAATATAAAACTGATCCGGATCTTCAGGCGGCGCATGCTGCGACATCATGGTTTGTGAGCTTTGACGATCATGAAGTAGATAATAACTGGGCAGGCGATACGGATCAGGACGGCACGCCGGAGGAGGTATTCCTGTTTCGTCGGGCCGTTGCCATGCAGGCCTATTATGAACATATGCCATTGCGGCGCAGGTCTTTGCCAAATGGCAGCCATATGCAGATCTACAGAACTGCACGGTATGGTGATTTGCTGAACGTTTTTGTGCTTGATACGCGGCAATACCGGAGCGATCAGGTTTACGGTGACAAAGATGGTCCGCAGGGGAAAGATGTGTGGGCCGCAAACCGTAGCATGATGGGGCAGACGCAGGAGCAGTGGCTGTTCAACGGGTTGGCGCAGTCCGATACACGGTGGAACCTGTTGGCGCATCAGGTCATGATGCTGAATCTGGCACATCGTAAATCGGCCAGTTCCCCGCTTCTTTACAGTATGGATCAATGGTCAGGCTATCTTTATAGCCGTAAACGCCTGCTTGAGTTTGTTCAGGCTCATTGTCCGGGCAACGTGGTGAACGTGACGGGGGATGCACACCGACACTTTGCTGGGGATCTGCTGGTCAATCCGGACGACAAACAGCCTGCTTCTGTGGAGTTTCTGGCAACGTCTATTACATCAGGCTCAGATGGTGTGGGCGATGATGATGCTTTCAGCCAGTCGGTTCGGCACGAAAACCCTTGGCTGAAAGCCACAACAGATAAACGCGGTTACGTTCTGTGTGATGTTGGCCGTGACCAGTGGAGAGGAGATCTGAAAATAGTCGATCAGGTCATGCAGCCTAACGGGGTGACGTCCACCTATGCCAGCTTTGTCACGGAAAGAGGGCATCCGGGTTTGCAGAAAGCGTAGAGACTGGTTGGGTTTATCAAAGCCCATTTTTGAAGAGGAAGGCTGCACTCTACACCGTGAGCCTTTCTTCAGGGGCGGACGGCGCTGAGGGGTATTGGCGTTTCTTTTGCGCAAGGGGCAGATTAATCAGGAAGCACAGCTAAACATCATAAGAAGGAAGGGGGCGTTGCGGCAATGATGTCCTTTTCCGCTGTGCTGTCCCTTCCTTGCGCGCAGGCTCCTCTTTTCAGAACAGGCGGCTACCATCGGGCACAGTACGTTCAGGCACAGCCAGAACAACCTGTTTGTGTTCGTCAGGAAACCCCAAGGTCAAAACTTCGGAAATAAAAGGGCCAATCTGGCGGGGTGGCAGGTTCACGACACAGGCAACCTTGCGGCCAATCAGATCCTCAGCAGTATACAGGTCTGTAATCTGCGCGCTGGAGCGTTTCAGGCCAATTTGTGGACCAAGGTTGATGGTCAGTTTCCATGCCGGTTTCCGTGCTTCCGGAAAAGGCTGGACATCCGTGATTGTCCCGACACGGACATCAATTTTAACGAAGTCATCAATAGAAATCATGCTCATGAATGGCTCTTTTCCTACAGCGGGGTGCAAATTTCAAACAGCTTCCAAACGGCAAATTCAAAATCGGTTCGACGTTTGGGCACTGTTTGAGGGACGGAATGATATGTCAGCGTGCGGGTAATGACAAAGGAAAGGGTGGCAACGTCCTGTCCAAGTGGCAAGTATTTTCCCGCAGAATGCTGTAGAGTGGAGAAAAGTGTTCCCGGCTGGAGGCATCTTGCCTTTCTTGGGCAGAGGAAGCTGGTGGTTCATGGGTCTCGCACGGGCTACCAAAAAAAGAGAGCGGAGTGGGGCCTCGATAAAGCGAGGCGCGGCTTGCGTGGTCTCTTCACGATCAGAATGATTGGGGGCTGCGTGGGCGGACAGAGTAGTATGCAGTCTCTGCAACCGCGTCTGTAACAAACCTTCCATCATGAAAATAGCGAAGAGGCTCCGGATGGAGGCAAGCACACGGGCTCGTGATCAAAGTTTATGAGAGCTTTAGTATGGCGGGATATGAACCTGTTTTTCGCCGGGGTGCGTAGCTTTTTGTGACTCTGGAGCCTGCATGGTTATTCCCTGCTCAGTTCGTCAGTGAAGCACGGGCGGGGCAAGGCTGATCAAATAGGGAAGGTGCTTGAAATGTGCAATCGAAGATAATAAGAACAATTCGCACTTACGGATGGCGCTGAACTATAAGGATCCTTCTTTTTTGGGGAAGGTGGCGAAGAAGGGTACGGATCTTGGTGCAGCAAGGCGTGTTACTGGCCTTATATTCAACGTATCGCCGTGACCTCATAAATTACGCCAATAGTTTTACGGGCGATATGGCGCGGGCAGAGGATATTGTGCAGGAGGCGTGGCTGCGCCTTCAGGATGCCGCACAGAAGCAGGGTTTTCGGTCTCCGCGGAGCTATCTGTACAGTATTGTCCGCAACCTCGCGCTTGATGGCCGCCGCCGGGAAAAGCGCGAGCGAATGGTTGTGGTGTCTCAACCGCTGGATACGGTGGCAGAGATATCAGCCGACCGTCAGCCGTCTGTTGATCAGGTGCTTCTTCATCGGGATGAGATGGAACGTTTGTATGCCGCTCTGGCCGAATTGCCTGAACGGACACGCATAGCCTTTGAAATGCATCGCTTTGGGGAACGAAAACTGCGCGAAATTGCTGCGTTTCTTGATGTTTCCGTGGCCAAGGCTCATACGCTTGTTGTTGAGGCGCTGGAGCACTGCAAGGAGCGTCTGGATCAGCCATGATGTCACGCAGCACAGAATGGCACGCCCTTGCCGCACAGGAAGAGGCGGTCTTTGTGGAAATACCATGTCTTCGCTCGTCTGATAAACGAGGGAGCGCCGATGTGCGTAGCGGTCCGGCACGCGGAATGTTGTGGTGGGATCATGCGGCGGGCTGCGTTGAAGGATAGACATGGCGGCATATTCTGAACAGGAGAGGCGACAAGCCTCCAAAGAAGCGTCGGCATGGTTTGTCCTTCTACAGGAAGACCCTGAGGATAGCGGGCAGCGCACCAGATTTGAGGCATGGCGTGCCTCATCACCCCTGAACGCGCAAGCGTGGGAAATCATGCAGCGCACGGTGGGCGTTATCGCCCGCATGCCGCCACAGAATACGGGAAACTGGCAAAGCGGCCGGCAACACGCTCGCTGGTGGTCCCGGCGGTTTGCCATGCAGGGCGTTACGGTGCTTGCGGCAGCGGCCTGCGTTGCACTTGTGGTTTTTCCTTATATAGCGGTGCGGCTTCAGGCAGATTGCATGACCGCAACGGCTGAAACACAAAACGTAACGTTGGCGGACGGAAGTACGGCCAGACTGGCGCCACAAAGCGCCATAGCAATAGACTATTCTAATGGGTACAGGCAGATCAGGCTGTTAGCCGGAGAGGCGTTTTTTACCGTCAAGCATGATCCTGCCCGGCCCTTTGTTGTGATGGCGGGGGCCGTGCGGACAACGGATATCGGGACCGTGTTTGATGTCCGGCGCAAAGGGGCGGATGTTATTGTGGCGGTGCGCGATGGGCGCGTTAAGGTTGAAGGAGGGGCCGCGCTGCAGGGTGGTCAGGAACTTGGCGCGGGTGAGGTGCTTGATGTGCAGGAGAAGGGCGCTTATCGGAGCACGATAACACCAGATCATGTTGGCGCATGGGGAGAAGGCTGGCTGGTTGCGGATGAGGAACCCATGAGCGACGTTGTGGACCGTTTGCGTCCGTGGCTTGGGGCGCATGTGGTGATGGCTTCCCCTCACGCAGCGCGGCATATTACCGGCGTTTATAATCTTGCCGCGCCTCAGGAGGCGTTGCGGGCCGTGGCCAAGGCTCAGGCCTCTGAAATTTATCGGTTTTCCTCCTGGTTCGAGGTGGTGCGCTAACCCTGAAAAGGGGGATGAGCGCGAAAAAAATCAATCTTGTGGAACTTTTTCTGGAAAAGCATTTCCCCCGAACGTCTCAGGAGCGGGAATGCGAATGCAAGCAGATCGCAATAACGCGGTGCCGAAACCTGTCTCCTTTGCTTCCTGGTTGATCATGTTGCGTGAAGGGATAAGCAGAGGTGTGGTCCGGGATTGAATACTTCCTGATAAAAGGAAGAAAGAAGAGGAGTTTTCTACTTTTTGTCAGTGCAGCCATGGCTGTGTCTCTCCCTTCAGTCATACTGGCAGCTTCAAACCCAACAGCGCAGACGCAGGATGCCGGTGCGCGGGTGTTTGATGTTCCCGCACAATCCTTGTCCGCAGCCTTGATGCGTTTCAGCCAGCAGGCCGGTGTGCAGGTTACTGCGGATTCAACCATTTTGCGGGGTGTACAGACCTCAGGCGTGCATGGCCGTCTCACCGTGCAGCAGGCGCTGGCGCAACTGCTGGCGGGCACGGGGTTGAGCTATGTTCCCTCGGGCCGCGGCACCGTGATGCTGACCCGGGCTGCAAAAAACATCGTTCTGGGGCCGGTGCGGGTTCATGGTTCGTTTATGCGGGAATCAGCCATCGGGCCGGGCGTGGGGTATGTGGCGCAGACCTCTTTGTCTGGTACAAAAACCGATACGCCCATAATGGAAATTCCTAATTCCATTTATGTTGTCACCAAACAGCAGATGCAGGATCAGCAGGTTCAGAACCTTGCCGAGGCTTTGCGCTACACCCCAGGTATTTATGCAGAAGGCATGGGGCAGCAGACAAACGGGGCGGCAGCCGGTTTTGGCCATGGGTCCTACATGCAGCGCGGGTTTTCCTCGGCACAGTTTATTGATGGTATGATCAGTAATTCTGAGGTTGCGCTGGACCCGTCCTTTATTGAACGTGTTGAGACAATCAACGGCCCGTCTTCCGTCATGTATGGGCAGTCTTCTCCCGGTGGTATTATCAATGAAACGTTAAAACGCCCCACCGATACGCCCTTGCGGGCTGTATCGGTAGGGTTTGGGAACTGGAACCGGTATCAGGCCACGTTTGATATCAGCGACAAGATTACAAAATCCGGCAATCTCAAATACCGGATAGCGGCCATTGGTGTCTCTCAGGATACGCAGACAGATTACGTTCGCTATCATCGGGTAGGCGTATCACCCTCCCTGAAGTGGGATATTGATGAGAATACGGATCTGACCGTTATCGGGAATTACGTCTATACTCCCGAAGATGGTGCTTATTCCTCTTACCTTCCGGCTGTGGGGACCATTTTTCCCGGCCGGTATGGACGCCTTTCCCGGCATCTTTTCATGGGTGAACCGGGTTGGAACAATCATAAGGAAACGGGCGCACTTTTTGAATATGTGTTTTCCCATCGCTTCAATTCTCATCTGACTTTTCAGCAGACGTTCCGATACGAGGAATCAAAAACAAATTTCAGCTACGTTTATACCAAATCCGGTGCGTTGGAGGATGATGGCGTCACCCAGCCGCGTGTTGCATTTGCAGTGCCAAACACTACCCGCACGGCATCACTGGACAGCCGCCTTCTGGGACAATTCAATACGGGCAAGGTCAAGCATACCGCCATCGCCGGTGTTGATTTCTGGGATTACCATTCCACTGGTGATTATTACAGGTCTGATGCCAACAGCCTGAATGTGTATGCGCCCCAGTATGGTCAATTCACGCCGTCTTTTGGGTATCCAGGGATGGGGCCAGCCAATGCAAATTCATGGTCGTGGTTCGGGCGTGACACATATGATCAGGTTGGCGTCTATTTTCAGGATCAGATCAAATACAAACGGCTCACCGTTACGCTAGGCGGACGGGAAGACTGGTATTCACAATATTCGTGGTCGCAATCCAACACGCCTGCCACGGGGGAAAGCACAACAACCAGATCACCTTTTTCCACGCAGGCTTTTACCTGGCGTGCGGGGGCGACTTACGAATTTGATTTTGGGCTGGCTCCCTATTTCAGTTACGCTACCTCTTTCCAGCCGCAGACAGGCACGGACTCTCACGGGAACGCATTCAAGCCCACCAAAGGCGCGCAGTATGAAGCAGGGTTGAAATACAAGCCCCACGGCTTTGATGCGCTGTTTACAGCATCTGCGTTCCATATTGATCAGACAAATGTTCTGACGCAGGACCCGGACAACGCAAATTTTTCAGTGCAGAGCGGGAAGGTGACTTCCAAAGGGGTTGAGGTTTCTGCGCAGGCAAACATAACAAAAAATCTGCGCCTGATTGCATCCTATACTTACGATGATGCACGCTACAGCAAGAGCACCAACACGGTTGTTCCTTACTATTATGATCCCACATCAAATTCGGCGGGGTATCATATGCGGCAGGGGGAAAAGACGCCTCTTCAGGGGAAATACGTCAATGCCCTGCCACGGAACATGACATCTCTTTTTGTGAATTACGCCCTGCCGGGCAAGATCTTGTCCGGGCTGGAACTCAATTTTGGCGTTCGCTATGTTGGGTGGACCTACGCGAATACTGCCAATTCCTTCAAGATTCCGGCTTTTATTCTCTTTGATACCGGCATGCGGTATGATTTTGGAAAAGCTGCGTCTTTTCTGAAAGGGCTTGAGGGGCAGGTGACACTCTCAAACCTTACCAACAAGTACTACATCACCTCCTGCGGCACCACGCAGTGTTATCTGGGGCAGGGGCGACGGGTGTATGGCAATCTGAGCTACCATTGGTAAGGCAGGGTATCACGGATTTGTCAGGCCCTGTTTTCAGATAAAATGGGGCAACACGTAAAAAAACGGGCTGCTTGTTCGTCCATGTAAGTAAGAGAGGTGGCTTGAACGCCCGTTGAGGCGTCGTGTGTGTCCTCTAGCATGTTTTCCAGAAGCCAGAGGGCGCATGATGATGGAACGGATGAGCCTTGATCCAGCGCGTTTTTGCGATTTACTCGCACACGCATGTCTGATCGGGGGCGGTAAATGACCACGCGAACACTCCGCCGCTGGTTTGTGGTGCATAAATGGTCCAGCCTGGTGTGTACCCTTTTTCTGCTGATTGTGTGTGTCACAGGTTTGCCCATGCTGTTTTCAGAACAGATATGGGACACGTTTGTGGGCGATGATGACCCACCCTATGAGGTTCTGCCTCCCGGCACACCCAACGCCAGTCTGGATACGCTTGTAGAAAAAGCGCGGGCCATGTTTCCGGGGCAGATTATCACCAATGTGTCTCCCATGGATGATGAACCTGCTGTTCTGCTTTCCATGGCGCCAAGCTGGCAGGCGCTTGAGGAAGACAAGAAGTATCCAGACCGTAATTCCAGCCACTGGATCAAGTTTGACGCGCGCACCGCCAAGGTGCTTGAACAGTCTCGCCCTGCCAACGCTCCCCCGGAACCCCGCACATGGACCGGTCTGATTATGGGAACGTGCACCCGCCTGCACATCAACCTGTTTGCCGGACTGCCCGGAGCATTGTTCATGGGGGCCATGGGTGGGGTGTTTGTGGTCTCATTGATATCCGGCACGGTCTTGTATGGGCGTTTCATGAAGCGGTTACCGTTTGGCGCTGTGCGGAGAGACCGTGCTTCTCGCCTGACGTGGTTGGATCTGCATAATCTGTTGGGGGTTGCCACGCTGGTGTGGGCACTGGTGGTTGGCTTTACCGGGCTAGTGAATGAATTGCAGAGGCCACTTTTTGGCCTGTGGCGCGTGACGGATGTGCGGCAGATTTTAAAGCCTTATGCCAATCTGCCTGTACCGTCGCAGGATCATCTTGCGTCCGTGCAGGCTGCGTTTGAAACTGCCAGAAAGGCGGCTCTGGGCAACGAGGTGACAGGCCTTTCCTTTCCCGGTGCGTCTTTTGGCAGCCCGGTGCATTACGTGTTGTGGACCAGAGGTGCTACGCCCTTGCGTGCCCGCCTGTTTACCCCGGTTCTGGTGGATGCCCGTACCGGCGCTTTGACGGGTGCGTATCCGATGCCGTGGTATCTGCGGTTTCTTGAAGTGTCACGCCCGCTTCACTTTGGGGATTACGGGGGCATGCCGCTTCGTATTCTCTGGGCGTTGCTCGATTGTGTTGTGATTGGCGTGCTTGTAAGCGGCGTGGTGCTGTGGGCAGGCAAAAGAAAGATAGCAACAGACGCACGCCTGCGCGCGCTGGGGTATGCGCTTGATGAAGGAGAGGTCTCGCCTGTTTCGGCTTTGGCGAAGGGGGTGTCATGAAGATCACTCCGCCGCCGGAGGGCGCTTTTTCCGTTGTGTCTGAAGCACGTGGCCGCCCGCAGATTGCTGTGTGGCGGTGGCCCATTGCGCTGGGCGCACTCACGGTGTTTGGCCTGTTCTCTGCCCTGCTGGGGCAGAAGGGGCTCTGGCTGGTGCTTTCATGGATCAGCCTTTCCATTCCCTTTATCGTGACGGTGGTCTGCCTCCTGCAAGCGTGGTGCGTCCCATCAGTCAAAGGAGGTCGCTCATGACCGATATTTCGTTTTCTCCGTGGGAAATGTTTATGAATGCCGGGCCTGTTGTCCGGTGTGTGATGGTTCTTCTGGCGTTGGCATCCCTGCTGACGTGGACGGTCTTTTTTGCCAAATCGGTTGAACTGGTGCGTGTGCGGCTGAAGCTGGGCCGGGCGGAACGGGCGTTGGAGGAAGCGGGAACGCTGGATCTGGGAGAAGAGCACACGCGTGGCGCCGGGATTGCCCATGCACTGGTGATGGCCGCGGAAACGGAGCGCGAACGCTCACAGGATATTCCCGATGACCGTGAAGGTTTGAAGGAGCGGATCGTGCTGCATCTTGAACGTCTGGAAGCGGCGGAAGGCCGCCGCCTGATGCGTGGCACGGGCCTGCTGGCCACCATTGGCGCAACATCACCTTTTATTGGCCTGTTTGGCACGGTGTGGGGGATCATGACCTCCTTTACCGGCATTGCCGCCAGCAAGGCGACCAGCCTTGCGGTGGTGGCGCCCGGCATTGCCGAAGCGCTTCTGGCCACGGCTCTGGGGCTGGTGGCGGCCATTCCGGCGGTGATCATCTACAACCACCTTGCACGCCAGTCCGCCGCGTGCCGGGCGCAGGTGGCTGATCTGACCTCGCTGGTCATGCGGCTGGTCTCGCGCGATCTGGGGCGGATGCAGGCGC
>NZ_LHZU01000123.1 GCF_001580995.1 Acetobacter senegalensis
GCACACCGCACCAATCCCGCGTAGCGGGTTCGTTCCTCCCCTTCTTACCGTCATCCCGACATAGCATTGTCTCAGGAGTTTCTGCATGCCTGAGGGCAGTGTCCCCTCCCCGCTCTTTCTCCTGCGCCCCGGTACGCCGGAGCACGCCGATTTACGCCTGCGTACGGAGCAGTTGGTTGCGGGTATCAGGCACCCCGATTTGAACCTACGGGTGCCAAGTCATTGAAATGAGGGGGAATTTGATAGGCGTGTGATGTTACGCGCAACAAAAAACCCCGCCAAGTCAGTGACTTAGCGGGGTTTTGAGGGTATCATTGGTTGCGGGGGAATGCAACCAACGATACTTGCGATTGGTGGACCGCGAGGTACCCCGTCGCGCCGCGTAACAGGATGACAATGCCAGCGCGCACGGACATATCCAACTGGAATCCTTGCAACAGACAATCTGCCTCATATATAATCCCAAATAACGGTCAATATATGAGGCATTCCATCATGTCTGAGACTACATTCCTCATCGACGCCTTTGATCCATCGGGGCTGATCGCTGCAGAACGGCTGAGCAATATGCTGCACATCACAAGGGGTGAACTGGCCACCACTCTGGGCCTGTCTCGTGACGCCGTCTCCAAAAGCGCACGCCTTGGCCGCCCTGCCACTCAAGCCAGGCTGCGCGACATGGTCGAGATACTCAATCGCGTCCGGCCATGGGCTGGCTCGGCCCAACAGGCTTTCGCATGGTACCGATCACAACCTTTGCCCTCCTTCGGTGATCAGACTGCCGAGGCGCTTGTCCGGGAGGGACGCGCCGATGCCGTCCGACGCTATCTGGATCGGATTGCTACCGGCGGCTACGCGTGAGGTTCAACGGACGGGTATTCAGGGCTCACAATCCCCGGTGGTCTTTCGCGCCATTATCGGGCGATGGTGCGGCGCTCCACGGAGGACGTTTCAACCCGGCCGGTATACCTGCCCTTTACACATCACTTCGGATGGAAACTGCATGGCTCGAAGCCCAGCAGGGTTTCCCATTCAAGCCGCAACCTTTGACCATCTGTGCCTATGACGTCGAGAGCGAACCAGTCCTCGATCTGACCGATCTATCTAGTTTTAACAATCTGGGCTTCTCCCCTGCCACCTTGGCCTGTCCTTGGGAAGATCTTGCTGACCAAGGCAAGACGCCACCCTCATGGGAACTGGCAAAAGCACTCATGGCCAGTGGCGCAGCCGGCATAATCGTCCCGAGCTTTGCTCCCGGAGCGACAGAAAATGACAAAAACCTTGTCTTTTGGAGTTGGTCAGATAATCCCCTCTCCTGCGTGACTGTCATTGACGACGAGAAGCGCTTGCCGGGAACCGCGGCATCATGGCGATAAACTGACTGTCGAGCGAAATCACCAAATGGCCGGTGCAAGAACCTGGTTTCTGCATCCTGCGAGGTGAACTGTCCCATTTCATCGATAACGCTCCGTTCCTCACGTCCCTTATCACTTAGAAACCAGAGAACGCGATCTTCTATGAAGAGTTGGGATTTCAGGTCATAAATGGTCAGCCTACCGTTCCTTAAAGGGGGCGGCTTTTCAAAATCCATCATTATAAAGCAATCAAAGAGATCACTCTCTCATCAGTTTCTTCTCGGCCTGAATAACTGCCATCAACTGACCTATGATGCGATCAAGCTGGTCTGCTTCTATCACAGTGGTGCGTTGCCGTGTCACGTCAATGAGCGCTCCTGCTATGACGCAGAGATCATTGGCAAGAGCTTGCGCCTTCCTCCCAAGAGCAACATTATGATGCTCAAGAAACGTTGTTACCACTGCACAAAGTTCAGTCATGATACGATGATGGTCTGTCTCGAGAGGCAGCTTCGCCTCGATTTCATCCAGGCGCACTGCGAAAAGCGGATGCTTCCGATCTGCCTGAACTGCGGCGAGAATCAGAGAGCGTAATCCGTCACGCAATGACCGGCGGCACGCAGTCACCAGTGCCGAAGCCACGGTATGCACCAGCCTTTCCCGCACCTGACGACTCAGGGCCGCGATGACCTCGTTCCTGCCTTGGAAATACTGGTAAAGGGTGGCGATTCCAACGCCGGCACGCTCCGCAATTGCGTTAGTGCTGCAGGACTTTCCTTCTTCCAAAAGCAGAGCAGTTGCTTCCAGAATGGCGTTCACAGTCGCTCGCGAGCGTGCCTGACGCGGCCATTTCCGTGGAGCCAGAGTGAGGTCGGTATCCTCGGTGAAAATGCGAGTAACGCCAGCATAGAGCGAGGGATTATTATCTGCATCCAGTCTTGTCTGCGGAGTTATCATGACCAATCACCTCTTTCGTCCACAATTCACAGCAGCTATCCAGCGGGTTCTTGAACGTCTCTATTCCGAGACCATTGAACAGGATCCCGTTCGACGGGCGGAAGCGCAGTCCGCAGGACTGAACCATGATGGAGAACACGGATTTTATCAGGCCATGGCTGGGGCCAGAATGCCAGTCACACCTGAGTTTGGCACCCTGCTTTATGTGCTGGCACGCAGCAGCGGTGCCCGACATATTGTTGAGTTTGGCACGTCATTCGGGGTTTCAACGCTCTTTCTGGCGGCCGCACTAAGAGTCCGTCCCGGAACTCATTCGAAACGAGCGATGCGTCTGATCAGGATGAGGGAGGCGGCAGCGTAAAGGAAGGCTGTTGCGGAGGCGATGGTGGCCTCGGTGTCTTTCCAGAGGCGGCGGTTACGGTTGATCCAGGCGAAGAAGCGCTCGACCACCCAGCGTTTGGGCTGGACGACGAAACCGACCTGGTCGGGCTTGCGTCGGACGATCTCTACGGCGATCCGGGTTGCGCTGGCCATGCGCGGCCCCTGATATCCAGCGTCGGCAAAGACCTTCTCGATAAAGGGAAACGAGCCGCGTGATGCGTTGATCACCGGCGGCCCACCGTCCCGGTCCTGGACACTGGCGGGATGCGGAAACAACTCCAGCGCGCGACCGTCGGTATCGACCAGAGCATGACGCTTGCGGCCCATGATCTTCTTGCCGGCGTCATAGCCGCGCGGGCCGCCACTTTCGTTAGTTTTCACTGACTGAGTGTCGATGACGGCGGCACTGGGAGATGCAGCACGACCGACACGCTCGCGGTCTATCATCAGCAATGTGTGGTTCATCGCCTCGAACACACCCTGGTCGCGCCATGCCGCGAACCAACGGAACGCCGTGCTTTTCGGCGGCAGATCGCTTGGCAGCAGGCGCCATGGGATGCCGCCGCGCAGAACGTAGAAGATCGCATTCAGGATCTCGCGCAACGACCATGACAATGGGCGTCCGCTTCCGGGCGGCTCTGGCAGCAGCGGTTCAACCAGCCGCCACTCGGCATCGGTAAGGTCAGTTTCATATCGAAGCCCCGTGCGGTTATGCTGCCGACGGGTGGCTGGGGTCCACATCGCATACTTCCAGGTTGGCCTGAACAACCCCTTGGAATCATGCATGCTCCAGCCACTCAACCCTTTCGGGACGGGCTCTAAGGGATAACGGCGGCGGGCGGCTAGTGACAACAGAGTTTGTCGCACAGAAAGCGGCAAGCGCAGCAGCCAATCTGCACGAAGCTGGGCTGGCTGATCTGGTCGACATCCGCATCGGAGATGCCATGGCTACGCTTGTCCGCGATGTGCCACACCCAATCGACCTGATCCTACTTGATGCCTCGAAAGGGCTCTATCTAGATATCCTGCGCCTGCTCGAACCGGCTCTGAGACAAGGTGGCCTCGTCGTGAGCGACCGCGCTGACCTTGACGGGGGCGATGGCGGTCGTGCAAGTGCCTACCTCGACTATCTGAGCAATCCAGCAAACGGATATCGTATGGCGGCGATCACGACCGAGGCTCTTGGTCAACGTTTTGCTCATGATGTTGCTGTTCGCGCGTAGCCAATCAACTATTTCTTTCTACTAAGAGAATATTACTTCGGTCATCACGATTACATTATTCATAAAAATTATGTGTTATATTTTTATTACTTTAATTTCCTGCATTAGATTGTGACCCCACAACCTCCCGCAGAATGTCTGCAATGCTGATTATTGGCAGATCAAACCGTTGAGAAAACACATCCAGTTGCGTCCGACGGGCCATGGTGCCGTCCTCGTTCAGGATTTCACAGAGCACTTCAGCAGGTTTGAGGCAGAAAGCTGAAGCAAATCCACCGATCCCTCCGTATGACCGCGCCGTGAGAGTGGCTCGCAGGCCAGTTACGGCAGCGCAAAGTTGACCTGCTGGCTGAAGCTTCAGCAGGCAACGAAAGGACGCATTGAGATGGAATGCGCTGATCAGGGCTACACCATGCCAAAAGCGACGTATGCCGCTGAAGAGCGCGATATCACTCTCAAAATCATCAAACTGCCTCATACTAAACAAGGTTTTGTGCTTCTACCCCGTCTTTTGATAGTAGAGAAATTCTTCGCATGGGCAACACGGTTCAGAAGGTTTGTAAAGGATTACGAGCGTTACGCTTCAACGCTCTAAACTGTGCACATCATCGCCTTTGCACGGCTTATGCTGAAAAATGTAGTCAACCAGCTCATGCAAAGTGCATAACACCTTCTAACCACGGTATCTTCGGCCGGAAGAAAGGGCTGCGCTCATTGCGCCTCGCAAACCAAGAACCACAAAACCAGACCCACTTAACTTATGCCTCCTCTCGCAAATACCTAAACGCGATATTCTGCTATTTAACTCTGTAGCGATAGTGTGAACAGAATTTATCCACATAGATAGTCTAATATCTTTCACCAACAGAGGAAGGCGACTAGAAGCAGCTAAAAGGGATCTGTTCTTATCAGCAAGTTTTTTAACAGACATATCAAGGTAATTGGCATTACCAATTAAGAACATATCGCCTTTTTTTTCTGAATCTCCATAAAAGAACTCTCCCGGAATATATATTCTTCTGAGCTGGTGGAAATCCTGGCGACAATCCTGAATGTGGTTAATGATCTGCAAAGCGGAACATAATGCATCTGACTGGCAATACAGAGAGTCAGATTCCCCGTGAAGATCCAATATAAAGCGTCCGACAGGATTAGCGGAATATTTACAGTATTCTACAAGATCATCCCAACAATCATAATCTCTTCCTACAACATCCATATGAAATGCCGAAATTAAATCTGTTAATCTGTCGATAGATACGCCTCTTTCTGTCAGTCGACTTCGAGCATCCCCATATATGCTCTCACCTTGTCTATCTGACATAATTCGCTGTTTAATTTCGTATAATTTGTTAATTTTCTCTTTGGTATTTAGTTTACTGCAATCAGCGATGTCGTCAGAAAATCTAGCCACTTTGTAGTACGAGACTACTACGTCTCGATTTTTTTTGTTAAAAAGAAGTGATGCAACTGGAAAGTTTTCATTGGTGTAATCTTTTCCCATATTTTTAGCCTGCATTCAGTTCCTTAAGGAAGAGTATTGAGAACTGCTTGTATTAGTGTGAGATCCGCCTCAAGGAGGCCAAAGGGGTGTTCGGATAGAACGTTTAGTTTTTTCGTTCGGTAAGCGGCAGGCATACCAGCCCTCGTCCATGGGTAATCATGAAATTGATTGCGTCAGGAGTCACGAATTCAGCCGCCATGACCAGGTCGCCTTCGTTCTCCCTGTTGTCATCGTCTACCATGATAACCATTCGCCCTGCACGCATAGCCTCGATCGCACGGGCAACAGTGGGAATTATGGAGCGGATAGAGTGACCGTGTACGACGTTCATAGGGCGTAAGCCTTTCCTGTTCTGCATGATTGTCGTGAAGCGGGATCAGTCAGTCACGGTCGCGATGGTCCGCATCGCCCATTTTCCAGTAACCGGCCGCATGCAGGCGACCGGAAGGAAGCAGACGATCGACGGTCAGATAAGTCCGCACGGCTCTGACCATGAAAGACTCACCCGCGACCCACGCCTGACAATCGGACAGGTCAAGAACTGCCCCCTGTACGGCGAGTTCGAGCTGCCCCGTCGTGCCGGGAGGCTCGCTACCCGAATGCAGCCAGGTAACATTCAAGGATGCAGCAGTTTCCAGTTTCTGTTCTTCATCTGTGCCATTCACTTCAATAAAGGCATCGGCAGTAACGCCAGATGGTAACGCCTCAAGAATAGCCGCTATCGCTGGAAGCGACGTCGCATCCCCCACCATAAGATGGCGACTTGCAGCGGGATCAACGCGGTATCCTGCGCGCGGCCCTGCCAGTTGAAGCACATCCCCAACTTTTGCCTTTTCGGCCCAGGCAGACGCCGGACCGTTATCGCCATGCAGGACAAAATCCATTTCCATCAACCCGGCAGTCGCCTCATAGCGGCGGATCGTATAGGCACGTCCTTCCGGCTTGCGGCCGGGCGGTGCAGGAAGGAACACCTTCATCCATTGCGCGGGATGCTCGACCGGTAGTCTCTTGATATCGTCTCCGACGAGCGTGACGCGCCGCATGTGCGGCGTCACATTATGCACCGCCTTGACGACTGCCGGACGTAACGTCCTGTTTTGTGACATCATTTTCATCACGATGACTTTCAGAAATCCGGGGACCGCAAATGAAAAGGCTCTGGCCCTCTGGGGAAGGCAGAGCCGTGGAAAATTGGCCCTCTTGTCTGAGAACACCTTACGGGCTGATCCAACCTTCAAAAAATACCGTGAAATGGAAAGTATCATTCCATTATATGAAATGGTCGCATCTGAAGATTACTGGCATCCTGAACAAGGTCGTGACGTAAGACGTGGAGTGATTTGAAAACGTGAAACCGACGGACCTCAATCTTCTCCATGCACTGGACATCCTTATTGAGGAACAGAGCGTGGGCCGTACAGCGGAACGCCTTGGGCTAAGCCCACCTTCCGTGAGCCGTCTGCTCGCCCGCGCCCGTGAAATCATGGGCGATCCTATTCTGGTACGGGCAGGACGGGAACTTGTCGCCACGGAGTATGCCCGCACCCAGCACGCCCGGATCCGCAACATCATTGCCGAAGCTCAGGACGTTCTCCTGCCGAACACGGAACTGCATCTCGACCGACTGGAAAGACGGTTTACAATCCGGGCAAATGAAGGATTTACAGCGGCGTTCGCCTCGAGCCTCGCAGCCCGGATCGCTCATGATGCTCCGAAAGCGGAACTCCGGTTTGCACAGGAACATGAGTCCGACGACGATGCGCTGCGCGAAGGACGCATTGATCTCGATATCGGGGCACTCCGGGCCATGGGGCCGGAAGTACGGGTCCAGACCATTTTTCGCGATCATCATATCGGACTGGCACTCCCGGACCACCCCATCTTCAAAACTGAAATTTCTCCGGAACGCTTTGTATCGTTTCCGCAAATCAGTGTCTCACGCCGGGGACGCGCGGAAGGGCCTGTTGATCAGGCACTGATGGCGCATTACGGGCTTCAGCGACAGGTTTCTCTCATCGTTCCTTCCTTCATGCTGGCGATCGCTGCTCTTCCCGGTACGGAACTGATCGCCCTCGTACCGCGCTTTGTCCTGCGTGCTGTCGAAGCTTTGGGGATACAATTGAGAACGTTCGATATTCCTGTACCTCTCGATACACTTGTCATTGCCCAGGCATGGCATCCCCGTTTTGATCGCGATGCAGCGCACCGCTTTCTCAGACAATGCGTGCGTGAAGTCTGTACACCGGTGAGGCGTCAGGACGATAAGACGTCCTGATCGGACTCAGCTTTTCTTTCGAGGCAGTCGGGCAATCCAGATGATTCCCACGGATGCCGTAAAGGCAAATGTGGAGATCATGTAGAATTCATTCATGGAAACCATGTCTGCCTGAACCAGCACCTGATGGTAGATGGAGCCCCAGGCCTGATCCTCCGTCAGCCCCGCACCTTTCAGGGTCGTCACCGCATCCGCCGCACGATCGTGATAGGGCGTAAGTGTCTCAACCAGATGCGCCTGATGATAACGGGAGCGCCGATCCCAGAACGTCTGGGCGAGAGAGGCGATAAGATTTCCAGACATCATGCGAATGGCTGTCTGGAGCCCGGACGCGGCCGCGAGGCGTTCCGGCGGAATACCAAACAGGGAAAGAGCCGTCAGAGGTGTCAGGAAAAAGCCGATCCCTATCCCCTGGGCCAGACAGGTGAGAGCAATCGTACCGGCATCGATATCCGTCGTGAAATTTGCCCGCCAGAACGCCACAGCGGCCCAGCAGAAGAAGGCCAGTGACGCGAAGAGGCGCGCATCCCCCTTTCTGACCCATGCCCCAAGAAAGGGCGCAAGCAGGATACCAAATACACCCATGGGGGCAGTCACGAGCCCTGCCCATGTCGCATTGTATTCCATATCGGTCTGTAGCCAGAGTGGCACCAGCACAAGGGCTGCGAAATACAACCCGAACCCGATGGCCACCGCGACCGTTCCAACTGCAAAATTCCTGTATGCGAAGAAATGCAGATCAACGATGGGATATTTGGTGCCCAATTCCCATACAACGAGGAATACAAGTCCCAGCACAGACAGGATCGCTGTTGTGCAGATGAAAGGCGAAGCAAACCAGTCGAGTATCCGTCCACGGTCAAGCGCCACCTGCAGACACCCCATGGCAATGGCAAGCAGGATCAGGCCGATTACGTCAACCGGAAGTCTGACAGTCGGTGTATCGCGTCCCCGCAGCAGCGCCGATGTGGAAACCACCACGAAAATGCCAACCGGTGCGTTGACAAGAAAGATCCATGGCCAGGTGTATTCGTCCGTAATCCAACCGCCGAGCACAGGCCCTGCCACCGGCCCCGCCATGTTCGTCATGGCCCACATGGCAACCGCCAGTGTCCGTTTTTCCGGCGGAAATATGGCAACGAGCAATGCCTGGCTCAGTGGCACGATCGGACCTGACACCATGCCCTGAAGGACACGAAAACCAAGTAACAGCGGAAAGGAGCGCGCCATGCCACAAAGCACCGAGGCAACCGTGAAGGCTGCCACCGCGCAGACAAACAGCCTGACCTGCCCGAACCGACGCGACAGCCAACCCGTCAGGGGTATGAAAATGGCGTTCGCAATTCCGAAAGAGGTAATGGTCCATTCGCCGATTTCGGTGCTGACACCAAGGTTGCCGGAAATGGTCGGGACCGAGACGTTCGCGATCGTGATATCCGTCACGGCCATGAAGGAGGCAAGACCGATTGTCATCGCCGCGAACGCCAGGAGCGGCCCGGACAGCGGCTGGATTGGCTGGGGAGCCGGCCTGCTCATTCCGCCTCTCCCATGGTTTTCTTCATGATCTCCGCAACATGACGGTCCGCAGCCTGCTGCTGCTCTGTATAGAGGTCTGTACCAACAGCGACTGCTGGACGACTGGCCGCCTGTGGATCGCACCGTCCGGTATCAATCTCCACCTCGGTCGACATTCCGATCCGGAGAGGCTTACGGGCCAGTTCCACTGGATCGAATGCGATACGTACAGGCACACGCTGCACAACCTTGATCCAGTTCCCTGTTGCATTCTGGGCCGGCAGTAAAGCGAAAGCCGCGCCACTGCCAGCGTTCACATCCATGACATGGCCGTGATAGATCACGCTGCTGCCATAAACATCCGCAGTCATGGTGGCGGGTTGACCGGCGCAGACGTGCCGAAGTTGCCTTTCCTTGAAATTGGCGTCGATCCAGAACTGGTCGAAAGGCACGACGGCCATCATACGATCACCAACAGCGACGCGGCGTCCAAGCTGGACATCACGTTTTGCGACCATGCCTCCGACCGGCGTCCGCACCGTGGCACGCTCCATGTCCAGCGTTGCCGCCCGGAGCCTGGCCTTTGCCGCAATAACATCTGGATGGGTAGGAAGCGTCGTGCCCTGTGTCTGGGACAGCGCAACGGTATACGCCGCCTGCGCAACCTGAAGGGCGGCCTTCGCCGTATTGGTGGCATCCGAGGCATGGCGGGCCTCTTCCGCCGTCACAGCCCCCTGGCCAACCACCATACGGCGTGCCCGGAGATCGGCCGATGCCCGATCCAGTTCTGTCTGACGGACAGCAACGAGCGCACGGGCTTCGTCCAAAGCCGCGAAAAGTCTCCGGACATGACGGATAGCCTGACCCAGGCCGGCTTCAGCAGCCTCCAGCCTGATACGCATGTCACTCGTGTCCAGTTCCACGAGAGACGCACCTGTCAACACACGATCAGTGTCGTCCGCCCCGATGGCCCGGACAGTACCCGCGACCTGTGGTGTAATCGCCACGACATGCCCATTGACGTATGCGTCGTCTGTAGAAACGAGTGCACCATTGGAGAGAAAAGTATAGGCGCCCCAGCCAACCGCGATGATTGCGAGACCACCACCGAGCCAGAGCAGACGCTTGCGACGGATAGCGGCAGGATCCGCAGCCGCCGGAACAGGAGTATCAGCCATGGTATTTCTGCCCTGCAGAGAAAGTGAAAGAAGGCGACCAGGCGCCACCGAGTGCGCGAATGAGGGTGATCTGGGCTTCAGCGACGCGTGCGGCCGCCTCGACTGAACGGCGCTCAGAGCGCAGCAATGCCGTTTCGGCCGCCAGACGATCATTGGTGTCCGAAAGACCATTTTTCTGACGGATGCGTTCAAGATCGACGACATGCTGCCAGTGCCTGACAGCGGCCTCGGCTTCCTGCCTGGCGGCCTGCCTTGCCTTCAGGTCGGAGATTCCGTCAGCGGCCTGCTGCAGCGCCTTTGACACTGTCGCGTTGTAGTCATTGACAGCAGCATCGTACTCACCGAGCCGGTTTTTCAGGGCGGCACGGAGCTGACCTCCTTCGAAAATAGGAAGGGTGACGGCTGGCCCAAACTGTGTTGCGACACTGCCCGGTCGCATCATGTGACCGATATCGAGAGACCGGAAACCGGCAAAGGCAACAAGATCGACATCGGGATAGAATGCCGCGCGGGCCGCACCAACGGCGTTGGATGTGGCTTCCACTGCCGCACGTTTGGCCTCTACATCAGGTCGATAGCCCAGAAGAACAGCCGGAACATTCGACAACGGCGCCGGATCAGCAATAACTGGCAGATGCGGCCGTGCGATCGCGTCTCCGAAGTCAGGCGATTTACCGAGAAGGGCCGCGATTTCATGTCTGCGGGCACTGATCTCTCCGTCCAGCAGATCAATCTGGCTGCGGGTGTCGGTCAGGGCCTCCCGGGCCGCCACAGCATTGATGTCGGTCGAAAGCCCGGCCTTTTCCCGTAACGCCAGCATTTCCACGATGCCTTCACGCCGTGAAAGCCCTTGCTGAGCCACATCGCGCATCCGATACGCTGCATCCAGTCTTACATAAGCACTGACCATTGCCGTCTGAATCAGAAGGCGCGCATCAGCGACCTCAAGAGATGAAACATTCTGCCAGTAGCGTGCCGAACGTGTCAGTTTTCGCCAACGTCCCCAGAAATCGACATGATACTGAACATCAAGCTGGAGCTTGCCCTCACTCCCGAAATTTCCTTTGTATGGCGCGGGATAATAAGAGTGATCAGGGAATTGCTCCCCCGCTATCCAGCCGAACCCATCGACATGGGGCAACTGGTTGGCTCGCGCTGCGCCTTCTACGGCAGCAGCCTCACGCAACCGTGCCTGTGCAATCTGGATCGAGGGAGCACTTTCCTGCGCGTCTCCTACGAGCCGCTCAAGCTGAGGATCATGATAGACCAGCCACCATGCCTTGGCGGGAGATGTGTGAGCAGACTGCTGTTGCGCCTGTTCAATATCATGACCGCTTTTCAGGATGCTGACATCCGTGATTTTACCTTCAGGACGCTCATCCCTGCCGGGAGCACATCCTGAAAGGGCCAGAAGAGTGGAACAGAACAGCAGCCACGCTCGCGTCTGTACTCGATTTGTAGTGTACATCGCACCGTAGTTCCTGTGATTTCAGGAACCATTGCCTACCAAGGTCCATACTGATCAGAAATGCCGTGGAATGGAATGATTCATTTCATCTCGGGGAACGCTCCGACTGACAACGGTCTGAAACAGAAATCCGAGCACGAAACATGGGAACATCCTATGTATTGACTCTGCGAACGCTTCGCACTTACGTTTTGGAGAACCTAATTCGTTGGACAGACCCTCAATGACCCAATTGATATGCGGATGTGATCACACGACCCGTAAGCGCCGCGGGGGCAACGCTTTTCATGACGGACGCAATCCATTTTTCTGCATTCTGCTGGGATGTGGTGTGGCTCTGCCCTGCATTGGGCAGGCTGCTGAAGACAAGACTCACGACAGAAAACTGAAAACAGAAACGATCGTGGTACGCGCGCAGTATCAGCACAAAGCGAAAGGATACGTTGCATTCGACAGCAGTACTGCCACCAAGACGGATACTCCACTCCGTGAAATTCCACAGTCCATTTCCGTCATCACGCGACAACAAATGGATGATCAGGTCACTCAGAACGTCGCACAGGCGTTACGATACACGGCAGGCGTCTATTCCGAACCACGCAGCGACACGATATTCGATACAACATTCATGCGTGGGTTCGGTGGCTTCGCGACATCCGCCAATTACGTGGGCTTCCTGGACGGCATACAGTTACAACAGGGACAAGGATGGGCCATTCCAACGGTAGATCCTTCCACCCTTGACCGGGTGGACGTGCTACGCGGCCCAGCTTCCGTGCTCTATGGAGATGCCAGTCCTGGTGGCATCATCAACCTCGACAGCAAACTTCCGTCTCTTTCCGCCCCCCGGCAGGTTGCGATCGAAAGCGGCAGTCGCAACAGGATACAGGGCACATTCGATGTCGGCGGTGCCCTGACGAGCGATCAGACGCTCCTTTATCGGGTCAGCGGCCTGGGGCGTCGGGTCGATAGCCAGATGCGGGACGCAAAAGAGCAACGACTGGCTCTTACGCCCACACTGACCTGGAAAGCTACGCCACGAGTAAGCGTTGATTTTGCACTCAATGTCCAACGTGATCCGGATAATAACTTTGCAGGCTGGATCCCCGCACAGGGGAGTGTTCTGCCTGGCCCGCACGGGCGCATTTCCACGAAATTCAATCCGAGCCAGTCAAACTACGATGGCTACAACCGAACACAGATCATGCCGGAATACCGGGTAAAATATCACTTTCTTCGAGGATGGACCCTACAGCAAACCGCTCGCTACGAATATCTGAATACGAGCTTCAAGGGACTTGCAGTCAATTTTTCCAATCCCTACGACACTGATGGAAATCTCAATCGTTACTCATCCTGGTCACGTGCTGATCTCAACGGTGTGGTGACTGACACACGTGTGGAAGGGCATGTGACATCAGGACCACTCCAGCACCGCATTCTTGCCGGCGTAACCTATGACCGGTCGGAATCGTCAATGCGTCAGTCGGCTTACGGGCTGGTCTCGGCACTTGATTATAGCGCGCCCGTCTATGATGCCACCATTGTGCCTCCTGCGCTGGCCCAGAGCACAAGGCAGGACTCTCAACGTATCGGGGGTTACATACAGGACCAGATCAGGTTCGGTCACTGGTCCCTGCTTTTGGGCGGCCGCCATGACTGGCTTACCATAAGGACGCGAGATCGGCTTTCCGATACGACAAGCACCCAAAATAATTCAGCATTTACCGGACGTGCCGGGCTTGTCTATCTTTTTGAAAACGGATTATCGCCATACGTGAGTTATTCGACATCCTTCCAGCCAGTTGCGGGCGTCGATTATGAGGAGAAAGCTTTCCAGCCGACCCGGGCCAGTCAGGTTGAAGGTGGCATCAAATACCAGCCTGTCGGTTATAACAGCTTCCTGACAGTCGCTGCCTACGACATCAATGAACGGCACGTCAGTACTACAGATCCGGCTCATCCCTACTACTCCGTCCAGCGCGGTGGCGTACGTTCCTGGGGCGTCGAGTTCGAAGCCCATGCAGCACTCACAGATAATCTGGGATTGATTGCGTCCTACAGCTATACGGATCCGACTGTTACACATGATCCGGATGCCAGTCTGATCGGAAAACGCCTCTATGCCGTGCCCAGACATATGGCTTCGCTTTGGGCGAATTATGCCGTCACCTGGGGACATCTGCAGGGCATCAACGTCAGCGGGGGCGTCCGATATGTTGGTTCAAGCGCAGGCGATGAGACCAACAGCTTTACGGTTCCCGGCGTAGTACTGTTTGACACAACATTGCGCTACGATCTCTCCCGCCTGTCACCCAGCCTTCATGGATGGTCCCTGATGTTCAATGGCACCAACCTTTTCGACCGGAAATATGTGTCATCATGCTTTTCGGCGGGAGGATGTTTCTACGGAAACCGGCGGATGTTCAAAACCGCCGTTTCGTTCCGATGGTAAACTCGAAGCTATCGTTATCACAAAAATCACTGGCGCTGTCAGTTGACAGCTATACGGAACCCCAAAAGTAACCCTGCTTTCAGTCGGTATCAATCAGTAGGACGATGGTATCGGTCGCTCCCAGGAGCCTCACCTCTGTTTCGTTATAAATTTCCGCTCCCGATCCGCTACTGACAGACTGGTCATTGACCCTTACCATGCCCGAAAGCGCAACGAGGTAAAGCCGCCGTCCCGCTCCTGTGGTGTAATACGTCATAACTCCCGACTGCAGCGCCATCCCCATGACCCGCGTAGAAGCACGAAGCGGGAGTGGTTCGTCTGCTTCCCCGCTATCGGTATCCTCGGGTGAATCTGCGGCAAAGCCGCTCGCCAGAATGGCGAGCGCATTCTGACCATGCCGGACCGGACGGTGATGAACCACACTCTCCGGCACCCCGCCCTCCTCGTCCGGCAGCAGCCATACCTGAATGAATGAAGAGTCCGGACTGGCGGCCCACCACGTCGCGTCCTGAATTCCCTGCCCTGCACTGAGCAGATGGATATCGCCCTCTTGAAGCTGATGCGGTGCCTGACCGTCAACTTCGGCAAAAAAAGTGCCCTTGAGAACAATTGTGACAATATCCCGGGCATCCTCTTCTCCCAGCCGGAACTCGGCAAAAGGCTCGAAAACGGCGGTATTGATCGCACGTATCTGTCCCCAATGAACGTGAGCAAGGTCACGGTATTCCGCGAAAGAGAAATGACAGCGAATGGTCACGCCAGGCTGCGTCACCGTCCCGAGATCCCGGGCGGGGCGAAGGGTGATCATGATTTTCCCTTTGGTGCTGATGTCGAGCCTGCAGCATAACGTCGCGCCTGAACCGGGAACTGCCGTTCCCATCCGCCACCGAGCGCACGGTAGAGACGAGCGACCGAAGTGGAGACGCTGGTTGTGGCCTGCACGAGCTGGTTCTGGGTCGCCAGAAGTGCGTTCTGCAAGGTCAGGACATTCAGGAAGTCAGATGATCCCTGCACATACTGGGCCTGAGCGGTTTGCACGGCGATCTCGTTTTCCTTCACGGCTTCCGCGAGACGATCCCTCTGGTTCTGCGCCGCCGAGAGATCAGCCATGGCGTCGTCGATTTCCTGCCAGGCCTTCAGCACCGTGCGCTGGAGCATGACAGCGGCTTCCCTTTGCTGCGCTTTGCGCAGGCGTAGCTGACCTGTCAGGCGTCCGCCTTCAAAAATCGGTAGTGTCGCTGTCGGTCCGAACCCATACTGTCGCGACGCCCAAGATCCCAGCCCGCTGAACTGGAGCGCCTGCACATCCAGACTTCCCGATAGCGTGACGCGCGGGAAGAAATCGGCAATGGCCACACCGATATTGGCTGTCGCAGCGTGCAGACGCTCTTCCGCCATACGAATATCCGGCCGCCGTTCGGCCAGCTCGGACGGGAGACCCACCGGCACCGACACTGGCACGGGAGGAACCGGTGCGGGTTTGCCGAGCTGCGCCGTGAGGGCACCGGGTTCACGCGCCACCAGAAAACTCAGCGCGTTGATCAGATGCACTTCCTGGCTTTTCAGAGCGGGAAGACGCGATTCAAAACTGTGCAGCTGTCCGGTAGAATCCGCAACGTCCAGGCGGGTGGCAGCTCCTTGGGTGAAACGCAACGTTGTCAGTTGCACGCTATGGCGCGCGATCCCGATATTGTTTTCGACAATTCCGATCTGGGCCTGCACCCCGCGCAGTTCGAGGTAGTCCTGCGCGGTTTCTGCCATGAGCGACACCAGTACATCGCGTCGCATATCTTCGGTTGCACGCATTGCGGCCGTCGCAGCCTCGACCTGCCGGCGGACGTGTCCCCAGAAATCCACCTCCCACGAGGCGTTCATACCGTATTGTGGCAGGTTGAAGGATGAAGCGCCTGCAGATCCCGGAAGGCGTGTGGGACCAAACCCCTGCGTTCCACTCGCGATTGACCCTGCCCCCTGTTCTTCCATGGTGCCGAGCAGACCCAGGACACCGTTGGGACTGGCCCGTTCCCGCGCATAGGAGGCATTGGCTTCGGCGTGCGGGAACTGGGCGGCGCTCGCAATCCTGCGCTCCGCCATGCTCTGGGCGAAGCGATAGGCAGCCGCCCGCAGGTCTAGGTTGGCCTCGGCCACCTGATGTTCAAGCGCGGTCAGGACGGGATCATTGTAGATGGTCCACCATTCCGGGTCGAGCTGTGCCTGCACCGGATGACTTTCAGCGGGCGCGACACTCTGGTGCCAGGATGCTGGTGAGGCCGGTGGGGATCTATGGTAATCAGGTCCGACCGTACATCCTGCCATGGGCAGACCGAGAGCCAGCCACGCGGCGAGGCGAGAGCGCATTGAACGCGCGGCGGCGATCATCGCTTTATTGCCAGACATAGCGCTCATCCCTGGCCTTGCTGCCTTCCGGCGTTGAGGACGTGTCGATCCGGACCTCAACGGACATGCCCACCCGCACACGGGCCGCCAGTGGCTGACCGGGATCAAAGGTTACACGGACCGGCAGGCGCTGGACGACCTTGGTAAAGTTCCCGGTAGCATTGTCTGGCTGGATGGGAGCGAACGCGACACCGGTTGCAGGCGGTATGCTGTCCACATGGGCGCGGAGCAGATGTCCGGGGAACGTATCCACCCAAACCGTGGCTTTCTGCCCCGGCAATACACGAGTGAGCTGCGTCTCCTGGAAATGCGCCACGACAAAGGCATCCTGCACGGGCACCACGGCCATGAGCGCGGTCCCGGCATGAACGTAATTGCCGACGCGTACGCCTCGCACACCCACGACACCATTGATGGGCGCAGGGATCGTGCAGTAGGACAGATCCAGTTCCGCCTGACGCAGTTCTCCCTCTGCCCGGACGAGGCTTCCTTTTGCCCGGTCAAGTTGTGCGGTCAGAACTGTCACCTGGTCTTTTGCGGCCTGAACTCCAGCCTGATCCCTGATCAACGTCGCGACAGTCTGGCGCGTCCCGGATGCCGTTCGCTGGCGCTGCTCGACCGTGCCAGCACCTCCCGCGGACAGGTTTCGATAACGCGCTTCATCCTGACGGGCGAATTCGAGGGCTGCCTCGTCGGCCTGTACTGTTGCGGCGGCCGCCGCGATGACTGCGTTCTGCCTGTCCAGTTCAGCCTGCAGATTGGCGATGTCCGCCCGCGCGACCGCGACGTTTCCCTGTGCTACTTTCAACGCGGCGCGATAATCATCGTCCTCGATATGGGCGAGTTCTTCACCGGTATGGACCCGTTCATTATCCTGCGCCTGCACATGATCGATACGGCCCGAGACTTTTGGGGCAACCAGCGTGGAATAAGCCGTGACATAAGCATCATTGGTTTCGACATGGACGCCATTACCGAGAATGAGGTGGTCTGCGAACCAGGCGGCGGCGCCAAGACCGACGACGCCTGCGCCGATCAGCATGAGGTTTCGTGTTCGTGACATTTCAGCTCCAGAAATCCCCGACAGCGCACCTGAGCCAGTGCGTCAGCGAGACAGGCAGGATGTTGGCAAAGGCGGTCACATCGTCCGCGCGTAAAGAACCAGAAGGCCCGCAAAGCAGAGGCCACCGACCTTCTCGACGAGGCTGGGTCGTGACGCGGCAACTGTTGGGGTCTTTGAACGGGGGAGAACGTATCGGAGGCATCGGGAGAGGGCCGGTGTCATCCGGGGTCTACGCAGCCTCGCATCGTACCCCGCAAACCGCCGCTCGTTCTCGTCCAGGCAAATGCCCAGAAGCTCCCGCAGGCTGACGTCGATGCTGGACACGTCTTTTGCGCCAGATACGGTGAAATTCGCGTCCTGCTCGCGCATATTACCGTCGGCATCCATGCATCTGACCATGCCGATCCGCTCCCATGCGAGAAACAGCCAGACACCGAGCACCCGGGTTTCAAACCATGGACGCTTCCACAGCGGCAGGGTGGCGCGATGCCACGCAAGCCAGTTGGCGAACAGAAGGATATGGCGGCACTCTTCCTGCATGACCGGCTCGAACGTCTCGACCAGTTCGGCGGGAAAGAAGCCGGAACGCTTTGCCAGTTCGAACAGACCGAACGCAAAGAAGCTGTCCACGCATTCGGAAAAACCTGTGACCATATAGGCCCATTCGGTATCACGCGGGGTGATGTATGGCGGCTCCTTGGCCATCGGAATCCCATAGGCCTCGACCAAGCGGGAGAGCACTTCCTTATGACGATTTTCCTCCCACGCGTTCCGGGCGATGGCGTCCTTCATGTCAGGGTCAGCAATAGTCGCGGCGTAGGCCGCCATCCTGAGGCGCGCCTTGCCTTCGGTTTCAACGGCGATGTCCCAGATCGGCAGGGATGTGATGCGTCGCAATGTAGCAGGATCAAGCCGGGGCCAGTCGATGACGGAAGGCCGGTATGGATTGAACGTATCGCGGAACATGCGCGACACCGCGCGCTTATGGGCGAGACTGCCAGGCCTCAGGGAGCCCGGTTCACTACTCTGCCAGTGCCGCGCGTGATAATCGGCATTGGCGAGCGCCTTGGTCCCGGCGTGAGCAATATCCGCGGCCTGAGGCATGTCTCCATAAATCCGTTCAAGATCAGCCCTGAATGCTTCGATGCTTTCATCGGGTGATGGGATGTTTTTAAGCTCAGAAGTAGAGCGTGGCACGGGATGCATCCTGTCTGACATGATTTCGATCCTGTGGCTTATTTGGCCGGGGCGCTGGCTGACGGCGCGCGTGGAGGATAAACCCGCTGGGGCAGGAACATATTGAGGATAATGAAAGCGGCACAGAGCCCGACCATCACGTAATAGATGTCCGCGCACGCCAGTACGAGAGACTGCTCGGCGACCTTGCCGTGGAGAAGAACCTGTGTATTCCGCGCCAGACGATCAGGGTCGGCGATGTGGGGAGCAAGCAACTCACTGGCGGGATCGCCCATCCCTTCCAGGGCATTCTGATTATAACCGTAAGTATCCAGCAACATAGTGGAGTGATATTGCTCCCGCCGGCGCAGAAGCGCTGCGATGACACCAGCAGCAATGGCATTGGCAAATCCCTTGGTCATGTTGAACATGCCCGAGATGAAGGGGCCATCCGCCGGTCCGAGGCCCATGGTCGCCAGCATCAGGATCGAAATGACCATCATCGGCTGGCTAGCGACCTGCATCAGCTGGACAATATAGAAATTCTCACGCACCCAGTCTGAATCGATCCATGTCCCCAGCCAGTAGGATGCGCCCTGTATGGCCAGCCCGGCCATGAGTACGATCCGGCAATCAACTTTGCGGATATTACAGAGCGCAGACACCAGTGGCAGCGCGATCAGTTGGGGAACGGCCAGAATCAGCGCGATGGGCGCAGTCTGGATGGGGCGGTATCCCCTCACCTCTTCAAGGTAAACCGAGGGGATCTCGATGGTGACAACACAAAGAACGAGCACGGCCGCCAGGGTCAGCAGGGAGTCCGAGACATTTCTCTGCTTAAGCAACTGAATCCGGAAGAACGGCAGTGGATGGAACCATTCATTGATAATGAAAAGAATAAATAGAAAGCCACCGCCACAGAACAGATGTGTAATAAGCGGTGAGCGGAACCAGTCGAGCCGGTCGCCCTGTTCGAGAGCAATGACCAGCGAGCAGATCGCGGGCAGACCGGTCAGCAGTCCCCTCCAGTCGAACTGCCTGAAGCGCTCCAGCCGCAGCGGATCCTGCGGCAGCCCCCATGCCACACAGATCATCGAGATCACACAGAGTGGAACGATCTGCCAGAACAGGAACTGCCAGCCCACATATTCAAACCAGAAGCCCGCCAGCGGCACGCCGAGATTGGGACCAAAGGTCGCAGTCAGGGCATAGGCGCCAAGACCATAAATCTTGATGTTGGGCGGGAGGAAGCGCAGCGCCACCGTCATCAGCATGGGGGGCAGGCAGCCACAGGCAAAACCCTGCAGGCTACGCAGAATGAGAAGAGCGCCAAGGTTCGGCATAAAAGGAGCAGCGAGCCCAAGCACCCCAACCATTCCTGTCATGACGATGGTCAGACGTCGGATCGAAAACGTCACGGAACACCATGGTGCAAAGGCCATCGCCGAAATATTGAAGGCCTCGAACAGGGCTATAATCCACGTACCCTCGTCGTGCCCTATATGGAGTTGCCCCTTGATATCAGCCAGCGCCATTTCGGTTGTATGCTCGTTGAAACCGGCCAGCAGCACGGCCAGCAGTACGCCGATCAGGCCAGTGGCGAGACGCAGGCCGAAAGCTGGACCTTTCGGAGGCGGTGGAGGTGGCGCAGCAGGTGCCGGTGCAGCCACCACTTCCGCAGGAGAAAGGTCGATCCGGGTCAAACGACGCCTCTTTAATTTGCGATAGGTATGTCTGCGGCGACTGTGATCGCAACGCCCGGGATCGGGAACGCTCAAATATGAAAATATGTCTCTCATGAACCGTAACGGTAAGAACGCATAAAATTATTGCAGTGTCCTCATGCTTATGGCAGGGTCGCTTGCCTTAAACATCCTATGTTCCCATCTATTATGACATTGCCAGACAGACGGGTATGAACCGCCTTCAGTGCGCGGGAGGACTCTATTGATGACGCGTGGCTACGACTTGAACCTGTTACACGCCATGAATGTTCTGATTGAGGAATCGAGCGTTACGGGTGCCGCCCAGCGTCTTCAGGTCAGTGCGGCGACAATCAGCCGTACCCTGTCCAAGATCAGGGCAACCTTCGATGACCCAATACTTGTACAGATGGGCCGCAACATGGTACCGACACCCCGCGCGCTCCAGATGCAGCCGCGCATTAGCCGTATCCTCGCGGGCATGCATGACCTGATGCGCAGAGACGAGGAACTGGATTTTACGGACATAAAACCTGTCTTCACGATCCGGGCCGCAGATGTAGTCGTGGGACCATTCGCGACGAAGCTGCTTCAGACCTTGCGGGGAGACTGTCCAGACGCTGCCATTGTTTTTGCCAGTGAAACCGACGGCGACGATAGCGACGCTCTGCGGCGTGGGGCGATCGACCTGTATATCGGTGCAACCGAAAACCTGCGGCCGGAAATTATGCGGCAGACACTCTTCGAAAGCCGTTTTCATGGGGTCGTGCGTGCAGGCCATCCGATTCTGCTTGGTGAGATCACGCCCCAGTCACTGGTTCAATACGACCACATCAGTGTGTCACGTCGCAGCCGACGACATGGTCCCATTGATGACGCGCTGCAGGAAGAATTCGGCCTTAACCGGAACGTGGCCCTTCTCGTTCCCTCGTATTACACCGCGATGCAGGGCCTGCACCGGACCGATCTGATCCTCCCGGTGCCCGATGTAGCGATGAACCGCGACACACTGGACCGTCTTGGATTGTACGCCTTTCCCCTCCCACTTAAACTCGCACCCGTTAATGTCTTTCAGGCATGGCATCCCCGCCACGATTCAGATGTGGTGCATCGATGGCTGCGTCGCACCGTTCTCACGGTAACGAACGGATGGCGCAATCGCTCACATGAAGCTGCCCCAACGCCAGACATCCTCATTCATTAAAAAGGTCGGATGACCCGTCCTTTGTATATTATGGAGAATAGGCATGACTCTTTCTGACGCTTCGGGATTACTCAACACAAGCGATTTTCCGCTGGTCTGCCTGAACCCGAACCAGATGGTCCCGGGTTACGCGACAAACTGGAAGGGGGAGATGACCGCCCTTCTGGAGCGCGGCACCCCGTTTGCCCTGATTTACCCCCCTGCTCCGGAAGAGGATCACGAGGACAGAAAGGAACGAGGACTCTGGCTTAAAACAAACCGCGAGCCCCTTTCCAGATTATGCCGGGTCATGATCCTGATTGAACCCGATGCGATACGACGTTCGGCTCTCGAAAAGATGTTCCCGGGTACGGAACGCGCGTTCGGTGTTCCTCAGATGGCCACGGCGACAAAAACTGAAGCAGAAGTCCTCGCCCGCCATGCTCTGGCCAGCAGGTAGATGAACCGTGACGCGCGGCTCAGTCACTGTTCCCAGTATGATCAGAAAAAGCATGCACGAGCGGCCGGACAACCGCGCTGGCAGCACGAGCTGCGCGCGCGCCGTCTCCCTGCTCTATTGCCCGGAATATCCGTTCATGAGCGGCATAACCGGGTTCAGGCAGGCCATGCTCTTCCATGACAGCACGCCCTGCCTGACGCGCCGCGACAAGAAAGTATCGGTAAAGTTCAATCAGAGCTTCATTGTGGGTCGCTTCGGCGACCGCAAGATGAAATGCCGTATCTGCTTTCAAAAACCGATCAAGATCACTGCCCTCAGCCCACTCGCCGCGCGCCTTGAGTGTTTTCTCCAGCTTCCGAATGTCCCTGGCGGTCCGATGTTGCGCAGCCAGCCTGGCCGCTTCCGTTTCCAGAATGACACGCAGTTCAAAATGATCCCGGAGGCTGGATCGCGTGACGCGCCGCATGACTGCGGCAGGATCAAGTTCAAAGCGGACATAGGTTCCGTCCCCCTGCCGAACTTCCAGCACATCAGCATGGGACAAGACACGAATAGCCTCCCGCACCGTATTCCGCCCAACCTGCAGCATCTCGGCAAGTTCGGTTTCTTTTGGGATACGCTCTCCAACAGGCCACGCCCCGCTTTCAATTTTTTCCCGCATGGCATCAATCGCACAGTCAACGAGAGAGCGACGGGGAAGTTGGGAAAGTGAGGATGATCCAGACATAGGAGGAATTATAGCCCAAAAATTGACCTTGTCCCACGAAGATACGGAGCAAATCATAAGATCGACGGGATGAATTGGTGATGCAACGCTTCCATTCATTGAGTCTACGCGACCTTCATAGCCTGCTCGTTCTCGACGCCACCCATAGTCTGGGCCGTGCTGCCACTGCTCTCGATGTATCCGTCGCCGCACTGAGCCGCCGCCTGACGCGGATCGAGGACTCGCTGGGAATCACGCTTTTCGAACGGGGCACAGGGGGGACCGTGGTCACCAAGCCCGGGCGGCAGGTTCTCCGGCATGCTCGTCGAATCATGACAGAAGCCAATCATCTCGTGACCATTATAGCCAATGAAGCTGATTTGCCGGACGGTGAAATCCGTATTGGGGTCGCGCGGCCGCCACTTCATCCCGCAATTGAGGCGTGGTTTCGGGCTTGGAACGAGCGCTATCCAAGAACGCGCATTGGCCTCTACGTACCCGACGGCGAAAGCATAGCTGCTTCGCTGGTCAAGCGACACGTTGACGCAGCAATTTTACCGGATTGTGTAATCAACGACACTATGGCGTCGTTCATTTTATATAATGACAAGCTTCTCGCGGTTCTGCCAGAGGAGCATCACCTGGCGAAGCTGCCCACTCTACCAATAGCCAAGATCATGAAGGAGCGACTTCTGGTCCCAGTCGATCCACATGAAGAACGACGCAACCATTTTAAACTCGACGCATTTGATCAACATGGGCATCTCGTGGTCCATACAGGCGGGATAATTACTCTTTTGTCGCAAGTGCGCTCCGGCGCGGGTATTGGGCTAACCAACACCGCGTGTCGTGATCTTCTGCCCTCTGGCCTCGCATTTCGCCCGATATCGGGCCTCGACGATAGCTTCAATGTACATTTGGCCTGGCGTGCCGAATCCGAGGATGCTTTCCTTGGTCGATTTGTAAGCTTCATGCGCACGCTGACCCGGACCCGCTCGCCTCCTTCTTTTGCGCGCGGCGTCGACGTTGGAAAGCCCGATCCCCCTCCATGAAACGAGCCAACATCGGCGCGATCAATTTCGGTGGCGTGATCTCGACCTGACCGCTTTCACGCGCCAGCAACCGCCCGTAGTCAACCAGATCACGATGTACGGCGGCTGGCAGCTCAATGGTCAGCCGCACCGGTTTGTCATTCTCAATCGGCCCAAGCCTAAGCTTCGTCATTTCGATGCCTCCTTTCCGTATGGAGAGAGAACCAGATCGCGATGCACCATCACCCGCACCGGAAAGCCCGGCCGGATTGTGTTGGTCGGCTGGATATTCAGCGAACGTCCGACGATCTGCTCGCCGATCTGGTTGAAGCCCTGTGAGCCGCCGGTGCGCAACGCCTGGGCGATGCCGTTGCCGCCGCTGATATCGGCCTCGGAGCCGATGCTGAGCACGGTCGAGACCAACGCTGCCTTGAACACCTCGCCCCAGTGGTTGTCGGTCTGGTCCTGCAATCCGGCAAACCCTGCCGCATCGGCAGCCGGCTCGTTCTCCAGCACAATCGAATCATTCGCACCGCGCATCAGCCGGATCCAGACCAGCAGTACCCGTTTCTGGCCATAGGAGATCTGGGAATCATAGCGGCCGATCAGCGTCGCGCCCTGCGGGATCAGCAGAATATGGCCGGTCGGGCTGTCATAGACATTCTCCGTCACCTGCGCCGTGACCTCGCCGGGCAGGTCGGAGCGGATGCCGGTAATCAGCGCGCCGGAAATGATCGATCCCGCCTGGATTACATATGGGCTGGGAGCGGGAGTCAGACGCCCAGCGCTGACGGTACGCTGGTCGACCGGGCCATCGAGAAACGCCTGGTTGCGATCGGTGGAAACACCGGCTGCCGGAACCGGGGTGGCACCAGCCGTCACCGGGGCGGCGCTGTTTCGCCCGACCTGCGTCTGGGTGAAGAGATGGCTGACCCGTGCGGCTTCCTGCTCCTGGGCGATACGCTGTTTCTCCGGATCGGCGGGCACCGCCGGTGTCGCCATACCGGGAGCGCCAACGCCCGCTTTGAGCAGCGGTCGACCAAGATCACCGGGCAGCGGAGCCCCGAGCCGCGGCGGATGGGTATAATCGCCCGGTAGATTGGCCAGCCCGTCCGGCGTGGTGCGGCTGCCAGTATTATAGAGTTCGGCATTACTCTTCGGAGGCGTCGGCTTCAACGCCAGATAGAGCGCACCGCCGATGCCGGCTACGGCGACAACTGACAAGCCGAGGATCACCTTGCGCGACAGGCGCGTGACGGGCGGCCGCGTTATCCGCAGCCGCATCTCGCCCGGCGGCCTAACAGGAGGCGCTGGTGTCTCGGCGCTTTCGCTCATGACCGCCGCGTCCCGTCGGTGCGGACGATACGCACGATCTGCTGGTGCTTGGCGCCAAGGCGCAGTTCGGCGGCGCCAAACAGGCGATCGACAATCATCCGGTTGCCGCGCACGCGATAGTTCACGAGTTGACCGTCACCCTGCGGGCCGATCACCCAGAGCGGCGGCATCTCCCCTTGGGCGATGCCGGTCGGAAACTCGATGAAGACCTGCCGCCCGTCGTCGAAGGCCCGCAATGGCCGCCATGGCGCCTCGTCGCCCTCGATCCGGTAGCGGAAATTCAGCGCATCGAGATCGACGCCCGTCGCGACCGGAGTGCCAAGGTCGGCATCGCGATCCTGGCCGCGCAGGGCGACGATCTGGTCCTGCGGATAGTCCCAGGACACCGAGGCCATATAGGTCCGCTCGTCGGAACACAGTTCCAGATGGTAGGTGCGCCGGTCGGTATTGATGACCAGGTTGCTGGTGAGGTCCGGTCGGGTCGGCTTGAGCAGGATATGAATGCGTTTCGACGCCCCTGCCCCACTTTCCGTGTCACCGATGATCCAGCGCACGGTATCGCCGGCGGCGACCGGGCCAGCACCCACCAGTTTTTCGCCGGGTTGCAGCGCGATATCGGTGATCTCGCCGGGGGCGGCGTAGAGTTGATAGAGCGCACCCTCGGAGAACGGATAGACCTGGATCGCGTTGAGATAGCCGGCCCGCGTCGGCTGGATCCGCGCCGCGCTGTTGGCACGCTCGACCCGCTGATGGGGATCCATCGGTTCCGCCGCCGCATGCCGGGACGGAATTGACTTGAGCTGCCCCGGCAGCGGCAAGGGCTCGGGGAGTGCCACCACCTGCACCGGCTTGGGCGGCTCCGGGGTGAGAACTGCCTGGCGGGGCGTATCGTCGTACCGGATGGCAGGCGGCTTCCATGAGGAGCAGGCCGCCAGCGGCGCCAGCAGGATCATGAACGGCGCGATTGTGTTGAGGGTGCGCATCAGCCGAGTTCCCTGGACCAGTTGAGGGCGTGGATGTAGATGCCGAGCGGGTTCTTGCGCAGCCGCTCGGCATCGGTCGGGGTGGTGACGACGATGGTGAGGATCGCGCTCCAGCGCTCGGTGGTGGCCAGCGCGCCGTCGACATAGCGGCGCTCGATCCACTCCACCCGGAAGCTGTCGTCGGAGGCGCGGATGACGCTGGCGATCTCGATCGCAACCTGCATCCTGCCGATCCGGCTGAACGGATCGTTGGTGCGGGCATAATCATTCAGGGCCAGCGCGCCGCGATCGGTGACGTAGTTATAGGCATCGAGCCAGTTCTGCCGCAGCACCACCGGATCGGCCGGGATGCCGCGCACCTCGGAAATGAAGCGTGCGAGATACCAGGCGATCTGCGGATCGGTCGGCCGATAGGCGGCCGTCGCCGGCCCCACGGCCTGCGCCTGCCCGAGATGGTCGATCTGCACCACCCACGGCGTGATGGTACCTCGCGCCGACTGCCAGACCAGCCCGGCCGCCAGGCCGCCGCTCAAAGCGAGGCAACCGAAGAAGGCCAATCGCCAGTTGCGGGCCTGGACACGGGCCGAGCCGATACGGTCGTCCCAGATTTGTGCGGCCTTGTGATAGGGCGTCTCGGGTTCTGGTGTTTTGCCGAACCTTATGGTGGGGCGGCGGAACATGGTTATTCTCCCTCCGAGAGATCGACATCGTGGCCGCCACTGGGCCGATCGCCGCCCTTGATCGCCTGCGCGGCGGCGTCAGCCCCGCCCCTGATCCGGTTGTTGCGCTGCATCCGGCTCGCCCAGGCTGGCGGCTTGCCGGGCGCCCCTGCTCCACCGCCAGCACCCGAAGCGGTCGCACCACCCGCGCCGCCGGTCGCTGCGGCCCCGCCGGCCTGATAGCTGGTGCGGACACTGGCCGCCGCCCTGCGCAACGGACTGGCGGCGGCAGACAATCCAGTCTTGGCGACACCGGCCGCGCCGCCAGCCCGATAGGCGGCGGTGGCCCCGCCCGCGACAAAAGCGCCGCCACGCACGGCTGCCGCCGCAGCCCCCACGGCCAGTCTGGCCCCGGACGCGGCAGCGACGCCGGTGCCAACCACACCGGCGGCCGTGGCGACAGCGGATCCCGCACCCAGTTGGGGACCACCGGCGATCAGCCCGTTGGCCAATGCCGGGCCGAACACGGTCAGCCCCAGCAACGTCAGGGAGGCGAGGATCAGGGTCAGCGCGTCATTGATGGTCGGCGGGTTGTTGAAACCGCTGGTGAACTGGTCGAACACCGTCGACCCGATACCAACGATGACGGCGAGCATCAGCACCTTGATCCCGGACGACACCACATTGCCCAGCACCTTCTCCGCAAGGAAAGAGGTACGACCGAACAGCCCGAAGGGCACCAGCACGAACCCTGCCAGGGTGGTCAGCTTGAACTCGATCAGCGCCACAAAGAGCTGGATCGCCATGACGAAGAAGCTGATGACCACGATCAGCCAGGCGATCAGCAACACGGCGATCTGGATAGCGTTGTTAAAGATGGCGACGAAGCCGACCAGCGAGGAGATCGAGGTCAGGATCGGCCTGCCGGCGTCTATGCCGACCTGCGCCAGCCGCCCCGGCTGGAGCAACTGTGCCTGGGTGAGATGCCCGCCCCCAGCCTCGATCCCGAGGCCTGCGAAGGATTCATAGATGATCCGTGCCAGCCCGTTGAAATTGCCGATGATGAAAGCAAACAGGCCGATGAACAGGGTCTTGCGGATCAGCCGCGCCAGCACGTCTTCATCCGGCGCCAGCGCCCAGAACAGCCCGGCCAAGGTGATGTCGATTGTGATCAGGGTCGCAGCGAGCCAGTGGACGTCGCCCTGCACCAGACCGAACCCGGAATCGATATACTGGGTGAAAATGGCAAGGAAATTGTCGATGACGCCGGTGCCCTGCTGCATGGTATCACCGTGCGGTTTCGGGTGCGAAGAAGCGCTTACGGTTCTCGGCCCAGATCGCTTCGCAGGTCGGATCGCGGTCAGCCTTCATGCCGAGGGCCTGGCAGCGCACCAGACCGGCGGCCAACCGGTCACGCGATCCCGGCGGCCCGAGATCGGGCACGCCGACGTTATGGGAGACGTGCCGAAGGTGGAGGCTGGCGGCGATCAGGATCAGCACGACAAACCCGACGGCCACGAGCCGGAAGATGATCGGCGGGGAGAGACGTAACCCGCGCATCAGTGGAACATCTGCGCGGAGCCAGGCGTGTAGCCGGTCCCGTAATTGAGGAAATTCGCCAGTTGCGCCCTGCCTTGCTCCTCGCTTTCCACCTGACGCGCGCCGTCCAGTGCCTGGGCGCGGCCCATCGCCGTGACAACAGCGGTGAGGTCAGCAAGCTGGCGCGTCTGCAGCGCGGCAAGCTGGTTGCCCGATTGCGCGGCCTGCAGGGCGCCGGTCGCGGACTGGCTGGACGTGACCAGACTGTCGATCTGGCTGCGCGTGGCATCAAGATTCTGCACCGCGCCGGTCTGCACACGCAGCCCGTCCTGATAGCCGCCTCGGGCGTTCTGCCATCGTGTCTGCGCATCGGCCGTCATCTGCGCCGCTGAGGTCGGACTACCCAGCGCTTGGGGATAGGTCTGGGTGAAGGCCTGATTGATGCTGCTCAGATTATAGGAAAGCCCCTGGGCCTGACCGACGATCTGCTCCGTCTGCTGGATTGATTGCTCCAGCGGCGCCAGCACCGAGAGCGGCAGGTTGGCGAGGTTGCGGGCCTGGTTCTCCAGCATGGTTGCTTCGTTGAGCAGGCTCTGCGCCTGCTGGTTGACCTGCTGCAATTCCCGGGCGGCGGTGAGAACATTCTGCACATGATTGGCTGCGTCATAGACCGCCCATTGCGCATGGGCCGGTGCGCTTAGGGCAAGCGGTAGCACCAGGACAGCGCCGAACACGAAAACTGATTTCATTGTCGGTATGTTTTTCATTAACCTTCTCCCGAACTGAGCATCTCCACCGCCCATTCGACACCCTTGTGTGCCAGCCAGGCAGCCGCAAACCCGTCGCGCCCATGCCGGGCGAAGATCCGGTCGATGGCGGCCTGGTCGTCGGGCGAAGATGCGGCGGTGAGGGCCAGGGCCACTTCGGACAGGCCGAGGTCGAACAGCCGGTTGCCCCGCCGGGACTGGCAGTAATAGTCACGCTTGGGCGTCGCCCGGCTGAGGATCTCGATCTGGCGGTCGTTCAGACCGAAACGGCGATAGATCGCGGTGATCTGCGGCTCCAGCGCCCGGTCGTTGGGCAGGAACACCCGTGTCGGGCAGCTTTCGATCAGCGCCGGCGCGATGGGGCTGGCGTCGATATCGGCCAGCGACTGGGTGGCAAAGATGACGGAGGCGTTCTTCTTGCGCAGCGTCTTCAGCCATTCCCGCAACTGTCCGGCGAAGGCGCGGTCATCCAGCGCCAACCAGCCCTCGTCGATGATCAGCAGCGTCGGGCTGCCATCGAACCGGTCCTCTATGCGATGAAACAGATAGGACAACACGGCGGACGCGGCACCCGAGCCGATCAGCCCCTCGATCTCGAAGGCCTGGATATCGGCGACGCCCAGTCGCTCATGCTCGGCGTCGAGCAGGCTGCCCCACGACCCGCCGACACAATAAGGTTGCAATGCCTGCTTCAAGGCCAGCGACTGGAGCAGCGCCGACAGGCCAGTGATGGTGCGTTCCGCAACCGGGGCCGAGGCCAGCGAGGTCAGTGCCGACCACAGATGCTCCTTGAGATCGGGCGCGACAGTGATCCCCTCGCGCTCCAGCAGGGTCGCGACCCATTCCGCCGCCCAGGCCCGTTCGCCTGGCTCGTCGATGCGCGCCAGTGGCTGCAACGCGACGGGATCGTTCACGTCCTGCGCCAGCGCGCCACCGAGATCGTGCCAGTCGCCCCCCATCGCAAGCGTGGCCGCGCGGATCGAGCCACCGAAATCGAAGGCGAAAATCCGAGCACCGGCATAGCGGCGGAACTGCATCGCCATGAAGGCCAGCAGCACCGACTTGCCGGCACCCGTCGGCCCGGCGATCAACGTGTGGCCAACATCACCGACGTGGAGTGCGAAGCGGAACGGGGTCGAGCCTTCGGTGCGGGCATAGAACAGCGGCGGAGCATCGAAATGCCCGTCCCGCTCCGGCCCCGCCCACACTGCGGAGAGCGGGATCATATGGGCGAGGTTCAGGGTCGAGACGCAGGGCTGGCGGACATTGGCGTAGACATGGCCCGGCAGACTGCCGAACCAGGCCTCTATGGCGTTCACCGTCTCACACATGCAGGTGAAGTCGCGGCCCTGGATCGTCTTCTCCACCAGACGCAGCCGATCGGCCGCCATCACGGGATCCTCGTCCCACACCGTGACGGTGGCGGTGACGTAGGCCTGCCCGACCTGGTCGGTGCCGAGTTCCTGCAAGGCGGCATCGGCGTCGGCGGCCTTGTTGGCGGCGTCGGAATCCAGCAGCACCGAGGCCTCGTTGGTCATCACCTCCTTGAGGATGGCCATGATCGATTTGCGCTTGGCGAACCATTGCCGACGGATCCGGCCCAGCGCTTTTGTTGCATCGGTGCGATCAAGGCAGATCGCGCGCGTCGACCAGCGATAGGGAAAGGCCAGCCGATTCAGCTCGTCCAGCAGCCCCGGCCAGGTCTGGGTGGGGAAACCGGTGATGGTGAGCGTGCGCAGATGCGCATCGCCCAATCGGGGCTCCAGCCCGCCAGTCAGTTCCTCGTCGACCAGGACGGCATCGAGGTGCATCGGGATTTCCGGCACCCGGACCCTCTGCATCCGCGTGGAGATGCAGGAATGGAGATAAGTCAGGGTTTCGCTGTCATCGAGCCAATCGGCTTCCGACATGAAACCATCAAGCAGGGCCAGCACCCGGTCGGTCTGGTCGATGAAGCCTGCGACCACCGCCCGCCAACCGGAGCCGCCACGGGCACGGTTCTCGTAGAGCCAGGCCTCCGCGCGGGCGGCATCGTCCGCCGGCGGTAGCCAGACCAGTGTCAGGAAATAGCAGCTCTCGTAATGCGCGCCCTCTTCCTCGAACTGTGCCCGGCGCTCGGCGTCGACCAGTTCGGAGGCCGGATCGGGGAACGGGCCGGACGGATAGCCCCGCGCAGGGCGGCGTTGCGCCTCGACGAAAATAGCCCAGCCGGAACCGAGACGGCGCAGCGCGTTGTTGAGCCGCGAGGTGATGGCGACCAGTTCGGACGCCGTCGAGGAGTCCAGGTCGGGACCGCGAAACTGCGCCGTGCGCTGGAAGGCGCCATCCTTGTTCAGCACCACGCCCCTGGCGACCAGCGCCGCCCAGGGCAGGAAATCGGCGAGGCGGTCGCGGCGATGGCGGTATTCGGCGAGGTTCATCATGGCGCCCTCACCCGACCAGATGGGTAGGATAGCGCAGATGCCGACGCACCACGTCGACGAAGGCGGGATCGCGCTTCGCGGCCCAGACGGCGGCGAGGTGACCGATCAGCCAGAAGAGCCCACCCGCAATCCATAGCCGCAGGCCGAGCCCGATTGCCGCCGCCAGCGTGCCGTTGACGATCGCCACCGTGCGCGGCGCCCCGCCGAGCAGGATCGGCTCGATCAGCGCGCGATGCACCGGGGCGGTGAAGCCGGAAATGCTGTCCGGCTCCATCAGATCAGCGCCCCACCCGAGAAGGAGAAGAAGGACAGGAAAAAGCTGGAGGCGGCGAAAGCGATCGACAGACCGAAGACGATCTGGATCAGGCGACGAAAGCCGCCCGAGGTTTCGCCGAAAGCCAGGGTCAGACCGGTCACGGTGATGATGATCACCGAGATGATCTTGGCCACCGGCCCCTGCACACTTTCCAGGATCTGGTTGAGCGGCTCCTCCCACGGCATGCTCGAACCGGCGGCATAGGCCGGGGCCGACAGCAGGGCGAGCGAGAGGATTGCGCCGGCCACGGCAAAGCGGCGACGCACGGCGATCATGCGGGTCATGACGGGTCTCCGGCGGATGTGAGGATGTAGTCTCCATCGGGGCTCAGGCCCTGGACGGTGGCGAGTTCGGCCAGCCGGCGCACGCTGCCGCGCCCGGACAAAACCGCGATGACATCGATGGTCTCGGCGATCAGGGCGTGCGGCACGGTGACGACGGCTTCCTGGATCAGCTGCTCCAGCCGGCGCAGAGCACCGATCGCCGAACCGGCATGCAGGGTGCCGACGCCGCCGGGATGGCCGGTGCCCCAGGCCTTGAGCAAGTCGAGCGCCTCGGCGCCACGTACCTCGCCGATGGGAATCCGGTCGGGGCGCAGGCGCAGCGAGGAACGCACCAGATCGGAAAGCGAGGCCGCGCCGTCTTTCGTGCGCAGCGCGACCAGATTGGGGGCCGCGCATTGCAGTTCGCGGGTATCCTCGATCAGCACCACCCGGTCGCCGGTCTGGGCGATCTCAGCCAGCAGGGCGTTGACCAGCGTGGTCTTGCCGGTGGAGGTGCCACCAGCGACCAGGATGTTCTGCCGCTCCGCGACGGCGCGGCGCAGAAATTCGGCCTGTGTGGCGGTCATGATACCGGCGGCCACATAATCGTCGAGCGAGAACACCGCGACCGCCGGCCGCCGGATGGCAAAGCAGGGTGCTGCCACCACCGGGGGCACCAGCCCCTCGAACCGCTCCCCGCTTCCCGGCAGTTCGGCAGAAACGCGCGGGCGGCCGGGATGCACCTCGACGCCGACATGATGGGCAACCAGGCGGACAATCCGCTCGGCGTCGGTAGGTGCGATCCGGGTGCCGGTGTCCTCCATGCCGCCAGCCAACCGGTCGATCCACAGCCGACCGTCGGGATTGAGCATCACCTCGACGATCGATGGATCATCGAGGTGACCTGCAATCGCTGGCCCAAGGGCGGTGCGCAGCATGCGCGTGCCTCGGGCGACGGCTTCGGAGCGGAAGGGAGCGATAGACACCAAGAACCCCGCGATTGGCCTCCCGTGAGAGGCAATTGATCAACGGGGTCGATTAGAAAGAGGCATGAACACAGAAGCGCAACAAGTCTCTTGGCTCGTAGGGCGCTGGGATAGAAGAACTTGCATAGGGGTATGTTGCCGTTTGGGCGGTGACGGGGCGACAGGGCGCTGCTACCGTTTTCTGGAATCGACCACGACACGGATCCGCCCCGCATGAGCAAAGCCTTCATTGCCGCCGTTCTTCAGGACTCGCTGGACTGCACCGGCGTTGCCGCCACCAAGGCGGCCGATGACCTGGTGGGGGCCATTGTCGCCGAACTGAAGCAGGGGGGCGGGTTCACGCTGCCGTCGTTCGGGACGTTCACCGTCCACAAGACCAAGGCCCGCAAGGCGCTCAATCCCCGCACCGGCGAACCGGTGAAGGTCAAGGCCGGCAAGACCGTGCGCTTCAAGGCCAGCCCGGTGCTGAAGAAAGCAGTCTGATTGGTTTCATTATCCAATCGCCGCCAGACGATAATGCTTGGAAATGGGCACCAGGAGGTTGGTGACTTACGTCCTTATCTGGAACACATGAACTTCAAATCCGGTTCGCGCAAAGCGGACACAAACAAGTCAACCTGCGTCTCTCTGGATCTATCCATCCTAATTACATAATGCCTTAAAAAGATGGTTGATAATCTCATCATACTTCGCAGGCGGTACCTGCATTTATTTTCAAAAGGAATACAAATGAACGCAGCGCAAGCACGGCAGATTTTACAGGGATTGGATGAAGATGAACCAGCAGTGTTGCCAGTTTCTGTTCTAAAAAATCTTAATGTGAACGATATTCCAGATGGTTGCGGATTTCAAATCGGTACTATCGAAGATAGAATGCATAAAATAGATTGGAATGGAACCATTTACCGACGTGGCCCAAATTTGGTCGGAGAAGCCGACCATACATGGACCCGCAAGTATTGGTATTCTCCGATTGGTCTGGAACAGTATCTTGATCTTGTCCGTCGAGCCGTAGAGGCACGGCAAAAATCTTGTGGCGACGTTGCGATAACCTATCAAGATGATGATGGGGCATATATCGTGCTACGTTTCGAAATAATGACGACCGAAACCAATTTGGGTCTGGCTTACGCAGCTATAGTCAAAGTTAGCCATCAAGTCGAAGAAGCTGCCAATGCTGCGTCGGATGAAATTGGCGAGCGTATATCAGAAATAGCTTCTCGCCTGTCCGGTTGGGGATCAGAAAATCTAGATACCCTTGTTGATTCTGTAGAAACCGCATCGACAAATCAAGATAAGGGGCGATCTTTGGAGGAGCTTTGCAGCAGACTATTTGAAACGGTTGATGGCATGTCAGTCACTCAGCGAATACTTACTGAAACGGAAGAAATTGATATTTCGATTGCAAATGGAAGCGAAGATTCCCGTTTCAAACGAGAAGGAGCAATCATTCTCGCTGAGTGTAAAAACTGGTCTGGAAAATGCGGAAAAAATGAATTTGTCGTATTTCGGTCTAAAGTTGAAAATCGCAGTCGGAGAGCAACACTAGGTTTTCTAATTTCGTGGAATGGATTCACTGAAACAATTACAAAAGAAATGCTAAGAGGCAGCCGTGAAGAGATATTAATCGTACCACTTACAGGTAATGACTTACGTGAAGCTGTTCGGAACATGAATTTCTCTCAAATATTGACCAAGGCATGGGATAAAGCAGTTTCATTATAAATTACTAAATTAATTTAGTAATATTATCCAAAGTTACTAGTCGTTCTCTGATATGTATCATGGAACATAAACGGATGGATCCAGCATACTGCCAAATCTTCAGGAAATTAAAGATATTATGACAGCAAGAGAAAACACTTTTGAATTCAACGAGAATGCAAATCTTGAAGAAAATCTATCTGCATTCAAAAGCCATATCAGCCAACTGGATGCGGCGCTTGCCGCATATCTATGTGACCGCTTTTCGCTCTTTCTCGATAGAAATTACAAAATCGAGGAGATATGGGATCGATTACTCGACATCTGCGTCACACCTCCTGCAGCGGAAGCCGTTGGCGCGGTTCATGAGCAAACCGCAGCAGCAAACCCCAATACGGCAACGATCGTGCAATCTTTGCCCACTCCGTCCCCAACCGTAACAGGTTGGCTCCTTGAAGGCGTCTCAATCGAGGGGTTCAGAGGTGTGAACAACGAAGGGCAACCGCTCGAACTCAAATTTCATCCCACCAAAGTCAGCAGCATTTCCGCAGTCAACGGTGTTGGAAAAACGTCTGTTTATGATGCGGTGCGCTATGCGATTACTGGAAAATTACCTTGGCTCGATGACCTTCCTGCTACCGAACGGGACAAAGATTATTACCAGAACCGCTTTCATTCTGCCGGACAATCAACCATCAAGCTTCAACTTGTAGCTGAGCCGGGCTCCGAAAAGTGCGAGATCACTGTAACTCGGAGCTCGTTGGGGCATCGCACAGTTAATGCCCCAGCACCGTGGGTCGCGACAGCTATACTCGCTGGACTCAATCGTGAGTTCGTATTTCTTGATGGTCCGACATTTCAGAAATTCATTGAGGCTGCGCCGCTGGCTCGCGGGCGTACTTTCTCTGGGCTTCTCGGCCTATCTGCATACAGCGACCTTCGCCAAGAACTGGCGAGTTTGGCAAACACTCGCGCCTTCAACAGCCATTTCGACATCACTGCTCATAAACAAGTAAAAATCCGTGACGAACGGACAGTAAGCGAGTTATCAACGGCAATAGCTAACGACTACGAGACACTGGTTGGCACCCCCATCGGAATATTGAATACGATGACTGCCAAAGAAAAGTGCAAGGAAGCGTTGAGTCAGATCGCGCCGATCAAACTCGTGTGTCAGGAAACGGCATTCGATAGCATCGACATTGATGCCTGTATTGACGCCATCAAAGATGCTGAGGGAGGACCGAAGCGCGAACGGCTCGGCACCTGTATTCGCGAACGTGGAAGCCTCGCAAAGATCAATCACGACGCTCCCGACGTGGCACGTGCCGAGTTGTTGGTTACTCGCGCGGCTGAGCGTGCAGAGGCATTGGAAAGAACCGCTGGCGACTTGATGCTCCAGCTTTATCAAGCCGGTACAAATGTTCTCGAAAGTGGACAGTGGGAGGACATGCACCTATGCCCGCTCTGTGATGGAGAGTCACCCCATAGCCTGAAAGAACACGTCGCCTTCAAGCTTTCCGAATTTGAAGCCCTCGACAAAGCGACCGCCTTTCTTGCGGTCGAATGGAACGAAGCCGGGTGGACAGAGCTACTACAGTTAGAAGCAGTTGTTGAGACGGCCCCAGAAAAACGCCTGTTCGCACAGCTTCACGCCCGTGCCGGATCTGGCACAATTACACGGACTGAAGCAGAGACTTTAGTGCTTCACTTGGCAACGTTGCGTACGAGAGCAAAAGAGCTTGATAAACAGCTCGGCATGGAGCAAGCCCAACTCGAAAAGGAACTGCCGCCGTCATCGGTGGAAGTTACCAAGAAAGTGGAGACCGCTCGACGCCTGCAAGAGAATTGGAAAAAGCTCAATCTGTCACAGAAGGCGATAATTGATGAACAAGCGAGGGAAGATTACATTGACCGGATAAGGACTTTCTTGAAGGCATCTTCCCGTGTTTTTGCAACAGCTGAGGCTGAAATGAGCAGCGCCCGACTTGCTGCAGTTGAACCCATCTTCAAAAGCTATTTCAAGAAAATGTCGTTCTATGGCGTCGAGCCAGCCGTCTCCAAGAAAACGAACAGTGAGGAACTCCGCATTAATCTCGCTCAGTTCCATGGGCTGGCGAACGTCTCTCCGCAGGCGCTCCTCTCCGAGAGCTTTCGGAACGCTTTCGCGATATCACTCTATCTGGCTGCTGCCTCACTCTATGGCGGTCTGCCAAAATTCATCCTGCTCGACGACGTGACGTCAAGCTTTGACGCTGGTCATCAGAATTTTCTTGTTGAACTCATCAGGACGACGTTCGCACGGCCCAGCAACGCCGCAGGCCCACAGGTCATACTTTTGAGCCATGACACCATGCTCGAGAAACTTTTCAACAAGCACACTGGGACAGGAACATGGTGGCATCAACGAATAGAAGGAGCGCCCCAAGTAGCCGTTCTTCCGCAAGCCGGAGCGGTCAATAAGGTCCGGGACCGTACAATATCGATGCTTCAAGCGGGACAAGTTGATTTTGCCAAGGAAGGGGTGCGGCAATACCTAGAGTACCGGTTAAGTGATCTGATCAGCAAACTCCGGATCCCGGTGCCAGTCGATATCGCCTTTAACGACGATAAACACCTGTCACATGAATTTCTGAAAGCGATCGAAGCTGCAGTCAAGCTGCGCAAGGCAGCTAATATGCTCACGCTAGATGCTGCGCAGGAAGTTGGTCTTAACACCAATATGATAACGATTGTCTCAAATTTCCTAAGTCATTGGGGTACTGGTCAAACTGCAGCGTTCTCCGGCCCATCCTTGCTTGGCGTGATGCAAGCCATTGACGATTATTGTGATTGCTTCACCTTCGAACCTGCGCCTGGTGCACCCCGGCGATATTATAAAACGCTATCTCAGCGACAGTGAGGCCCACGAGCGAAAGCTTACAGAAAATTGAACAGGACTTACGGTGGCAACTTTTCTTAATTCATTTCTCCAAATCAGGTGGCAAGCTGGCCAATCCATGCCAACAATGTAGAAGCTGCTCTGTTGGGTTAGGTATCACGCCACTCCGCAACAGATCCGATATCCAGCCTCACCTCATCATCCAGCATTTTCCCTCTGGCGAGCCTGCGTCCCACGGCTTCGATGAAGCCGTCATACCGCTCCCGCCCCTTGCTTTGCGCCGCAGCCAAAGCCGCGTCGGGCAGCGGCGGCGTGCTGGTCAGCCAGAACCGCACGAACACAGCCAGTGACTCATTTGAGATCGTAACCCGGCGCTCCATTCGCTCCAACTGGCGCGTCATCCGGTCCAGTCGCCGGGCCAGCGCGGCTTCAAGTCGCTCTGGCCCGTCCGGCGACAGGAACGACGCCAACGCCGTCTCAACGATCAGTGCCTGAGGCACCTTCTTGCGGGCAGCGTAATCGGCTAATTTTGCGCTGAGATCGGCCGACAGCCGAATCGTGTGCTTGATCCGCATGGCAGTCATAGCCCCATCCGATCATCAGGATCGAGCGAAACCTGACGCGCGAGACCCCGTTCACCGCGCCGCAAGGTCTGTGCCCGCTTCGCATCGTCCTCGGGTTCATCCTCCGGCGGATCAAATTCATGCACCGGCTTCCTCGGTGCCTGCACCACCTCTTCCTGTTCCGGCAGCTCCGGCTCACGGCGGATGCCGGCATTGGCGGGATCATCATCCGCATTGCCGGCAGGCGGCGGCTGGACCACATCAGCCCAGTCCCCTTGCGGCTGCGGTCCGATGGGCGGCGTTCCTTCGGGGGCCGAAGGAGGCTCGAACCGGGGTGGCGGCAGGATGCGCGCGGCGAGTTCAGCATCCTCAAAATACCGCGCCTTGCGCGCCCGGATCGGCGGGCAGCCGGAAACCAGCACCAGTTCGTCGTCAGGCGGAAGCTGCATGATCTCGCCGGGCGTCAGCAAGGGCCGCGCCGTCTCATGCCGCGTCACCATGAGATGCCCGAGCCACGGTGACAGCCGGTGCCCCGCGTAGTTTTTCGCATCCCGGATCTCGGTCGCGGTGCCGAGCGCATCGGAAACCCGCTTGGCGGTCCGCTCGTCGTTGGTCGCGAAACTGACCCGGACATGGCAGTTGTCGAGGATCGAATTGTTCTGCCCGTAGGCTTTCTCGATCTGGTTCAGGCTCTGTCCAATCAGGAAGCTCTTGATCCCATAGCCTGCCATGAAGGCCAGCGCACTCTCGAAGAAATCCAGCCGCCCCAGCGCCGGGAATTCATCGAGCATCAATAGTAGTCGATGACGCCGCTTCGCCTCCAGTTCCTCGGTCAGCCGGCGGCCGATCTGGTTCAGCACCAGCCGCACCAGCGGCTTGGTGCGGCTGATATCCGATGGGGGTACCACCAGATACAGCGTCGCCGGATGGGTGCCGGCGACAAGGTCCCGGATCCGCCAGTCGCAGCGCCGGGTCACATGCGCCACCACCGGATCGCGATACAGACCGAGAAACGACATGGCGGTGGACAGCACGCCCGAGCGTTCATTGTCGCTCTTGTTCAGCAGTTCCCGCGCCGAGCTGGCGACCACCTGATGGACACCTTTTTTGCCAAGATGCGGCGTGGTCATCATGGCGCGCAGGGTGGTCTCGATCGCGCGCTTCGGGTCGGACAGGAAATTGGCGACCCCGGCCAGGGTCTTGTCCTCCTCGGCGTAGAGGACATGCAGGATGGTGCCGACCAGCAGCGCGTGACTGGTCTTCTCCCAATGATTGCGCTTCTCCAGTGCGCCTTCGGGATCGACCAGCACGTCGGCGATGTTCTGCACGTCGCGGACTTCGCGCTCACCGCGCCGGACTTCCAGCAGCGGATTGTAAGCGGCACTGGCGAGATTGGTCGGATCGAACAGCAGCACACGGCCGAAGCGGGAGCGCCAGCCGGCGGTCAATGTCCAGTTCTCGCCCTTGATGTCATGGACGATCGCCGAGCCCGGCCAGGTCAGCAGGGTCGGCACCACCAGACCCACGCCCTTGCCCGAGCGGGTCGGCGCGAAGCAGAGCACATGCTCCGGTCCATCATGGCGGAGATAGGCATCGGCCGAGCGGCCCAGCACCACGCCATCGGGGGCGAGCAGCCCCGCCCGACGGATCTCACGCGGATCGGCCCAGTGCGCCGAACCGTAGGTGGTGGCGCGTTTCTTGTCCCTAGCGCGCCAGACGGACAGCATGATCGCGACGATCACGGCGACAATCCCACCCGACCCCGCGATGTAACCGCCGGTGGTGAAGATGTCCGGAGCATAGGCGTCATAGGCGAACCACCACCAGAAGAACTCCGGAGGGTAATAGACCGGCCAGCCAAGCAGCGTGACCCACGGGGTACCAAGCTGCGGCTGGAAGCCGAGCCGCCAGGCAGTCCACTGGGTCGCGGCCCAGGTAAAGGCGAGGATCACGGTGCTGACGGCGCACACCGATCCCCAGAGGATCTTGGTCTGGTTCATGACAGGAACCGACCAGACGGCTCGATTTCCCGATACTCAAGGCCTAATTGAAATGCGTCGGGTCGCTGGACGGGAGCGGATAATAAACGGACGGTTTCCGGACGACCTTCACGGCGGCAAGAATATCGAGAATCGTGCGCTTGCTGACGCCGCTTTGCTCGCCCTGTTCCAGCAACTCGACAAGCGTGCGCTCGTCTTGATGATTGGCTGGATAGCAGAACGATGCCGCCTTATTTCGTCTTGTCATGCTGGGAAACTCCGATCGCCTTGTCGTCGCATGTGGAGAAGAACCCGGTACGGTAAAGATGCCTCCACCTGATAATCGCACCCACACTCTGATCGTCGTGATGGCATCGAAGTTCATCGTCATTGACGACCGCTGCACGCGATCTCACGGGAGGCCCTGACTTTACGAGTCAAATATCTGCGGCAGATCCCGTGCGCCATGAAGCACGCGGACGATGCGTACCTCATCGACCAGTTCACGGAAGAACAGCAGATAGCGGCCGTGAACAATGACCCTCAATCCGGGACTGATCTCATCGCGTGCCGGAAAGCTCCTCGGATGCTGCGCTGCGGTGACAGCCTTCGCTTCCAGTTCGGCAACGAAGCTCATGGCCCGCTCGGGATTGTCCTCGGCGATATAGAGCGCGATCTCCAGAAGGTCGGCACGCGCGGCCGGAGCGAAGCCGAGCCGTTTCATCCCTGTGCCCGGCGACGGGCGATCACGTCCCGCAATTCGGCGAAGACGGTCTCGGCCGGGATGCTCGACCCGCTCTCATCACCAAGCCGGATCGCCTCCCGCAGGGCATCGAGATCGCGACGGTCGGTATCACGTCGGCGCATCCATTCGCGCAACGCCTCGCGCACCACCTCGCTGGTCGAGGCATATTCGCCACCGTCGACGGACTGGCGCAGGATCGCGGCCATTTCGGACGGCACGGTGATGGTCATACGTTCAATCGTGGACATGAGACGGCTCCTTTCAGACGAGCATACTTCATCATACTTATGAAGCATCTACTTTGTCAGCCGAAAATCCGCAGGCGGGCCACCCGACGTCAAATCCCGAGCCCGCGCTTCCGCCCGAAATTCCAGTCCACCGCTCCGCCCGGCGACAGCGTGCCGGAAACCTGCCGTCCAAGCTTCTGCTCCAGCGCCGGGCGCCACGGCACAAGCTGGAAGCCCAGCCCGTCATCGACCATGGCAAACCGACCCGAAGACAGGACTACCCGCTGGCGATAAACCCCCGAGACGATCTCGCCTTCCTTCGCGGGCCGGTGTTCCAGCCCGGTCTGCGCCGCGAGCCCGGCCGCCGCCTGATCGAGATCGCGCTGGCGCAGGGTACCGATCAGGTCGGGTGCGAACACCACGCGCTCGCCCTGCTGCCGGGCCAGCCCCTCGGAGGCCAGATGGTCGATCCGTTGCGCCATCGCCGCGCGGACCTCCGCGCCGAAGCCCGCATTGGCCAGTGCCGGCTCTTTGGCGAGTAACTGGCGATCGAGCCAGGTTGCACCGGGTGCCGTCACCTGCTCAGCCAGCGTGAAATCCGACCGGGTCGCCAGCGACAGGCGCTGCGTGCCTTTGGCATCCTCCCAAGCTCGGGTCTCGACGATCGCACCGGTACTGGCATCGCCAGTCAGGTCCAGATCGGGGAAGCGGAGATGATGCGTCCGCCCGTCGGTGCCGGCGATGACCACGTAGCCGGAGCCCTTCAACTCGTCATCCAGTCCGCGCTCGACCAGCCGGCCGATGACGGGATCGGCCGGCGCCTCGCCGTGGATCGCGAAGCCCGCCACATCGGGTTCCATCCCGCCGCCGGACATGGCACGGTGCATGGTCCTGATGATGTCGCCCCGGATGGAGAGATCGCGCAGCGTCGCCTCCAGCCCCGGCTTGAGGGTCCAGCGCGCCACCCCGACCGGTTCGGCGAGACCGAGCCCTTCCAGCTTGGTCGCCCGGCCGACCAGCAGGCGGCGCAGTTCCGGATCTTCTGCACCCGCGCCCGGCCGCAGATCGACGATGCCGCCGCCCTCGTCGCTGATCTCCTGCATCGCCCGGTCGAGGCTGGTCCAGCGGTCGGCACCGATCTCGATCTCCAGGGCGGTGCGGATTTCGTGCTCGCTGCGCGGGCCAAGCTCCATCGTCACCCGTTCGGCGGCGCGGTCGCGCAGGCCCTGGCTGATATAGGCGCGGCTGATCACCAGATCCCTGCCGTCATCGGCCGCGCCGCGCACCAGGATATGGACGTGCGGATTGTCAGTGTTCCAGTGATCCACCCCGACCCAGTCCAGCCTTGTGCCGAGGTCGCGTTCCATGTCCTGCATCAGCTCGCGCGCAAAACCCCGCAGGTCTTCCATCCGCGCCGCATCCTCGGGCGAGACGATGAAGCGGAAATGATGACGGTCGTCTTCGCAGCGTTCCGCGAAGTCCTTGCTGTCCGCTTCGTCGGACCCAGCATCGAACAGATGGGCCTTGGCACCGTCGCGGGTGACGCCCTCGCGCCTGAGATAGGCGATGTGCCGGGCGAGCGGCGCCGAGCGAAACCGCGTACCCTGTTGGCGCACGACCCGCGCCTTGACCACGACGCGACGGGCGTTGCTGCGCAGCCGCATGGACAGCGCCGCACGTCGACCGCGTCCGAAGCGGGAACCACCGCCGCCTCCCCTGCCCTTCGCGCCGAAGCGGGTGCCGGTATGACCGGCCTTCTTCGCGGCCCGCATGACCTCGCCGACGAAGGATTTCGGTCGCGCCCTCCAATTGCCATGCTGGATGCGTCCGGGCCGGACAGTCAGGCTGTCATCGCGCGTCGCCATGGCCTGCTCCCCGCTTCGATGTGCGCCTGACGGCGCCCGGATCGTTGAAAACATTGTAGAAAATGGACAAAGAGCCGCAGGCGGTGCGTGATGACAGGGAAAATTCTCCAATCAAAACAACCACATGCAGCCCCGAATGGGCGCTACTTTTACCTTGCCGTCCTTCCCTCCGTTGCCTGTCTCCCCTCGGCACCCCATCCCCGAGGCACCCACAGCCCGCCAACGCCCGATGAACCGGAACGAGGGTCATCGACGTGCTTCCCCATGCCCTGAGGCGATGAACAGACCGGCCGACTGCGGTGCGAGCGCCGTCCAGTCTGTCGGGCGAGCGTCGTCGGCATGCACCGGATCGTGCGCGCTCTCGCCATGCCGAGGGGCATTTTCTGCGCGCAGGAATGACGCCGGAAAGAGGGAGGAATCCTGCCAGGATGATGCCGCCAAAGTGCTGATCACGATGTCATCGGCAAGCGGCAGAGCCAGCCGTGCGCTGACCGATGCAACGTAATTCCGCGTCTCGGAAGGCAGCGGTCGGCCGGTCGTCAGATGCTCATCATAGCGCGCGGGACCGGCATTATAGGCGGCAAGAAACCCGGCCTCGCCGTAGCGGTCCCGCATCCAGCGCAGATAGGTCGCACCCGCCAGGATGTTGTCGTGCGGGTCGAACGGATCGTCGCCGAGGCCGAGCGACGTACGCAAGCTGGCCCATGTTCCGGGCATCACCTGCATGAGCCCCATCGCACCTGCCGACGACACGGCATGCGCATCGCCTCTGCTCTCGGTATGCAGGACGGCAGCAATCCACGAGGCCGGAATCTGCGCACGTATGGCCGCCTCCGCGATCATGTCGGCGTATGGATCAGCGACCGCGATATGCCCCGGTATCGTCATGGACACGACGACCGGAAGCACGACACCGAACAGCCGGATCGCCGATTTACCGCCGGTCATCGCGCTTCACCGGGCGGCTCCAGACCAGATGAAAGGCACGGCCCTGACGGTCGGACTGGAACAGATTGGCGCGGATCGGCTGCGCCAGCATGGGGTCGTCGAGAACGAGCGAGAGGTAAGTGCCCGCCTTCTCGCCGGTGCGTTTCCAGCCTGCTCCGATCTCCGGTCCGGCATCGGCGTCACCGAGATGGACGCGATAGTCGGGCGCATGCTCGGCGTCCGACGATGTCGCCGGCACGATCGTCAGTTCGACGTCGAGGGCGAGCGTGCGCAGGCGACCGGCGAAGCCGTCAGCCGTGCGCGTAAAAGTTCCGATCTGAGCCATGTCAGCCTCATTTCTGTTTGGGGTTGGGAGAAATCGGTGACGCCATGAGCCACAGTGGCTGGGCACGGCCGAGCACCGCATCGACCGGAAGGACGCCGAAATAGCGGCCGTCGAGACTGGTCGGAACTGCCGGGTTCATGACGAAAATCTGGCCGGGCAAGACGTGTCGACAGCCCTGCCAGACCGGCAGCGGGCGACCGCGATGATCGCGGGTCAACGCATTACTGAGCGCCTTGCCGTCGACCGAAACGACGGCGCCATTCCGGCACACGACCTGTCCCGGCAGTGCCGCGACCGGCTTGAGCAACGGCACACCGAGCGGCAGATAGCCACCGCGCGCCAGCATTCCGGCGATGTCGGTGGGCGGTCGGATCGCGATCAGATCACCGACATGCAGGGGGCTTACCGATTGCAGGCGATACAGCCCGACCGGCGTGCTGGCGGTGGCGTTCCAGATCAGTCGGGGTGCCGGATGGATCACCACTGACGTGCCAGCACCGAGGATTGCGAAATAGGTGGTGAAGAACCAGCCGAAGCGCGTCATGACACCGCCCTCCGGCGGAGCCAGGCCTGATGGCGGTCGCGCGTGTAGGGGCGTGGTGCCTGCCCGGCGAGCATCCGATTGTGCAGATGCCGCCAATGCTCGGGGGCCACATCGACGGGGTCAATGGCGGTCGTCTCGATGCGGTCGATCGCTTCGAGCACCAGGCGGACCTTCGGCCAGCCGCTCTGGCGCAGTAGACTTTCGCCGCCGGGGCGCACGAACGGCACCGTCTGATAGGGCTCGCCGGGACGGGTGACGCGCACGATGTCAATGCAGGACACCACCGTGCCATAATCGTTCGCCGCCCAGCGCAGGAAGGCGAACACGGTGTTCGGCGGAAAGCTCAATATCCGCCGCCGACGATCGAGAATCTGCTCATGGGCGACAGAGCCGAAGCGGATCCAGTGCTCGATGCGCTTCTCGATCCAGGTCAGTTCGACATGGGCAAGCGTGTCGGTCATGGCGCATCTCCAGAGGTATCGGGGAACTCGCGGGCCAGCAGAGCGCGCAGCATGTCGGCGACCGTGATGCCGCGCTGGAACGCCGCGACCTTGAGGCGGGCACGGAGCGTCGGCGTGACGTCGATGGTCAGCCGGGCGGTAAAACGGTTGGTAGTTGCAGGATTTTTCGGCGTCCTGACCCAGCGTTCAGGATCGGCGGGACGCGCGGCGAAACCTGGCAGCGTGCGACGTCCCGTCATGGCGCGCTTCCTTCGCCGAGCGGCAACACGGAGGCGATGCGGTCGCGCGCCTTTGCCGACCAGTCCGCCATGCGCCGGTCCCAGGCGAGCGACGTATCGCCATAGGGCGGGTCGGCCATGATAATGTCATAGGTGCCGTGCCAGGGCATCAGGAGCGCACTGTCGCTGGTCAGGAGGGTCATGATACCAACCCCCTGATCTCGGCCGTCAGGGCGGCGATTTCGCGGGCGGCTATCCCTTGGGGGCGAAGATCGCACACAAGACGGCCGGAACGCGCAGCATCGGCAAAGGCAACGCGCTGGCCGATCCGTGCCGCCAGCGCCGCTGGCTCATGCCCCACCAGCGCCAGCCGCGTTTCGCGAGCGATGACCGTGCGTGCGGCGCAGCGGTTGAGCACGAAACGGGCCAGCAGGCCAGGACGGAATAGGCGCGCTTCTTCCAGCAACCGCAGCATCTCGGCCGAGGCCCAGCCGTCGAACGGCGAGGGCTGGGCAGGGATCAGCACCAGGTCGGCAGCCAACAGGGCGGAGCGCAGCAGTGCCGCCACCCGCGGTGGACCGTCGATGACGACGTGGTCCACCCCCTGAGCCAGTTGGGGCGCCTCGTGGTGAAGTGTGTCGCGTGCGAGGCCGATCACGCCGAACAGCCGGGGCAGTCCTTCCCGCGCGCGCTGCGCCGACCAGTCCAGCGCCGAGCCCTGCGGGTCAGCATCGATGACCGTCACGCGCCGGCCTTTCCGAGCCCATTGGCCCGCGAGATGCAGTGCCAGCGTCGTCTTGCCGACACCCCCTTTCTGGTTGAGGAAGGCCACGATCATGACCCCTCTCCGGGGCTTATCCACGGATCGGAAGGGGGGCCAACATCCTTAAAGTTAGACTCTTTTAAGTTAGATTCTAAGTTAAGGGTGCCATAACCGTTTGATTCAACGTTGTGATTCGGCGTTTTCCGCAAACGATAGCACGGATGCCGTGGCAGTGATGGCACGGATAAATCCACAACTGATAGCACGGATGAATTCACAGCCTGTCCACAGGTGCCTGTGGATAATTTGACAGGCGCAAAAGCCAGCGTGTCATTGCCGTTACGGTCGGGGCGCACCGACAGCCGATAGCCGGCAAAGGGCTGCCGTTTCGCCATCTCGCGCAGTTCGAAGGCAAAGCGCCGATAGGGGGAAAGGCTGGCGGATTTTTCGTAGAGATGGCGCAGGCCGAAGGCCCAGCCCGCGCGCTGGCGACCGCCATGCTTGCGCACGATGCGATAGAGCCAGCGCTCCAGACCGCCTGTGAGGTCAAAATAAGCCGGGTCGATGGTCAGCACGAGCGCGTCGTCGAGAACCGCCTGGTAGAACCAGTCGGGCAGGATCAATTCGATCACGCGGGTGCGCCCTTCCCGCGCGGTGTGTCGTTTCCATTCGTTGATCCAGGAAAAGCGGTGCAGTTGCCCCTTGCCGGTCTGCCGGAGCGAGGTCTTGATCGTGGTGGATTGCAGCCGGTCGAAGGCCGCTTCCAGCCGCTCATAATCCCGCGCACTGTCGCCCCGGCCGATGAATGTCAGGATCTCGCGCGGACTGGCCACCATCAGCCGCGACGTGCGCCGACCGGCGTCGCGCGCGGCAACGAGATGACTGGCGGCCCAGATCAGCACGTCGGCATCCCAGATCGTGGCCATGCCATGTTCGGCGGAAGCCTCGACCCGGATCGTGACATCCGGGGTCCGGTAATCGATCGGGACCATGCGAGGGGATTTGGCGAGGCTGAAGAACGGAAACGCCATCAGATCCTGCGCATCGCGAGGCGCAAAATCTCCCGCGATAGCGTGGAAGAGTTCCAGTTGCTCGCGCTCGGAGCGCGTTCTGCCCGTCGGGGACATCAGCGTCGGTTCCCGCGTGAGGTCGGCGATGTCGGCGGGATCAGCGGGCTTTGCCGCGCAGCAGCCGACACGGTGCCGGCGGTGGTGTCCGAGGTGTGGGCGCGTGCCCCGCTCTCGACCCAGGCCTGTAGTTCATCGACCCGGTAGACCACGCGGCCGCCGAGCTTCGAATAGCGCGGGCCGGTGCCGTAGATCCGGTGTTTTTCCAGGGTGCGAATGGAAAGCCCGACGAAGCGCGAAGCGTCGGGCGTGCGCAGATAGCGCGGCGGCAGGTCGCTGTAATTGGCGGACATGATGTGGCTCCGTGATCGCTGTCTGGGGCCGCAGGACAAATGCGGCCAGCAAGGATCAGCGTGGCGGAGCGGGTAGGTTCGGAACTAGGACCGATCTCGCAGAAGCATGAGATCGGTCCGTGACAGGTGAAAAATCACGGTATGCCTACCGCGAATATAAGTCATATTGGAAGTATTTAATAAATATAATTTATGAAAATAAATAACAATTCATTAAATTATTATATTTATAAATAACAATTATTTACGATATCCAAGGTCTCCTGGATACCAGACGATCCGCCTTGTACTATTCTTGCAATAGGAACTCCACATGGTGCATCATTCCTGACTCCATCAATGTTTCGTATAAAATTTTTATCTGCAGATATAACCAAGTCAGCTTCACAGAGATAGACGGACAACGCTGCATCAGCAGGCGTCCCAGGTGTTACTTTTTGTACGGACTGCAGCATTTCGAAAGCATAGTGTAACCAGAAGCATTTCATCTGTTTTTCATTGACTTCTCGCAACCAAAAACGATTCCACGATGCCAAAGAAAACTGCATCCGATCAAAATCAAGAAAAGGCGTTAACCATTCACCAAGAGGGTGTTCAGGATATGCCAGCGCTCTTGTTACAGAAGCCCACGAACGTATCCTCCAGCATTGAATAGGTTCATCTGTGATCCCTTCGGGCAAAGGGGCTGGAAATGTTCCCTCACAATTTTTGAGTGAACCAATATCACGAATGCCTTGCTCCTTACTTAGGCTTCGTTGATCAGCATAATCTTTCCTTGCCATTTCGAGTAAATTACGGGGCCATCCACCATCCTCCCGTAATGCATTTCTAAGTAATTCCGAACGATAACGTGCTCGCTCCCAGAATCCTCTGGTCTTTCGCGTCCAATCATAACGTAGCTGATGGAAGCGTTGAGTTTTGGGGTCATGACGGAGCCACTCGGGTCGCAATCGCTTAACTTCTGAAATAATTTCCTGAGATAAAGTGTAAGCCTCTGGCATTAGGCGTGTCCAAGTGGGCATAGTAAGTAACCTTACTAATCGACGACGATACTCATCAGCGGGGGTTGCTAGAGCTTCAAAAAGAATTAGTGGTGGAACGACAATAATATTATTGGTACGTTTAATAGCCCGGTGCAAATCAGGACCTACGTCAGCTTTAGCGAACTCACTCCAAATGTTTGTATCCAGCATGATGCGTATAGGTGATTTCCTATCAATCCGATTTGGCATGTTTAAATTTTCTCCTAATGTTAAAATCAAAACTATATTTTTAAATAAAGTATTTGTATGTTATACATTGTATTTCTCATTCATGTTCTTTCAGTAGACAACTAAATACTGGAAACGGAAAATCGACGCTCCATGGTAGCGCGACAACCACGTCGCATCATGTTGACCGAAGTGAAACAAGCGAAATTACCACTTAGACGGATGCCGGATAAAGCCTACGGGCAACCCGCTCCATGGTCAGTCCCTGCACGATGATGGTGAACACGACGACGCCGTAACAGACCGGCAACAACAGGTCGCGCAAGTCTCCGGGTGGCAATCCCAGTGCCAGCGAAACCGAGATGCCGCCACGCAGACCACCCCAGGTCAGGATCCCAAGAACCCGGCCCTGTTCCCATTGCCTGAGATGAACCGGAAGCGTTGAAAACAGCACGCTCAATGCCCGCACGGCAATGGACAGCGGGATCACGGCAAGTGTCGCCAGCACCGTAAACAGATGCAGCGTGATCTCCAGGATTTCAAAGCCGATCAGCATGAACAGCAGGACGTTCAGCACCTCGTCAATGAGTGTCCATGCGATATCGAGTTCCTTTCGGGATGCCTCATCGAAAACGGAATGGCTGTAGCTTGTTCCAAAGCACAGTCCCGCCACGACGACGGCAATCGCACCTGACATGCCAAGCTGGTTGGCGATGCTGAAGGTTCCGGTCGCCAGAGCCAGCGATGTCAGCAGATCGATATGCGGATCCCGCTGTCCTTTAAGCACACGGAGTGCGATCCATCCGGTCAGTGCGCCCAGCAGACCGCCACCAATCGCCTCACGGCAAAAGCTGAGAGCAACCTCTGAGGCGGTCACTCCCTGACTGTCCCCAGTTGCCAGTCCGATCGTGACACCGAAAATGACAACGCCCACGCCGTCATTGAACAGACTCTCTCCTGCAAAAACGGCCTGAAGCGGTCCGGGCAGTCCGAGACGTTTCAGCATTCCGACGACCGAAACCGGGTCGGTTGGTGCGAGAATGGCGCCAAGGACGATGCACCATGCAAAAGGAATGGCGTGGCCCAACAGGGGGAAGACGTACCATGCCGCGATCGCCAGAAAGGCAACGGCCAGAACGGTTCCCAAAACAGAGAGGGCGGCCACAGAGGCAAGCTTTGCGCGCAGATGTCCAACGTTTACCTGTGTGGCCCCGGCAAACAGAAGCAGGGACAGCGCGCCATTCAGAAGGGCCGTGGGGAGCTTGATCGCTCCGAGCACAGACCGTGGGAGAGCCTGAAGGTCATAGGCCGGTATCAATGGATTCAGGATCATGACCAGCAGGGAAGCCAGCAGTGAGAAGACCAGCACGCCGATCGTCACAGGAAGGCGAAACGTGTGGTGATTGAGAATGCTGAATCCTGCCGAGATGGTCAGAAGCAGAGCGAGGAGGCTGATGGTATCCATGCCTTCACCGCTGGCCGTTGCCGTCCCCCACGTCAAGAAAAACCGGATGCTGGCTGCTTCTCGAAAGTCTTGATTGTCTGTGAAGTGGCACACGAAAGGACGAGTCGTCCTATCGCCCCCGGAATGGATGCAACAGGAAACGCCGGTATTCTCCGTCGCGCAGCGCCCGCGCAAAACGTACCAGCCGTTTCATGCGGAAATGCAGATCGTGCGAAAGCCAGTCCCCAGCGGAAACCTCCCGACCGAACAGAACGCCGGCGATCTCGCGCTGCGATACCCCGCTGTCCAGACCGTCAAGCGTACGGAGCGCCAGGATCAGCCTGCGGATGCGATCGGATGACAGGCGGGCCGGATCACGACCGGGACGCCGATCTATCAGCACGCGCCAGAGCCGCAAGGCGGCCTGGACGCGTACCTCGAACAATGCGTCGAACGGCAGCAACACGCCGACCGGAGCCCCGTCAGGCGGCAGGACGTACAGGCGCAGGATCGTCTCCCCCCGCTCGACCAGCACTTCTTCCGCCATGTCGGGCGGCAGTCCTGCCCGGGCGAGGGAGAGCGGACGAGACGCCGCGTCAGCCAGTGCTGTCGGCAGGGGGGCAACCGCAATCACGGCCGGCGATACCGCAACAGTCCAGAGGGCGGTGCGTGGATCGAGGGTCGTGAGGACACTCTCGAAATCGCAACCCCCAGCGCCGGGCGAAGGCGTCGGCGTCTGACGTGGACAGCGCGGCCCGGCGCGCGGCGCGCTGAAGGGCGGCACGATCGCGGATAAAGTCCCGATTGCGACTGACAAACTGCAAGGCAAAGGCAGGGGCGTCGAGCGACCGCAGGCCCTCGTACGCGCCCGCCGACCGCCAGTTGGCGCGGCTCATGGCGTCGTCTCCGATGCGTAACGGGTGGGAACAGGGCAAGCACTTGCTCGCGAGAGTATGCCAGACCGTCCCGTTGCCCGCTACGCCCCGGTCCTGCAACAGGTCTTGCAGGTCACGCAACGATTCAGGATGTCAGTGGGGCGCACCGCCGCGCAGGAGATGCTGGTAGCCATGCTCGGTCATCCAGTGCGCCCGCGCCAGATGACTGTGCCAGCAGCGGTAGACGCCCTCGGGGTCAACTGTGGCGTCGCGGTGCAGCACGATGCGAGCCACCTCGCGCCAGTCGGCGCCATCGGCCTCGGCGTCCAGCAGGCGGAGATAGGTGATGAGGTGCTGTTCGTCATAGCCGGTGAGACAGGACGCTTCCGGGGCGCTGTCGGCGACGGACGGGTCGAGCGGGGGCTTCTGCATGATGGAGCCGATCAGGTCGGAGAACGAACGCGACGCACCCTAGCCTGCCGCGTTTCGGTGCCGGAAGTCTCGTGAAGAAACATGACGCCGCGTCCTTGTCCGGACTCGATGAACAGGATGCCCGCCGCTTCCAGCGCGCGGCGAACCTGATCGGCTGTGCCTTCGTGAACGCCGAGACCGCGTTCGGATTCAAGGCGCTTGAGCGCGGTCAATGCTACGAGGGCCTTTTCAGCAAGCATCTCCTGTGTCCAGTTCAGAAGTGCCCGTGCCGCCCTTACCTGTCGGCCTGTGATCATCCACGATCACATCCGACACGCGAGGCCAACACACCAGAAATACGACTATAATAGTCGCATTATGGATATTCAACACTATATCTTTCAGCAGGATGGCAAAAGCAGATCGGCGTCTGAATTTCCGATGGTACGGGCGATCATACGAAAAGACCCCCGCGCTATGCGGGGGCCGTCTCGTCGTGGCGCTCTGCCGCGCATCGGGAAAGTGCTTCTTTGAGTTCGCGCTCGATCTGCCGGCGCTCGCGGCGGCTCAGGTGAAAGCTGGTCAGTTCGGCGCGCAGCATCTGGATATGGTCGTAGTGCGTGGTCATCGTCCTGCTCCTTTCATTTCTTGAAGACAGGACGGACGGCTCATGCCGGGGCGGACCGGGTCAGGGATCGCCGCAGGCGACCGGCTCGCCGGCGCGTGGGGGAGCCGATTTTGTTCGGCGTGCCCGAAGGGTGCGTCGGGCAAAATTGGGGGGACCATGCGTCCTTGACGCGGTGCGCCCTCGCGCATGGTACAATGGGAAGGCTGAGGGGAAGCCTCGTGTTCCTCCTGCCTTCCACGTCAGGCAACCAGCGCTGCCG
>NZ_LHZU01000131.1 GCF_001580995.1 Acetobacter senegalensis
TTGGCAGGTTGGCAGGTTGGCAGGTTGGCAGGTTGGCAGGTAAGGGCTTTCAGATAGCCTTTGATTGCACCATATTTTTTCAAAAAAATTCCACAAAACCTCATAAACAAAAAGGGCGGAACCTGCTGGCTCCGCCCTTTTCTTTTGTCGTGGGTCTGCTGTGGCCGGGTGGCTTTCTTATTCCATCCATTCCGAAATATCGGGGCAGGAACAGACAAGATTCCGATCCCCATGGGCGTTATCAATCCGCCCCACAGGTGGCCAGTATTTGCTGGAACGGCTGACACCGGGCGGGAAGCAGGCGTCCTGACGGGTGTAGGCATGGTCCCACGGCTCTGCCGTGACATCGCTGGCGGTATGGGGCGCGTGGCGCAGGGGGGACTGCTCTGCCGTCAGCTTGCCCGCTTCAATGGCGCGCACTTCCTCACGAATGGCCAGCATGGCCTCACAGAAGCGGTCGAGTTCCGCTTTGCTTTCAGATTCCGTGGGTTCGATCATGAAGGTGCCCGCCACCGGGAAGCTGACCGTAGGCGCATGGAAGCCGTAATCCACCAGACGCTTGGCCATGTCATCCACCGTGACACCGGCTGCATCTTTCAAAGGGCGAAGGTCCAGAATGCATTCATGCGCCACGCGACCCTGCGCGCCCCGATACAGCACCGGGTAGGCTTCTATCAGACGGCTGACAATATAGTTGGCGTTCAGAATGGCTACCTGCGTGGCGCGTTTCAGCCCTTCATCCCCCATCAGGCGGATATAGGCCCAGGAGATTGGCAGAATGGAGGCCGAACCAAACGGCGCGGCGCTGACGGCCAGAGCCGTGCCTTCCGCCGCAGGGTTGCCGGGCAGGAACGGAGCCAGATGCGCCTTGACGCCAATTGGCCCCATGCCCGGACCACCGCCACCATGCGGAATACAGAACGTTTTGTGCAGATTGAAATGGCTGACATCGCCACCATAATCGCCGGGGCGGGCTAGGCCCACCTGCGCGTTCATGTTCGCGCCATCCACATACACCTGCCCTCCGGCCTGATGCACCAGGTCACAGATTTCACGCATGCTTTCTTCAAACACGCCGTGGGTGGACGGATAGGTGATCATCACGGCGGACAGATCAGCCGCGTGAGCGGTCACTTTTTCCCGCATGTCTTCCAGATCAATATTGCCACCGGCATCACACTTCACCACCACAACCTTCATGCCCGCCATCTGGGCGGAGGCCGGGTTGGTGCCGTGGGCGGAGGCCGGAATCAGGCACACTGTACGGTTGGTTTCCCCCCGCGCGCGGTGATAGGCGCTGATGGCCAGAAGCCCGGCATATTCACCCTGCGCGCCGGAATTGGGCTGGAAGGACACAGCATCATACCCGCTGATGGCGCACAGCCAGCGTTCCAGATCAGCAAACAGGGCCTGATACCCCCGCGTCTGATCTGCCGGGGCAAAAGGATGAATATCACTGAAACCGGGCCATGTGATGGGGATCATCTCCACGGTGGCGTTCAGCTTCATGGTGCAGGAGCCAAGCGGGATCATGGTGCGGTCAAGCGCCAGATCCTTATCAGCCAGACGGCGCAGATAGCGCAGCATGTCTGTTTCTGAACGGCAGGAACTGAACACCGGCTGCGTCAGGAAAGCAGACTGGCGGCTCAGGCTGGCGGGAATGGTGCTGGTGGCCGGAGCCAGCGCCTGCGCCATTTTGTCCACCCGGCCCTGTTCCGCACAGAAAGCGGACCATACGGCCAGAACAGTTTTGGGGGTGGAGGTTTCATCCAGACTGATACCGATACGCCCCTTGCCAGCATCACGCAGGTTAAGGCCAGCAGACCGGGCGCGAGCCAGAATATCCGCAGCACCATCGCCCACCTGAAGGGTGATGGTATCAAAAAACTGTTCGGTCTGGACTGTAACACCAAGCGCTTTCAGGCCAGCAGCCAGTGTGGTGGTCAGCCCATGAACCCGGCGGCCAATAGCGCGCAGCCCTTCCGGCCCGTGATAGACCGCATACATGCCCGCAATAACGGCCAGCAGCACCTGCGCCGTGCAGATGTTGGAGGTCGCTTTTTCACGCCGGATATGCTGTTCGCGCGTTTGCAGCGCCAGCCGGTAGGCAGAGCGGCCCTGACTATCAATGGACACCCCGACCAGACGGCCCGGCATGTTGCGCTTCCACGCATCCCGCGTGGCCATATAGGCCGCGTGCGGGCCACCAAACCCCATGGGCACGCCAAAACGCTGCGTGGAGCCAATGGCGATATCCGCCCCCAGTTCACCGGGAGAGGTCAGGACTGTCAGCGCCAACGGGTCTGCCGCCATGACGGCAATACCGCCCGCCGCATGCAGGGCCTCAATGGTTGCGCGTGGATCTTTGAGAGCACCGGAAGACCCCGGATACTGGAACAACGCACCAAAAACATCTGCTGCAACCAGATCTGTTTCCGGCGCGCCAATGACCAATGCAATGCCCAGCGGTTCCGCACGTGTTTTCAGAACGGCAATGGTCTGCGGGTGGCAGTCTGCGTCTACAAAAAAAGCTGTGGCCTTGGATTTTGACACCCGGTTCGCCATGGCCATGGCTTCCGCTGCGGCAGTGGCTTCATCCAGCAGGGACGCGTTGGCGATATCCAGCCCGGTCAGTTCGGAAATCATGGTCTGGAAGTTCAGCAGCGCTTCCAGACGGCCCTGGCTGATTTCCGGCTGATACGGCGTATAAGCCGTGTACCACGCCGGGTTTTCCAGAATATTGCGCTGAATGACGGCTGGCAGAACGGTGCCGTAATAGCCCTGCCCGATCAGCGATGTCATGACCTGATTCTGGTTGGCCAATGTGCGCAGATGGGCCAGAACCTCCACCTCGCTCCAGCCCTTGCCAATACCCATGGGTTGTGTGGCCCGAATGGCGGCGGGCAGCGTTTCCTGCATCAGCGCATCCAGCGAGGGCGCACCAACCGTTTTGAGCATAAGCGCCTGATCGTCCGCCGTGGGGCCGATATGGCGGGGCACAAAGGTATCTGCCTCCGGTTGCAGGCCTGCAAAAGCGGGCAGCGTATCAGCAGAACAGCCGGAGGAACGGTCCGGACCGGAAGCAAGGGTGAACATGCGGGGTATCCTGAAAAAGCGGGAAACAGGAAGAATGTTTCTGGCGGGCGTGGTGCTGTGGCTAACAAAAACCGGGCAGCACAACGCCCCTTTGGCAGGGTGCCGGGGCGTGAGGGCTGGAACAGTCCGCCCTCCACGCCCCGGCGGGCAGACTCAGGCGATCAATGCGGCGTAGGCGGCGGCATCCAGCAGGCCGGAAAGCTGATCCGGGTTGGTGATGCGGAATTTCAGAATCCAGCCTTCGCCTTCCGGGTCGGAGCTGACGCGGGCGGGGTCATCCGTCAGGGCGGCGTTGCCTTCCAGCACTTCGCCATCCACCGGGGCATAAATGTCTGAAGCCGCCTTGACGGATTCCACCACGGCTACGGACTCACCGGCTTTGACCTCGGTTCCGGCATCACGCACTTCAACAAACACCAGTTCGCCCAGTTCTTCGGCAGCGTGCTTGGTAATGCCCACCACGGCGGACTCACCTTCAACGCGCAGCCATTCATGTTCTTTGGTAAAATACAGTGTCATGCCTCAGCACTCCTTGAAAAAAGTCTTTTGAAACCGTTGAGAAAACAGAATTACCGTTTGAAGCGCGCAGGCACGAACGGCAGGGATGCCACAACCGCAGGCACGGCGCGGCCTCGCAGTTCGGCAAAAACGGGGCTTTTGGGGGCGGCGTAGGCGGTGGCCACATAGCCCATGGCCACCGGGGCTTCCACCGTGGGGCCAAAGGCGCCGGAGGTCACCTTGCCTATGCCATCAGCAAAAGCGGGATCAGAATAAAGGGGGGCACCGCCACGCACAGGGGCACGGCCTTCTGCCAGTAGCCCCACACGGCGACGGGCCACACCATTTTCAAGCTGGCCCAGAATGATGTCCGCGCCCGGAAAGCCCCCTTCCCGCGCACTGCCCTTACGGCGGGACTTTTGAATAGACCATTCAAGGGCTGCTTCAACTGGCGTGGTCGTCTCATCAATATCCGCGCCATACAGGCACATGCCGGCTTCAAGCCGCAGGCTGTCCCGCGCGCCGAGGCCTATGGGTTTAACGTTGGGCTGGGCCAGCAACTGGCGCGCCACGCGTGAGGCATCCAGCGCGGGCACGGAAATTTCAAACCCGTCCTCCCCGGTGTAGCCGGAGCGGGAAATCACGCAGCTTGCGCCATCTACATCCAGAGCGCGCACATCCATGAAGGCCATGGTTTTCACATCCGGCGCAAGCGCCGCCAGCGCCTGCTCGGCTTCCGGCCCCTGAAGCGCCAGCAGAGCGCGTTCTTCAAGCGGCTCTACCAGACAATCCACCAGTTCATCCTGCATGAGGGCAATATCGGCGGCCTTGCACGCGGCGTTGACCACCAGCAGCAGGGTATCATCCAGCCGCGCCACCATCAGGTCATCCAGAATGCCACCCTGGGCATTGGTGAACTGGGTGTAACGCTGCCGACCATTCTTGATGGCCACAATATCAGCCGGGACCAGACGTTCCAGCGCTTTGGCGGCGGCCTCCACACTGCCCGAGCGGGCACGCACCTTCACCTGCCCCATGTGCGAGACATCAAACAGGCCCGCATGGGTGCGCACATGGCGGTGCTCGGCCATGATGCCATCTGCATAATTCAGGGGCATGGCATAACCGGCAAACGGCACCATTTTGCCGCCTTGATCTTCATGCAGGGAAAAAAGAGGGGTGTGGAGGAGAGAATCAGTGCTCATGCACGCAGCCTTCCGCAAAAAGACTGGGGCACCTTGCGTATTCGGAAAACTGTGACCGATAAAAAGACAAAGTTCAGGGCCCCGGACCAGAGAATATCCGTCTGCCCCTTCTGTATCTTTGCCTGAGATCGCTATCCCGTCGGCGGGCGCGAAAGCGCCTCTCTCCAGAAGTTTATCGCGCAAGGTCCTTTTGCCTGAGAGTTTCCGGGGCGGTTGCTCCTTCGGCGCTGGCGCTAAGCCAGTCTCTCCCTCTGCGCGATAAAAACCGTGACATCATTGCGTTTTCAAGTCAATCACGGTTGTAGAGTCTGCGCGGGCCAAATGGCCCGTTTTATGCGTCTGCCTTGGGCAGATGTTTGGCAATGTAGGGCGGCAGATTGAAAGAGCCCACGTGAATTTCCGGCGTCCAGTACTGGGTGTTGCCCAGAATTCCAGCATCCTGCGCGCGGGTGCGCACACTGTTCACATCCTGCCCCACGGGGCTTTTGCCCTTGGAGGCAATGCCCAGTGTCATGAACCCGCCCACATAGGTGGGCACAGCCGCCACATAGGCAGACACATGCGGGAAGAACTTGGCACGGCGTTCGCTGGTTTCACGCAGTTCATCCGCCTGCATGAAGGGCACGCCGCACTGGTTCACAATCAGGCCTTCCGCCGTAAGGATACGGGCGCAATGCTGATAGAAGGAATCCGTAAACAGGACTTCACCCACGCCAATGGGGTCCGTGCTGTCCACAATGATCACATCAAAGGAAGCATCCGCCGCCTTTGCCACGTAATCAATGCCATCACCCACAATCACTTCCGCGCGCGGGTTGGTCCAGGCATCTCCGGCAATGCCGGGCAGGTGTTGTTTTGAAAGTTCAATGACCGCGCCGTCAATTTCCACCATCACGGCTTTTTCCACGCCGGGATGTTCCAGCACGCGGCGCAGCACACCGCCATCACCCGCGCCAATAATCAGCACATTGCGCGCAGCGCCGTGGGTGAACAACGGAACATGGGTGAGCATTTCCTGATAAACGAACTCATCCCGTTCCGTGATCTGCACCACGCCATCCAGCAGAAGCACGCGGCCGTGGGACTCGCTCTCAAAGACCACAATGTCCTGAAACGGGCTTTTGGTACGGGCCAGTTCCTTTGTGACGCGGAAGCGCTGGCCCCAGTTGTCATAAAGGGTTTCTTCAATCCACTGCTCAGTCATGTCTCTTTATCCCAAACAAAGAAAAGGGCCAGAACGCGGCCTGTTACGGCGTTATTCTGGCCCCCCTCAAACACACCATCAAAGACGGAAACGGACCTTAGATAGCCACGCGCCCACGGCGTTGCTCATCCACTTCCAGCCGCTTTGCCTGGAACAGGCGCTGCATGACCGGAATGGCAAGGTGCGGATCACATGCGCCGCACATGAAGATATCCACGGCCGCAAAATTGCGTTCTGGCCATGTGTGGATGGAAATATGGCTTTCCGCCAGCACAACCACGCCAGACACGCCGCCATTGGGCGTGAAGTGGTGGAAGTGGCTGTGCAGGATGGTTGCTCCCGCAGCCACGGCAGCCTCACACAATGTCCGGTCTATTTTTTCCGGATCATCCAGATTTGTGGCGTCCCACAGATCGACCAGCAGGTGTGTGCCTGCAAATTTCTCGCCGTCTTTTTCGACGAAGTAATCCTTACGATCATCGTCAGACGAGACCGGAACAGAAGATGCCTGGTTATTGCTCGGGAGTTCCGAGACCATCCCCAGTTGAGCAAGTGCGTTCATTGACGTACCCCCAAACCAGTAGACAGCCTGTTGGGCGAAATCGCCCCCTTGGGCCAAGAGCGGGTGTAACTACGGCCTATAGCCCCGCATGACAAGCATTATCTTGCATAAAAAACAGGTTTTTTCACATTGCCCGAAAACGAAGTGAAAGAAATCAATGTGATGCGGCGCTGCGGGGCATCTGCCGTAACAGAAGTGTAAACAACGCATCACGCTCGCGCCCCAGCGTACGGCCCGCCAGCCAGTCTTTCAGACGGTGCAGGGTTTCCCAGTCCCGCGCGGCGGCGGCATCGGTCGCCAGCCGGAAAGCAAGGGCCCGTTGCGCCTCTGTCAGCGCCCCATCCTGCGGCAGACCACGGCTGGCCAGACGCCCCACCACCAGCACGGCATCCGCCCAGCGGTGGTCCGCCTCATAAAGCTGTCCGCGCAGATCCAGCCCTGCGTCCGATTCGTCATGTGCCAGCAGGGCCTGTGCCTTTTCCGTCTCTCCGCGTGCCTGCGCCACGCGGGCGGCATCATACGCTTTGCGGGCTGCCAGATCATCCGGCATGAGCGGGGAGACCGCGTGATCCAGAGCCATCTGCGCCAGCGCCAGTTGATGCGCCTGCATGGCGGCCTGAGCCAACAGTTCTTCTCCCTCCGCCCGTGCCTGCGGGTCTGCCTGCATGGCAATGGCCTGACTGAAGGCCGTCGCGGCGGTATCTGCATGACCAGCCTCCAGCAGCAGGTGACCATACCCCAGCAGCAGCTTGGCTTTCTCCGCCCCATCGGGCACATGCGGCAGCCCCTGCGCCACCAGCGCGGTGCGCTGTGTGACCGAGAGTTCTTCCTCGCTGCCGGGCGGCAGGCCGAGGGAAGCGGACGCACCGTTGAACACCAGCCGATACAAAGCGGCCCGATAGGCCTCCGCCAGCGCGTCCTCCGGCACATCCGCGCTGGGTTGAAGCCCTTCCAGCACGCTCAGCGCCACTTTGGGCTCACCATTGCGGATGAGGGCCTGCGCAAGCCCCACGGCAGTAAGCGTGCGGATGTCAGCAGGCACGGGTGAAGCCCCGTTCTCGCCTTTCAGCAGTTTGCGGTACACGTCCGCCGCCATATCCGGCGCGATCAGATCCGCATCCTGCATCAGCCGCACAATTTCCGTGCGGGCAATGGCGGCGCGCTGAGCATCGTCCGATGCTGTCAGATTTTCCAGTGCAACGCGGGCTGTTTCCGTTTTTCCCTCCCGCGCCTGTAGCAGCGCGCGGGGAAGATCATACGCAGGGCCATCGGGCAGTGGCTCCATCGTCCTGACCGTGGCGGGGGTGCCATAGCGGGCGATGTAAAGCGCCATGGCTGGCGCAATCCGGTCCCGTAGCGGGGCGGGATAATGCTGCGCCTGCGCAAACCCTGCCGCCAGCAGAATGGCGGTGCGCTGGCTGTTCTGCCCGGCATACAGACCATACAGCCCCTGCCACAAATGGAACTCCGGCAGGCTGATCCACTCCGGCGCAGCCAGTGCCTGGGCGCCTTTCAGGTTGCCCGCAAGCAGGGCCGAAGCCGCACGCAGCGCTATTTCCGGCCGCAGGGTGGCTGACCCCGCAGCACTGGCTGATCCCGAATCCGGTGTGGTTTCTGGCATATCTGCCAGCAGCGCGGCGGCTTTCTGAAACGCTCCGGACGCAAAGGCCGCCTGCGCAGCGGCAAAAGTCGCCGCTTTTTTCTGCCGGGGCGACGCCTTGGCCAACGCCGCCAGTTTTTCCTCCCGCTCCGCTGCCAGAGTAGCGGGCGATGCCTCCTGCAAGCCGAACCACTGCCAATCCTTTTGGCGGGAGGCCTCTGTCACCGGTTCGGGCAAAGGGAGGCCCACTGGCACAGGATGCAGCGAGACAGCGTGCAGAACGGCCCCTTTGGCCGTGCCCTGCATCACGATCTGATCGGCATCGGCTTCCACCACCACACCTTCAAGTGTGGGCCTTACGGAATAACCAACCGCGTGCTGCGCCTGCGCCACGCCGCCTGAGGCCGTGCGGGATGTTGCAATCAGCAGCCGCGCGCCGGTAGCGGGGTCCGGCAATTCAAACTCATGCCCAGGCTGTTGCAACGGAAACAGCACATAACCGGGCGCAGGCTGCGCCGTAATTGTGTGCAGAGACGCAGCCCCCCCTCCCCCGCCAGAAGATGGCTTGCCCGCCAACGCGGCCCCCGTGGACGACAGCGTAACCGTAGAAGAAGGGGACGGAGAGGAGGAGCCTGCGGAAGCGGAAGTTGCGGCCCCAGTGGTAGTGGTAGTGGTAGCGGAAGCGGAAGTGGCAGCCGCAGTCGTAGCCGGAGCAGGAGCAGACGTGGAAGCGGCAGCCGACGCAGGAGGCGTACCGCCCCCTGCTGCGCCGGAAGGAGCCAGCGCCGTCTGCCCATCCTTTTTCTGTAAAGATGCAGGTTCCGGCGCTTGTAACTGCCAGCCTTCTTTCTGGCGCGAGAGCCGCAAGGCAGGGTGTTGCGGCAGAGGGATGCGCAACAGAGTGGCGTGATCCAGCACGGTGACTGTCAGGCCGGAAAACACACCTGTTCCGCCAGACGCACGCATCATGGCCGGTACAGGCTGGTCTGCCACCACAATAAAATCCGGGCCGGACCAGAACGCCGCAATGCCGGTTTGCGCATCAAAAGGCAGAAACAGTGCTGTCTGGGCGTTTTGGTCGCCTTTCTGGCCCAGAGCATCCTGCGTGACAGCCGCTACCGGAGCCCGCTGCAGCCCATCCACGCCTTCCGCTGTGGCAGGCGCTACCACCAACGCCTGAAGCAGCAGGCAAGAAACCATGATCCGGTCTGTTCTGTTCCGTCCCGTCACGAGGTTTCTGTTGCTCCCTGTCTGGTTTCGCCACGCCATGAATGGCGGGCAATAGCGCACACCCAGCGCCCCGGTGAGTGTGCCCTCTCTTTGCACTGATCGCCAAGGCTGACAAAGGAAAAGACAAACCGCGCAGGCTGCGGAACGCCGGGAACGGAGAGAACGTTAAAAAGCCTCATTACCGCTTTAGCCACATCAGATGGCTTTCTTGCTCTGGAGGATTCCATGAAGAAATTATCTGTTCCGGCGCTTCTTCTGCTTTTGCTGCCACTGGGCCTTGCTGGCTGTTATTCTGGCCCGCACCGCTATCATGACAGGGATGGTTACCGCCACGGGCGGCATGACCATGGGTATTACAATGATTACCGCGGCCGCCCACCCGGCTCGCGCTACTAAACCTCGGGCTTTTCAGCCCTTCTGGCGGCACACGCCACCACACTGGCAAAACCAGCACGGCACGAACAAACCATGATAGGGTGACGCCGCCAGCAGATTTCTGGCGCATTTACTGCCCTCCTAACCCCGTGCGTGGATTTTATGCTGGACCGCATTACAAGCATGCAGGTTTTCGTAAAGGTTGTGGCCACCGGCAATTTTACGGCTGCCGGGCGGGCGCTTTCCCTTTCCCAAACCATGGTGACAAAGCACATCACAGCGCTTGAGCGGCAGATGGGTGTAACCCTTTTCCATCGCAGTACGCGCAAATTATCGCTGACAGAAGCCGGACGGCTGTTTCTGGAAGGATGCCAGAAAATTCTGGCTGATCTGGATGAAGTGGAGCGGACCGTAACCGCCCAGCGGCGCGAACCACAGGGGCGGCTGCGGCTTAATGCCCCTGTTTCCCTTGCCATACGCTATGTTGCCCCTCTGCTGCCCGAATTTAACCGCCGACACCCATTGGTGACGGTGGAGCTCGGCCTGAATGACCGCGCAGTGGACCTGATTGAAGAAGGCTGGGACCTTACCCTGCGGATCAAGCACATGGCCCCCAGCAGCCTGCGCACACGCAAGCTCGCGCCCATACGCTGCGTGGTGTGTGCCTCCCCCGCCTATCTGGCGCAGGCCGGCACGCCGCAGCGCATTGAGGAACTGAGCCAGCACAAATGCCTGGGGTACACTTTGGGAGACCCCGGTAACCCGAGCCGCTGGAATTTCGGTGCGAAGGGAGAGCACGGGGTCTCTATTTCCGGCCCGCTCTGCGCCAACAATGGCGATGCCTTGCGTGAAGCAGCCGTTGCGGGGGAAGGGCTGATCTATCTTCCCGTTTTTGTGGTGAGCAATGAACTGCGTTCCGGCCAGTTGCAGGCCATAACGCTTGATGAGCCCCTGATGGAAGCCCCGCCCCTGCACGCTGTTTACGCCCCCGGCCAGACAACCCCGTTAAAGGTAAGGGCCATGATCGATTATCTGGTGGAATGCTACGGCCCCGTTCCCCCATGGGAACAGGATCTCCCCTGAGCCGTTCCCTAGGGGCAGACAGCGCTGGCCATCCGCCACACAGTCACTCTGGTTCTGTGATGAGGTGCATGGTTTTTTCCACACATTCTGCGCGCGCCGCACCACTCTCCGGGTGCAGGGATAGGGGCAGTGGGTAAATCTGTGGATAACGGGTACAGATTACGCAGCCCGATTCGGAGGTGAATCAGAAAAAGGCAATAAAAAAAACAGGTTATACGAATCCGGAGTCGAGTCCCGGTTTCTGTGGAAACTCTGCTTTATAACCCTTATCTTGTGGGGAAGAATGGTGAGCCGGGAGGGACTCGAACCCTCGACCATTCGATTAAAAGTCGAATGCTCTACCAACTGAGCTACCGGCTCACACCATCTTGCAGAATAGCAACACTCGGTTTGAAACAGGGTGCGCCCTCTGTTGGGACGCTGTCTAGACGGATCATTCCCCCCGTGTCAAGCGATGACATGCTTTTTCAAGCCCATAACGCGCAAAAGGGCTCCTGAAAACACCAACACCCCTTCTTGATGGCAGGCGCGGTCTCCCGAAATATCTCCCCCAACAAAAAAACGCGGCCCGTTGCGGGGCCGCGCTTTCTGTCTGGATAAATTCTGAAACAATCAGGCAGTTTCAGAAGAAGCCGGACGCATTTTGATAATCCGGTCGGGCTCACGCACCATGCCGGACGCGCCGCCACCGCGCTTGATTTTGTCGATGTTTTCCATGCCTTCAATCACGTCACCCACAATGGTGTACTGACCATCCAGATGCGGGGATGGTTCAAACATGATGAAGAACTGGCTGTTGGCGCTGTTGGGGTCAGACGTACGCGCCATGCCCAGAGTGCCGCGCAGGAACTTGGCGTCCCGCGTGAATTCCGCTTTCAGGTCCGGCAGCGGGCTGCCACCTGTGCCTGTGCCCGTGGGGTCACCAGCCTGCGCCATGAAGCCTTCAATCACACGATGGAAGGGAACGTTATCATAAAACCCTTCAGCAGAAAGGGTACGGATACGCTCGGCAGCCAGCGGTGCGATATCGGGACGCAGGCGGATGACCACGCGGCCTGCGGGGACATCCATGTAGATCAGGTCGTTTTTGTCTGTCTCGGTAGACATAGAGAATTCTCCTTAACTCTTTCCGGCAACCGGCGCCAACGCACCTGTTACCCCGCAGCCCGCGCCTTTAGCCGGGCGAGCAGACGTTCCTGTGTATATGGGGTGACAAACTCGGAAACGGCACCACCATAACCGGCAATTTCCTTCACAAGGCGGGAGGAAATGAACTGCGTGCGCTCGGACGCCATCAGAAACACGGTTTCTATGGTGGCATCCAGCCGCCGGTTTACGCCGGACATCTGGATTTCATAATCAAAATCCGTCAGCACCCGCAGACCGCGAAAAATAAGTGTGGCATCATGCGCACGCACCGCTTCCACCAGCAGGGAGTTGAAGGGCGTTACCTTCAGCTCGCCGCCTGTGCGCTCAGCTATGGCGGGAAGCTCATGCTCCACACACTCCACGCGCTCCGCCAGCGGCATGAGCGGGTTTTTGGCGGGGTTTTCCGCCACCCCGATCACCAGACGGTCCACCAACCGGGCGGCCCGTTCAATCACGTCCAGATGCCCGGTGGTGACGGGATCAAACGTCCCGGCATAAAAGCCAATGCGCCGGGCAGGGCGCACGCCTGTGATCACGCGCCTTCGCCCGGTGTTTCAGCGGCGTCCTCGCCCCCTTCTTCCTCACCATCATCCATGACGGGGAACACGCTCGTCACGCGCTCATCCTCATTCAGGCGGAACAGGGTCACACCGCTGGCCTGACGCGCCATGACGCGCACCTGATCGACCGGCACACGGATAAGACGGCCAGCGTCCGTCACCAGCATGACATCCGTGCCATCCAGAACCGGCAGCGTGGCCGCAACTTCCTTGCCGCGCTTGTTGGAGGAGAAGGTCATGTTGGTAATGCCCTGCCCGCCACGACCGCTGACACGGTAATCATACGCAGAAGACCGGCGGCCAAACCCGCCATCGCTCACCACCAGCAGAATTTCTTCGGCAGCTTCAAGCTCGGCAAAGCGTTCCGGCGTCAGCAGGGTTGTGCCGGAGGAGGCTTCTTCCTCATCCGTATCCACAACCGGCGTTTCGGCATCATCCTCGGTTTCGGCGGCGTTTTCTGCACGGCGTTTGGCATTGGCCATACGCAGATAAGCAGAACGTTCTTCCACCGTGGCTTCAACATGGTTCAGCACGGCAAGGCTGATCACCTTGTCGCCATCCGCCAGCCTGATGCCGCGCACACCGGAAGAGCCACGGCCTGCAAACACGCGCAATGTTTCATCCGTAATCTGGAAGCGGATGCAGCGTGCGCCACGGGTTGCCAGGAACACATCCTGCCCTTCACGGCAGGTAGCAACGCCAATCAGGCTATCGCCTTCATCCAGCTTCATGGCGATCAGGCCGGAGGAGCGGATGTTGCGGAAATCACTCAACCGGTTACGGCGCACGCCACCGCTGGCGGTCGCAAACACCAGATGCAAGGATTCCCACAGCTCCTCATCCTGCGGCAGCGGCAGAACGGCGGTAATGGTATCCGAACCCAGATCAGGTAGCAGATTGACCAGCGCACGGCCTTTGGCGGTGGGGCTGGCTTCTGGCAGACGCCAGATCTTTTCCCGATACGCCTTGCCGCCGGAGGAGAAGAACATCACCCACTGGTGCGTGTGGGCGTTGAAGGACCGCACCACAATATCATCCCCGCGGGTGCCTGCGCCGGTGCGGCCACGGCCACCACGGTTCTGGGCACGGAAGACATCAAGCGGCGTGCGTTTGATGAAGCCTTCCCGCGTGATGGTGACAACCATCTGGCCGGGTTCGATCAGGCTTTCATCATCCTGATCCCCTGCGTAATCAGAAATTTCGGTAGCGCGTGGGGTCGCAATTTCCGCCCGCGCCAGTATCAGTTCATCGCGCAGCACTTCCATGCGGCGGATGTGGCTGCCAATAATTTCAAGAAGCTCGTTGATCCGGGTAGCAACTTCGGAAAGTTCCTGCTGGATCTTTTCGCGTTCAAGGCCGGTCAGGCGTTGCAGGCGCAGTTCCAGAATACCACGGGCCTGCGCTTCAGTAAGACGGACCTTACCGTCTACAACCTGATTGCCTTCATCGTGGATAAGCGCCAGCAGGGGCTCGACATCTGCGGCATCCCAGCTTGCGGCCATCAGGGATTCACGGGCGGTTGCGGCATCAGGCGCTGCGCGGATCAGGGCGATCACGGCATCAATATTGGCGACGGCAATCACCAGCCCGACCAGAATATGCCCGCGATCCCGCGCCTTGTTCAGTTCAAACCGCGCCCGGCGCAGAATGACTTCTTCACGGAAGGAAACAAAGGCGGACAGAACATCCTTCAGCCCCATCAGGCGAGGCTTGCCGCCATCCAGCGCCAGCATGTTCACGCCAAAGGACGTCTGCAACTGGGTGTAACGGTAGAGGTGGTTCAGCACCACTTCCGGCGTGGCGTCCCGCTTGATTTCAATCACCACCCGCATGCCGGACCGGTCCGATTCATCGCGGATGTCTGATATGCCTTCAATCTGCTTGTTGCGCACCAGTTCGGCGATGCGCTCCTGCAGGGTGGCCTTGTTCACCTGATACGGAATTTCCGTGATCACAATGGCTTTGCGATCCTTGCGGATTTCCTCAACCTCGGCGCGGGCACGAATAATGATCGCGCCACGGCCGGTAGCAAACGCGCTGCGGATGCCTGAGCGCCCCAGAATGATGCCGCCTGTGGGGAAGTCCGGTCCCGGCACATGCTCCATCAACTCTTCAAGCTCCATATCGGGTTTTTCGATAAGAGCGAGGGTTGCATCAATCACTTCCGCCGGGTTGTGGGGCGGAATGTTGGTGGCCATACCCACGGCAATGCCGGTGGCGCCATTGATAAGCAGGTTGGGGAAAGCTGCGGGCAGAACGGTTGGTTCCTGCTCGCTTTCATCATAGTTGGGCTGGAAATCAACCGTATCGCGGTCAATGTCGTTCAGCAGGAAGGTGGCAGCCTTGGCCAGCCGCGCTTCCGTGTAACGCATGGCCGCCGGGCTATCCCCATCCACGGAACCAAAGTTCCCCTGCCCGTCAATCAGCTTGACGCGCATGGACCAGGACTGCGCCATACGGACCATGGCATCGTAAATGGAGGAGTCACCGTGCGGATGGTATTTACCCATCACGTCACCCACCGCACGGGCCGATTTGCGGTAGGGTTTATCGTGCGTGAAGCCACTTTCATGCATGGCGTACAGAATACGCCGATGCACCGGCTTCAGGCCGTCTCGCACATCAGGCAGGGCACGGCTGACAATCACCGACATCGCATACGCGAGGTAGGAGGAGCGCATCTCCTCCTCAATGGTGACAGGCAGAAGGTCAGAAGGCTCCGGCGATCCCGGCTGGTCAGAAATCTCGGTCAAGGTCCATCCGTCTTGTCATGCCGCGCGCCTGAGGGAATGAGGCGCGCCTGAAAACTGTTGTGCGCCGGGCCGCTGAACCGGGCAAAACCCGGCCTGTACAGCAGTCTGGCTGTGAGTGTTTCTCTTCTAGCACACAAAGGCGAACGCACATAGGGCTACCCCTGTCTCTCACGCGCCAAAGCACGCAATGGGGCTTGTTTTGCGGCAGCACAGCAGCCATCCTCCCCTTCAGGGCGTTCTTCTCGCCCACAAGACAAGGATGACCTCCCATGCGCCTTCTTCTGGCCCTGCTTTTACCATGGCTTCAGTTCTTCACCATCGGGCGTCCCTTCGCTGGCCTGATCTGTCTGGTGTTGCAGGTAACAATCATTGGCTGGATTCCGGCAGCCATCTGGTCCGTTTACGCTCTGAGCCAGTATAAGACCGACCAGAAAATTGCCCGGATGGGAAAGTAATAAGGCCGCTGCGGTTATATTCCGGATTAGTTTGACGCCCTCATGACTGCCCCTGCAATTCTTGCTGCCTCATCCAGCCTCCCGTCGCAAAACGGGCTGCCTCTTTGTTTGGTTAAGGAAAGCAAGCCCCCCTCGCCGCAGGCACAAAAAAGGACGCCGAAGCGTCCTTTTCTGCTGTTGTGGCCTCATAACAAAAGCCGCAACAGATGATCACTTTTGAAAAGCCTGCGGGGCTTAGCGCCCGGTGAGGATCTTTTCCACCAACTGACCGACGGTTGGCACAAACCCGTTGGAATAGAACGGGTCAGTTGCAAAGCGCCATGCGTTGGTGCCACCAAACATCAGGTTGTGATCTATGATGTCTTCCGCATCCGGGCCGTTGGCATGCGCCACGGTCTGGAGCGTCTTCTGAATACAGAAGGAGCGCGGATCAGCCTTGTGCCCGTTAGTGTAATTAGGGCCGCGCTGGCTCCAGTTGGAGAACTTACATTCAGACAGGCACCCCATGCAGGCCACCTGATCTGCCATGATTTCCCGCGCACGGTCTGGCGTGACAAAAATAAGCGTGGAATCCGGTGTGCGCATGGCTTCAACAAAGCCTTCTGCTTCCCACCCGCGAATACGCTCAAAATCTTCCGCCGCAACAAACACTTCACGCTTACGCGCGCCCACGCCGTAAGGCACCTGATGCGCGCCCAGCGGTTCAGGAGAAAACGCAACCTGCCGTTCAGACCGGCCACGCAGTTCCTGAAGGAAGCTGTTATTGACTGCTGAAGAATAGAAACCTGTGGGGGAGAAGCGGTTGAGGTACACGTCTCCCTTTTTCAGGGTCAGCAGCCGATCTTTCCACGCCTGCGGAATGGGGCTTTCCTTGGTCAGCAACGGACGTGTACCGAACTGAAAGACAATCGGGCCGAGTTCCGGATTATCAATCCAGTCTTCCCATTCTTCCAGCCACCACACGCCGCCCGCCATGATGATGGGCGTGTTATCCAGACCAAAAGAGCGCATGAGCTTGCGCAGAGCCGCAACCCGCGGATAGGGATCTTCCGGATTCAGTGGGTCTTCCGTGTTGGAGAGGCCGTTATGGCCGCCAGCCCGCCACGGATCTTCATACACCACGCCGCCCAGCAGATCAGACGCCTTGCTGTAGGCCCGCTTCCACAACGCATTGAAGGCACGTGCGGAAGACACGATGGGGTAGTAGTACACCCCATACGTGGCTGCAATTTCCGAGAGACGATACGGCATACCCGCGCCGCAGGTCAGGCCGTGAATCAGCCCTTTTGCGCCGTCAAGAACGCCGGTAATCACCCGTTCGGCCGAGCCCATTTCCCACAGGATATTGGCGTGGATACGGCCTTTGCCGCCTGCCATCTCGTGCGCGATGCGCGCCTGCGCAATCCCGCCCCGAATGGCGTAGTCTACCAGTTCTTCATGCCGTTCCCGCCGGGTGCGGCCATGATAGATCTGAGGCACGGGATTTCCGGCCTCATCATAACTGTCCGCATTGACGATCGAGACCGTACCGGCCCCGCCCGCCGCAGCCCATGCTCCGGCTGAAGCACCTGTGGATACGGAAACGCCCTTGCCGCCTTCAACCAGCGGCAGGACATCTGCGCCCCCCATGCGAACTGCGTTGATCGCCTTCATTGCTGTCCTATCGTTCTGCTTAATCAGCGCTGCTGTGCAAAGCACCCCTTGGGGGATGCTTATTCAGCATCCCGACGGGGAGCCCGCGCAGGCTTTGCGCCCACGGTTTCTGTGATATCGGCTCCGGTTTCTTGATCGACAACGCGCATGGACAGCTTAACTTTCCCGCGATCATCAAAGCCGATCACTTTGACCTTCACGGCATCGCCCTGCTTCACAACATCGGTGGTCTTGCCCACACGGCCCTGAGACAGTTCAGAGATGTGAACCAGCCCATCACGCGCGCCCAGGAAGTTCACGAACGCACCGAAATCAGCCGTCTTGACGACCTTGCCGTCATAAATGCGGCCCAGTTCCGGTTCAGCCACAATCCCGTTGATCCGTTCGATGGCCTTGTTGGCCTGATCGTCAGACATCGCAGCGATGGTGATCGTGCCATCATCTCCGATATCGACCTTCGCACCCGAATATTCAACGATCTCACGAATAACTTTACCGCCTGAACCAATCACATCACGGATTTTTTCGCGCGGCACGGTCAGGGTGGTGATCTTGGGGGCTGTGGAGGACACATCTGTCCGGCCTTCCGTCAGCGCCTTGCTCATTTCACCCAGAATGTGCAGGCGGCCATCACGGGCCTGACCCAGCGCAATCTTCATGATTTCCGGCGTGATGGACGTGATCTTGATGTCCATCTGCAGAGCGGTCACGCCCTGTTCGGTGCCCGCTACCTTGAAGTCCATGTCACCCAGGTGATCTTCATCACCCAGAATGTCAGACAGAACGGCAAAGTTCTTGCCTTCCTTGATCAGACCCATGGCAATGCCCGCCACCGGGCGCTTCAACGGCACACCGGCATCCATCAGCGCCAGTGAGCTACCGCACACCGTGGCCATGGAGGAAGAGCCGTTGCTTTCCGTGATTTCAGACACAACGCGCAGGGTGTACGGGAAATCCTTGCGGCTGGGCAGCAGCGGGTGAATGGCGCGCCATGCCAGCTTGCCATGCCCGATTTCACGACGGCCAGGAGACCCGATACGGCCACATTCCCCAACGGAGAAGGGAGGGAAGTTGTAGTGCAGCAGGAAGTTGGTGCGGTATTCGCCTTCCAGCGCGTCAATCACCTGTTCATCCTGTGCGGTGCCCAGTGTGGTGACAACCAGCGCCTGCGTTTCCCCACGAGTGAACAGGGAGGACCCGTGCGCACGCGGCAGAATGCCCACTTCAGACACGATGGGACGAACCGTTACCAGATCACGGCCATCAATACGCAGGCCGGTTTTCAGCACGGCGGTACGAACCACATCGGCTTCAAGGTCTTTCAGCATCGGCTTGGCAGCGTCAACGTCCAGTTCCTCGGCGGCCAGCTTTTCAAGGATGGCTTCCTTGGCAGCACCGATCTTTTCGTAGCGCGCCTGCTTCACCTTTTCCTTGTAGGCATCAGCAATCAGCTTGCGGCCAACCTTGTCCACACGGGTGCGGAGCTTCTGTTCTTCCTTGGAGGCTTCCGGCAGATCCCAAGGCGCTTTGGCAGCGTGTTCAGCCAGAGAGATGATGGCTTCAATCACCGGCTGGAAGGCTGTGTGACCAAAGGTAACGGCTTCCAGCATCACGTCTTCAGACAGTTCTGATGCTTCGGATTCCACCATCAGCACGCCTTCTTCCGTGCCAGCCACCACCAGATCAAGCGCAGCGTCCTTCATCTGCTCAAGGGTGGGGTTCAGAATGAACGCACCATCCTTGTAGCCAACGCGGGCTGCGGCAACCGGGCCAAAGAAGGGAATGCCAGACAGCGTCAGCGCTGCGGAACAGCCGATCAGCGCCGGAATGGAGGGATCATTCTCCATATCGTGCGTCAGCACCGTGGCGATAACCTGCACCTCGTTGCGGAACCCTTCGGGGAACAGCGGACGAATGGGGCGATCGATCAGGCGGGAGACCAGCGTTTCGTTTTCAGACGGACGGCCTTCACGCTTGAAGAAGCCACCGGGGATCTTGCCAGCAGCGTAGGCTTTTTCCTGATAGTTGACGGTCAGGGGGAAGAAGTCCTGACCGGCCTTGACGTTCTTGGCACCAACGGCGGTGCACAGCACAACGGTTTCACCATAGGTGACAACCACAGCGCCATCAGCCTGACGGGCGATCTTGCCGGTTTCCAGCACCAGCGGGCGACCAGCCCATTCAATTTCCTTACGATAATACTTAAAATCAATACTCATACTGTTCCAGCTTTCATTCCAGATCAAAAGCCACAGAACAGGCGGGAAAGAACCGAAGGGAGCGGACAGCGCCTCGGACGGCATGGAGACTGGCGGCTATACCACCCAGGCGCCATGTGGTCGGAAACGCCGTGGCCCGCCGGGATCAGACTCCCGCGCTCACAGCCTGTGGCGAACGTGTTTAGCATCCAGCCTAACGTGCTGACATGCAAGGGGTTACGGCAAAGCCGTGCCCCGAAGAGAACGCAAAGGGTGCCGCCTGACCAGCAGGCGGGCACCCTTTGCTTCGCACTCTTAGCGGCGCAGGCCCAGACGGGCGATCAGCGCTTCATAGCGTGCAACGCTCTTGCCGCGCAGGTAGTCCAGCAGGCTACGACGACGGCCAACGAGGATCAGCAGACCACGGCGGGAATGGAAATCCTTCGCGTGGGTTTTCAGATGCTCGGTGAGGTTATTGATCCGCTCGGTCAGAATCGCAACCTGGACTTCCGGGGAACCGGTATCGGTCGGGGTCGTCTGGTATTCGCTAATCAGCGCCGTGCGGCGTTCAGCAGTAATCGACATCACATGTCTCCATAAAAAAGATCAGGTTCACAGAATCCGCACGGGGCGCAGCAGCCCATCTTCCAGGCGGCAGATCCCCAGTACGCGCCCCCCTTCCATGGCCCGGACAGGCTCACCTTCTTCGGTCTGGGGAATGCGTCCCATCAGATCGACAAGGCTCAGCGCCTGCCCGTGCAGCAGGGAAGCAGCTTCATCAGCGGTCAGGGCCAGCGCCGGGATGTCGGCCAGCGCGGTCGCGACCGGACGCAGCAGCTCCGGTGAGGCATGCGCGTTGTCGTCGTTCGGGGCGATTTTGTCCAGTGTTATTGCGTCTGCCTCAGTAAAAGGCCCCACGCGCAGGCGCCTGAGCGCGATTATATGGCCAAGAGTGCCACAGGCCAGCGCCACATCACGCGCCAGCGCACGCATGTACACCCCTTTGCCGGATTCGACCTCAAAGATGGCCGTATCCTGATCCACCCGTTCGACCAGTTCAAACCGGTCCACCCGTGCCGGACGCGGCGGCAGTTCCGGCGGTCGGCCATCACGCGCCATGTCATAAGCGCGCTCCCCTGCCACCTTGAGGGCGGAGAACACGGGGGGCACCTGCATGATATCCCCTGTCAGGGCAGGCAGAGCGGCACGCAGTTCGTCATCCGTGGGGCGCACGTCAGAATGGCCGGTCACATTGCCATCCGCATCATCGCTGTCGCGCGATTCACCCAGCTTCAGGGTAAAACGGTAGATCTTGGTGCCATCCATCACGTAAGGCACGGTTTTGGTGGCTGTGCCAAACGCCAGAGGCAGAAGCCCGGTGGCCAGCGGGTCCAGCGTGCCGCCATGCCCCACTTTCTGGGCATCAAACAGCCTTTTGGCGCGCCCCACCACCTGCGTGGAGGTCATGCCTGTAGGTTTATCAACAATCAGCCAGCCGTTTATCGGCCTGCCCCGTCTGCGTCGCATGGGAACTCCCGTTTCAACAGGCGCTCTCCGGCCTTGCGGCTCAGAACAGGCACCATCACACCAAATTGCATCCGGTTTGCACAACCGGCAGAACCGCGCTGCATCTAACCGACAGCCGCGCCCGCGGCAATGGCGCACGGCCTGTTTGCCAGCCGTTTGCATGACCCAGCCCAGCCACCCAACACCCCATGGAAGGTGGGCGCCTGAAAATATCCAGACCATTTTAGCAGGCCAGCCGCGCGCGCGGGCAGGACTGGTCAGCCCTGTCATCGTGCCGTAATGTTGCCACACACCATGACTGATCATTCAAACGCATCATCCTCCTCCGCCAGCCAGACACCCCGGGCCGCACCCCATTGGGATCTGGACATGCACACAGGCACCCCCTGCCTGCATGTGCAGGGTGACTGGACGGTGCAGAATGGCGGAATGGCTCCCTTCCCCACCGATGGGCTGAACCAGACCCATCAGGGTCAGACGCTGCAAATAGACACCACTGGCCTGCAACAGTGGGATTCCGCGTTCATTACCTTCCTGTGGGATGTCAAACAGGCTGCGGGCCATGCCGGGCTGACGTTTGACCCCACACATCTGCCAGAACCTGCCCAACGCCTGCTGGCGCTGCTGCCAGAACAGCCAGCCGCCAAGCCCGCTGGCCCTGGCCCCAAACCACCACTGCTGGAACGGGTGGGGGATATCACCCTCAACACGCTGACAGAAACCGGCACCGTGGCCGAACTGGCGGAAGAAACCACCAAGGGCGCGCTGAAAACCGTAACCGGCAAAAGCGGGATGCGGCTGAAGGATCTGGCCACCGATATCTGGAATGCCGGGCCATCCGCGCTGCTGATTGTGGGTGTGGTGAATTTTCTGGTGGGCGCCATTCTGGCCTTTGTGGGGCTGGTGGAACTGCGCCGCTTTGCAGCCGAGATCTATGTGGCCAATCTGGTAGGCATTGCCTGCGCCCGTGAGATTTCAGCCATCATGACCGCCATCATCATGGCGGGGCGCACCGGCGGCGCGTATGCGGCCCGCATCTCCACCATGCTGGGTAATGAGGAAATTGACGCGCTACAGGTGTTTGGCATTCCGGTGTCTACCTACATTCTGCTGCCGTCCATCCTCTCGCTCGCGCTGATGATGCCGCTTTTGTATCTGTATGGCACGCTGATCGCCATTCTGGGCGGGTTTGTAGTGGCCATGAGCATGATGAGCGTATCCGCCATTGGCTACTGGACCACCACGTTTGATGGTGTGGCCCTGCATGAATTTGTGTTCGGCTTTGTCAAATCCTTCTTTTTCGCCAGCTTTATTGCGCTGGCGGCCTGCCGTGTGGGCCTGAAGGCCGGACGGAGTGCGGCAGATGTGGGCATTGCCGCCACCCGTGCGGTGGTGATCGGCATTGTGGGGATTATCGCCATGGATGCGGTTTTCGCAGTTATCGCGAACGCACTGGACATTTGACATGACCGAGCCAGACACCCTGATTTCCGTGCGCGATCTGACCATTGCCTTTGGCCCCAAGGTTATTCAGCAGAACGTTTCCTTTGATCTTAAACGCGGTTCCATTTTTGCCGTGATGGGCGGTTCAGGCTGCGGCAAGAGCACGCTGCTGAAAAGCATGATCGGCCTTTTGCGCCCCACCTCCGGCCAGATTCTGGTGGGTGGGGAAGATTACTGGGCACAGAACGAAAAGCGCCGCACGGAGCTGAACCATCGCTATGGCGTGCTGTTTCAGAGCGCCGCGCTGTGGAGCTCCATGACGGTGGGGGAAAACGTGGCCCTGCCCATGGAAATGTTCACAGACCTGACGCCAGAGGTGATCCGGCGGCTGGTGGAGCTCAAACTGGGCTTTGTGGGCATGGAGCAGGCCATTGACCTGATGCCATCTGAAATTTCCGGCGGCATGCGCAAACGGGCCGGGCTGGCCCGCGCCATTGCGCTGGAGCCTGACATCCTGTTTTTTGATGAACCCTCCGCCGGGCTGGACCCCATTACCTCCGCCCGGCTGGATGATCTGATCCTGACCCTGCGGGATGGGCTTGGCGCGACAATTGTGATTGTCAGCCACGAACTGCCCAGCCTGTTCAAGATTGCGGATGACGGCATCTTTCTGGATGCCCGCACTCACACCCCCATTGCCCGTGGGTCTCCGCGGGATCTGCGCGACCACAACACCATTCCTGAAGTGGTGGCATTCATGAACCGTAAGGCGGACATCGCTCCTGCCTCTGAGACAAAGGGCTGAAGCAGCATGGCTGAAGGCACAAACCGGAAAACCCTGATCGGCGCGTTTGTGATAGGCGGCGGCTTACTGGGGCTGGCCATCATCATGCTGTTCGGGCACATGCGCTTTTTCACCCCCTCGCGGGAGGCCGCAGTGGTGTTTCAGAACTCCATCACGGGTCTGGCCGTGGGCGCACCCGTCAACTTCCGTGGTGTGAAGGTGGGGTCTGTCAAAAGCATCACGCTGCGTTTTGATCCGCTGGACCACAAAGCCTACATTCCCGTTGTACTGACCCTTGAGCCGGACCAGATCCATGTGGTGCGCGATGTACCGGGGGACACCAAGGTGCGGGTGCAGGACATGATTGCCAACGGCCTGCGCGCAGAACTGAACCTGCAAAGCTTTGTAACCGGGCAATCCAACATCGAACTGGATTTTGACAAGTCCGCCCCTGCTGTTTTGCACCCGCGCATTACGGATCTGCCGGAAATTCCCGCTCGTCTGTCCACCATGGAAAAGCTGAAGGACACGCTGGGCCAGCTTCCCGTGAAGGATATTGCGCACCACGCGGATGATACGCTGCGCTCCATCCAGTCCCTCAGTGACAAGCTGAACGATGATCTGCCGCCGTTGATCGCCAGCATGAAAGTCACGACCGACCGCTCACATGACACGGTGCAGGCTGCCACGCAGGCGATCCGCGACCTTCAGAGCAAGCTGGATATCACGCTCTCCAAAATGGACACGCTGCTGGAAACCGGCACCACACAGCTAAGCGGGCGTGGGGCAGATATTCACGCCACCATGGTGTCTGCCACCAAAGCGCTGGACAGCCTGCAGGGCATTATCTCTCCGCGCTCGGCTGATCGGGCCAATCTGGACGCTGCCCTGCGGGATATTGCGACCGCCGCCGCCTCCCTGCGTGGCTTTGCCAGTGATGTTGAACGCAACCCGCAACTTCTGCTGATGGGACGCCGTCCATGATGTTTTCCGCCCGCCGTCTGGCCTTTACCGCCCTTACAGCCTGCGCCCTGCTTTCAGCCTGTGCCTCGCCCCCGTTGCGGCTTTACACCCTTGGCATGCCCTCTGATCAGGAAGTGCGGCAGCCGCACCTGTCCTCCCGCGCCACCACCATTCAGATCAGCCGCGTGGTGATTCCGGATTATCTGGATTCTCAGGACATGGTGCTGCGCAATGGGGAAGAAATTGTGCGCAGCCCGAAATCCCGTTGGGCGACACGCCTTTCCCTTGGCATGACGGACCTGATTACCAACGAGATTGCTAACTCCCACCCCAATGAACTGATTACGGATCAGCCGTTGGTGGACGTGGCCACGCTGCGGGTGCAGGTCAACATTTCCCGCTTTGATGTGGATGCCAACGGGCAGGCCGTGCTGGATGCAAACTGGGCTGTTCTGCCGCAGGACCCCAACAAGCCGCTGATTCGTGACCGTGCACATCTGACCGCATCCGGCTCAGTCGCCACGGATTCGGATGTGGCTGCATTGATGCGCCACATGACCCTTCAGTTGGCAGACCGGGTGAACATGTCCATCCCGCCGCATATCTGAGAGGTCGCTCGAAAGGCCTCCCCCTGCCTGTTGCCTATGTGCGAGGATGTATAGCGGAAGGGAGCCCGTCCGCCCGGATGCCTCCAGCGGGACATGGCACGACTGGAATATGAGGAGACCTTTCGGCCCGACGACAAGAGAAGCCTGCCAGCCTGCGAACCCAAAGGGTCGCAGGGGAGATTGTCACACAGAAGGACGGCGTTTTTTCCGAACGGATGGAGAGGACTTAGCCACCACTGCGGTCTTTGCCGCAACCTTGGCTGGCGCGACCTTTTTTACCGCAACACGGGCACGAGCAGGCGCTTTGACCGGAGTTGCAGGCGGGGCAGCGCCATTGGTTTTAGCCACCGTTTTTCTGGCCCTGCGGGGTTTTGACGCAGACGCCTGTACAACCGCAGCGTCTTTTTCCTGATCTTTCGTCTGAACCTGTTTATCCAGAACCTGCTCTGTCGTGGAATGGTCCTTGATCAGGCGCGCAATCAGTTTTTCATAATCCGCCAGATAGGACGCCATACAGAGCGAGCGTTCGGCTTCCTGCCGCACCGCAGCGCGAAGACGCTTGGCCAGCGGCTTGTTGGTCAGAAGCTCAAGAATGGCGTCAGCAATCCGCTCTGGCTCCGTGAACGGGGCAAGAAGGCCTGTTTCACCATCCGTAATGAATTCTTCAACCGGCGCCGTGGCGCTCCCCACCAATGCGCACCCCATGGCCATGGCCTCCCGCAGAGACCATGAGGCTACAAAGGGGTAGGTCAGATATACATGCGCATCTGAACGCTGCAATAAGGCACGGAATGTTTCGTAAGAAACCTTGCCCACAAAATGAATGCGGGAGAGATCAAGCCTGCCCTTCAGTTCCTCAAGCATGATTTCGCGCCAGCAACCGGACGGCAGGCGCGCGCCGTAGCTGACGCCATCTCCGCCCACCACCACCACCTGCGCGTCGGGCTGTTCATCCAGAACCCGCGGCAGAGCGCGCATGAATTCGTGGAACCCACGGTAGGGTTCCAGATCACGCGCAACATATGTCACCAGCTTATGCTTGGGGGTAATGCGTACATCCCCCACTTTTAGCGTTTTCTTGGCTGCTTTCGGGTCTGGGCGGCACATTTCAAGGTCCACCCCTTCCCGCAGGACGGTAATGTTGTCCTGCGCCCAGCCCGGATAGGTACTTTTCTGAAATTCCGTGGGGGTCTGCCCATAGCCGGGATTGGTCAGGGCCAGCAGATTGACCGTATTCTTGGCCCGCACCAAGGGAATGACCTCCGGAGCCATGGGAAATTCCGGGTCAAAATCCACATCAAAGCCGGGCTCCGTGTGGTAATAGAATTCAAAATACCCAAGAACAGGCACGTTTGGGTACACGTCCTGAATGTTCAGCAGTTCTCCCCATCCGTGGTGGCCCAGAATAATGTCAGGCACAAAACCCAGAGTTTTCAGGGTCTGGGCAGCCTTGGCAACGGCATCCGCCCGCATGAGCCCCATATCCAGATCGCGCACACCGGGATGGGCCCTGTCCGTTGCCATGCGCGGCACGCGGTAACGCACACGGCGCACACCGGGAATGACGTTCGCATTGTCTTCACTGATAAAAACAATCTCGTTCCCGCCCTGCCGCACAAGGTGGCGCACAAGATGCAGATACTGGCCCGGAAAATTCTGGTGGATGAAAAGATACTTCAAAACGCCGCCTGTGTTCTGTCTTTCGGCTTCTGCAAAGAAGAAGGCCCGGCCTGAAAAGACCGAGCCATTCCTGCTTTAACGGCGTGATCCGGGCTTGCGGCCCCGACCCGCGCCCCGTGGAGCTGTAGCCCGACCAGCCTTGGATGTTGCCAGTTTGGCGCGCGCACTCTGGCGAGGATTGCCAGACCGAGCAGCCGGGGCTGGCTTTTCAGTTACGCTGGCCTTACGGCCACGGGATGCCTTGACCGGCGCAGCGGCAGCAGGCTCAGCCCCTTTGGTCTTGAGCGGCTTGCGGCCACCACGACGCCGACGCGGAGCTTCCTGCTCCTCTGGTGCACTTTCTTCTTCAATGAAGAGATCAAATTCTTCTGGTTCAGCGTCTTCCAGCTCTTCCAGTTCCTCAATCTCTTCAAGTTCTTCCAGGGCTTCTACTTCTTCTTCGAGCAGAGCAGCCAGATCTTCCGCTGCGGCCTTGGCGGCAGCCTTGTCTGTCTTGCCGCCTTTGCGACGGCCACCGCGCCCTGCGCCACCCCGCGGCAGGATTTCCAGCAGGAAGGCTTCAAGCGGTGCAAGTGTTTCGGATTCTACCGGTTCGCCGTTTTCTACCGGGCCAACCTTGGTACCATCCGTAAAGGTGGCGGTAACACGGCAGATGAATTTCTTGGCGGCATCGCCCTTCAGGCGGACGCACAGACCCAGAATAGGCAGCGCCATGCCACGGCTGCCACAATACTGGCCACCATCCACCCACGGGGACAGCCAGCCTTTGCCCAGAACGGCCTGATATTCAATATCGGACGGCTCGATGAGTTCAGCAGGCGCCACGCCAAACCCTTCAATCCACGCATGGCTGCCGGGTTCGCCCATCCATTCGCCAAGCCGCACGGCCACATCGCCACGGCGCTGGATGTGTGCGCCCACTTCGGGCTTCTGACCTGCTGCGACGGAGGTGGATTCAGAAGCCGAGGCCGCACCCTGCGCCCGTGGCGCAACGGCAGGAGCCTGCAAGCCCGCACCACTGGCGGCAGCGGCCGGAGCGGGAGCATCAGCCTGCGCGCTCAACTGCACCACCTGCAGACGTGGCGCTTCATGCGGGGAATTGAGTTCCTGATAAATGGTGATCATGACCTGCGCCGGGCCACGCCGTACACGCACAAGGGCCGCACCATTCTGCGCACCCAGCCAGCCATCCTCTTCGAACGTCACAATTTCCACAGCGCCCGGTGTTTTGAGGGGGGGCTGGGAAATACGCACGCCCGGCAGGCCTGCTGCAGTTGGGGGCTGCTGGCCTGGAGTGTGAAAAACACAGAACAAACCAGTCTGAAGCGTCATCAGATGGCCTGATACCTTAAGGTCTGAAATACGCTGCTGGGCAGGCGCCTGGTTAGTCTGTGACATAAACCCTCTTTCAACATGACACTGTTGGCACAAGTGTAAATCAAAAAACTATGAACAGGTAAAGAAACACGGGCTCAAAGTCTAATAATTTGCGTCTTCCCTACGCAGTAAAATCCATTTTGATCAAAATGTCATTCAGGGCAGCCCCGGAAAGAGCGGGATCAATCACTTTTCCCCGTCCGCTGGCCCGCACGCGCTCCGCTGGCGCCCCCAGATCAAACACGATGGCAGGCAGCCCTGCCTTCCAGGCGAGACTGAGTGTAAAACACCAGGTTTCTGGCCAGATGGATGGCAGAAAAGCCGCCTGCGCCTGCACGGAGGCAATAAGGGAGAGAGCGTCTTTCTCCTGATACTCTCCGGTTATGAAAACTCGCCCGGTTTTCATAAGTGTGGCGTCATCAGGGGTATGTCCGACAATAACAAACTCCAGCGGCAGATCACGCAAGGCTGCATCCAGCGCCGCCTCATGCAGCACGCCGTACCCTTTTTCCCAGCCGATGCCACCAATAACGCACAACCGGAGGCGCGGTGCGTTCTGCGCGGGGCCATGCCCCAGCACACCACTGCCGACCGGAGGCAATGCACTATGTTTTTCTGCAAAAATCGGTGCATTACCTGCGTCTGGAAGCATGGTGCGTGGTTTTTCCAATGCCTTGACCTGGAACGTCACCGTGGGAAAATGCCGCGCCATCCGCTTTGCCGTATCATGGGATGGCACATACACCGCCCGCGCCTCTTCCAGCACCCGTGCAGAACGCGCCAGATAAGCAGGAATATCCAGCTCTTCCGTTATATTTCTGCCCGCCAGCGCCACGCATTGCTGACACCCCGCCACATCGGGCTCGCCGCAATAGGTTCCCTGTGGTCCCAGCAGCGAAATTCGCTGACAGAACCACATGTAATCATGCACATGCACAGTGTGCGGGCACCCGAGCGCGTCTGCAAGTTTGTAAATCTCTGACGTGTATCCCTCCAGATGATGGAGCGCGACCAAAGCCACCCCTTCCGCCCGCAGAAGGCGGGTCAGAACAGCCCATTCATCCGGCAACCGGAACCGCAGGGAGGGCCACGCATCTGCGGATGCCGCAGCATCCTCCAGCACACAGCCATAGTGTGCGGGCCTGAGCACCAGCGCGCGGACCCCTTTTTTCTGAAAGCCTGCGGCCTGCTCCTGCACAACGCGCTCTACGCCACCGCCATGCTGGTGCGTAACCAGCAGAACAGCCCTGGCTTTCCCCCCTTTTCGCGCGCTCTGGCTACGAAAGCGCACCAGATCCAGACGTCGCCGCGCCTCAAAAAGCGGGTCCTGAGCCATCCAGCGGGCAATAAACGCATGATATCCGGGATGCAGACGCTCCAGAAGAGCTGCGTTGCGCTGCATCAGCGCGGCACGCGTTCCGCCAAAAGAAGCCGACCCTACATGCGCCACAAATGCACCGGGAGCCGCCATATGCTTCCAGCCCAAGGCGCGGGCCCGCATACAGAAATCATTTTCCTCCCCATACCCTTGGGCAAAAACATCTTCCCGCAACAGCCCCGTCTGCCTCAGACAATCATGCCGCACATACATGCAGAACCCGTTGGCCGTCGGGATTTCAACCGCCTGCCCGGCGTTGGCCGCATGGGCCTCCAGCATGAGAGTTTTCGTTTCCTCATCATCAGGAACACGGTTTTTCTTATCCGGCGATGGATAGGACAGAATACTGGCGTCATTTGAAAACGGTGTGACCGTGCCTGTATCGGGGGCTGCATAGGCAACATGGCGCAGTTCCTCCACCCAGCCTTCGGCCACCAGGGTGTCACTGTTCAGAACAATGACGTCACACCCGGAAATTTTTTGCAGCCCAGTATTCACCGCAGCCGGGAAACCACGGTTTCTTTCTTGGCGCACCAGTTGAAACCCGTGCTGTCGGGTAAAAATGTCTACTGCTTCCACCAGATCCGGCTCGGGCGAGGCATCATCCACTACCACAACACGGATTTTTTTCCCCGCAACAGTCTCCTGCACACTTTGCAGGCAGGCCAACGTCACACCCCTGTTCCGAAAAACCGGAATAATAACCGCCACAGGTTTGCGCCCGGCGGATTTGTCTGGCTGGGCCACGACTGTATCCACAACAGGCAAAGGCAAAAACAAAGAAGGAGCAGAAGCGATTTTTCGGTTTTTGCTTTTGATGGGAGCCGCGGGCAGCACACCATTCAGCATCTGGGCGGTCTGATAGGCCGAACGCCATTCAAGCCTCGCTTCCAACGGACTGCCCGCAAGTTCCTGTCCATTGGGACCAGCCACCCGCACCGGCCCTTCTGGCAGCATCTCCCATGGCACAAAAATGCGCCGATACCGTGCCAGAGGTTGATCGGAACTGACAGACTGACTGAACATTTCTGCTGTCACCCGCAGCAGGGCCTTATCCGTCTGCGAATGGCAGAGTGTCAGGCTTGGGGCGCAATCCGCATTATAGGGATGCCAGCACCAGCCTTCCAGTCCCTCCGCCCCAGCGGAAACCATACCTTCACAGCTAAAAAAATCTTTTATAGAAAAGGGACTTCCCAACACGGTCGGCACACCTGCACACCGGACATCCAACAGATGTGCCTGTTGCCAGCCTTGCGGGAAAGACCAGCCCCCCTGCTTTCTCACAGCCCGAACAGGCACGCCATCCAGCCGGAATTCGGGCTTATCAGGCACATGCGGACCAGCAAGTTTCAGCAGCCCATCCTTGTCGAGAAAACCCCAGAGCGCCACACCATTCAGACGACAGACAGACGCCGTCAGTTTCTGGCTTTCAGGCGTTGCGGCAAAACAGGAGAGAAGCTTCGCCAACGCGCGCAGAGCCCCTCCACCATCCCCACTCGCCTGACGAAATGTGGTGAGCAGAACCGAGCCTTCCCGAAAGTCGAACCGCTGCAGCAGCGTTTCCAGAAGGAGAATGGCACCGGGCACATCGCCCACGGCATGGCGGGCAAGAGCCAACGCAAACATGACATGAGGATTATCCGCCGCCTGACGATTAGCGCGCTCCAGCCAGTCCCACGCAGCATCCTGCTGCCCATTTTCCCACGCGGCATTCCCTCGCCGGAAAGAATCCTGCGCCTGCGCACTGGCTAAGGCCGTCCGCTCTTCTTTGGTCAGGGTTTCATCCTGCCAGAACAGCATGTTTTGCAACAGTGTCATGATACATCCAGTCTTGGCACTGTCACATCATCACACACTAAGATGCCTTATCCCTCTACCGGGGCCTGTTCTGCCTTCCGCACGGCATTGAGCGCCGAGAGTTCTGCGCTGGCCTGAATGACATTCTGGGCTTCGGCCTTGCGGTACCACACGCTGGCCTCCTCAAGATCCCTCTCTCCACCCAGTCCGTTGGCCAGATAACGGCCCATCATCAACTGTGCAGCGGGGTTTCCATGCTCTGCCGCCTTCTGAAACCATTCACGCGCCAAAGCCCGGTTTTCAGGAATATCATGGCCACCGCCATACAGCGCCCCCACGGAGAACATGGCCGAAACCTGCCCTGCCTCAGCCGCTTTTTTATAAAATGCAAGCGCTGCACCATGATCGCGTGGACCGCCAATTCCCTGCACCAGCAAATCGGCATAAGCAGCCTCGGCTTCCGCCATGCCTGCTTCGGCCGCTTTTTGAATCCAGGCTCGCCCTTCCTCAGGGTTCTGCTCGGTTCCCTGGCCTTTCAGCAGCATGCGCCCGTACCAGAACTGCGCATTGACAACCTTATCCGCCGCCTTACGCAACCATTGCAGGGCTTCTTCTTCGTTCCGTTCCGTTCCCACGCCCTGCGCCAGACAGACACCGAAATTGAATGCAGCCAGCAGATCACCCTTCTCCGCACTGGCGCGGTAAGCCTTCATGACATCTTCGCTGATCTCGGCAGACATCTGCCCGCGCAGAGCAAGATTGCCCAGATCAGCCACGGCCTCTTTGTTGCCTTGCTCGGCCGCTTTGCGGAACCACTGTTCTGCGGCTTCGGGATCTTTGGGAACGCCCACTCCGGCCTGATACAATGTGCCCAGAGTATGACTGGAGGCCGCATGCCCTAGGTCTGACGCAAAACGATACCAGGAAATGGCTTCCGCATAATTGGGAGGCAGATCCCCGCCCCGCCCGTACAGATCTCCAAGAATGGCGGCGGCTTCCGCATCCCCGGCCAAGGCAGCCCGGCGCAACCAGGTCTCACCCCGGCCCGCATTCCGGTCCACACCACGCCCGGCCATCAGGCCCAACCCGTATTTGGCCTGTGCGCCACGGACCTTCTTTTCGGCGGCCTGCTCATAATAGTGCATGGCGACGGCATCATCCTGAGGCACGCCGGTTCCGCGTTCGCTCATCACACCCAGCAGATAAAGGGCCGTCCCAAGCCCCTTATCTGCCGCCAGTTTTAATTCCTTGGCTGCCGCAGCGTAGTCATCGTGCGTTTTGGCCCCTGCCAGTGCCGCCAGCCCCAGCCCGAGATGCCCTTGCGCACACCCTTCCGCCGCCGCTTTCTGGTACCAACGCAACCCTTCTGCGGCATTCCGGATTGTCTCAGGCCCAGCGCTAAGCACATACCCGTAGAGAGCCTGTCCGTCCGCATTCCCCTGTTCCGCCGCAATCTTGGCCCACTGGGCCGCCTTGACGAAATCTGGATCAGGTTTTTGATCTGGTGGAGGGCGAACCTCATCAAAAACAGAAGGCCCCTGTGCGCTGCCCTCTTCTGCCTCTGGCGGCAAACCATGCAGATACAACGTGGCGAGAACAAAGGCGGCTTTTGCCCAGCCTTTGTGGGCGGCCCGACGTGTCCAGCGCACTCCTTCCACCAGATTGGGAGGGACACCCATACCGTTCAGATACGCCTGCCCCACCAGAAACTGGGCTTCTGTCACCCCTTCCCGCGCCAGAACGGAAAGATCGGCAAAGCCCTGTGTGGCGGTGTCGGGGTCCTCCATCAGGACCTTGGCATCGGCAAGACGCACTTCCACGGGAGACGGCCCCCGCCTGAAGAGCCGCCTGATCAGACCACCGAGCATGTCATCAGTCCTCTACTATCCTCTGAACACGACGCAAAACCCGGATCAGGGTTCACGCATGCCGTCTGTCATCAACGGCATGACGCTGTTCAGCAGATATTGCATGATTGTCCGCTTCCCAACCCGGATATCCGCCGTAACTGGCATGCCCGGCTGAGGGTGGAAGAAGCTGGGCACCCCATGCAGGGTATAACGATCCACCCGCAGCCGGACACGATAAAACGCCTTTGTACTGCTGTCTGGCGTCACACCTGGGTCCTGCTGGCTGCTGCTCTGATCAGAGACAAAGGAATCCGCACTGATGGTCCGTACCGTAGCCTCTCCCCCCCCATATTGCTGGAACGGGAAGGTTGCGAACTTAATAAGCGCCTTATCCCCCAGCCGGACAAAGCCGGCATCCTTGCCGGACATCACGGATTCAATCTCTAGTCCTTTGCCAAGCGGCACCAATGTCATGATCTGCTGCCCTTGAGTCAGCACTGATCCGACAGACACTTTGGCAAGACTGAGCACCACGGCGTCTTCGTCCGCTTTCAGCGTGACCATGCTGTTGTGCAGAACAGCTTTCTGATATGCGCCCTTGGCTTCCGCTAGGTGATGCTGAGCCAGAACCAGATCTTTGTAGACCTCGGCTTTCCAGTTCTGGACATAGCTCTCTTTTTCAGAAACCTGAGCTGCCAGCTTGTTACGGGTAGAACCCGCCTGCTGTTGCGCGCCAATCTGCGAGCGCTCAATTTCCATCAGGGAACTCTGTGCTCCTAACGTGGAAAGCTTGCTTCCCACCTGGTCTTTCTGCAACTGCATGCGCATTTTATGCACATCTGCCGCCACTTTTGCCTGTGACGCATACATGGCCGCACTCGCCAGATAGCCTTGCAGATCATTCTGCAAGCTCGCGATCTGCTTGTCATAATTCTGAATTTTGGCGTCGTATTCCGCCTTACGCCTCAGAAAAGCTTCTCCCTGCTGAGCAGAAGCCGGGTTCTGTGGATCAACGTGATATGTCTCACCCTTGGCCTCAGCAAGAAGTCGATCCACCTCAGCCTGATACTGCTCGTTCTGGGTGCGCATATTATCGATATCCGCTCCACTAGAGGTCGGATCAAGGTGGGCCAGCACATCGCCCTTATGAACAAAATCCCCTGCACGCACGTCAATGGAACGGACAATCGACGTATCCAGAGGCTGCACAACCAAGGTCTGGTCCGTAGAAACCATGCGCCCCTGCGTGGAGACAACCCGATCAAGCGGGAAGACAGTCATAACCGTAACAGAGGACAGAACCAGCGCACCAATAACCCAAGTAATATACTGAGCGGACGCAGTAGGCGGCATATTGACCAAAGCCGCAGTCGGGGAATGAAACTCCAGCAGCGCAGGCGGCATATCCCCCTGCGCATAGGGATCATCAGCCTGGCGCAGAAAATCGGGGCTTTTGTCTTCCCCGTTATCCGGATCGGAAGTCTGGCCTGCGGGAATGATGTCCTTCTCGCTCATGGCTTATTCTCCTTCCGCGATCAGGGATGACGGATTGTCCGCAGGCGTCTGCCGCCCTTCTGTATGCCGGTTCTGCTGCATCCAAAGCGTCCGATAAATATCGCACCGCTCCAGCAAAAGGTCATGCGGCGCAATATCCACAACAGACCCCTTATCCATCACGCAGATCTGGTCACAGTTCACAAGGGAAGACAGACGATGGGACACAATCACCATGGTACGCCCCTTACCAATCCGCTCCAGATTGGCATTCACCAAGGCTTCACTTTCCGGGTCCAGAGCCGATGTCGCCTCATCCAGAATCATCAGCTTGGGGTCCGTAATCACGGCACGTGCAATGGCCAGACGCTGCCGCTGACCACCGGAAATATTGGTAGAGCCTTCTTCAATGAACGTGTCATAGCCCGCAGGCATCCGCTCAATAAACTCTTCCGCGCCGGCAAGCCGCGCCGCCCGCACCACATCATCAATTGTAAAACCAGGGCGTCCCGCTGTGATATTGTCGTAAATACTACCACGAAACAGGAAGTTGTCCTGCAACACCACCCCAAAGGAGCGTCGCAGATGGGTCAGATTGATCTCACGCAGATCAATCCCATCCAGCTTCAGATAACCCGTATAGGACCGACTCACCCCCTGCAACAGACGGGTAATGGTAGACTTCCCTGAACCACTTCGCCCAACCAGCCCAAGCATAGTCCCTGCCGGAATTTCAAAATTCACGTTTTTCAACGCTAGTGTGGTAGCACCGGGGTAGGAGAAATTAACGCCATCAAAAGAAAGGGCCCCTTTGATACGTGGACGCATTCCTGTTGTGAGCGCCTTGGTTTCCGTTGGCTGATTAAGAACGGATGCAGCTTCTCCTAGTGAGGTAGTGACTTCTGTAAAATCATCCATAAGCTTGGCAAGCCCAACCAACGGAGAAGCAACACGTCCGCCCAACATCATAAAAGCGACCAACCCCCCAACACCAACTGATGATGGGCTAACCAAGGCCAAATAGGCCCCTACAAGTATAATCCCGCGACTAATGAACATATCCAACGGCATCACAAGGGTTTGTGGCCAGTTGGACATTCTACCTACAGCTAGTTTCCATTTAACAACCTGTGCCGTAACCTCATCCCATATGTGCTTGCGTGTGTTTTCAAGAGCTAACGTTTTCAGCGTCCGAATACCCGCAACGGTTTCATACAAAATCGCACCACGATCCCGCTCTGCCTCGACCTGTTTCCCCATAATTTTAGAAAGCGGTCCAATAAAAATCACAACGATCAGACCAATCAAACCGGCGGCGGCAACGGTCATCCATGCCAAAGTGGAACTTAAAAAAAACAGAAACGGCAAGACAACTAAGAGCGTGAACATGTCCAGAAAGGTCGTCATCAATCGCCCTGTCAGGAAGTCACGCACCTTGTAGATCGCCAAAACGCGCCCCAGAATATTCCCTGCCTGCTGGCGCTCAAAATATTCCAAAGGAAGCGCCACAAGGCGGCTGAACAGATGCAGTGAAAGGCGCGAGTCAATCCGCGTTGTCAGAATCATCGAGAGCTCTCGCCGCCCGTAAGACAGCAAGATTTCGTAAACAGAAAACACAATGATGATGCCGCTGATCGAAATCAGCGTAGACATTGAGCGATAACTCACCACCCGATCTACCACCTGCATGACAATCAGGGGGGGAAAGATCTGCAGGATACTCAGTGTCATGGAGGCGATGGCGATATCGCGGAGAGACTTTTTCTCCCGCAGCACCATCTTGGCCAGCCATGTGAAATTGATGGGGGCGTCAGCTTCGGACTCATCACGACGCCGCTTGATAAGAAGGATATCCCCCGTCCAGATCTGGCTCAGGCGCAGTTCATCAACGGGGACGGGCGCAGCACCCTCACCCTTCAGGGGGTCACGCAGCCAGACCACGCCTTTGTCGGGTGATGCATTGACCATGAGAGCGGCGGAGCCATCGCGGAACATCAGGACGATGGGCGGCGAATTGGTCATCTTGACCAAATAGCGCCACTTGATCCGCATCCCTTTGGCGACAGCGCCACATTCTTCCAGCCACCGGACGAGCGTGGCGGGAGACGGGCTTTCTTCTTCCGGGTCTGCGGCAAAATCCCGTACATCAAGCTCAAGGCCATGATAATGGGCGGCTGCCAGAACAGCGCGCAGACGGATCATCGCCGGGCTCAGACGAGAGGCTTTCGCGCCTTCTGAATCTGAAGAGGAGCCGGCAACCTCAGGCACATGGTCAGTCTGATTCACGCACAACCCTTTTAACAAAACCTAACTCTGTTACCGAACAAAGCCTGTAATAAAGCCGCCGGACAAGCCCTTATGGCAGGGAGTTCGCCTTCTCTCAAAGTCTTTCTGTATCTTTGCCGCCTCTTTAGTTTGAGTTTTTTCAGGAATGGCAGAAAAAACCGCCTGAAATGGGCAGAAGTCCATACAGCCCTGTGAGAAGAGAATCTGCGCAAAGAGCAGAAACAAGCAATCTCTTCTCCGATGCCGGGCAAACAATATTTACGCTGCTGAAAAACGGACATTCTCCGCGCGCCCGTTCCTGCACAAGGCGAAGCAGCATGCGCCCCATCCCCTGCGCTGGCAGGCAGCAGGAACAGCCCGCCCCATGGGAGAAAGACGGAGTAGCCGTACCCTCCCACGATCGCGTCACCAACCAGCCTGCCTGCAGATCGTCAGAGGGAGGGTGAGCCACAAAAAGTGCCAGAGCCTCCGCTCGCGGCACGGCCTTACACTCCTGTGGTGTCAGCACTCGCAGAAGAATGCGAGCATCGCCTTTCCCTTTCCAGAATGCGGGATGAGTGGACATATTGGCCTGTGTCTGGAATAAGGTTGGCCCTTCCCCGTCGCGCTCCGGCAGGGGCTCCTCCCCATTTTTTTGTTTCATGGATGCCATGTCTTCTCGTCTTCCGCTTCTTGATGCTCTGCGTGATCAGGTTCTGCTCTGCGATGGGGGGATGGGCTCACGCATCCAGATGCTTGATCTGGACCTGACGCGTGATTACTGGGGGCAGGAGAACTGCACCGAAATTCTGACCCTTTCACGCCCTGAACTGATCCGGGAAATCCACCGTGGCTATTATGAAGCCGGGGCGGATATGGTCGAGACCAATACCTTTGGTGGGTCTCCCATTACTCTGGGTGAATTCGGGCTGACAGACAAGGCTCGTGAAATCAACCGCACCTCCGCCATTCTGGCGCGGGAGGCCGCGGACAGCTTTGCCGATGGGCGCGCACGCTACGTCATAGGGTCCGTGGGGCCGGGCACCAAACTGCCCTCTCTGGGCAATATTGATTACGATACGCTGGAAGCCGCCCTGACCGAGCAGGGCCGAGGCCTGATTGAAGGCGGCGTGGACGCCATCCTGATCGAAACCTGCCAGGACACGCTACAGATCAAGGCCGCCGTCAATGGCATGAAAATTGCCCGCGCGGAAATGGGCGCCACCACCCCCATTTTTGTGCAGGTGACAGTCGAGACAACCGGCACCCTGCTGGTAGGGCCGGATATTGCGGCAGCCACCACCGTAATCCACAGCCTGGATGTGGACCTGATGGGCCTGAACTGCGCCACCGGCCCGCAGGAAATGGCCGAGCATGTTCGCTGGCTCAGCGAGAACTGGCCGCGCCTGATTTCCGTGCAGCCCAATGCCGGCCTGCCTGAACTGGTGGACGGCCAGACCCGTTACCCGCTTTCTCCCGAAGAAATGGCGGTGTGGGTCGAGCGCTTTATTGTGGAAGACGGCCTGAACCTGATTGGCGGTTGTTGCGGAACCTCCACCCCCCATATTGCCGCGCTGGACGCCATGCTGCGGCGCCGGGCCGAAAGCACGGGCAAACACCGCCCGGCCCCGGTTGCGCGCACATCAGTCTGGGTGCCCTCCGTGGCCAGCCTGTACACACAGGTGCCCCTGCGGCAGGAGAACGCCTATTTCTCCATTGGCGAGCGCTGCAACGCCAACGGCTCCAAGAAATGGCGCGAACTTCAGGAAGCGCATGACTGGGATGGCTGCGTCGCTCTGGGCCGGGAGCAAGCCAAGGAAGGCTCCAACGCGCTGGATATCTGCACCGCTTTTGTCGGCCGCAATGAACGGGCCGAGATGGATGAAGTGATCAAGCGCTTCACGTCCTCCGTCAATGCGCCACTGGTGATCGATTCCACGGAAACCCCGGTGATTGAGGCTGCCCTCAAGCTGCATGGGGGCAAACCCATCATCAACTCCATCAACTTTGAGGATGGAGAAGGCCCGGCGGCTGACCGCCTGACACTTGCCCGCAAATTTGGCGCGGCCGTGGTGGCGCTGACCATTGATGAAGAAGGCATGGCCCGCCGCCCGGAAGACAAGCTGCGCATTGCCACCCGCCTGATAGAATTTGCCTGCGACACATACGGTCTGCCGCAGTCTGATCTGATGATTGACCCGCTGACCTTCACCATTGCCACCGGTGCGGAAGATGACCGCAAACTGGGGCAGTGGACGCTGGAAGGCATCAAGATGATCCGGGACGCCTTCCCGGATGTGCAGATTGTGCTTGGGCTCTCCAACATCTCCTTCGGGCTGAACCCGGCGGCACGCGCCGTACTGAACTCGGTCTATCTGGACCATGCCGTGCGTGCGGGCATGACAGCCGCCATTGTGCATGTCTCCAAAATCCGACCGCTGCACATGATCGCACCGGAAGAGGTGAAGGTTGCGGAAGACCTGATCTTTGACCGCCGCACCGCAGATTATGACCCGCTACAGAAGCTGCTGGAGTTGTTTGCAGACCGCAAGGCATCGGAAGCCGTCAAGCGCAAACGGGCTGAAACAGTCGAAGAACGGCTGAAAGACCGCATTGTGGACGGCGACCGCAAGGGACTGGAAACAGACCTTGAAGAAGCCATGGCCAAGATGCCGCCGCTTGAGATCATCAACACCGTTCTACTGGATGGCATGAAGGTGGTGGGCGAACTGTTTGGCGCTGGCAAGATGCAGCTTCCGTTTGTGCTGCAATCTGCCGAGACCATGAAAGCCGCCGTGGCATGGCTGGAACCGCACATGGAGCGGATAGAAGGCCAGCAGCGCGGCACCATTGTGCTGGCCACCGTAAAAGGCGACGTGCATGATATCGGCAAGAATCTGGTCGATATCATCCTGACCAACAACGGCTACAAGGTTGTCAATCTGGGCATCAAGGTGCCGGTGGCGGACATGATTGAGGCCGCGAAGAAAGAAAAGGCCCATGCCATTGGCATGTCTGGCCTGCTGGTGAAATCCACCGTCATCATGCGCGAGAACCTTGAGGAAATCAGCCGTGAAGGGCTGGATGTGCCGGTTCTGCTGGGTGGTGCCGCGCTGACCCGTAACTATGTGGAAGAAGACTGTGTGGCGGCCTACAGCCCCACGGGGCGCGTGGCCTACGCGCGGGATGCCTTTGATGGCCTGACCCTGATGGACCAGATCACGCAGAACGGTTTTGACGATTATCTGGCCGCCATCAGCAAACGCCGGGCAGGCAAGGCCACCCGGAAGAATGCCCGCACGCCAGAGCAGGCCGAAACCCGTGGCTACACCCCCATAGACCCCGCCGTGGCCCGTACCCGCCGCGCGCGCATGACAGCGGATGAACCCCGCCTGAAACCGCCCTTCTGGGGCAGCAAGGTGATTGAAGCACCCACGGAAGCGGTTATTCCCTTCCTGAATGAGCGCTCCCTGTATCAGTTCCAGTGGGGGTTCCGGAAACAGGGCCGCTCTCTGGATGATTTCATGGTGTGGGCCAAGCAGGAACTGCGCCCCATCCTGCGCCGCATGCTGGATCTGACGGCCAAGGAGAACATCCTCCGCCCGCAGGCAGCCTACGGCTACTGGAAAGCTGCTGGTGACGGGAACGACCTGATCCTGTTTGAAGAAGACGGCGTGACGGAAGCCGCCCGCTTCACCCTGCCCCGCCAGCCGCGTGAAGATGGCGAATGCATTGCCGATTTTGTGCGCGATGTATCCGACCCAGAACGTGATGTGGTGGCCCTGCAGGTGGTGACAGTCGGACAGAAAGCGTCTGACATCGCGCGCGACTGGTTTGAAGAAAACCGGTATCAGGATTACCTGTACCTGCACGGCCTCTCCGTGGAAGTGGCGGAAGCCATGGCGGAATACACCCATAAGCGCATCCGCGCGGAACTGGGCTTTTCAAGCGAAGATTCGCGTGATCTGGATGCCCTGCTGCAGCAGGGCTATCGGGGTTCGCGCTATTCCTTCGGGTATCCGGCCTGCCCGCGGCTGGAAGACCAGCACCCCATTCTGGGCCTGCTGGGCGCAGAGCGAATTGGCGTCTCCCTGACGGATGGCGACCAGCTTCACCCTGAACAATCCACCTCCGCGCTTGTTATCCTGAACAAACACGCAAAATACTTTACCATCTGACCTCCCCGGCCCGGGGCTTCCACTGTTTTCTCCGGGCCATGGCCCGTCTGAACCGCAAAGGAGCCTCACCCGTTGGAACTGCTCACGCTTATTGATCTTGCCGGAAGCGTCGCCCTGCTGCTGTGGGGTGTGCATATGGTGCAGACAGGCGTGCAGCGGGCCTGTGGCGCGCGGCTGAACAGCCTGCTTGCCCGCATGTTGGGCAACCGGTTTCAGGCGTTCCTTACGGGGCTGGGCATTACGGCCATCCTCCAGTCGTCCACCGCAACAGGGCTGATGATCACGGGCCTTGCCGCGCGCGGGCAGCTTGATCTGGCACCGGCGCTGGCCGTGATGCTGGGGGCCAATGTCGGCACCACGCTGATTGTTCAGCTCCTCTCCTTTGATGTGTCGTCCATCGCGCCAGCCTTTGTGCTCACAGGGGTGATTCTCTTCCGCCGCAGTCAGGGGGCATGGCGGGATTCCGGGCGGGTGTTCATCGGGCTGGGCCTTATCCTGCTCTCCCTCCGCCAGTTCCTGATGCTGCTCAGCCCCTACACGCACAAGCCGGAACTTACGGCGGTGCTGGCGTCCATGAACTCGCATGATCTGGCCGCCATTCTGCTGGGTGCGGCAATCACCTGGATCAGCCATTCTTCCGTCGCCACCGTCATGCTGGTGACCACCTTTGCCACCAGCGGCACCATTCCGCTTGAAACCGCACTGGCGCTGGTGCTGGGCGCCAACATTGGCACCTCCATCAACCCGGTGATGGAAGGCAGCCGCACGGACCCCACGGCGCGCCGCATTTCCATGGGCAACCTGCTGGTGCGCTGCGTTGGGGCACTGGTGCTGGTGCCGGCTCTGCCCTTTATCAGCGCGCTTATGGCACGGCTGGAGCCGGATGCCGCCCGGCAGGTGGCAGACTTCCACACCCTGTTCAATGTCGGGCTGGCCGTGATGATGATGCCCGCCCTGACCCAGTATGCGCGCCTCATGCTGCGGCTTATTCCCACCCCGCAGGAAAGCCAGCAGTCTTCCCCCGGCAAGCCGCTGTATCTGGACCGCCTGCTGCTGGACAAAGCTCCTCAACTGGCCATTGGCAGCGCCACACGGGAGGCCATGCGGCTGTGTGACCTGCTGGGGGCGATGCTCAGCGCCATGAAAGACGGTCTGCGCACAACAGACCCGAACAAAGCCGGGGCGGCCAGACCGCTGGGCAACGCCATGGAAGATCTGGGTGCGGCCATCCGCTCCTATCTGGCGGGGCTTGACCCAGACACGGCCAGCCAGCCCGAAATGGAACGTGCGGAGGATATTCTGGCCTTCTGCACCCAGATGCTGCACGCGGAAGATATTGTGGAACGCAGCATTGTGCCCATGGTGCAGAAAATGGCCCGGCAGCGAATCGTCCTGCCGCCCGATCTGCTGCGCCCTGTGCTGAGCATGACGCAGCAGTTGAGCCACAACCTGAACATCTGCGCCACGGTGCTGCTTGGACGGCAGACGCAGGAGAACAACCCGCTTTCCGGCCAGAAAGACTTTTTCCGCGATGTGGAAATTGAAGCCACTGCCGCTTATTTTGAACGGCTGAGAAACCAGTCAACCGAGCCGGGGTCTGCGCTGGAGCAGGGAGATGCGGCCTTGGTAGGGGAAACCGCCACCTATCAGCTTACATTGCTGCGGGACCTGCGCCGCGTGAACACGCATATCGTCGCCGCAGCCTCCTACCCACTGGTGACAGAAGACGAACAGCTTTTTCTGGGTAAGGAAGCACCAAACGCGCCCGCACCCTCCGCCGGGGCCCCCTCAAGCCTTGCTCCCACCCTCAAAGCAGACACGGAGAGTTGACCGGCGGCCATTCTCCTGCCCATCATGAGGAAATGCTGAACGCCCCCTCCACACCCGTGCTGTCCCCTGCCTCCTCCGGCTCCTCGCCCAGCCCGCGGGAAGACGCACCGAAGGCACCCCGCCCCTATGCCCAGCAGGACATGGTGGCGCTGTGCAATGGGGCGGGAACGCATGCTGTTGCCTGCACGGCCGCCTTCATTGCGGAAAACCGGGAGGATATTCTCTCGGAAAGTGCCGCTTTTCTAGAGAGCCTGACCGCTATCTGGGAGTTGCAGGGGCTGGAGCCAACCGAAATCTGGACCGAGATTCTGCGGCGGATTGAAGTGAGTGATCTGTTCCTGCGCCTCAACCAGCCGCCGCACCGCAAAAAGCGTGATGGCAAACTGACGCGCCCCTGGCGTGTTTCCACCAGCAAGCTACCCTGAACTCGGGGCGTGACATTCCGCGCACGCATGGCATAAGGCCCCTGTTATGGCGCCCATAGACATCCTCTCCCTTGTGCTGGTGGGGTTATCCACCCTGCATGGCTTCTGGCGCGGCTTTACCCGGCAGGCTCTGGGGCTGGGGGGCTGGATTGTGGCCATCCTTCTGGCCTGCCGTTATTATGGGGCGGTCATTCCCCTTACCCGGCCCTATATCAGCAATCATCTGGCGGCTGATCTGGCCGCCTTCGGCATCCTGCTGCTGGCGCTGCTGATTGTGGCGGCCCTTCTCTCCAGCGCTCTTGTGCGCCTGGTGCAGGTCACGGCCCTGAACGGGCTGGACCGCACATTGGGGGCCGGGTTTGGTATTCTGCGCGGGGTGCTTCTGGTGGTTCTGCTGTTTCTGGCCGCCCAATGGCTTTTACTGCCAGAAGACATGCAGACCCTTGAACAGAACGGCAAGCTGACCCCTTACATTCGGCTGGGCGCAGCCTATATCCAGCCCTACCTGCCTGATTTCGGCACGAAGGGGGTTGCGCCAACGCGCTCCACAGGTCATGACGCCACCCTGTAGACCCCATACCGGCCTGTTTTGGCTCTCTTGCGGAGGCCCTGCGCACCCATGCACGCCCACGACGCCCCCTGTGTTTCTTCTCCTGTTGACGCTCCCTGTCCGGATGATGACCATTTTCATGAAGAATGTGCTGTTTTTGGCGTCTGGAACGCCAAGGATGCCGCAGCCCTGACAGCTCTGGGCCTTCATGCCCTCCAGCACCGCGGACAGGAAGCCGCGGGGATTGTGTCTTACGATACGCAGTTTCACTCCCACCGCGGCCTTGGTCTGGTGGGCGATGTGTTCAATGACCCCCGCGTAATGGCCACCCTGAAAGGGGACCGCGCCATTGGCCACAACCGGTATGCCACCACCGGGGCCACGCTGCTGCGCAACGTGCAGCCCCTGTTTGCGGAATTTGCCTTTGGCGGGCTGGCCGTGGCGCATAACGGCAACCTCACCAATTCGGAAACCCTGCGCAAGGAGCTTATCCGCCGCGGCTGCCTCTTCCAGTCCACCATGGATACGGAAGTGTTTGTGCATCTGATTGCCACCTCGCTTTACGCCACGGTGGAAGATCGGCTGATTGATGCGCTCAAGCGCGTAACGGGTGCCTATTCTCTGGTTGTGCTCCACAAGGATGCCCTGATGGGCGTGCGTGACCCCATGGGTGTGCGTCCGCTGGTGCTGGGCCGCCTGCCGGGTGAAGATGGCTCGGAAGGAAGCTGGGTTCTGGCCTCTGAAACCTGTGGGCTGGATATTATCGGCGCAGAATATGTCCGCGATGTTGAAGCGGGCGAGTTGGTGATTATCGACAAGAAAGGCGTGCGGTCCCTGCGCCCGTTTGGCGAGACCAAGCCGCATTTCTGCGTGTTTGAATATATCTACTTCGCCCGGCCGGATTCCGTGCTGGAAGGGCTGCCGGTCTATGCCGTACGCAAGCAGATTGGCCGCGAACTGGCACTGGAAAGCGGCGTGGACGCCGATATTGTGGTGCCGGTGCCGGATTCGGGCGTGCCTTCCGCCATGGGCTATGCAGAAGCCAGCGGTATTCCCTTCGAGCTGGGCATTATCCGCAACCATTACGTGGGCCGCACCTTTATTGAACCCACAGACCAGATCCGTAATCTGGGCGTGAAAATGAAGCACTCCACCAACCGGCCTGCGCTGGATGGCAAGCGGGTGATTCTGGTGGACGACTCCATTGTGCGCGGCACAACCTCCCGCAAGATTGTGGACATGGTCCGCGCCGCCGGAGCCAAGGAAGTGCACATGCGCATTTCCTCCCCGCCCACCAGACATTCCTGCTTCTATGGCATTGATACGCCTGAACGCAGCCATCTGCTGGCCGCCCAGTATGATCTGGCCAAAATGGCGGAACTGATTGGCGTGGACAGCTTGGCCTTCATCTCACTGGACGGGCTGTACCGCGCCATGGGGCATGAAAGCCGGGAAGCCTACCGTGAACGCTATTGCGATGCGTGCTTCACGGGCGACTACCCGATTCCACTGATTGATCATGATCAGGAATTTGGCGCAGGCACGGCCTGAACGCCATTTTCCCTCCCATAAGAAAAAACGGCGGCCCATCAAAGGCCGCCGTTTTTTATGGAGAAAACATTATCGCTTGTATCGTCGTTCCAAACGCGCTCCGCACATACGTGCCGTCAGCAGCCCCTGGAAACGGCGTTTGAGCCTTTTACACGCAGCCTTACTTAACGCTGGCTTGCCGCAGGGCCAGTATGGCTCCTGCCAGCCTCTGAACCGGAAGTAGCAGAGGGTGCAGGAGGCATCATACGGAGTTGAGTGGCTGCAATATCAGCCACCTGCCCCAGAAGCTGGCTAAGCGCCTGCACCAGCGGCATGGTGCCTGTTACGCTGTCTCCCTGCACCTGAATCCGTTGCAGATAAAGCTGCGCATTGCCGCTGGGCGCACCCGCCACAGCGGGCTGCACGGACAGAGAGGCTTCAATTTCCGCTTTGCCGGAAGGCCCTTGTGAAAACCGGGTTACGGAGAGGTCCACATAGGCATCAGGTTCCGTGGCGGCGGCATCATTTTCCGCGAACACGGCAGACCCCGGCAGACGTTGCGCAAGATCTCCGGCCAGCGTGCGGCTGATCTGGCCCCCAAGGGAATCGCCCCACGCATCGGCAGATGCCACGGTCAGCTTGTAGCCGGTATCCTGCGTGACAATCCTGTCCCGATCGAGCCCGGACGCAATGCTCGGCTGGCGCACCTCAACATAGCGAGGGCCACCCGGCATGGGCTGCCCCGGCACCACAGAGAGGGTGTACAGCGTCGGGTTGCCGCTTGAGCAGGCTGTGAGCGTGGTTGCCATAACCCCGAGCCCCACGGCCCCCAGCAGCACACTGCGGCGGGAGGAGAGAGCCTGCATGGGCTGCGCAAGAGATGATTTTGTCATGGCGTTACCGTCCGGAGATCAGGGCAGTAGGATGGTTGGTCAGGAAGTCTGACAGGAAGCGAAGCGAGCGTGCGGCCTGACCGAGCTGAAGGACCATTTTTTGCAGGGAGCGATGGAAATCACTGTTCCCGCCATAGCTTGCCAGCAGGCGGTTGGCGTTCTGCAGGGTCTGATCAAGCTGGTTGGTCATTTCTGGCAGACGTTGCATCAGCGGGCCCATGCCACTGCGCATCTGCGCGCTCATGGCCTGAAGGTTCTTCATGGACTCTTTCAGACTGGTAAGAGACTGCTTCACATCCGGGCTGGTCAGGGTCTGATCCGCATGGGCCAGCAGGTTGTTGGCATTCACGCCAATCTGCTCAAACGGCATGGCCGAGAGACGCGACGCCACGGTGGAGAGAGACTCCATGATGCCATCCATCCCGCCGGGCTGACTTGGAATAACCAGAGACGGCCCTTCCATGCTGGTGGTGGCCGGGCTGGGGTTCTTCACAAAATTCAGCGAGATCATGCTCTCGCCTGTCAGCAGGCTCACGCTGTCCGTTGAGGCGCGCAGACCATTGGCCACCAGTGTCTTGAACATGTCTGTCAAAGCGCCGTGGTGGATGTCCTCCGCCGCCAGAACACGCTCCGGCTGAATTTCCATACCAATGCGCACCCGCGGGTGACCGGCTTTCTCGTCCAGATCAAGCTTCACGCTCGTCACGTTGCCGATCTGGATGCCAAACATGGCCACCTGACTGCCCGGAGCCAGCCCCTTGACGGAGGAGGTGACATAAGTGGCCAGCGGCACGCGTTCATGATAGCCCGCGCTGTCCGCATCTGCCTTGCTGTCATACAGCTTGAACACTGTATCCGCTGGCGCTTCATCTTTCTGGCCATGGTTTTCATCGTGCGGCAGGCCAAAGGCCACACCACCTGAGAACAGCGCCTGCAAGGACTGCAACTGAACCTTCAGGCCACCAGCGCCGAACCCAACCTGCACGCCGGAAACGTTCCAGAAACGGGTATCCGTATAAAGATAGTGATCATACGGTTCCCGCACGAAAAGCTGGATCAGGATAGGCCCGCGCCCGCCGGGTGGCATGGTGTAGCCCAGCACTTCCCCCACATCCACATCACGGAAGAAGACCGGAGCCCCCTGCCCGATGGACCCGATGGACGGCGCAATAAGTGTATAGGTGCGGCCCGGCTGATCTGAACGAACCCCCGGAGGCGCTTCCAGCCCCTGAAAGCTGGTCATGCGCCGCGCATTGCCCACATCCTGACCTTCAAGGCCGGGGTCAAAGGCAATATAGGCGCCAGACATCAGCGTTTCCAACCCGGTGACACTGGCCCCGTTGATACGTGGCCGCACCACCCAGAAGCGTGCTTTGTCCGTCAGCATGTTGCTGGTGCCCGCGTTCATGCGGATACGCACCAGCACGTGGCGCAGATCATCCGTCAGGGAAATGCCCTGCACGGTGCCCAGCACCACAGCCTTGTTCTTGACCTGCGTCTGCCCGCTGGTCAGGCCATCCGCCGTATCAAACATGACGGTAATTTCCGGCCCATTATTGGCAAAGCTGCGCCAGACCAGAAAACCGGCAATCAGCACGGAAATGACCGGAATGATCCAGATGATGGAAAACCGGATACGACGCACCACGGCATCTGGCATGATGCCATCGTTATCCTGAGGAGACTGATGAGAGTTCTGTCCGTTCACGCCCTGTCCGGCTCCATATTACCCAAATACGCCACCGCGTGGTTCCGCCCTCCGGCCTGATCGGGCAGATCAGATCCGGTGCGGTCCTGCGGGCTGGCAGACTGTACGGCCTTCTTTTTTTCAACCGCGTCCCACATAAGCCTGGGGTCAAATGTGTGAACGGCAAAAATTGTCAGCACCACAACGGCGGCAAAACACACCATGCCGCCATTTGCCGTAATGCTGGCCATGTGGCTGAACCGTACAACCGCCACAAGAATAGACACCATGAACACATCAATCATCGACCAGCGGCCAACAATGTCAATAATTCGGTAAAGTTTGGACCGCAGCACAAGGCCCCTGGTTGAATGCCGGTGTGTCGCCACCACCATGACAATCAGCCCGATCACCTTGAGCACCGGCACCGTCACACTGGCGAACAACACCAGAAGCGAGAGCGGGATCATGCCATCGGTCCACAGCTCTATTGCGCCTTCTACAATGGTATGGCCGGTGCCTGCCCCCATCCGTATCACGGTCATGACCGGATAGATATTGGCGGGCAGATAGAACACAATGGCAGAAACCAGCAACGCCACCGTGCGGGAGAGGCTATCACGCTTGCGCTTGCGCACCACATGCCCACAACGGGGGCAGAAACCAACGGGCTGGGTCGCACTGACGGGATGATCAAACTCCAGCACCACCCCGCAGGCCAGGCAAGAAACACGGCTGTCAGACGGTGCAAGCGCCCCTTCCTCGGCCGAGACAGCCTGCAGCCGCAGGCGCTTGCCGTCCATGGTGCGCATGCACGGATCAATCTTGCGCTGTTGCCAGATCAGTTCCGTATCCAGCGTGGCATCCGTTGCGGCCATGGTGACCATAAGAGACGCCACCAGATAGACAGCCGCGCCCACTTCCACAAACGCCAGATCCACCAGCTTGGTGTAGGCCACAAACACACCCAGAATATAAACTTCCACCATGGACCACGGGCGCAGCACCTCATACCATTTCAGCAAATGGGGCACCCAGGATGGCAGAGTGGGGCGCAGGGCCGCCGTCAGGATCATGCCCATCATGGCAATCACCACGCCGGGGGCCAGAATGGTGACAATGGCCACCAGCACACCGACCTCGCCCCATCCTTCATGCAGAAGTTCTATGGGGCCGGTAATGATATCCACCGTACGTTGCCGCCCGTACAGATCCAGCATCATGAGCGTGGAAAACAGCATGGCCAGATACAGGGCGGCTGAACTGATGCAAAATGCCAGCGGCGTGGCTATGGGGGCTGTGCGATTGCGCCGGTCAAGGGACTGATTGCACCGCAGGCAGCGCGCCTGTGTGCCGGGTTTGAGCGGCGGCAGCTTCTGGAACAGCCCGCAGCACGGACATTCCACCACACCATGCACAAGATGAACGTGCCGGGTTTCATCCACAGGGGAGTCCTGCACAGGCGTAACCGCCTCCCGCAGCAGGGCTGTAAAATGTGACACGTTCATAACAGTCACCTTAGAACGAAAAAACGCGCCACGTAATAGCCAGAACACCAGATTGCAGCCATGCGGCCCCTACAGGAACGCAGCGTTCAGGCAATGGTCCTGCCATTTTTCCTGTTTTCCCCGTTGCGTTTCCCCAGACGCTATGATACCCAGCCGTTCGAAAATAAAATATGCCCGCTTAGCTCAGTTGGTAGAGCACGTCATTCGTAATGATGGGGCCGGTGGTTCGAATCCGCCAGCGGGCACCATGTTTTCCTTCGATTTTTGTCAGTTTTGGCAAAGGACTGAAGTTATAGTCTTCGCTTTCGGCTTTGCGCCTGGCGTAGCATCCAAATTTCCCACAAATTTATCGCTTCCTGCTGTGTCAGCTTGTTTTCACACGGCCAAAAACTGTGTCTGAAATCTGGGTATGGTCAGGTTCAGGCGTTCACGGTCGCAATAGAGTTTTGGGCCTTCCTTCTGCCAGCCTGTCAGCCTGTCAGCCAGAAATCACGCCTCGTTCTACTGCGAGAAAGACGCATAAGGCGGCTGAGAGCGCCACGACACTCACTATATTAAGCGCCACAGGAAGCATCGATATTAACCGGCATGATTTTGCGGCTCATCCCGGTGCCACCGCTGCCACCCTTCACGACTGCACCGCATTACACGCGCGCGCTGTGAGCCTATAAAGGGCTTTGGTCCGCCGTCTTAAGTCACCTCTTTTTGCCATCGGGTGACATGGTTATCTGTCTGTGCCAAATCTGCCCCTGAAGCCACGAATTTTGTCACAGAATACTATTTGGGCTCGGCAGAATGCCGGATAGCGGGAGTGGTCTGGCAGGCAAGCGTGTAGAACGCGCCGATACTGCCAGCTTCACTCTCGCCCCTATGGTGTCTGCCAGCGCAAAACCGCATTCTGCGCCCGGTAGCACTCATTTGACTGCCCTCGGCAGGCGCGTGTGCACCAGCATCACTACAGCCGGTGATGCCAACGTTAGATTATGGAAGGACGATACAGAATGAAGATACTGGCAATCGGAACCTGCGCTCTGTTTGCAGTCGCCTTCCTCCTTGTTGCCGTGACCATAGCCCTCGCCCCGGAACCTTCTGGCGCCTGCACGCTCGGGATCTGTTTCTAAAAGGCTATTTGGCTTCGGAAGATGCTTTGAGGCCTCTGTCAGGTCGGCTCGCTGGGTCTTTTGCGGGCTGAAAAGGATGTTTTTCCCCTGATGGGCGGCGCAGTCCGTGCCCCGCGCATTTCAGGCCTCACATACCGCCCCTCCTGCCATCACAAGGACTGCTTTTTCAGGCGGTTTCTATCTCAAGCAGTCTCTCATCCCGCTTTAAACAACGGGAAACGGCACAAACGATGGTGTTTGTTTTTTTATGGGGCTGCTACGCCCATCAGGGCACCACTAACGCAATCGTTGCTGGCCCATGTGAGAGGCTCTCAGAGCCGCGCAGGCTCTCTCATACTTTTTTCGGACGACACCTTACCTTGGTCTTCGGGCGTATTTCGTCCGTTACAAACGGTGCAGAGATCCTGTGAACCATGCAGCAGCAGCCATGTCAGCCGCCTTGGCTATGGCCAGACTCACCACAAACCCAAGAGCGGTCATTCCTGCAACACTGATCATGACACCCTCCTTTCCTTCACTTCAGGGTCTTAATGAGTCTGCGAGGGTACGGTTCCCTCAGGCATGGCTGACAGACGATAAGAGCATGGAAAGCGGCGGTAGGGGCTGGCCCCAAGACTGGGCAGAAAGCCTGACGCTTTAGGGCGTTTCTTTGGCGGAAAGGCTGTAAAGGCTGATGGTTAGGTGATGCCCATTGGAATAATTCAGGCCAGACACCGCACCATGGGAGACAACCGCACTCCGGGCATCGCCCAAAGCCGCCATAAAGGCTGCGCGATCACGTTCATCAACCAGCGCCACCGTGCAGGCCCGATTGGCCAGCATCATGGTGGCAGCCTGTTGGGCCCCCACAAGTTTGACCTTGCCACCAAGCAGAAACACCAGACTGGGCTCGGAGAAGGAAACAGACGCCACATCCGTTGTGGGGCACGGTTGATATTGATGCACCAGACTGGTCAGCCGCGGGGCCAGCCAGATGCTGTGCAACCGGGGCACAACAACGAGAAACAACCCCGTATAGAGCAGCAACGCGCAGACCGCGCTGGTCAGAAGGGCCTTCCGCAGCTCAGACCGCCAGATCAGCGCAGCGGAAAGACCCACCAGAGGCAGGCAGCCACCGGCCAGCACCAGAGCAGCGGGCGATAGGGTATGTTCAAGTGTCCAGAGCAGAATTGGCCCGGCGACGGAAAGTGCCACGCCCACCAGCACCCATGCACAACCATAAACCGCCAGCAACACACGGCCCCACAGCGCCTTTGGCCAGCCTGTCCAGACTGATGCGCCACGCGTCAGCATACCCGCTGTCAGAATGGCGATGGCGGGATAGGTTGGCAGCACATAGTGGGGCAGTTTGGTGGCGATCGCTTCAAACACCAGCCAATGTGGCACAATCCAACATAACAGATAACGGACTGTGCTGAGATGGCGGTTCTGCCAGATGGCGGGCAATACCGCCGCCACAAAGAAAGATCCCGGCCAGAAAGCAATAAGGAAAACCAGCAGGTGATACCCCGGCGGCAAGCCGTGGGCCTGCTGACCAGAAGAAACCTTGCCCAGAAAATTGGTGCCCACTGCATTGCGGAAAAACTCGCCGTGGCTCACCACACCAATGGCCACGCACCACGGCAACAGCAGAGCCAGAGAGATCAGCCACCCCCATGAGGGACGCAGGCGCCGCCACAGACTCAGGTTCCGCTCCACCCAAGCCAGAGCAAGCGGCGTGCCCAGCGAGGGAATGAGAATAACCGGGCCTTTGAGCATCAGCCCGCAGCCAATAGCCGCCCAGAATAGAACAGAGGTCTGCCAAGGCGTCGGACGCTGGCTTTCACGATCACAGAAGGCACGCAGCAGGGCTGTCTGGGCCAACAGAACCGTGAGCAGCAGGCAGGAATCAATGGTGCCCATGCGGTTTTCGGCCGTCACCAGCACCGATGTCATGAGCAGGACCGCCGCCCCGACCCCAGCGGGCGCACCGAACAGTACGGACCCCATCCAAGCGGTCAGCACCACGGAGGCTGTCATCGCCAGAAGTGAGGGGACCCGATACGGCCAGACCGCACGATCATGCAGGGTGCCAGAGGCCGCTACCGCCGCAGCCTCCAACCAATAGATACCTGCGGGCTGGAGGTAGCGCGGCTTGTCCTGAAAACGGACATCAACAAAATTGCCGCTTTCCAGCATTTGCGCCGTCGCTTCCATATAGCGCGGCTCATCACGGTCAAACGGGGGAGTAGAGGCACGCCCGGGCAGAAAAATCAGAAACGCGAACAGACCCAGCAGCGCCAGCGCCCGCCCCGAAAGGCGTTGAGCGCCCGAGCGAAATGTCAGCATTCACGAACCGATTTTGGTAACCTGGTACGGTTGCGCAGCCATATCACACCCAGCAGATCACGGATGCCGACAAGGGCGCGGTTGAAATTGGTATATTTGGACTGACCATGCAGCCGGGGCCGATGCGTGACCGGATGACACACCAGCGGCACACCGTAAGACCCGAACAGCGCCGGAAGAAACCGATGCAGACCTTCAAACTGGGGCAGACGCAGAAAAGCGTCACGCTGAAACAGCTTGATAGGGGCCCCGGTATCCGGGCAATCATCCCGCAGAAGACGACGACGCAGGCCGTTGGCGAAGCGGGTCGCGAACCGGCGGGACCAACCATCCTTGCGGCGGGTTCTCACCCCTACCACCAGAGGCGGCGTGCCGTTGGCGGAACGGGCCAACCGCAACAGGGCTTCCAGTTCACGCGGATCATCCTGCCCATCCCCATCAATAGTGGCGATCCATTCCCCCCGCGCGGCGGTAATGCCTGTGCGCAGGGCAGCGGATTTTCCACACCGATGGTCATGAGACAACACACGCAGATTGGGTAGACAGTCCGCGCGCATGCGTTGAAGAACGGCAACCGTGTCATCACGGCTCCCATCATCAACAAACACAATTTCTGAGGGGGGAAGGCTCTGGCAGGCTTCCGCCAGTTCCTTACACACAAAAGGCAGGTTATCGCGTTCATCAAGAACAGCGATAACAATGCTCAAAACCGGGGCGGCATCACCCCGGAAAGAAGAAGGCGCGTTCAAACCTGATCAATCAGCACGGGGCTGAACTCAGGCCGCCTGGCGCGCCAGAGCGGCCGGCAGATTTTCAATGGCCTGATCGACCAGTGTTTCAGCCTTCTGTGCATCCAGAGACTGGCTGATAACGCTACGGCTCGCTTCAACCGCAACATCAATAGCAGCCTGACGCACTTCTTTAACAGCTTCCCGCTCAACAGCGGCAATGCGGTCACGTGCCATCTGTTCGTGACGTTTCACAGCTTCTTCAGCTTCAGCACGGGCTTTTTCTGCCGCATCGGCTGCATGCTTGCGAGACTGTTCAACAACCGTTCTGGCTTCAACCAGAGCCTGCTCACGCTCACGCGTGGCATCTTCCAGCATCTGCTCGGCTTCACGCCGCAGACGGGCTGCTTCATCCAGTTCTTCACGGATCCGGGCAGCACGGCTGTCAAGAATCGCCGTAATAGGCGCCCACAGCTTGCGACCGAAAAAGACAAAGAAGAGAACGAAGGAAACGGCGAACCAGAAACCTGCTTCGTGAAAAATGCCATTCATGATGAATATTCCTCTCGAAGCTGGTCAGAGCGTCCGGTGCGCGGAAGCACCTTCAACCTTCTGCGCCACCAAAGCGGCAGCGGCAGCGGAACCGGTCAGGCGGGTTACAAGCGCCTGGGTGGTATCAGCCGCGATATCCTTCAGTGCAGCAAAAGCCCGCACCTTTTCGGCAGCAACACGCTGTTCCGCATCAGAAATTTCTGATGCAAGGCGTGCATTGATTTCTTGCATTTTCTGCTCGGAGGCACGCTGTTCTTCATCCAGCGCCTTCTGCAGATTGGCCTGTGCTTCAGCCAGAGCATCCTTACGGGCCTGCTGAAGTTCGGCAACTGCCTTGTCCGCATCCTGTTTGGCGGCGCGCGCAACTTCGAGATCACTCGAAATACGTGTGCTCCGGTCTTCCAGAACGCGACCCACGCGGGGCAGCATGACCCGGCTGAGCACCAGGTAAAAACCCAGAAAGATCACCGCACCCCAGATTACCTGACCGGTAACCAGGGGATTGTGAAAATCAAGCTGAGGCATCCCTGCGGCGTAGGCACCAGGTGCCGCCATGGCCAGAAGAGACACGCCGGATACCGCAGCGAGCAAACCGGCACGAACAGTCTTCATCATGACACCCACAGGAACTTCTCCCTTTTTCCTGCCGTTTATCAGACGAAGAGGATCAGGAACGCGATCAGCAGAGCGAACAGCGCGATAGCTTCTGTCAGCGCGAAGCCCAGCATGCCCAGACCGAACACGTGCGGGCGAGATGCGGGGTTACGAGCAATGCTGCTCACCAGCGTTGAAAAGATGTTGCCGAGGCCGATACCAACGCCGGCGAGGGCGATCACGGCGATACCTGCACCGATTTCCCGGGCTGCAGCGATGTCCATATCAGTCACTTCCTTGTTTCAAGTACAGTTCAAACGAAACGGGCAAAGCAGCTCAGTGAGCCACGGCCTCCCGCAGGTAGATGCACGTCAGGATGGCAAACACATAGGCCTGCAGCACACCAACAAGCAACTCAAGAGCCACCAGCGCCATGTTAATGGCAATGGGCCCGATCGCAAACACATCACCCACCACGCCAAAACCGGCGAGCATGATGACAAAGCTTGCGAAAATATCAAACATGACATGCCCGGCGACCATGTTGGCAAACAGTCGGATGGACAGGCTCACGGGGCGAGAGAGAAAGGACAGGATTTCAATCGGGATCAGCAGCGGCGCGAGCGCCATGCTGGCACCAGCCGGCATGAAGTGCGCAAAGAAGCGGAAACCCTGCACCTTGAGGGACACAATCACCGTCAGCACAAAAACCATCAGTGCCAACCCGAGGGTTACGGCAATGTGGCTGGTGAAGGTGAAGGAGAAAGGCAGCAGGCCGATATAGTTCCCGGCCAGAATGAAGAAGAACAGCGTGAAGATGAACGGGAAGAAGGCAGCACCTTCAGGCCCGATTGTATCAACCGCCATATTCCGGATGAATTCGTAGCAGACTTCCGCTGCGGCCTGAAAACGACCAGGCACCACGGCAGCCGGACGCATGCCGAAATACAGGAACGCCAGAACCAGGCAAACCGCCAGAAGCATGTAAAGGGGAGACTGACTGAAGCGCAGTGCCTCACCAAGCCCGCCAAGAACGGGACGAAGCTCGAACTGACCAAGTACGTCGATACCGGAACCGCCCGCCAAAACCGTTCTCCTACTCCACTGCGCCCGGACTGCGCCGGACTTTCAGCCTTCTGTTTCAGGCCTGGGGTGGTTTGACCAACCGCCAGACATTCAGCACTCCTGCGCTCCCGCCCAGCAGCGCGAAGAAGATCAGGAAGATGGCACGGGTATGGAACCAACGGTCCAGCCCCCAACCAATAGCAACCCCTACAATCAGGGCGGAGATCATTTCCGTCCCTGCACGCAGGGCCAACGCGGGAAGGGATTGTTCATCCCGTTCAGCCGCAGTGGCTTTTTCGTCTTTTTCATTCAGCCCGGACCGGCGTTCCGCCGCTTCAAGCCGCTTGGCAAAAGACTCGTCGCTTTCTTCACCCATTCTTCGCACCTCCAGAGGGGTGCAGGCGCTTGCTAACGGGGCAGCTATTGCCTGTCAAGGAAGCATCACCAGCACTCACGGGAAAATCCATCACTTCGTGCAAAAAAGCGGCATTTCTGACACTTTTTTTCAGGCCTCCGGCAGCCCGACCAGACCTCTTGCATAATCCTGCGCGGAAAACGGGCGCAGATCCTCCGCCTGTTCCCCTACCCCCACAGCATGCACGGGCAGGCCAAAACTATCTGCCAGCGCCACCACAATGCCACCACGGGCCGACCCATCCAGCTTGGTGACAACAAGGCCCGTCACATTCACCAGTTCACGGAACACGCGCACCTGTTCCATGGCGTTCTGACCTGTTGTGGCATCCAGAACCAGCAGAACCGTGTGGGGTGCGGTTTCATCAAACTTGCGCATAACGCGGATAACTTTGGCAAGTTCCTCCATCAGCGCGCCCTTGTTGTGCAACCGCCCTGCCGTATCAATAAACAGCAGATCGGCCCCCTCGGCCTTGCCGCGCTTCAGGGCTTCAAACGCCAGCCCTGCCGCATCACAATTTGGTGGCCCTGCAATAACGGGGCAGCCCGTGCGCTCCCCCCATACCTGCAACTGCTCAACAGCGGCGGCGCGGAAGGTGTCTCCGGCCACCATCATCACTTTTTTTCCTTCCTGGGTAAAAAAGCGGGCCATTTTGCCAATGGTGGTGGTTTTGCCGGTGCCATTTACGCCCACCACCAGCACAACATGCGGTTTGTGGGCCGGGTCTGGTTCAAAAGGAACAGCTACAGGTTCCAGAATCTGGGCAATTTCCTCAGCAAGGGCAGAGCGAATCTCTTCATCCGTCACTTCTGTGCCAAAGCGTGAACTGCGGAAGGATTCAATAATCCGCTCCGCCACGTTCGGTCCCAGATCAGCCGTAATCAGCAGTTCTTCCAGTTCCTCCAGCGCTTCTTCATCAAGCTTGCGCTTGGTGAAAACCGAGGTAAGCCCCCCGCCCAGCTTCTGCGTAGAGCGGGAAAGCCCCTGCTTGAGGCGTGAAAAAAAACCTAGCGCCATCTCAAACCCTTTCCGCCAGCAGGCCGGTTTCATCCACCGTGGTGGCCCGCAGGCTGATAATCTCGCCAACCTCTGCTTCGCCCTGTGCCAGACGCACCGGAGCAAACTGCTCGCTGTGGCCGGATGTGGGCGTTTCCATCAACACCCGCAATTCCTGCCCGACAAGCCTCTCAAAATACCGCTGGGCCGATTCTGCCCCTACCGCGCGCAGTTGCGCGGCGCGGGCCTTGCGTTCGGGCACGGGCACAGCCCGCATCCGCGCCGCCGGTGTGCCGGGGCGCTCGCTATAGGGGAACACATGCAGATACGGCACGCCCTGCTGCGCCAGAAACGCGCGTGTTTCCTCAAACAAAGTGGCATCTTCGGTCGGGAATCCGGCAATCACGTCCGCGCCTATCCCAATATCCGGGCGCAGGGCGCGGGCGCGGGCAATCACCCTGGCCGCATCTTCCGCCAGATGCCGCCGCTTCATGCGCTTGAGGATCAGGTCCGAACCCGCCTGCAAGGACAGGTGCAGATACGGCATGAAGCGGGGTTCATGCTCCAGCAGCCGCCAGATGTCCTCGTCAATTTCCACCGGGTCCACGGAGGACAGACGCAGGCGCTCAAGCTGCGGCACCAGCGCCAGCACCCGGCGGCACAACTGCCCCAGTGAGGGCGTGCCCGGAAGGTCTCCCCCCCAGCTTGTCATGTCCACGCCCGTCAGCACCACTTCGCGGTAGCCCGATTCGACCAGCGCGCGCACCTGCTCCACAACCACCCCCACCGGGGCGGAACGGGACGGCCCACGCCCGAAGGGAATGATGCAGAACGTGCACCGATGGTCACACCCCTGCTGCACCTGCACAAAAGCGCGCGTACGCCCGGAAAATTCCGTGACCAGATGAGCAGCAGTTTCCTTGGCGGCCATGATGTCCGACACCGCGCGGGCCTCGTTCATAGCAGCGGGAGACCAGCTTTCGGCCTTCAGCTTTTCCTCGTTCCCCAGAACGCGGGTCACGCCCGGCAGCCCGGCCCAGCGGTCCGGGTCAATCTGGGCCGCGCACCCTGTCACGACAATGCGGGCGTTTGGCTTGTCCCGATGGGCACGGCGAATGGCTTGGCGCGCCTGCCGCTCCGCCTCGCCTGTCACGGCGCAGGTGTTGACAATGATCACATCATCCAGCGCGGCAGCATGCTCACGCATGACCTCGCTTTCCCACGTGTTCAGGCGGCAGCCGAACGTCAGAATTTCAGGTTGGGTCATGAGGGATAGGCGGCGAGGTCCACCGTCCCTTCAAACGCTGTAGTGGCGGAACCTGTCATGAGCACATGGTTGTTGGCGGCCCATTCAATGCGCAGAAGGCCGCCATCCAGTTCCACTTCACACACGCGCTCCACCAAGCCGCGGCGCACAGCGTTCACCACAGCGGCACACGCTCCGGAGCCGCAGGCTTCTGTCACGCCTGCGCCGCGTTCATGCACTTTCAGGCGCATGCGGGACGGCCCCTGAATGACGGCAAACCCGATATTGGCACGGTCTGGAAAGAGCGGGTCATGCTCAAGCGCGGAACCCTGGCTGAGCATCGAAAAATCATCCACAAAAAACGTTGCGTGAGGGTTACCCATAGATAGGGCCGCAGGATGCCCCGCCAAGGGCAGGCTGAGTGTTTCCATCGCTTCGGCCAGCGGTACCTGCTGCCAGTCCGTGCGGGGTTGCCCCATATCCACAGTCACCAGACCATCTTCCGCAATGCTGGCGGGCAGACGCCCGGCACGGGTTTGCAGAACGGGCGTGCGGTTTCCTGTCTCCCGCCAGATCAGATCAGCCACACAGCGAGAGGCATTGCCACACGCTCCGGCCTCTGATCCATCCGGGTTGAAAAAACGCACGAACACATCCGCCCCTTCCGCACAGGCAGGGCGCAGCGTGACCAACTGATCACACCCGATCCCCCGGCGGCGGTGCGCAAGCGCAGCAATCCGAACGGGGGTGAGCGGCAGATGGCCAGCACGTTCATCAAGAATGACAAAGTCATTCCCAAGGCCGTGCATCTTGTGGAAGGAGGTCAACATTCGCCGCCTTATAAGCGAGATTGGCCGCCAATGCCATTCCGTAAGGGAACGGCTGTCTTCTGGCCTGCTGGAATTACAGGAAACGCCCCGGCGCGCCCCGCTGAAGCACTTCTATCTTATAGCCATCCGGGTCTGTCAGGAAGAAAAACGTGCCGATCGTCCGGCCATTATTTTCAAGGGTCTTGATGGGCGTGATGGTAAATCCTGCTTCTTCCATCCGCGCGTGTTCGGACGCCAGATCCTCCACGGACACGGCCAGATGGCCATAGCCGTCACCCAGTGCATAGGCCTCCTTGCGGCCGTGGTTGATGGTCAGTTCCAGTTCAAACGTCTGTTCCGCATTTGCCAGATAGATCAACGTGAAACTGTCAAACACCACGCGGTCGGCAACCTTCAGGCCCAGTGCTTCCTCATAAAACGCAAGCGAGCGCGCTTCATCCAGAACGCGGAGCATGGAATGGATCATTTTTGCCACGATATTCATCCTTTTCAGCAGGAAATTCTGTAGATGTCATAATGCACGATCTGATCTTCCTGAAATTATTTTTTAAATGCTGTGCTCTTTACGGGGCGTTAGAAGAAATAAGGTCTGCTGAATAAATCACCCTTACCCGGATTATCTTGAACATTATGCTTTCACTCCGTTTTCTGTCGCCCACAACTTTGCGGCGCGTGCGTAATTGGCTGTTTGTCGGTACTGTTCTGGCATCCGGCACGGCTGTTGGTCCCTGGACCAGCCTGGCGCACGCAGCGGATGATGAAAGTGCCTCGCTTGATGCTCTGGAACGCCAGATGGCGCGTATTCAGGCCGAGCAGCGGGAATTGCAGAAGACCATGCTGAGCATGCAAAAGCAGATTGCCGCCCACCGCGCGGCGCTGACGCATGGCAGCAAGGCAGGCACCCCCACCACCAGCGGCCACCATGTGCTGACAGCCCGGAATGCAGCCACCGCCCCCGGCACGGAAAACACCCTCCACTCCGGCGAGCCTGAAACCGGCATCAGCTTTGGCGGAGACACCACCACCGCCATGGACACGCATGCAGGCCATGGCGTGCGTCATGCCAGCGATGGCTCCATTCAGCCCGTGTTCTCAGGCGCGAACGAAAAGCCGGAAGTGGACGCCGTTATTGGCCACCGCGCGGAAGATATTATCTCCCGCATTGCAGAAAACGGCGTTGGCCCGCATGCGCGTGAAACCGCAGGCGCACAGGCGGCTGGTGCGCTGGGTGACCATGGCGTGTTCCATATGGGGCCTGTCACCCTGATTCTGGGTGGCTTTCTGGATGCCTCCACCGTGCTGGAAAACCGGCACATCGCCTCTGGCACGTTCAACTACTGGCAGGCCATGCCCTACCCGAACGAGTCCCGGTACCACACCAACAATTTTGAAGGCAGCGCCCGTTACAGCCGTATCTCGCTCATGGCGCGCGGGAACGTGGATGCCCACTCCACCATTTCCGGCTTCTATGAAATGGATTTTGGCGCCGGTGCGGACACCACGGATGCGTATGAAAGCAACAGCTACGCCTTCCGCATGCGCCAGCTTTATCTGGCGTATGATAACAGTGACCTCAATTTCCACTTTCTGGCCGGGCAGGCGTGGAGCATGCTCACGCCGGGCCGGATCGGGATTATCCCACGTCAGGAAAGTCTGCCGGAAACCATCGAATCGTCCATGCTGGCGGGCCAGACATGGGCGCGGCAGCTTCAGTTCCGGTTCGTGAAGGATTTTCTCCAGCATCGCCTGTGGCTGGGGCTGTCCATCGAAAACTCCGCCACGCTGTATGACACAACCGGCTTTACCGATAATGCCGGGGCCGTCACGCTGCCCAATGGCAAGACAGCCACCATCAGCAGCAACGGCACGGGCCTGACCAATGACGCCCCGTTCTCCAACGAAATTGCGCCAGACGTTATTGCCAAGGTGGCGTGGGACCCATCATGGGGCCATTACGAAGCCGAAGGAATTCTGCATTTTCCGCATGATCGGGTGGCTTCTGTTGGCGAGGGCCGCAACCATACTGCCATTGCTGGCGGCGGCGGAGGCTCCATGGTGCTGCCGGTGGTGCCGCATAAGGTGGAAGTGCGTCTGGCAGGGCTGGCGGGCGTTGGCATTGGGCGCTACGGCTCGGTTCTGCTGCCTGACGCCACGCTGAAATCCACGGGTGAACCTGTGCCCATTCCCTCCGTGCAGGCCACGGGCGGGGTGATCGCCCACCCCAATCCGTTGATCGATGTGTATGGTTATTTTGGCTATCAGGCCGCTGGCCGCCGCTATTCCAACTATGGCGATGGCTCCTACGGTTACGGCAACCCCAACTATTCCAACGCCGGGTGTGAGGTTGAACTGTCCACGCTGGGCTGCACCGCCAACACGCGCAGCGTGATGGAAGCGACCATTGGCGCGTGGTACCGTTTCTTCAAAGGAAAATACGGCACGGTTGAAGCTGGCGCCCAATTAGCCTATTCTCGCCGGGATGCTTGGAAGGGTCAGGGCGGTGCTCCTGATACCAGCATGAGTCAGATATTTCTGGACTTCCGCTACCTGCCGTTCCAGTAACACCACACGCTTGCAAAAAAGCGCTTAGGGCAAAAAGTTCTCCGACCAGGCTCTGGTCTTTCATGCGGGGAACCTTTATCCCCCCATCATTCTTGCTGCCTGGACCTAAAGACGTATGCCTTTTCAGAATGCCCCCGCCTCTCTTGCGAGCGCTCTTGCTGCTCGCGGGTACGATTCCGCAACCCCTGTTCAGGCCGCCGTTCTGGCGCCTGAGGCTGAAGAGCGGGACCTTCTTGTTTCAGCCCGCACCGGCTCCGGCAAAACCGTAGCGTTCGGGCTGGCCATGGCCAACACCCTGCTGGACGACAACGGACGTTGCCCGCCCGCCGGTGCGCCACTGGCCCTTGTGATTGCCCCCACCCGTGAACTTGCCCTGCAGGTGCGCAATGAACTGGAATGGCTGTATGGCCAGACCGGCGCGCGCATTGTGTCCTGCGTGGGCGGCATGGAACCCCGCAAGGAAGCCCGTGCGCTTTCTGCTGGCTGCCACATTGTGGTCGGCACGCCGGGCCGGTTGTGTGACCATCTCTCCCGCGGGCAGCTTGTGCTGTCCAACCTGCGCGTTGTGGTGCTGGATGAAGCGGATGAAATGCTGGATCTGGGCTTCCGTGATGAACTGGAAACCCTGCTGAAAGCCATGCCGGACACGCGGCGCACGCTGCTGTTTTCCGCCACCATCGCCCGTGATATCGCCTCTCTGGCCCGCCGCTACCAGAACGATGCCCTGCGCATTGATACCCAGACCGGCAGCGCCCCGCACACGGACATTTCCTACCGCGCTATCCTGACAGACCAGTCAGACATGGCCGGTGCGATTGTGAACGTGCTGCGCCTGATGGAGTCCCCCTCCGCCATTGTGTTCTGCCACACGCGTGAAGCCGTGCGGCAGTTGCAGGCCATTCTGACAGAACGCGGATTCTCTTCCGTCGCCATCTCGGGTGATCTGGGCCAGAACGAACGGAGCCGCGCCATTGAAAGCCTGCGCCACGGTCAGGCCCGTGTGTGCGTGGCAACAGACGTTGCTGCCCGTGGTATTGATATTCCGGATCTGGGCCTGGTGATCCACGCCAGCCTGCCATCCAACCCGGCCACCCTGCTGCACCGCTCCGGCCGCACCGGTCGCGCGGGCCGCAAGGGAACCTGTGTGCTGCTGGTGCCGCCCGCCCGCCGCCGTCTGGCCGAACGCCTGCTTGAAGGCGCAAAGGTGGAAGCAGAATGGAGTGGCGCGCCCACACCGGAAGCCATTGCCACGGCTGATACGGAACGCCTGCTGGCTTCTTCCGCCCTCAACACGCCTGTGCCGGAAGCTGGCGATACGCGTGAGCTGATCAACAAGCTGACGGAAAGCCACGCACCAGAGCAGCTTGCCGCCGCTCTGATCTCCCTGTGGCAGAACAGCCTGCCTGCGCCTGTCAGCGTGCGGGTGCTCTCCCCCGGTTCTGTCAAAAAGATGCCGCGTGAGAGAAGCCGTGATGGGGAAGAACGCGGTGAACGCAGCCGTGGCCCGCGTGAAGCAGGCTCCTGGTTCCGCCTCTCCGTTGGTCGGGAAGACCGCGCAGACCCCAAATGGCTGGTGCCCATGCTGTGCCGTCTTGGCGGTATCAAGAAGCAGGATATTGGTGCCATCCGTATCCAGCCGGACCACACGCTGGTGGAAATTGCACAGGACAAGGCCGAACGCTTCCAGGCCTGCGCCGCTGCGACAGATCCGGATGAAATCACGGTTGAGCCCGCAGCCGCACCCCGTCAGGGTGGTGGCTACAAAGGCAAACCCGGTGGTGGCGGTGGTGCCGGTGCTGGCAAGCGCCCGCCACGCAAGGGCGGCGGCGGTGCTGGCAGTCCGTTCAAAGGCCCCTCCAGCCGCAAGCGCAAGGAATTCTGATCCTGCACGTGCGTTGCTAGGCTGACGCTATGAAAAAGGCCCCTCCTGTTGCAGGAGGGGCCTTTTTACGTCGTGCCTGATGAAAGAGGCAGCTTAGAACTGCGGCAGAGTGGTGGCGTCTTTCAGGTCCGCATTCAAACGATCCTTCTGCGCCTGCAATGCCTTCTGGGAATTTTCCCCCGCGTTAGTCCATTTGTTTTGTGCATTTGTCAGCTTGTTCTGCCATTTCTGACGGGTGGCTGCATCCGCGTTCTGCCACTTCTGCTGCGCGTTCTTTTCTGTGTCCGTCAGTTTGTTCTGCCATTTCTGGCGGGTGGCTTCATCCGCATTCTGCCACTTCTGCTGCGCGTTCTTTTCTGTGTCCGTCAGTTTGTTCTGCCATTTCTGGCGGGTTTCCTGACCGGCATTGTTCCATTTATCCCGCGCGTTCTGCTCGGTCTGCTTCAGGCTATCGCGCTGGGCTTCCCATTTCTTGCGCGTTGCCTCGTCCGCATTGTTCCAGCTATCGCGGGCATTTTTCTCCGTGTTTTTCAGCGTGTCACGCTGTGCCTGCCATTTCTGGCGGGTTTCCTCACTGGCGTTGTTCCAGTTGGTGCGCGCCTGATTTTTGAGGGATTTGCCGCTGTTGTTCAGATCAGAAGAAAATTGGTGCGTATCATCCTTGACAGAATTCCGGATATTGCCCCACCCCTGTTTAAGCTGTTCCTGCGTACAGGTTCCTATTGTTGCACACGGATCAGCATATGCGGTGGAAACTGAGGCCAATGCAGTTGCAAGAGGTAATCCTATAACGGCAATTTTTTGAATGAAACGCATGTATAATCCTTTCTTTTTCCTGATAGTCAGCAGGAAAATCTGTGCAGGTTTAGACATGCAATTTTGTCAAAAAATTGCCAGTTCTCTCCTCTAAACACGGCAATGCACCACCGGCATGGCTGACGTCTTTGTGTCTGGAGATCAATACCATATGTTTTCCCCCGTTTTACGCGCCATACGGGCCTCTTTTCGCAAAAGCCATGCGCCTGTGGCCTTCGCAGCCCTGCTGTGCCTTTCAACGGCTCCCGTGCTGAGCCACGCAGCCCCAACCGCCGCCAAGACGGAAGCCGCACCCGCGCCAGAGGGGGCAAAAAATACGCCTCCCGCTTTTCAGGGGGCTGCAGCCCTGCTGCCGGATGATGCCGTAACCCACCACACGGACACATTTGCAGGCCGCAAGATTTCCTACACCGCACGGGCTGGCACGCTGGTTCTGCGTGATGATGCTGGCAAGCCCACGGCCCGCATGTTCTATGTGGCCTATACGCAGGATGGCGCGGACCCCGCCCACCGGCCGGTCTCCTTTTTCTTCAACGGTGGTCCGGGCGCTGGCACGGCGTATCTGCATCTGGGGGCCGCCGGGCCGACCATGCTCTCCTTTCCTTCCGGCAACCCGACTGACGGCGCGAACGCCAAACTGGCTCTCAACCCGGATAGCTGGCTACCGCAGACAGACATGGTGTTTCTGGATGCACCGGGCACCGGCTGGTCTCTCCCCACTGATCCTAAAACAGCGGACAAGACCTTTTACGGCGTGAAACAGGACGCACGCGCCTTTGCCAAAACCATTCAGCTTTGGGCCAGCACCAACAAACGGCTGGCCTCCCCGCGCTATCTGGTCGGAGAAAGCTATGGCGGCATCCGCTCCATAGAAGTGGCCGAGGCACTGGCCCAGCAGCAGAACCTGCTGGTGAACGGCATTGTCATGATCTCCCCCGCTCTGGACATGACCCTGCTTGATACCGCCGCCAATCCGCTGGCATCTGCCCTCGTGCTGCCATCCTATGAGGCGTCCCGCCTCGCCTTGCAGCACAAGCTCTCCCCTGAAAGCGCGGCGCACCAGTTGGATGAAGCCTATCACTACGCTTTGGGGGCATATCTCTCCACGCTGATCAACACGCCCCCCACAGGAGACGCTGCCCGGGATTTTTATGAAGACGTAGCCACCCACACCGGCCTACCGCAGGATGTGATCGCCAAGGAACGCGGAGCACCCGACCCCGGCGCGCATGATGTCCGCAGCCGTGAGGGACGCCTGTATTCCCTGTATGATGGCACGCTCTCCATTGCCGATCCCTTCCCTGAAGGTGTGAGCAACAGTGATAGCCCGGACCCGGTTCTGGCCGGTTTTGGTCGTGCCTACGGAAGCGCATTTGAACAGTACGCCGCCACGGCGCTGAACTTCCACACTGATCTGTCTTACAACCTGTTGAGCATGAAGGTGAACGGCGCATGGGATTTCCGTGGCGATGGAGAACCCATTGCGCGGCAGATTCCCGTATTGCGCCGCCTGCTGGCCCTGAACCCTACGCTCCGCATTTTTATTGCCAACGGCTATTATGATCTGGCCTGCCCCTTTGCCAGTTCCCGCTGGGTGGCGGAGCACATTCCGGTGGGGCGCAACCGCATTGGCCTGCACCTGTATCCCGGTGGGCACATGCTCTACACCCGCCCGGAAACCCGCGCCGCACTGGCGCAGGATGTAAAGGCTTTCCTCTCTCCCTGACCATTTCTGTCTCTCGCAGACGCGGGAAACCGCCCTGTGCCGCCTACATTTCAGGCTCAGGGCTCAGGGCTCAGGGCTCAGGGCTCAGGG
>NZ_LHZU01000143.1 GCF_001580995.1 Acetobacter senegalensis
TCAAACTGACCAGACGTGAGCCGCCAACAATCACATGGTCCAAGACGGTTATGCCCATAAGACTGGCGGCCTGGGCAATGCGATGCGTCATGGCGATATCTTCCTGCGAAGGCGAAGGATCACCGCTGGGGTGATTATGCACCAGAATCAGACCCACCGCTTTTAACTCCAACGCCCTGCGTACAACTTCCCGGGGATAGACCGGTGTATGGTCCACCGTACCGCGTCCCTGCATTTCATCAGCCAGAAGGCAGCGGTGCGCGTCCAGAAACAGAACCCGCACCTGCTCCACCAGTTCCTGCGCCAGCATAGCCCGCAGGTAGGCGTAAAGCTGATCTTTATCCGCCAGCACGTTGTTGCGCATAAGCCGGGCACGTTGCAGCCTGATACCCGCTTCATGCGCCAGTAGGAAATAAACCTGTAAAAGACTGTTCCCGCCTGTGGCCTCCTCCATGTCCGGTAAGGACGCACGGATGGTTGCCGCCAACGATCCAAAACGCTGCAGGAGTGCCGCGGCAAGATCATCCGGGTTGATAGAGCGCGACGCGACAGCCGCAATCAGACGCGCCAGAATCTCCTTGTCATCAGGGGCTGGAGCATCTGGTGTGTCACCATCAGGCTCATACCCCATAAGGCGCGTAAGAAAGGGTAGTTCCACGGGCTTCATGCCGTGCAACGCCTGACCCATATCGGCAAAGCCTTTGCCCTTAGGGGTCACAGACTTTGTGCTTCCTGTTTTCCTGAAAGCGGGCGTCTTCTTCACCACTCCTGCCCTACCAGCCGGAAGCTGCGCCATTCCCCTTTTTTCAGAACCAGATGATCGTGCACATCCACAGAAAACAGCGGGGCCTCTTTCAGCAACATCTGCACAAACGGTGTATCCGCCGCCATCTGACGATCGGGCTCCAGCGTTACTGGCGTCAATCTTATGGTAATCACGGCAGAGGCGTTCACTGCGAGAGCTCGCTGCAGAAGAAACGCAACAGCAGACCGTAATGCCTCTTCCATCGCCTTGGCAGTCTGTGCCTTGCTTGCAGCAGGCTGAGAAGCAGACGTCTCAGCCTCATCTGGCACCTGTTCATCGGCCAGAAGCTGATTCCGGCTATCCAGAAACAAGACCCGCATCTGGCCTGCAGGCAGTCTGGCGTAATGCACATCACAATATTGCAGCAGTGCATCCCAACTGCCCAGAACAACGCGTACCTGCTCTTCAGGCTTGGCCATGCTGTCCGCCACGGCAGGCATAAGTGTCAGCAGCCTTGTGGAAAGTGGCCCAACACCCTGTTTTTTCAGACTCTCTGCCGGAGCCTCCAGCACAGCAGCCAGAGACCCGAAATGATTAATCAACGCCTTGGCCTGCGGTTTGGTATCCCGCCGTGGCACGCCGGGAAACAGCAGCATTTCCAGTATTTCATAATCAGCGAGTGAGTCCGCCCCCCTTTTCAACACACGTTGGCGCATGCGCTGCCGGTGGCCTTTGGGGCCTGTGCTGGCAAATGCAGGACCATCCGCAGCCCCGGCCGCTTTTTCACAGGGCGTTCCTGCTTTTTCTCCCGCAAACGGGCCGTCCATTCTGTCACTCCGATTGGCCTGAGGCGTGCAAGACTATATAAGAGCCAGGTGACTACATCCGAACACCCCTCCTCACCGCTTTTTTCATCGTCCTCTGGTGAAGGCGAGTCCTATCTGGCGCGCCTGAACCCGGAACAACGCACGGCGATTGAAACAACCGATGGCCCCCTGCTGGTTCTGGCTGGTGCGGGAACGGGAAAAACGCGGGTACTTACCACCCGCTTTGCCCATATTCTGCTGACAGGCCGCGCCAAGCCATGGCAGATTCTGGCCGTGACCTTCACCAACAAGGCCGCACGTGAAATGCGCGAACGGATCGGGTTTATTCTGGGCGAACCCGCGGAAGGCCTATGGCTGGGCACGTTCCATGCCCTGTGTGCCCGCATGCTGCGCCGCCATGCGGAATATGTGGGCCTGACACACAGCTTCACAATTCTGGATACGGATGATCAGTTACGCCTGCTCAAACAGGTGATGGAGCCGTGGCGCATTGATATCAAACGCTGGCCGGCACCGGGCCTGTTAGGCGTGATCCAGCGCTGGAAAGACCGGGGCCTTACGCCCGAACGCGTGACCGACACCGAAGATTCGGATTTTGCGGACGGTCACGCCCGCGCCATCTATGCCGCGTATCAGACCCGCCTGCGCCAGCTGAACGCCTGTGACTTTGGCGATCTGATGTTGCATGTCACGGAAATTCTGCGCACACGGCCTGATGTGCTGGACCAGTATCACCGCCTGTTCCGCTATATTCTGGTGGATGAATATCAAGATACCAATACCGTTCAGTACCTCTGGCTGCGCTTGCTCGCCAAACGTTCCGGCGCGCCCTCCAACATCTGCTGCGTGGGGGATGATGACCAGTCCATCTATTCCTGGCGCGGTGCGGAAGTTGAAAACATTCTCCGCTTTGAAAAAGACTTCCCCGGCGCGCAGATTGTACGGTTGGAACGCAATTATCGCTCCACGCAGCATATTCTGGGGGCCGCGGCCGGCCTGATTGCCCATAATGGTGAACGGCTGGGCAAGACCCTCCGCTCCGGCAAGGAAGACGCCCGCGGCGAGAAAGTTACTGTCACCGGGGTGTGGGATTCTGATGCAGAAGCCCGTGCTGTGTGTGACGCAGCAGAAAAATTCAAGGCTCAAGGCCACTCACTGGCAGAAATGGCCATTCTGGTACGCGCTGGTTTCCAGACGCGCGCTTTTGAAGAACGGTTGGTGCAGATTGGCCTGCCCTATCGCATTGTCGGTGGCCTCCGCTTTTATGAACGCGCGGAAATCCGGGATGCTTTGGCCTATATGCGCGCCGTGCATCAACCAGCGGATGATCTGGCGTTTGAACGGATCATTAACACGCCCAAACGTGGCGTTGGCCCTGCCGCTTTGCAGAAATTCCACGCCGCCGCCCGTGCCAGAGAAGTACCGCTGTCAGCTGGAACGCAGGCCCTTCTGACTGAAGGCGGCGTAAAAGGTAAAATGGCGGATCAAGTCCGCAAACTGCTGGACGTGCTGTCCACCACGCGGGACATTCTGGCGCGTGAAGGGCATGTAGTGGCCGTGGAGCATCTGCTTGAAGAAAGCGGCTATCTGGATATGTGGCGGAATGACCGCTCGCCAGAGGCTCCGGGGCGGCTGGAAAACCTGAAAGAACTGGTACGCGCTCTGGCCGATTTCGGCACGCTTGCCGAGTTTCTGGAACACGTCGCGCTGGTGATGGAGCACGATGAAAACGCAGGCGATGCCAAGCTCTCGCTCATGACCCTGCATGGGGCCAAGGGGCTGGAATTTGACATTGTCTTCCTGCCCGGCTGGGAAGAAGGCGTTTTTCCCTCCCAGCGCACGCTGGATGAAGGCGGCCTGAAAGGGCTGGAGGAAGAACGGCGTCTTGCCTATGTGGGCATTACCCGTGCCCGCAAACACGCCCTGATCTATCATGCTGGCAGCCGCCGCATTTACGCCAACTGGCAGCCTTCCATGCCCAGCCGCTTTCTGGATGAACTGCCCGAAGAGCATGTGGCCCGCCAAAACGAGGGCGCGACCCAGCGCCGTGGCCTGAACCTGTCTGATTCGGTTTTTGAAGGCGGCATGCCCCTCACCAGCCGTCGGCGGCAGGACCCGCTTCTGGCGGAAACAGCCCCCACCTTCCAGCTTGGTGACCATGTGCGCCACCCCCGGTTTGGCGTGGGTATCATTATCGGTGCAGACCGGCACCACCTTGAGGTCGTCTTTGAAAGTGGCGACACCAAGCGTCTTCTGTCCTCCTTCATAGAGAAACTTTAATGGCCGCTCCTCCCCGCAGACACGCTACCGCACTTGAAACGGTTACGGTCACTGTTCCTGAAGCGGCTGTTGAGGCCTATGAAAACGCCATTGGCAGCGTATGCACCACGGTTGGTATTTTTGAAGCCAACCCGGAAGGTACGATGTGGCGCGTAGAAGGTGTGAAAGACGTTGGCCACCGGGATGATGACCTCGCCCTTGCCCTGACCCTGGCAGAACTGACCAGCAGCGTAAGCGCGGACCTCAACCGTGTTCCGACAGAAGCCGAGGGCTGGCTGGCGCGTACCTATGAATCCTTCCCCGAACAGGAAGTAGGCCAGCATTTTGTTGTTCGCGGCACCCATCTGCCAGACACCCCCAGCCCCACCCGTATTGTGCTGACATTGGATGCCGGCGTGGCCTTCGGGTCTGGCGAACATGGCTCTACCCGGGGGTGCCTGCGGGCTCTAGAACGCATTGCTTACCGCAAACCCCGGCGCATTCTTGATCTGGGCTGTGGCTCCGGCATTCTGGCCATGGCTGCCGCCGCCCTGTTGAATCAGAAGGTTCTGGCCGTGGATATCGAACCATGGTCCGTGCGGGTTTCTGCCGAGAATGCCAAACGCAATGGCTTGAGCCGCTCGCTCATATGCCGTCTGGGCAATGGCTGGAAAACACCGGAAATCCGGCATAATGCGCCGTATGATCTGGTCTTCGCCAACATTCTGGCCCGCCCCCTGTGCCTGATGGCCAAGGATCTTGCCCAGAATCTGGCTCCCGGCGGCACGGTCATTCTGGCAGGACTGCTCCGTACCCAGATCCGCATGGTTCTGGCCGCACACCGCAGGCAGGGGCTGGTGCTGGAACACACTTTCCTTGAAGGGGATTGGGCCACGCTGGTGCTGCGTCGTCCCTATGGTGCTTCCGCCTGATACACTCCCTTCCCGGCCTGTGCGCTCTTCCACCGCATGGGCCTTTCTCTATCGGCCGCCACATTCTTCCCTGCGAGGTTCCTTATGCCCTCTTCTTCCGCCTCTCGCCTGAGCGCCTTGCGTAATCTGCTCAAACAGAACGGTCTGGATGGGCTGATTATTCCGCATAGTGATGAATTTCTGGGGGAATACACGCCAGCCTGCGCAGAACGGCTGGAATGGCTGACCAATTTTTCCGGCAGTGCGGGCGCGGCAGTCGTGTTGCCAGAAACTGCTGCGGTGTTCTCTGATGGCCGTTACATCACCCAGATGGATCAGCAGGTGGATAAAAGCTGTTGGGAGCGGCAGCATATCATTCAAACACCGCCTTCTGTGTGGTTGACCAAACATGCAGCGGCCGGTAGCCGCATCGGGTATGATCCGCGCATCATGAGCAGTGCGGAACTGCGGCCTTTCCAGAAAGCCGCCAAGTCCTTCTCTTTGGTGCCGACAGACGGCAATCTGATCGACCGCCTCTGGTCGGATCGCCCTGCCTTTCCTGCGGCTCCCGCTGTTGTTCATCCACTGGCCTATGCTGGCGAAGACTCGCACAGTAAACGGGTCCGTCTTGGTCAGTCTCTGGCGCAGACCGGTCTGACTGCGGCCGTGTTGAGCGATTCCGCATCCATCGCGTGGCTTCTTAATATTCGTGGCTCGGATATTCCCTGCACACCTGTCGTTCTGGCATTCGCCCTTCTTCATGCGGACGCCACGGTTGATCTATTCCTGCAGGCCAGCAAACTCCCGGCAGATGTACGGGAATGGCTTGGCCCCGATGTGCGAGTGCATGACCCGGCAAAAATGGAAGCAGTTCTCGCTACTCTTGCTGGCCAGACTGTTGCCGTTGATCCCGCTACCAACGCCGTGTGGTTTGCAGAAACCCTTACCCGGCACGGCGCAATCGTGCAGGAAAGTTCTGACCCATGCCTGCTGCCCAAAGCGTGCAAGAATACCGTGGAGCAGGAAGGCACACGCAAGGCGCACCTGAAAGATGGCATCGCCCTGTGTCGTTTCCTGCACTGGCTGGATACGGATGGTCAGGGCACCACAGAACTGAAAGCCGCCGCCAAGCTGGATGCGTTCCGGGCCGAAGGGGCAGACTACCGGGGTGAATCCTTCCCGGCCATTTCAGGGGCGGGCCCAAATGGAGCCATTATTCATTACCGCGTCACGCCGGAAACGGATCGCACGCTGAACGCCAACGAGGTCTATCTGATCGATAGTGGCGGCCAGTATCCTGAAGGCACAACCGATGTCACCCGCACGGTGTGGACTGGCCCGGATACTCCCCCAGCCCCACTGAAAGAAACCTTCACCCGTGTGCTGAAGGGCAATCTGCGCCTCGGTCGCGCCCGTTTCCCGGTTGGCACAACCGGCAATGCGCTGGATACGCTGGCACGATTCGACCTCTGGCAGGCCGGGCTGGATTATGACCACGGCACAGGCCATGGCGTGGGCAGCTTCCTCTCCGTGCATGAAGGGCCTGCCCGTATTTCCAAGGTTCCGAACCCCATTGCCCTTCAGGCTGGCATGATCCTCTCCAACGAGCCGGGTTATTACGAGCCCGGCGCTTACGGTATTCGGCTGGAAACACTGGTTCTGGTGCATTCCGTCCCCACACAGGATGGCGCACGCCCTACTCTGGGGTTTGAAACGCTGACACTGGCGCCATTCGACCGTCGCCTGATTGATCCGGGGATTCTCGGGGCGGAAGATATGGCCTTACTTGATGCCTACCATGCGCAAATCTTGGCCCTGATTGGCCCACATCTGCCTGAAGACGCCAGAAAATGGCTTGAAACGGCCTGCGCGCCCCTCAACAGGGCGTGAGGCAGAGGCGAAGTTGCGACTGGTCACGCAATTGGGAATCGCGTCACCAGCCGAACAGGCGCAGAAAAGCTGCGAAGTGAAGGGAGCTTCTAGAATGACGACAGACAGCAAAACCATCCCCGCTACTCTTATCGCCGGCGACGGTATCGGTCCCGAAATTGTGGAATCGGTGATCGAAATCCTTGATACGGTTGGGGCCCCGTTTGAATGGGACCGTCAACTGGCCGGTATGGCCGGGGTGGATGCGGTCAATGATCCGCTGCCAAAACAGACCATTGAGAGCATTCGCCGCACAGGCCTGGCACTGAAAGGCCCGCTGACCACTCCGGTTGGTGGCGGCTTCAAGTCCATCAACGTCACACTGCGTCAGGAGTTCGGCCTGTTCGCCAACCTGCGCCCGACCAAGACCATTGTTCCCGGCGGCCGGTTCGACAAGATCGACCTGGTTCTCTTCCGTGAGAACCTTGAAGGCTACTATGCCGCCATGGAGCACTACATCCCGGTGGGTGAAGACCCCAAGGGCATTGCACTGAGCTCCGGCTTCAATTCCCGTGCGGAATGCCGCCGCATTGTGAAGTTTGCGTTCGAATATGCGGTCAAGAACAACCGCAAGACCGTAACCATTGTTCACAAAGCCAACATTCTGAAGCTGCTGACCGGCCTGTTCCTTGAAGAAGGCCGTAAGGTTGCTGAAGAATACAAAGGTCGCGTTGCCTTCAACGAACGGATTGTTGACGCCTGCGCCATGCAGCTTGTCATCAACCCGTGGCAGTTTGACGTGATTGTCACCACCAACCTGTTTGGTGACATCCTGTCTGACCTCACGGCCGGTCTTGTTGGCGGTCTGGGCATGGCTCCGGGCGCAAACATTGGTGAAAAAGCCGCCGTGTTTGAAGCCGTTCACGGTTCTGCACCGGACATTGCCGGCAAAGGCATTGCCAACCCGCTGGCCCTGCTGCTGGCTGCCGTCATGATGCTTCAGCACATCGGCCGTCAGGATCTGGCTGACCGTATTGATCTCGCCATCAAGAAAGTCATCACGGATGGAGGTCTGCGCACGAAGGATCTGGGTGGCGACGCCACAACCAAGGATCTGACCGCGGCCCTGAAACAGCAGCTCGTCTGATTTCAGGCTGACAGAACGGGAGGCAGGCTTTTCTGCCCGCCTCCCTTTTCTTGGCCATCTGTAATTTTACTTTTAAATTTCACTCTTTTTACAAATTTTCGATCAGATTGCGTATCATGCCCGACATGATACCCAGCTTTTCCGTTCAGTGGCCGCTCCTCCGGCTTTCCCCTGCCTGTACCATTTGCGTGTCTTCGTCCACGCCTTCGCTTTCGCACGCACTCGAAACGGAGATAACCAACCTCTGGGCGCAGGCTCGCCAGAAAACGCCCGCCTTGTTCAATGGCTGCGTCTTCACGGCTGACCGCGTTACCGCCACCACCATATCCGGACACTGGACAGAATACCGGCGAGTTTTTGCCCAGATGAAAAACCCCGCTCTTTTTCCTCATCTGCGCCTGCAATCGTTGGCCGTGATCGGTCTTCTTGAAACACCCGATGGGTACGTTCTGGGCCGACGGCACCCTTCCTCCCTCTATCAGGGAAATTTCTGGCAAAGCCCCCCGGCAGGCAGCATTGAAAAACGTGGAGAACGCGCAGATGTCTCTCTCCCAGAGCAAATCCTGGCCGAAGCAGAAGAAGAACTTGGGCTAACAGCGCATGACCTTACCGTAGAGGCTCCACAACTGATCTGCCGCCATCCGGGCACCCGTATTCTGGATATCGGCCTTTCCCTTCACACCTCCTTACCTTTCAAAGAAGTGGAGGAACGCTGGCAAAGCTGTGCCAATCAGGAATATGACCAGCTTGCTCTTGTTCCTAAAAAGGAGATTGCAAGCTGGCTGCAACGCCCAGACCTCCTCCCCACTTCCCGTGCTCTGCTGGAAGCCGTCTCTCCATGAACAAGCCCACTTCTTCCCCTGTTTCTTCAGAGCATCCGGAACAGGAAGGGCTGACGCCTCATCTGGTTATGGTGATTGCCGCTGCGTGCGGGTTGATTGTGGCCAATCTTTATTACGCGCAGCCGCTGGCTGGGCCGATCAGCGCCGCGCTGGATATGTCCGCAAGTCAGGCAGGCCTGATCGTGACCATGACACAGATGGGCTACTGCCTTGGCCTGTTGCTGATTGTCCCGCTGGCTGACCTGCTGGAAAATCGTAGCCTCATTGTCTGGATGACGCGGCTTGTCATGCTGGCGCTGCTGGTTCTTCCTTTTTCCAGCCACCCTGTTCCGTTTCTACTCGCAATAGGACTGGTCGGGCTGCTCTCCGTCGCCGTGCAGATTCTGGTACCATTTGCCGCCCATCTTGCACCAGAGGCAATCCGGGGGCGCGTGGTAGGTAATGTCATGAGCGGCCTCATGATGGGCATCATGCTGGCACGCCCCGTTTCCAGCTTTGTTGCTCAGTTTTTTTCCTGGCAGACCATTTTCCTGCTATCCGCTGGTGTCATGCTGGCTCTGTCCATTGTGCTCCAGCGTGTCTTGCCACAGCGCATCCCCATAACGCAGAGCAGTTATCGTGATCTCCTGCTCTCCATGGTGCATTTGCTCACTCATACCCCGGTACTGCAAAGACGGGCCTTTTACCACGCCTGCATGTTCGGAGCGTTCAGCCTGTTCTGGACCGTTACCCCCCTTCTTCTCGCCGGGACGCCCTATCTGTTTTCCCAAGGGAAAATAGCGCTTTTCGCATTTGTTGGTGTAGCAGGAGCCATTGCTGCCCCCATTGCAGGACGCATTGCGGACAAAGGCTGGACCTGGCCCGCAAGCCTCGCCGCTATGGGAATAGCGTCCCTTGCCTTTCTCTCAACCTGGCTGTTTCACCAACCCGGCCTGTTTGTTCTGGCGCTCTGCATTGCCGGTGTGGCGATTGATTTTGGTGTCACCGCAAATCTGGTATTGGGGCAGCGTGCCTTGTACGTGCTTGCGCCGGAACACCGCGCGCGCCTTAACGGCCTATATATGGCCATCTTTTTTCTGGGCGGAGCCGCTGGCTCAGCTTTGGGAGTCTGGGCATATGCCCACGGCGGCTGGATATGGGCTTCAACATTAGGAGCCGCTCTACCTGCCCTCGCCTTCCTTGTCTGCCTGACGGAAAAACGCACCTGAGAATTCGGAAAAGCCCTATCTGAGCTTTTCTGTTAGTAGCAATATCAATGAGTTGTAATTCTGATCTAACCCAAAAAAAGAGAGTTTTTTGAACTCTCTTTCTAAGACACACACTCTTGTCACGACTGCTTAGTGACTTTTCAAGCGGCTTATATATCCGCTAGATGACACGGCTTTCGCTTGCCGGACGGTTAGAAGAAAAACGCCCAAGAAATTTCGAAAATCTCAAACCACTTGATTCAGCTAACAATATTATCAAAAAATTGGGGCAAATTCACAAAACAAAAAGAGGGCTTTTAAAACCCTCTTTTTGGTTCTATTCGCAGATTCCGCAGCAAATTTATCCAAAAACCAATAGCCACGGAAACAACTTCACGCAGAATCCACCAACATGAAACAACGCAGATCGTTCTCAAATAGAAGAGAATGCTGTGCTTTTTCCCAGAGTTTCAATTCTTTTCTCAAAGCACACCACAATCCGCCGAGACCTCCTCTTCGCTTTAGCCCATAGCCTGCCAGAGAGGCAGACGAGCTTTGTAAGGAGCATCAATCTGCTGAATAACTTCCTCAAATTTGGACTGATCATAGAGTTTGACCCGTTCCTCATTGGGAATACCCTGCAGAGCACGGAAAGCCGTGCGAGAAAGCGCACGATTAAAGATGCCTGGTCCTGTTTTATAAGCAATATAAAGATGTTTATGCTTATAGCAGTTATTATACAGAATACGCAGGCACTCTTCCATAATACTGCTTTTGGCGACTGTGCCGTAAAAATCATTATGGGTGACGAAATTCTGCGTCAGAAACAGAACAACATCATCTTTCTGATCCAACATGAACTGTAGAGCTGCTTCATCGCGGATACGGGCATCAGCATCCAGCCACCAACCGCCAAGTAGATTGGTCACATGCACCCGCAGGAAGTCAGCGGCTTCCGCAGGATGACGCATGCCAAGGAAAAATTCGCGCGCTTCAATGCCATAATATTCATACAGCCAAGAAGCCGCTTTTTCCTGATTAAAAACCTCAATTTCCAGATCAGGAATACCCTGATGAAAATAGATATTTTCAGTAATTTCTTCTGGTGGCTCTTTATCCCAATACATAAAGAGTTTTCTCGGGATAGTTTTCCCAGTTTCTCTGTCCCCTTTGTCGCTATTGAAGAGGCTTGGTTGAATTTTCCTAGCTATTTCAAGATAAAGCCAGTCAATTTCTTCGCCACTGAGAAATTCTTCAAATGCATTTCCGATATGAACCAGAGCATCCTTATTGTCTCCACCGCGCCAAGCAGATGCAATCCCTTCAATGTAATTAGCGTATGGACGACACTGCCCAGCGAGCGTTTGCAAATCATGTTCAGGCAAAGGTTTGCCTGCTTTGAGAAGACACAATAAGCGCACTTGCATCAAAGACTGCGGAAGCGGGTATTGGTCCCTGTTTGTAGCACGAATACGAAACGCCAGTCCGTAAATACAGGCTGCTTCAAATGGTTTTTGGTTACGATGAAGAATATTGGCAACGGTGAAAGCATGCTCCAGCACCGTTCCGCCATGATGGCCAAAATACTCCATGGCCTGATGGTCGCGCTCAATGCACTCAATTTCAAAGGGCATTGGCTCGGGAGGATAAATATCCAGTGTATTTTCTGCCACCAGCGCGTCTAATGTTTTTTCAGTCATAAAAAACTGCCTAACCTCGCATTGTTAGGACTATACTTAATCCAGAATTCCTAATTTTCAAAGTAGCGATCATAACCCTGACGAGACTAAATAGACTGAATAAAAAGCACAGCAAACATTTAGTCCTCCCATCAAAACGAGAAGGGAAACAACAGCAAGCATATTTTGAGACTATACCGGTCTCGCTATGCAACATCTTGGTGTAACCCAGCTTCCGACTAGAAAAGATCCCTCAGTGCGAAGAACATTTTGCTCTCGTCGACCTGAAGAAACGCTCGAGATGTCAGGTAGAAAGAACCTCTGATTGGGTGAGCACAATCAGAGGCAAGCCCTTCTACCCTATTGGTCCTATTTAATTTCAATCCCGATCTGCTTAATGTCGTGAAAGGTGATATCCGGGTTCTGTTCCTGGGTACGGCGCATCATGAAAGCCGAGGTGGCCAGGAACACAGGGTCATCATCCAGATCATCAGCCATGGCGCTTCGGTTGATTTGGGCGAAGGTCTCAATTTTATCACGAGGCCCGGTAATCCAGCGCGCCAAAGAAAACGGGGTGGCATCAAAACCGATCGCCACACCATATTCCGCCTTCAGCCGTGCCTGAAGCACATCAAGCTGGAGGGTACCCACAACCCCGACAATCGGTTGCGCTCCATCCTGCGGGCGGAAAAGCTGCACCACCCCTTCTTCAGCAAGCTGGGTGAGCGCCTGCTTCAGTTTTTTGGCTTTCATGGCATCATCCAGCCGCACACGACGCAGGATTTCCGGCGCAAAATGCGGCACACCAGTAAAGCTGAGGTTTTCGCTTTCCGTCAGTGTGTCCCCAATACGCAAGGTACCATGGTTGGGAATCCCCACAACATCACCTGCAAAGGCTTCCTCCGCCAGTTGCCGGTCACGTGCGAAAAAGAACTGTGGCGTATGCACGGCAAAATTCTTGCCTGTGCGCGTATGCAGCAACCGCATGCCGCGCGTAAGCTTACCTGAACAGATCCGCGCGAAAGCAATACGGTCCCGATGGTTCGGGTCCATATTTGCCTGAATTTTGAAGACCAGAGCCGTCATGGCTGGTTCATCCGCTTTGACTGTGCGGGTTTCAGCCACCTGATTTCGGGGAGATGGCCCAAAGGATACCAAGGCATCCAGCAGGTCTGTCACGCCAATTTCCTTCATGGCGCTACCGAAGAACACGGGGGTCAGATGCCCAGCATCAAACGCTTCCCGATCAAACTGTGGCAGGGCTGCCTCCGCCAATTCCAGTTCTTCTGCCAGCTGAATCATACGCGGGTCAGACTGCGGAAGCTCTTCCTGAGTATGCAGTTTCTTGGTGAGCAGATCATACGTGCCCACGAACTTCGCTGCACGCCCTACCGGCCATGTGGCTGGCGAGGTATCCAGCGCCAGAGAAGATGCCACTTCATCGAGAAGTTCAAACGGGTCCTGCGCTTCACGGTCCATCTTGTTGATGAAGGTGACAATCGGGATGTCGCGCAGGCGGCAGATTTCAAACAGCTTGCGCGTCCGGTCCTCAATGCCTTTGGCCGCGTCAATCACCATGACGGCGGAATCCACTGCCGTCAGAGTGCGGTACGTATCTTCGGAGAAGTCTTCATGTCCCGGGGTATCAAGCAGGTTGAAGATGCATCCGCCATATTCAAACGTCATCACTGAACTGACGACGGAAATTCCACGGTCACGCTCAATGCTCATCCAGTCCGAGCGTGTCCGGCGACGCTCACCCTTGGCACGTACGTTTCCTGCAAGCTGAATGGCCCCACCAGCGCGCAGAATCCGTTCCGTCAACGTGGTTTTACCGGCGTCCGGATGCGAGATGATTGCAAAAGTGCGGCGACGGGCAATTTCCGTGCTCAGTTCGGTAACGGGCGCATCAGACATGGGGAACAATCCGGCTGGAAAAGACAAGGGACTAAAACGGCAAACGCCGGGTAAGGAGGTTGCCCTCCACCCGGCGCTGCACAGATCGGGCCGAAGCGCCGATTAACGGGAGTAGTATTCCACCACCAGGTTCGGTTCCATCTGCACCGGATACGGCACGTCAGAGAACTTCGGACCACGGATGAAGGTGCCCTTCATCTGGCGGTGATCAACTTCCATGTATTCCGGAACATCGCGTTCGTTGGTCTGCGTCGCATCCAGAACGATAGCAAGCTGCTTGGACTTTTCGCGGATTTCAATCACGTCGCCATCTTTAACCAGATAGGACGGGATGTTCATCTTGCGGCCATTCACCAGCACGTGGCCATGGTTGATGAACTGACGCGCAGCAAACGGCGTGATGGCGAACTTCATGCGGTAGATAACCGCATCCAGACGACGCTCAAGCAGGTTGATCAGGTTTTCAGACGTATCACCCTTGCGGCGCACGGCTTCCTGATAATACCGACGGAACTGCTTTTCGCTGATGTTACCGTAGTAGCCCTTCAGCTTCTGCTTGGCCATAAGCTGCACAGAATAGTCAGAAGGCTTGCCTTTACGGCGCTGACCATGCTGGCCGGGGCCATATTCACGACGGTTAACCGGAGACTTTGCACGGCCCCACAGGTTGACACCAAGGCGACGGTTAATCTTGTACTTGCTCTCGAGGCGCTTGCTCATTCTGCGCTCTTCTCTTCCACTACTGCAAAACAGGCCAGCCTGCGCCACCCTGCCTGCCATTGCGCCGGTAGTCTCTGTCCCCCACGGATCAGAGCGGGCGCAGTCCGTATCACCGCCAGATGGGAGCATAGTCCATCTGTCAGCCGTCCTGTCCACATTCCCGGCAATGGGGGCAGCCATTACGGAAAGACTGGCTTTGTGTCAATCTTTTCCGCGCGAAAAGTCCCCTACTGCCGCCTTCTGTTCCCCAGAATTGGTTTAAGACAGCACGCCCCGAACCAAGGGCCTGCGGTATTTGTATCAGTCCTTTCGCAATTGGCGTATCGTGGTCTTATTAAACGGTCAGAAAAGGATATTCTGCCATGCCATTCGCCAAAAAATGGGGGCTCTTTGTAGCGCTCGGCGCCGCCCTGATTATTCTGGGCTTTATTGCTGCCATTGATGCGGTCTCCGTAACACTTGCCAGCACCATCTTCATCGGCGTGCTGCTGATTATTGCCGGCACCATGCAGATGATCCACGCCTTTGCCGTGCGGGACTGGGGCGGGTTCCTGTTCTCCCTTCTGGCGGGGGTACTCTACATCATCGCCGGGGTGATGATTATTGAAGAACCGGTAACGGGTGCCGGTATGATCACACTGTTTGCAGCCGCCTGTTTTATTGTGGTGGGCATCATGCGCTGCATTCTGGCTATCCAGTCACGCGGCCTGCCGGGCTGGGGCATTGTCCTGTTTGGCGGCGTAATCAGCCTGCTGGTCGGCCTGAGCCTCTACTTTACGCTGCCGTGGTCCGGGCTGTGGCTGATTGGCACCTTCATTGCTGTCGAACTGATTGCCAGCGGTATTGGCTGGGTGCAGATCGGGCTGGCACTGCGCCAGAGTGAAAGCAACCAGTTTCCTCCCTCCAGCGGGTTCTGACAGTCCGCAGGAAAACAGAAAAGGGGGCGTCCGACCATGTGGCGGACGCCCCCTTTTTTATCTTCATACAACCGCCAGAATCTTTCCTACAGTCATTCCTTCTCTGCGGAAGCCGCGGGAGGTGGCAGCCGGTTACGGTCCATGCTCAAAAGCGCCTGAGCGGCCATGCCGGGCTGTTCCGCCCCTTCACCGCCCCCCTTGTCACCCGGCACCAGCTTGATGGCCCGGTCACCGTCTTCGCGTTTGCGCCGCAGCTTCTCAATATTCTCAAGAACAACCGGATATTCTTCCACCAGACGACGGAAGCGGGACGCGCTGATCACCATGAAGTGCCCGAACTGCACCGCACGGATACTCGCCGGACAACGCTCATTCTTGTAAGCGCCCAGAGCGCCTATCAGGTCGCCCGCTCCATACAGGATATCCCGCTCGGCAATATGAGCCTCAGCCAGACCCGCGCTAATGAAATAGACATTCCGGATACGCCGCCCGCGCCGACAGATCATCTCCTGCGGGGCCACAAACCGAAGGGATGTGGTGGTGGCCAGATCATGCAACTCGGCCCCCGGCAGCCCGCGGAACACAGCGGCATGCTTCAGACGGCTTTCAATGCCGCTTTTGAGGTCAAAACTCAAAGGCTTGTCCAGGCGGCTGCGGCGGCGTTCCAGTTCCTTCATCAACTCGCGGTTCAGTTCATCACTGATAAGCGATTCAGAAAGAAGAGAATCATACTCCTCCCCTTCCAGCCGCAGAACAATCTGACGGAAAATCCGGTTTTCCAGCGCTTCTGAATAGCCGTGATAATGCAGCCGCAGCGTTTCCAACGCCTCGTTCAGCAGTTTGCGCTGGCGCTGCAATACCTCGGCCACAATCTCGCCAATACGCGGCCCAAGGGTTGGCTCCAGCCGCTCCCTCATGAAACGAGTAAGCGAGATGGACACGAAATGCGCCACCATCAGCATTTCAAACCGCTCGGCCATGCATAGCATAAGAGGCCGATCAATCCGCAGATGGTTGTGGATCCATTGCGCGGTCTTGAAGCGCAGTGAAGGGCTGAGCCGCCGCCGCAAGGCGCGAACATAACCCAACCGCCCTTCAAGCCGCGCGCCATCAATGGCCGCTTCAGCACTCCGTAGCAGGGTTTCCATCACCCGGCGGGAAAGCCCCTGAATGCGGAACAGATCCAGCAGAAGCGAGCGTTCCTGGCTGGCAATGGTAATCAGCGCCAGGTTCACACGCTGCGTATCACCCAGCGCCGTATCAAACTCATTGGCGGCCTGCTCTTCATCCGCCCGCCGATCAATCTGTTGCAAAACCGGACGTGTGGCATCGGTGGAGAACCCAAGTTCATCCCCCATTTTCTCCGCCCGTTCCTTTACCTTATCCAGACCAATACTGAGCACCTGATGCCGCATGGCTTCATCAATAGGTGAAAGCTTGTCCAGCTTCAGGAACAGCACCAGAGACCGCAAAGTGGTGCCATTGAGCAGAAGCGTGATGAGCACAAACCCTGTGGCGATAATCCCGATAAAATGCGCCACCGGGGTAGAAACCCGTTCGTTCTCCGTCACAGCCAGCGCCAGCGCCAGCGTGATGGCGCCGCGCAGGCCACCCCATACCATGGTGACCTTGAACGGTGTGGGTACTGGCGGGGAAAGTTTGGTCATGGCCAGAAAAGGCAACAGCCCGAACACCACGGCCCCACGCGCGGCCAGACCGGCCACGCTGGCAATCAGGATGAGCACACAATCCCACCGGGTCATGCCCACCAGCAGATGGGGCACCAGCATGGAAGCCAGAACGAACACCAGAGAGCCAGCCCAGAACACAAGCTGCTGCCACAACTGGTTCAGGAACAACCATGTCTGCGGCCGGAAGGTAGATGGCCCATAGACGGAAAGCGTCAGCCCGGCAGCGGCCGTGGCCACCACGCCAGATACCCCCAGAAATTCATCAGAAACGATATAGGCCACATAAGGCAGCGCCACCGTAAGCGTAATTTCCGCCGCCGGGGAGCCGCCCAGTGCCGTGATCATCATGAGGGTCAACTGGCCGAAAACCACCCCCACAATCAGCGCGCCCACAAAGGAAATCACGAAGGAAATCACGGCCTCGCCGGGGTGAATGGCGTGGTGCAGCGTGACCGATGGCAGCAGGATGGAGAAGATGGAAATGGCGGCGGCATCGTTCAGAAGCGCTTCCCCCTCCACCAGCCGGGTCAGGCGGGTAGCGGCCCCGATGTCACGGAAAATACCAGCCACGGCGGAGGGATCGGTTGTCGCCACAATGGAGCCAAGCAGCAGGCAGACCACCAGCGGCATCTGGGCAAAAGGCAGCAATGCAAAGCCAATGGTGGCCGTGGAAACCACAACCGCCACAACGGCCAGTAGCAGCACGGTTGCTGTTTCATGCGCCAACCGCCGGACATCAATGGCCAATGCGCCCTGAAACACCAAGGCAGGCAGGAAGATAAGCAGGAAGGCTTCACTGTTTATAGGGAAGTCCAGCAGCATTTCCGCCAGACCGTTCAGCGCCGCCAGATGCGAATTGCGTAGCGCAAAATCCGCCAGACTGCCGATAATGATGCCGACAATAGCCAGCAGCACTGTTTCTGAAAGTTCAAGCCTGCGCGCTATGGGCTGTACCGCGCTTACAATAACAAGAAGAAGCCCAATGGCGAGCAGTACCGCAGCCAGACCCGTTACCGCCATGCTCTTTTAGCCTCTCCGTCCAGAATCGATCTTATTCTCAGCAGCCTCCCATATCGTGCTGATAAGGCACCAAAATGGCGGAGGCTCCCGTCTATTTTGTTTTTGCTTCTAACACGTGACCGATCGGTCAGACCACACCCGTTCATGATATTTCGCAAACCAGACAAAAACCTTATCACCTCATAGCTGCCTTCATCCCTAACGCAGCGGAAGCGAAATGGTCTCTTACTTGTGACCTGTCTTCTCAGAGTCTTCACCCTGCGGCGCACGTTAAGCGCCCCATATTGCTAAGGGCGCGGCACGCCCTCCGGGGTCTGGGCCAGAACAGCAAGGGGAAACCAGAACAATGACTTCAGCACCCACGATCACATCCTGTCCCATCGGTATTCAGGCCGAAGGCACCCGGAGGGAGCGGGATTCCATGGGAGAAATTGAAGTCCCGGCCAATAAATACTGGGGCGCGCAGACACAGCGCAGTCTGATCCATTTCTCAATCGGCACGGACCGCATGCCGCTGCCCCTCTATCATGCTTACGGCGTTGTCAAAAAAGCGGCAGCACTGGTAAACGCAGCCGATGGCCGTATGCCGCAATGGAAAGCGGACCTCATCGCCCGCGTGGCGGATGAAGTCACGGCTGGCAAACTGGATGACCATTTTCCGCTGTTTGTATGGCAGACCGGCTCCGGCACCCAGACCAACATGAACGTGAACGAGGTTATCGCCAACCGCGCCATTCAGCTTGCGGGTGGGGAAATAGGGTCTAAAAAACCCGTTCACCCCAATGATGACGTGAATATGGGGCAGTCGAGCAATGACTCCTTCCCCACCGCCATGCATGTGGTCACGCTGCTGGAAATAGAAGACCGGCTGATACCCAGCGTTGAAAAGCTGATTGAAACCATTCACAGCAAGGCGGATGAATGGATGGATGTGGTCAAGATCGGCCGCACCCATTTGCAGGATGCTGTACCCCTTACCGTAGGGCAGGAATGGTCGGGCTGGGCCAGCCTTCTGGAAGACGCCCTGAAAAACCTGCGCCACGCGCGGGAAGCCCTGTTTGAACTGGCGGCAGGCGGCACGGCCGTCGGCACAGGGCTGAATGCGCCTCCGGGATTCAGCAAAGCCATTGCCCGCAAGATTGCGGGGCTTACTGGCCGCCCCTTTGTCACCGCCCCCAACAAGTTTGCCGCCCTGAGCGGGCTGGACGCCATGGTCCGCGCCTCCGCCGGGTTACGCGGGTTGGCGGTGCCCCTGCTGAAAATTGCCAATGACATGCGATGGCTGGCCTCTGGCCCCCGGTGCGGACTGGGTGAACTGAGCCTGCCGGAAAACGAGCCCGGCTCCTCCATCATGCCCGGCAAGGTCAACCCGACCCAGTGTGAGGCCATGGTCATGATTGCCACACAGGTGCTGGGCAATGACAATACCGTGGCCGTAGCCGCCAGTCAGGGTCAGCTTGATCTGAACGTGATGCGCCCGGTCATTCTGGCCAACTGCCTGCACAGCATCCGTATTCTGGCCGATGGCTGTCACAATTTCCGGGTCTTCTCGGTTGAAGGGACGGAGATCAACCGGCCAAAACTGGCCCAGTATGTCAACGGGTCCGTCATGCTGGTCACGGCTCTCAGCCCGGAGATCGGGTATGACAAATCTGCTGAAATTGCCCATATCGCCATTGAACATGATCTCAGCCTGAAAGACGCGGCCTTAAAATCCGGCTATCTGGACAGCGCCACATTTGACCGGCTGGTAAACCCGCTGGATATGGTGGGTAAAGGCACGGCTGGGGCCTGAACATCAGGCATCTTTTCCCCTGAGAAGAATACCGGTATGGTTGACGCATGAAACGTTTTACATGTCGCCTTCTGGCTTTTCAGGGTCTGATGCTTGTCAGCGTGCTGGGGCTGAGCGCGTGCGCGGATTCTCATCCGAAGCATGTCTATCATCCCCGCTCCCACCATGGAGAAGGCACCCCACGCTGGTACCGTCCGCCTGCATCTTCCTCTCCTTCCTACCGGTAAAGGGGCAGGAGATATCATGCCAGGCAAACTGGTAAGGCTCGGAATTATTGTTGTCACTCTTGTTCTGGGCATTTACGTGCTCAGCGGTGTGTACAAAAATTTCTCTCACCTCATGGTGCCGGATCAGGACGCACCGCCTGCTGTGGATACCAATGCCCCTAAAGGCCCATAGGGGCCGTAAAGGCTGCGGGCCACGACATGAAGCACGGTTCAAACGCCTGTTTCTGGCCGGAGGGTGCGCGCTCGGTCTGCTCACGGCAGGTAGCCTTCACGCCCAGACACCCCAACCGAGAGAAGAAGGGCAACTAATATCCCCTTCCCTTCTCGCGGCGCATCGAGGGGGCACCTTACGGTTGGTCGCCGCAGCGTCGGGCGGAACGCTTGATCCGCACATCAATTACTCCGGCAAATACATCAACCTGTTTGCTGTCGTGTATGACGGACTGACCACTTTCAAAAAAGTGCCCGGCCCAGACGGCAATACGGTTGTGGCGGATCTGGCGGAGACCCTGCCTGCCCCGCAGGACGGTGGCCGGACCTATGTGTTCACCCTCCGCCCCGATATCCATTTTTCCAATGGCCGGACTGTGACGACTGCGGATGTCGTCGCCTCCATGCGCCGTATCTTCCGGGTAGGCTCTCCTACCGCAGGGTCATTCTATTCTGCTATCGTGGGGGCTGATCTGTGCCTGAAGGAACCCGCCACCTGCACACTCAGCGGCGGCGTGGTGGAAGACCCGGCACACCGGACCATTACCTTCCACCTGTCCTCACCTGATACTGAATTCCTTCAGAAGCTGGCTTTCACGCACGCTGTCATTATGCCAGCGGATACGCCTGATCATGACATCGGCAATACGCCCATCCCCAGCACGGGGCCGTATGCCATTGCGTCGTATGATCCCAACAAATCCCTTGTTCTGAACCGTAATCCCGCATTCAGGGAATGGAGCGCGGAAGCCCAGCCCGAAGGCTATCCGGACACCATAACCTACAGCTTTGGCATTCCGGACGAATCTGCTGTCACAGCGGTAGAAAACGGCCAGTATGACTGGATGGAGGGAAGCATTCCCATGGACAGGCTGGGCGAGCTAGGCAGCCGCTACACGGCGCAAACGCATGTCATGCCGCATGCAGCCATGTATTTTCTGCCCATGAACGTCAATCTGCCACCCTTCAATGTTCAGAAGGCCCGGCAGGCCGTGAATTATGCCCTGAACCGCAAGGCCATGGTCATTTTCTATGGCGGCCCCGGCATCGCCCGTCCCCTGTGTGGCATGCTGCCGTCTTCCCTGCCGGGTGCGACAGATTTCTGTTTCTACACCAAAGGCGCCTCTCCCGCCGCACCCGCTCCAAGCTGGAGCGCCCCTGATCTGGAAAAAGCGCGCCAGCTTGTGCGCGAAAGTGGCACCGCCGGGCAGAAATTGACCCTGATCACGGCCAACACCAGTGTGGACATGGCCATGGGCACCTGGGTACGGGACATGCTGCAAAGCCTGGGCTATCAAGCCTCACTGCGTCCGCTCAGCAGTTCCGTGGCGTTTAATTACATGCAGAATACGTCCAACAAGGTGCAGATTGCCCTTAAAGACTGGTCTGCCGACTATCCTTCTCCATCCAATTTTCTGGATGATCTGCTGGGGTGCGAGAATTTCCACCCCAATTCAGACAGTTCCATCAATATTCCCGGCTTCTGTGACAAACGCATTCAGGCGTTGATGGACCGCGCCAAGACAGACGTCTCCCTCACCCCGCAGCAGAGTGAAGCCCTGTGGCGTGAAGCCGATAAACTGGTGATGGAACAAGCCCCCATTGCGCCGCTGATTGAGAAAGACACTGTTCTGCTGACTTCCCCACGGCTGGGTAATTTTTTCTACACGACGGTAAACCAGCTCTTTTTCTCACAGGTGTGGGTCCAGTAAGCTCACAAAGCGCTGCTTTTCGGGTTTATCCACAGAATCTGTGGATGAAAATTGGGATAATCACGGGATGACACGGGGACACCTTGTTGGTCCCTCTTCCCCGTCCCACAAAAATATTCTCCTCTGAGGACCAACGGAGAGACTGACACCCCCTAAAAACCCCTCTCTTGCCGTTATCCACAGAATCTGTGGATAGACTTCCGGACAACATTGGGACGAGTACGGGATGAGGCTGGACAGCATTTTTGTTGTTTCAAAAAAATCCTTTCTGCATAAGGATCATCAGAAAGACAAATTCTCTGGATTATCTCGATCTTTCATCCCGCCGCACGGGTGACCTTTGCGCTTAATCTTACAAAGCAGCGAGAAATCTGATTTTACCTCACGCAAATATTGCAAATAAGTCGCAAAACAAACATGGTGCCCCAGAGCAGGCGGGACTTGATACGTCTCCCATCCGTTTTTTCTCTTTCCTCTAAGGCTCTCCACTGTCCTGCGTGACTGTTTCTTTTCCCATGATCTCGTCTTTCGCCCTTCGTAAACACGCAATTCTTGCCATTACGGCCCGCGTTATCGCCGGGGTGGGCGGTGGTTATGCGTCTTCAGCCCTGCTGGCCATTGCAGCCGCCTCTGCCCTGCCCCTGTCCCGGTCTGAGGCTGCTATCCTGTCCACGTTGCTCGCGCTCATCTGCTGGCCTGTCATGATGATACTGTGCTTCAGCACCCGCACCGCCGTCCACGCATGGGGAGCCACTGTTGCCTTCTGTCTTATGGTGGGGGCTGTTGCCATTCTTGCTGGGTGGCGGCCATGAAACCCACTTTTCGGGCCTGTATGGCATGGCTGCACACATGGTCCGGGCTGACCATGGGCTGGCTGCTGCTGGCCATGACACTGGCGGGAACACTCAGTGTTTTTCGTCCTGAAATCAACACATGGATGCGGCCTGAACTCAGAACTCAGAGCACCGTCAATCCGGATATGGCGACACAGACGGCCATACAATGGCTTTCCGTCCATGCTGCCAAATCCCCAACATGGTATCTTGAAGCGGCAAACGCTCGTGCGCCTTATGTTCAAGCCTTGTGGCTGGAGGGAGATGCCTATCAGGATCATGCTCTCGATCCACAAACCGGCAGCCCCTCCCCATTACGTGACACACGCGGAGGAGATTTTTTCTACCGTTTCCACTTTGAACTACAGCTTCCTTATCCATGGGGCAGGCTGATCGCGGCTGTCGCCGCCATGGCGCTTGTCCTCATTCTGCTGACCGGCATTATCGCTCATAAGCGTATTTTCCTGGATTTTTTCACATTCCGCCCCAACAAAGGGCAGAGAAGCTGGCTGGATGCTCATAATCTGCTGGGCGTGGCCGCCCTGCCATTTCACCTGATGATTGCCTTCACCGGCGCACTGACACTTGCCAACATGCTGATGCCGTGGGGGCTGACCACGCTTTACCATCAGGACTTCTCCGCACTGGAGCATGATTTCAACCCCGCTGGTATAGAACGGCCAGCTTCCGGCAAAGCAGGAACACTGGCCCCCATCGGCCCGGTTCTGGCTGACATAAACCACCGTTTTGCCCCCAACCGTCTGATACGCCTGACCATCAGCAACCCATCAGATGCAGCTTCCGTCATTCAGGCTATTGCAGCCCCCAGTGCCTCTGGCGTGGGGGTGGAAACCCATACCCTCAGTTATGATGGAACGACGGGCACGCTCCTGGCTGAACACAAAGAAGCCCGGCCCATCATGGGGTTTTACCGTTTCCTTTACGGGTTGCATGTGGCCCATTTCGCGCCGGTTTTCACACGTTGGCTCTATTTTCTATCGGGTCTGGGTCTTGCTGGTGTTATTGCCACCGGCCTGCATTTATGGACCAGAAAGCGTTGCCAGCGTCACCGGGGCTTCGGGTTCAGGCTGGTTGAGCGCGTCAATGTTGGCATGATAGCAGGCATTCCTACCGCATTTGCCTGCTTTTTCCTTGCCAACCGCCTATTGCCGCCTTCTCTGGCCACACGCGCCCAGATTGAAGTTCAGATCGTGTTCTGCGTATGGGCCATTCTGCTTCTATATGCCGCCTTACGTCCTGCCACAGTGGCGTGGCGAGACCTGCTGGGCACGGCTGCTCTGGCGTGCCTCGGCGTGGCCCTTCTCAACGGGCTACCTGTAACCCCATTTCAAATTGGCGTTGGCGTGACAGCACTTTCTCTGACCTGCCTGTTTTCTTACGCCACATGGCGCATGGCTTGCGCGGCAAAGGAGAAATCCTGATGCTGCTGCCCATTGCCAGTCTGGCGCTGGCGGCTGTGTGCCTGTTAGCTTTTGCTACTCCGCGCCAAGCCACCACACTCTTTACGCCGCCTTTATTGCCCCGCCATCAATCATTCTTACGCACAGCGGGATTTTTCCTGTTGGCAACTTCTTTTTTACTGTGCTGCCTTGCCGCACATGCAGCAAGGATGCTGCTGGCTCTTACCGGTCTGCTCGGCGTCTATGCCGTTCTGATCGCACTCTGCTGCACCGCGTGGATGCACTGGAAAAAAACGCCATCGCCCGCCCGCAAAATAACACGCACAGATCACAAACGCTGACGCCTCGCTCTCATAATTTACAAAACCATGGGAATGAGGCGGTCGGCATTTTTCAAATCCAGCCTTATCGTGCCGGTGCCAGTGTTTTCAACAACGCTTCATGGAATGCGGTTGGGTCCTGAATCTGGGGAGAATGCCCCAGTTCTGAAAACATGATGAGATGTGCATGGGGAATAGCTTTGGCAGCAGCTTTCCCCAGTTCTGGATAATGCCCCAACTGTTTCTGAACATCTGGCGGCGCTGCGGCTTTCCCGATAGCGGTATTATCCTTTGCCCCGATCATCAACGTGGTAGGAACTGCAATTTTTCCAAACTCATAGACCACGGGCTGCGTATAGATCATGTCATACAACAACGCTGAATTCCAGGCCACGGCCTGCTTGCCAGCCCCCCGATACATGCCCGCCAGCATCTGCACCCATTTTTCATACTCCGGCCGCCATTCCCCGGCATAGTAAGTCTGGGTTTCATAAGTGCGGATCGTGTCTTCAGTTGTCGCCAGTTCACGCGCATACCATTGGTCCACGCTCAGGGATGGCACACCCTTGGCTTTCCAGTCTTCCAACCCTATTGGGTCCACCAGTACAAGCTGTGCTGTTTGCTCCGGATACATCAGAGCGTACCGCACCGCGAGCATTCCTCCTGTGGAATGGCCAATCAGAACGGGGTTTGAAACGCCTATGCTGCTGAGCAGATCATGCGTATTACGCGCCAGTTGCTGAAAACTGAACTGATACTGTTGCGGCTTGCTTGATTTGCAAAAACCAATCTGATCAGGGGCAACAACGCGGAACCCTGCCTGCACCAGTTGCACTATTGTCTGCTGCCATGTCGCGGCACAAAAGTTTTTGCCATGCAGCAAAACTGCTGTGCGTCCGTTAGGGTTTTGCGGATGCACGTCCATATAGGCCATGTGCAGTGACTGTTGCTGAGAAGAAAAAGTGTACTGCGCAACAGGATAAGGATATGCGAACCCTTCAAGTTCCGGGCCATACTGCACCGCCTCAGCCCAGGCCCGTGCGCCTAAGGCCGCTGGGGTGGTGCTGAGACAAATCCCAAGCCCCATCACGCTCACCGCCCGTAATAGTGGTGCATAACGATTTTTCTTTTTTTTCATTCTGATCGCTCCCTCATTCCATGCCATCCGACAGGAAAGGATTCTTCACACGCGACCTTGTTATAGCACGAACACACAATGGCTGACGTATTTCCTTTGCCACCCTTTTGTGCGCTACCTATTCTCCAGTAGCGCCTCGCCCCCCACACGCTTAGCGGTGAAGGTCTCCCGGCTTCTGACACGCAGATGTGGAAAACCCGCCTTTTAACCTCAGAAAGTCATCAGAACTCATTGATATTATTAAATAAGAAGATCTGACCTGAGGTTCTTTCAAACCCTTGAGAGTTCAAAGGCTTTGGATGGAGCGGTAACGGGCAACCAACAGACCAGAGACCTGATGGTAAGCAAAAACCCCTACCACCAAGGCCCCATGGATAATCCTGCCAGTTTCAATCGGAGAGCCCTCTCGCCTTACCAGTTCAGGGGGGCGAATTATTGCCTAGCCGATGCAGCACCACATCTCTGATACGTACGGGAACCGGCACATAATCCAGCTTGCGGCTTTCCGCCTCGCCTTCCGTCAATCCCCATGAGAAAAACCGGCTGACAGCCACTCCGCGCGGCTTTGCCAGTATGGCGCGGGGAACCAGCGCATAGGTGGTGGTGACAATCGGCCACGCGCCCTGTCCATCCGTATCACACAAGGACGCTGTCAGCGTTTCATCCGCCCATTCAGCGGAATCCGCAGCCTTAGCAAAACTCTCGGCAGAAGGCGTAACAAATTCCCCTGCGCGGTTTTGCAACTGCACCGTTGGCAGGTGGTTTCGTTCCGCATAGGCGTATTCCACATAGCCCACGCTGCCGCGAGTATTGCGCACGTAAGAGGCTATCCCGTCATTTCCGCGCGCGCCTGCGCCCATAGGCCACGCAACGGACGTTCCCTGCCCTATGGTTTCCTTCCATTGGGGGGCCACGCGGCTCAGATAATCTGTGAAAACATATGTGGTGCCTGAACCATCAGCACGGTGCAGAGGCGCCACCGGTAGATCCGGTAATTTCAGGTCCGGGTTCAGCGCCACAATACGAGGGTCATTCCAGACTGTGATGGTACCGTCATACAAACCAGCCAGAATGGTGCCGGTTAATTTCAGGCCACCATCTGGCACACTGGGCACATTCACAATCACCACAATGCCGCCAATAGCGGTGGGAAACTGTAGCAGCTTGCCTTTTTCCAAGCGCTCCGGCGCCATAGGCGCGTCGGAGGCTCCAAAATCCACCGTGCCAGCCAATACCTGATTTTGGCCCGCGCCTGAACCGATGGTCTGGTAATTGACCCGCACGCCGGTTTTGGCTTCCGAGACAGAAGACCACGCCTCATACAAAGGCGCAGCAAAACTGGAGCCTGCCCCGGTAATACGCTCCGCGGCCATGCACTGAGGCAGACCGGCCAGCCACAAGGCTCCAACCAGCACCGAAAGGGGAGCAACACGCCGGACATTACGGCCAAAAGCCCCTGCACACCGCATTCTCATCCCTCTCTCCCTGCCTGTATGGTTTTTGGAGGCCTGTATGCCTCCACGCCCTTTAACGCAGCACAGCACCTGTGGCTTTGGTAACGGCCGCCACAATCCGCTCGGACACAGCTTCCAGTTCCGCATCCGTCAGGCTTTTGTCCACTGGCTGCAACGTGACTTCAATACCAATGGACCGATGGCCTTCGGGCACATGCGGGCCTTCATACACGTCAAACAGGCTGACGCCCGCCACCAGGTTCCGATCCGCCCCACGCACAGCCCGCAGCAGAGCCTCGGCAGGCACATCACGCCCGACAACAAACGCAAAGTCACGCCTTACAGGCTGGAAGGCAGACAGGGACGGAGCAGATTTCTTACGGCGCTTGGGTTCGGGCACCGCATCCATCAGCACCTCGAACCCGACAACAGGCACATCAATGCCTTCTGCCTGAAGCAAAGATGGATGCAATTCACCAAAATAGGCCAGCACGTTCTTTGGCCCCTGACGCAGCACACCAGAGCGCCCCGGATGATACCAGGATGGTGCATCGGCCGTCGTTGTCAAAGCATCCGCACTTACGCCAAGCTGCGTCAGCAGTTCCAGCGCATCGGCCTTGGCCGCCCATAGGGAAACCGCACTGCTTTCCTGCCCCGGATAACGGGCCGTATGGCCTGTGCGCACACCAGCCGCCACTAGCGTCTGAGCTTTTTCAGAAAAAGCTGGGCCGACTTCAAACAGCCCGATATCCGCCCAACCACGTGCGCTGTTCCGCTGCGCGCTTGCAACCAGATTAACCAACGGCGTGGGCCGCATCTGGTCCAGATCAGACGCAATGGGGTTCAGCAGACGCAGGCTGTCTGGCGCACCGCCAAACCGCAACGCTTCTTCGTGCGAGACAAACGAGAACCCAACGGTTTCCACCAGACCACGCGCAGCCAGAATGCGCCGCGCACGTGCTGCCCGCGTCTGTTTGGCTGTCAACGCCACGCCCGGCACCACACTTACCGGCGGCAACGGAACGGCTGGCACACTATCCAGCCCTTTCAGACGCAGAATTTCTTCAACCAGATCACTTTCCGCTTCAATCTGGTCAACGCCTTCAGCTGCCTTGGCCGCAACATCGGCAGCAATATCCGCGCCCTGAGCCAGAACGGACTTCTGGGCAATATCATTCCGCCAGGATGGCACGCTAACCCGCACGGCCGCGTCCGTCTGCTCCTGCACCTCAAAACCCAGCTTTTCCAGCAAGGTCACACTCTCCTGCGGCGGCACATCCAGCCCACCAAGCGTTTTGACACGTTCAAAACGCAGCGTCGCGTCACGCTGCCACGCAGGTTGGTCACCAGCAGAAACAACCTCGCTGGCTTCACCACCACACACGTCAATAATCAGACGGGTAGCGGCTTCCAGCGCGGCAACGGGAAGCGCCTGATCGACCCCACGCTCAAACCGGTAGCTGGAATCAGAAGAGACCCCTACCCGGCGCGCGCTCAGCGCAATACGCACCGGGTCGAACAGCGCACATTCCACAAACACATCGGTCGTGCTTTCATCCGCGCCTGAGGCCTCGCCGCCCATGATCCCGGCCAGAGACTGCACGCCATTCGCGTCTGCAATCACGCAATCATCTGGCGTAACGGTGTAATCCTGCCCATCCAGCGCCCGGAACGTTTCACCTTCACCGTGGCACATCGTCAGGCGGCCACCTGCAAGCTTGTTCACGTCAAACACGTGCAGCGGACGGCCCAGATCAAAGCAGAAATAGTTGGTGATATCGACCAACGCGGAAATGGGCCGCAGACCAATACTTTCCAGCTTACGCCGCAGCCATTCAGGGCTTGGCCCGTTTTTCACACCCCGGATGGTGCGCCCGAGAACCCATGGGCAGGCTTCCGGGTAGCTGTTCTCCCACACAACGGGGGAGTCAAACGTGCCATCCACCGTATCTGCCAGCCAGGGGCGCAAGGTGCCCAAACCTGCTGCGGCCAGGTCCCGTGCAATACCCCGCACACTCAGGGCATCGCCCCGGTTGGGCGTGATGGCAATTTCAATCACCACATCATCCAGCCCGGCAAAATCAGCATAGGACTGGCCGGGCAGCGTATCGTCAGGCAGTTCGGCAATGCCGTTGCTTTCTTCACCCAGCCCCAGTTCACGCAGAGAGCAAAGCATGCCGCCGCTGGCTTCGCCACGGATCTTACCGGCTTTGATGGTGATATCCAGCCCCGGCACATACGTGCCCGGTGGCGCGAAAATAACAGCCAGACCAGCACGTGCATTCGGCGCGCCGCACACCACCTGCACATCCTGCAAACCCGGACCAGCATCCACACGGCAAACCTGAAGACGGTCTGCATTGGGATGCTGGGTGGCCTCAAGAATACGGGCGGTCAGAAACGGTTCTATGGCCGCGCCACGGTTTTCAACACCTTCAACCTCAAGGCCAATCTGGTTCAGTTTGGCGCAGATTTCAGCCAGTGTGGCGGACGTTTCAAGATGGTCATACAGCCAGGATAGCGTGAATTTCATGGCTTACACCCCCTCGTGCAGCAGCGCGGGCGCAAGCGGGTCGGACCCGTAATGGCGCAGCCAGCGGATATCACTTTCATAGAACGAACGCAGGTCCGGAATGCCGTTCTTCAACATGGTCAGCCGTTCAATGCCCATACCAAAGGCAAAGCCCTGCCACTCACGCGGGTCCAGCCCGCAATTGGCCAGAACACGGGCATGCACCATGCCGGAGCCAAGCACTTCAAGCCAGTCATCTCCTCCGCCAATCTCACCTGTACGGCGGGACCACCCGATATCCACTTCCATGGAAGGTTCGGTGAACGGGAAATAAGAGGAACGGAAACGCACAGGCAGATCCGGCTTGTCAAAAAACACGCGCAGGAATTCGATCAGGCAGCCCTTGAGGTGCCCCAGCGTAATGCCTTTGCCCACTACAAGCCCCTCACACTGATGGAACATGGGGGAATGTGTGGCGTCATGGTCTGCGCGATAAGTGCGCCCCGGGCAGATCACGCGGATAGGCGGCTTCTGCGCCAGCATGGTGCGGATCTGCACGCCAGAGGTCTGGGTCCGCAGAACGCGGGTGACATCCAGCCCCGGCGCGGGTGGCAGATAAAAGGTATCATGATCCGTGCGGGCCGGATGGTGATCAGGCGTGTTGAGTGCGGAGAAATTGTGCCAGTCCGTTTCAATATCCGGACCTTCCGCAACGCTGAAACCCATTGCCCCGAAAATGGCGGTCATTTCTTCCACCGCACGCGCAATCGGGTGAATGAAGCCCTGCTGCACCGGCGGCGGCGGTAGAGACACATCCACACGTTCAGCCACCAGACGCGCTTCAAGCTCCGCAGCTTCCAGCGCCTTGCCGCGATCTTCAACAGCGCGGGTCAGTTCATCCCGCAGGCGGTTCAACGCCACGCCGCGCGCCTTGCGCTCATCCGGGGCCATTTTCCCCAAGGCTTTTAACAAGGTTGTCAGGCGGCCTGATTTACCAAGAGTGCCGACACGAATGGCATCCCATGCCCGCAGGTCTGCGGCCTCAGCCAGTTCGGACAGGACATCCTGCCGCAGAATCTCAAGATCGTCGCTCATGAAACCTCGCACGAGGGAAAAAATACGCTACAGGGCGGATACTCTCTCTGCGGCGCGGAGAAAACCCCTCCCCACAGAAAACCAGCCAAAAGCCGGGGCAACCAGCGTGCAGCCACCCTACCTCAACCGCTGTTCAAACCATCACTGGCAATAAAAAAGGCCGCCCAGACTGGACGGCCTTTTCTAACACTTTATCGGCCGAAATTTCAGGCAGCCAGAGCGGCCTGAGCTTTCTTCACGATTTCAGCGAAGGTTGCGGCGTCATCAAAAGCGATGGCGGCCAGAACCTTACGGTCTATTTCAATGCCAGCCTTGTCCAGACCGTTGATGAAACGGCTGTAGGTCAGGCCATGCTCACGCACGGCGGCATTGATACGCTGGATCCACAGAGCGCGGAATTCGCGCTTCTTGTTCCGGCGGTCACGGTATGCGTACTGGAGAGACTTTTCGAGCCGTTCCAGAGCAATACGGTAGTTTGTGGAAGACCGACCACGGAAGCCCTTGGAAAGTTCAAGAACCTTCTTGTGACGGGCGTGCGTGGTTACACCGCGTTTTACACGTGCCATTTCTCAGATACTCCTCAAACCAGCCCGTAGGGTGCCCACTGCTTGACGGTACGACCGTCCTGCGGTGTCATCACCTGTGCGCCGCGGTTGGTGCGCTTCATTTTCTGCGGGCGCTTGATCATGCCGTGACGCTTGCCGCACGGACCAGAGAGCACCTTGCCGGTTGCGGTGATCTTGAACCGCTTCTTGACCGACGATTTGGTCTTCATCTTGGGCATTTCTTTACTCCTGAAAGCTCGAAAAACGCGTCGCCCCATAAGAACGACAGAACACGGCCGGGCATGCCCCACAAGCCCGGACGCGTGTGCGAAGGGCCTCCCTTAACGGAAGCCCCTTACATTTTCAAGTCATCTCCGCGCAGGATTTTTCAGTCAGAGTATGTTATGCTCAATTCACAGTCAGGCCACACGCGCCTGTAAAGCGCTATCAGCCGGCCTCCTACCACTGGGGGCATGCCATGCCTTCATGGCATAAGGCACCTGCTGCGGGCTCTCCTTTTCATCATGGCCCCCGCAGGCCATCCTGCCGGGCAACCCTGTGCTTTCTTCCGCGCTTTCTCCTTCGCGCACGGCCTGACCCATGTGCACGGAAGCGCAAAACAGTATTTTGCTGCGCGCTTCTTTTCACCTTTCATGTCCCATTGGGCGTGAACAACATTATGAGGTACGCCACTTTCATGACTCCCCTTTCCAACGCCACGCTCAAACAGCTTCCGCCGCAGGTTCTCACCCCTGCTTATGACCGTCAGAAGACCACACCCGGCATTGCACATCTGGCTGTTGGCAATTTTCACCGGGCTCATCAGGCGATGTATGTTGATCGGGTTCTGGCTCGTCCCGGCCAGCAGGATTGGGCGATTGTAGGCATAGGGCTACGCGATAATGAGCGTGAAACCCGCCGCGCAGCCATTATGGCCGAACAGAACGGCCTTTATACCCTTACCGAATTTGCAACGGATGGCGGCCATACCACGCGCGCGCTTGGCGCCATTACCGAGTATGTGCAGGCAGCAAAAGACCGGGCCGGGGCCATTCGTCGGCTGGCTGACCCTGCTATTAAGATTGTCAGCCTGACCATTACAGAAGGCGGCTATTATGTAGATGCCGATGGCCGTTTCATGCTTGATGATCCAGCCATTGCCGCTGATCTGAAACGGGATGTGCCAGAAACCGCCTTCGGGCTGGTGACAGAAGCCCTGCGCCTGCGCCGGGATAGCGGGGTTGGCCCCTTCACCGTTCTCACATGCGATAATCTGCGGGATAACGGTGTGGTTGCCCGCACAGCCTTCTGCTCCTACGCCAAAGCCCGTGATGCTGCTCTGGGAGAATGGATTGCGGAAAACGTGACCTTCCCCTCCACCATGGTGGACCGCATCACCCCATCCGTTTCATCAGCAGATGTTACCCGACTGGACGAACTCAGCGGCGTTGCGGACAAGATGCCTCTGTTTGCGGAAGATTTCACCCAGTGGGTTGTGGAAGACAATTTCTGCGCAGGCCGTCCGGAACTGGAAGCCGTGGGGGTAGAATTCACCAACGATGTCGGGCCGTATGAGCAGGTCAAGCTGCGCATGCTCAATGCCTCTCACTCCATGCTGGCCCTGCCCGGCCTGCTGATGGACTATCAGACCGTGCCAGATGCAATGGGTGATACCTCTCTGGTCACACTTCTGGAGCAGTTTCTGGCACAGGATGCCTCCCCCTTCATCACGCCCCCCAAAGGTGTTTCGCTTGAAGGCTATGCCCATCAGGTGCTGCACCGCTTCCGCAACCCGGCTGTGGGTGACCAGCTTCTTCGTATTGCATCAGACAGTGCATCCAAACTGCCTGTCTTCCTGACAGACACAGTAAAAGGTGTGTTGGGGGCCAACAAGGATCACCGCCGTCTGGCATTTGGCGTCGCGTGCTTCCTGGAATATCTGCGCGGCGAGACGGAAAGCCACAAATCCTACAGGCTGTCTGAACCCGGACTGCCTGATGCGGCAAAGGCTCTGGCGCTGGAGAGTGATCTGGCCGCAGGCCTGCGGATGCCGGTCTTTGCCGGATGGGGGCTGGATGCTTACCCCGCCTTTACAAAAGATGTGGTGGCTCTGCGCACCAGCATGCGTGAGCACGGCGTGCGCCACACCCTGAAAAATCTGGGCTTGTCATAACAAAACCCCTTCTCCTGAAAGGCTCCAGCGCTTTTCAGGAGAAGCATCTCCCGGTCCCCAACACAATAAAACGGCGTAATGTCACAAGCCTTGACTGCATGGCTTTCATGCAAAATTGGCCTTGTCTATATACGTTAAAATATAGATACTGCGAAAATCAGCGGTTTCTTCTAACATTCTCGTGATCCAAATAAATCTTATTCATTTTTTGGCGCGCGAGAGCCGAACCTATGCGTTTATTTGCTACTCAATTCAAGATAAGCCTTATCTTTAAGAAATAACGGGCCTTTAGACTGCCGCCTGCCAACGTCAGGGAGGGAAGACTGCTGTGGCGGTCTTTCTGCGTATGGCGGGCGCTGTCTTTACTGGATTGGGGGTAGAGTGATCAAACGTCTCTTAGCCGGAGTGGTTGGAGCCGGTGTCCTGGGTGGACTCGGCTTCCTGTATTATGCGTGGTACCCGCCTATCGCCACAATTGATCCACCGGCGGCGAGCAGCTTCTCGGCGGAGCAGATTGAACGCGGCCGCATTGTTGCGGCTGAAGGTTATTGCGCGGAATGTCACACCCGCACAGACATGGGCGGTGGCCCGGAACTGGCGGGTGACTACAAGATGGAAACCCCGTTCGGGGCCATCTATTCCTCCAACATCACGCCGGACCCGGAAATGGGGATTGGCCGCTGGTCAGAAGAAGCACTTCGTCGCGCCATGCGTCTGGGCGTCTCCCGCAAGGGTGTGCATCTGATCCCGGCTTTCCCGTATGATCACTTCACCAAAATGACGGATCAGGACATTTCTGATCTGTACGCCTATCTCATGACCCGCCCGGCCGTACATATGGCGCGGCGTCCGAATGAACTGCCTTTCCCCCTCAGCCTACGCATTGGTCAGGCAGCCTGGAAACTGCTGTTCTTCACCCCCGGCATATACAAGCCTGACCCAAGCCATGATGCCTTGTGGAACCGTGGGGCCTATCTGGCGGAAGGCAATGCCCACTGTGGCGCGTGCCATACACCCCGTAACTTCATGGGGGCCGAAAAGAAGGGCTCCATGTATGATGGCGCGGTTGTGGATGGATGGATTGCCCCTCCGCTGAACGACAAGAACCCCACCCCCACCACCTGGACCGAAGACGAACTGTATCAGTATCTGCGCTTTGGCGTGGCCCCGCTGCACGGTCCTGCCGGTGGCCCCATGTCTCCTGTACCGCACCGCTTCCTGTCTCAGGTTCCGGAATATGATGTGCACGCCATTGCCCATTATTATGCGGATGTGGATCACGCTGCGGAACGCGAGAAGCATGACAAGGCCGCCCTTGCCCGTGCCATGGAGCAATCCAAGATTGATCTGATCGGCCCGAATGTGGACCCGGACGCCAAACTGTATCAGGGCGCCTGCGCGGCCTGCCATTACAATGCGGCCCCTTCCCCTGTGCTTGGTCGCCCGGATCTGGCGCTCAACAACGCCCTGTGGCTGGACGAGCCGACAAACCTCTTCCAGGTGATGCTGCGCGGCCTTACGGCTGAAGAAGGCCAGTCCGGCATTGCCATGCCCAGTTTCTACAATGCCCTGTCCGATGCCGACATGGCGCGTATTGCAGCCTATCTGCGCCGCACACGCACCACCCTGCCGCCGTGGACAGACCTTGAGAAGAAAGCCGCTGAAGTGCGCGAGACCGTCAAGACCATTCCTGTCAATTCTTCTCACTGAGACGGCACACGGAGCCAGACATGATTAAGTTCAAACTCAATGGCCGTGACGTATCCGTCGATGTGCCAGATGATACCCCCCTTCTGTGGGCACTGCGGGACGAACTGGACCAGACCGGCACCAAGTTCGGGTGCGGTGTAGGCCAGTGCGGTGCGTGCACGGTGCATGTGGGCGGGCGCGCCACGCGCTCCTGCATCACCCCTGTCAGCTCAATTGAAGGTGCTGAAGTAACCACCATTGAAGGCCTGCACCCGGAAGGCAAACATCCCGTGCAGGAAGCATGGCGTGACATTCAGGTGCCTCAGTGCGGTTACTGCCAGTCCGGCCAGATCATGCAGGCGGCAAGCCTGCTGAAGGATTATCCGGACCCCACGGATGAACAGATTGATGGCGTTATGGGCGGTAGCCTGTGCCGCTGCATGACGTACATCCGTATTCGCAAGGCTATCAAGAAAGCCGCTGCCGCCATGCGTGAGGAGACTGCATCAAATGGGTAAACTTGAACGCATTGCGGCACAGCAGGATCGCGCAGCAGGACGTGGACCAACCCGCCGAGGCTTTTTGCTGACGGCTGCTGGCTCCGCTTTTCTGTTCGGGTTCGCGCGGGAAGCCAAGGCCGCACAGACTTTCCCTGCTTCTGCCGGGCTCCCCGGTGATGGCGCTTTTGAACCGACCATCTGGTGCTCCATCGCACCGGATGGCGTGGTGAACGTCAACGTCATCCGTGCGGAAATGGGCCAGCACACCGGCACCGCCCTCGCCCGGATCATCGCGGACGAAATGGAAGCCGACTGGGACAAGGTCAAGATCACGCAGGTGGATACAGACCCCAAATGGGGGCTGATGGTCACAGGTGGGTCCTGGTCCGTGTGGATGACATGGGATGTCTTCCGTCAGGCTGGTGCGGCAGCCCGTACGGTCATGGTGGAAGAAGGCGCCAAGCTGATGGGTGTTTCGCCCGCCAGTTGTATCGCCCGCAATGGCCGCGTGATTGCAGGCAGCAAATCCATTTCCTATGGCGATATTGTCAGCCGCGCGCACCCCACGCGCACCTATACGCCTGATGAAATGGCCAAGCTGCCGCTGAAACCGGCCTCCGAACGTCGCCTGATCGGCAAGGACGTCAAGGCGCTGGATATTCCGGCCAAGACCGACGGCACCGCCATCTACGGGATTGATGCCAAGCTGGACGGCATGGTGTATGCGCGCCCCAAACTGCCGCCAACCCGCTATGGCTCCAAGGTTGTCTCTGTAGATGACAGCGAAGCCAAGAAGATCAAAGGCTATATCCGCTACATCGTTCTGGAAGACCCGTCGGATACTGTGCCCGGCTGGGTTGCCGTTCTGGCGTCCTCCTACCCGGCGGCCATCCGCGCGACGGATGCGCTGAAAGTCACCTGGACACCGGGCAAGACCGCCAATGTGTCTGAAAAGGACATTATTGAACACGGCCGCAAACAGATTGCCGAGAAAACCGGTGGGTCCTGCGTGTTCAATGATTCCGGGGTGGATGAAGCCTTCTCATCCGCCAAGCAGGTTTTTGAACGCACATATACCTGTGCCTCCGTGCTGCATTACCAGCTTGAACCCATGAATGCGCTGGCACGCCTGCAGGACGGCAAATGGGAAATCCATTGCGGCAACCAGTGGCAGTCCCTGTTCCTGCCGGTTATTGCCAAAGCCTTGCAGGTGCCGGAATCTCAGGTGATCATGCGCAGCTATCTGCTGGGTGGGGGCTTTGGCCGCCGCCTGAACGGAGACTACGCTGTACCCGCAGCGCTCATCTCCAAGGCGCTGGGTGGCAAGCCGGTCAAACTGATCCTGACCCGTTCGGACGACATGCTATTTGACTCCTTCCGCTCCCCGTCCATTCAGACGGTACGCGTGGCGTTGGATGACCAGAAAAGCCCCAAAGGGTGGGAGCACCATGCTTCCGCTGGCTGGCCCACAGGCGTGATGGCTGCGGCCTTCATGGAAAAAGGAGCCGACGGCAAACCTTACGATCAGTTCGCCATTGCAGGTGCTGACCATTGGTATGATGTTGGCCCCATGCGGGTGCGGGCGCTGGATAATGATCTGGCTGACGCCACCTTCCGTCCGGGCTGGCTGCGGTCGGTCAGTTCCGGCTGGACGCCTTGGGCGCATGAAGCCTTTCTGGATGAACTGGCACACGAACTCGGCAAGGACCCTGTGGCGTTCCGCCTTTCCCTGCTGACAGCCAAAGGTCGCAACGTTGGCAGCGCGCCCAATTCCGTGGGCGGTGCAACGCGTCAGGCCAACGTACTGAAGCGGCTGGTGGAAAAATGTGGCTACGGCAAAGTGCAGTTGCCCGCTGATACAGCCATCGGCATTGCCACAACCTTCGGGCAGGAACGCAATATGCCAACCTGGACGGCTGGTGCCGTGCAGGTGCATGTGGACCGTAAAACAGGCGTCGTTACCTGCCAGAAAATCTGGCTAGTGCTGGATGCAGGCACCATTGTGGACCCGGACGGTGCGGCAGCCCAGACCGAAGGCGGCGCGTTGTGGGGCCTGAGCATGGCGCTGTTTGAAAACACGGAAATTGTGAACGGCAATGTGCGGGACCGGAACCTGAACACCTACACGCCCCTGCGTATTTCAGATGCACCCGAAATCGACATCGAGTTTGTGGAAAGCACTGAAAAACCCATGGGTCTTGGGGAACCGGGGGTCACCACCATTGGGGCGGCCATTGCCAATGGCGTCTTCAATGCCGTGGGCGTGCGGCTGCGCCATCAGCCCATTCGTCCTGCGGATGTGCTGAAAGGCCTCTCAGAGAAAAAATCCGCCTAAATCCCGCCTCCAAAGAACGGAACAGGCTTACAAAAAAGCCGGCACCTGAAAACAGGTTGCCGGCTTTTTTATTTCTTATCCATGAAGTGACAAGGATGCGTATCAGAAGCCAGAAAGAAAAAGTAAGCGCACCACTCAAAATTTTTTAGAAAAGCCAAGAAAGCTGACCAGAGAACTGAAGTGACTGGTTCTAAGAACCCACTCTTCGCAGTAGTTTCCGGCCATAAGATCCTGATGTTCCCACATACTGGCAAATTTAAAACTAGGCTCTAGATCCCGCCAAGTTGCTTAATGCCTTTTCCTAGCCACCTCTTCTTCGGCATAGAGGCGGCTACCGGAAGCTGTTCATCTGAACTCCAGAAAACGTCTAAAGAATTCTTATATTTTTAGAAAAACAATACCCTGAAACATCCAGGCACAAGAACAGAACGACACAGCATATTCAGAGATTAAGCTGCGTCTATTTCATAAAGCGTATGATGGCCGCTGCCCCTCGCTTTGATGCCCCCAGAACCGGATCTCCCAGAGAGTCCTTCACAAGCTTTTCCTGTAAGGGACGATAACGGGAATGAACCTCTTGCGCCCGCATGATGGCAGGCATTACCTCTTCGGGTCGATCAACCACTTCGCCCAGATTCCAGTGCAGAAAATGCGGATTGTTCCGCCACTCAACACCGGTTGTGTTCAAAAACACGCAGGGGCGGGGCTTCACCAGAAATTCGTAAACCTGACTGCTGACATCCCCCACATAGATATCCGCGTGGGCGGTATAGGTCATGTCAATCAGGCGGTCGGATTGCGTATCAACATGAATGGTCGGGGCATTATACCGCTTCATGAAACGGGTTTTCATACCAAGGCTTTTATGAAAGGTCTTGATATGCGGCGCCACAACCAGATTATAACGTGACTGCCCCTTAAACCCCTTGAACAAGGCAGGCATGAAGCGTGGCAGCGAGGAAAGCTTCCGCTTGCAATGGGCATTATAGAGCACAAATGGTCTGGGATTTGAAAACAGTCCCTCCGGTGTGTCCTGCTGCATTGCCGCACAGACATCCATGCGCGGTAGTCCGACCGTGGCATAGTGGCCCGGTCGCACCAGATTCTTCTGAAGACTGTACTGTTCAACTTTCGGGCCAGGCAACAACGTGAAGTCAAATTCCCGCATCAGGGCTTCATCATCCACCAGACGGTCCCCTGCCCCATGGAGCACAAGAATCAGTTTGGGCCGGGTTACGCCCAGCTTGCGTAAAAAGCCTGCCGTGTATTCCGTGGCAACAATCGCATCATACTGGTTCAGTTCTTCCGCATTTTGCCGCAGCAGCATCAGTTTGACGCGATCCAGACGCTTTGCGGCCTCATGCATTTTTATGGGGAAGGAACGCTCCAGAAATTTCATATCCGGTTCTGGCGCGCCCATCACACGGCCAATCCGTTTCAGATGCTCCCGAGTTTCCGGAAAGTTGTAGTAATTAACAACATGAACGCCCGCATACGCCCCCAGGGCCAAGGCCAGCGATGCACCATGATAACATTGGTAGGGTTCAGCAATATAAAGAAACGCGACATTCATGACAGCATAAGCCTGCACACATTATTTCGGCAGAAAGCAGTCAGAATGCCTCCCCGTCCGTTACACATTAGATACAATTTGCACCCCGGACACAATGCCACAAGCTCTTTCCTGCCCAGATACAGGAAAGAGGCCCAAAATGTCTTCTGCCCGCCCCTGTCAGACGCAGGAAGAAGACCTATGCTGATTTAAGATATTTTCTGAGGAGCCGCCGCAGACCGGATTGCGCGCGCCATGGCTTCCACCCCGTTCCCACGATTGGTGGACAGAGCCTGAACCAATCCCAGATCCCGCAAAAACTGGGGGTCGGTGTTCAGGATTTCCTCAGGGCTGCGTCCGGAATAGACACGCAGCAACAGCGCCACCAAACCGCAGACAATGGCGGCATCAGAAAGACCGGCAAAATACAGAATGCCGTCTTCCTCCTTAGCCTCCAGCCAGACCTGGCTCTGGCATCCCGGCACCCGATGGGCATCATCACACCAATCCTTGGGAAATGGGGGCAATTTACGCCCCATTTCTATGATGTACTGATAGCGCTCCATCCAGTCATCAAACAGTTCCAGCTCATCACGAATGGCGTCAATGGCTTCGGCTGCGGTCTCTTCCGCAGGGAGAACGAACGGCGCCTCCATTACAGAATAAACCGGCTGAGATCACCCTTGCGGGCCAGCGGTGCAACCTTGTCATTCACAAGCGAGGCTTCCACCACAATGGTTTCCCCCTTCCGGTCAGAAGCCGTGAAGGAGATTTCTTCCAGCAGTTTTTCCAGAACCGTGGCCAGACGACGAGCGCCTATATTTTCCACCCGTTCGTTAATATCCGCCGCCAGTTCAGCCAGAGCATCCACGGCTCCATCAGAGAAGGAAAGCGTCACGCCCTCCGTTCCCATCAGAGCGGTATATTGCTTGAGCAGAGAGTGTTCGGGGTCGGTCAGGATAGACCGAAGATCCTCACGGGTGAGCGGCTGCAATTCCACACGAATGGGCAAACGCCCCTGCAATTCCGGCAGCAGATCAGATGGTTTGGCCAGATGGAACGCACCGGAGGCAATGAACAGAATGTGGTCTGTCTTCACCGGCCCGTATTTGGTGGAAACCGTTGTGCCTTCAATCAGCGGCAGCAGATCACGCTGCACGCCTTCACGTGAGACATCGCCCCCGCGTGCGCCGCCTTCTGCCGCGCGGGCGCATACCTTGTCGATCTCATCAATAAAGACAATGCCGTTATCCTGCGCATGGGCTACGGCTTCACGCGTCAGGGCTTCATTATCCAGCAGCTTGTCTGCTTCTTCCCGCTCCAGATACTCACGCGCGGCGGCAACCTTCAGGCGACGCTGCTGGGGTGTGCGGTTCATGAAGCCTTTCATCATCTCGCCAAAATTGATGACATTTCCGGGCATCACGCCGGGCATTTCGCCCCCACCCTGCGGCGGCGCTTCAACCACGGCAATATCAACCTCTTTGTCTTCAAGGTCGCCATTGCGCAGCATGGTACGAAACTTGTTTTTGGTCTCAGCCGCAGCACTCTGTCCCACCAGAGCGTCCACCAGCCGGTCTTCCGCCGCCTGCTCGGCCTTCACCTTCACATCACGCCGCCTGACATCGCGCAGCATGGTGATGGAGGCCTCCACCAGATCACGCACAATGCTATCCACATCGCGGCCCACATAACCCACTTCCGTAAACTTGGTGGCTTCCACTTTCAGGAAGGGAGCCTGCGCCAGTTTGGCCAGCCTGCGGGCAATCTCGGTTTTACCGCACCCGGTCGGGCCAATCATCAGGATGTTCTTGGGCACAACTTCCTCGCGCAGTCCTTCACCCAGCTGCGCACGCCGCCAGCGGTTACGCATGGCAATGGCCACGGCCCGCTTGGCGTCACCCTGCCCTACGATAAACCGATCAAGTTCCGAGACAATTTCTCTGGGGGAAAAGGTTGGTGCTTCCATCACGCTTCTCCCTTCCCGGTTGCCGAGCTGGCAGAAAGCGTTTCCACCCTGACGGAATGATTGGTGTAAACGCAGATGTCCCCGGCAATTTTCATGGAGCGGCGCACTATTTCCTCCGCATCCAGCCCGTCTACGGTCAACAACGCACGGGCAGCAGAAAGGGCGTAATTCCCGCCGGACCCAATAGCGATAATGCCATCTTCCGGCTCCAACACATCACCGTTCCCGGTCAGGGTGTAGGAATGTTCAGCATCCGCCACGGCCATCATGGCTTCCAGCCGGCGCAGATAACGGTCTGTCCGCCAATCCTTGGCCAGTTCCACACAGGCCCGCTCAAGCTGGTTGGGGTAGCGTTCAAGCTTGGCTTCAAGCCGTTCAAGCAGGGTGAAGGCATCCGCCGTGGCTCCGGCAAAACCTGCCAGAATGGACCCGGACGGGCCAATGCGGCGCACCTTGCGCGCATTGCCCTTGATGACGGTCTGACCCAGTGTCACCTGACCGTCACCTGCCATGGCAACGTCCGGGCCACGCCGAACACAGAGGATAGTGGTCCCGTGCCATCCGACGGGATCATGCGGGGAGGAGGCTGTGTGATCGCTATACATGGTAGAAAGAAATAGGCTTTCCTTCCGTCAGCACAAGAGGGGAGTTTACGCTGCCAGCATTGCCCGCACGTCCCCCAGCAGCGCATCCCGCGTGTAAGGCTTGTGCAACACCGTTACACCGGCAGGCAGAAGCCCCAGATCCGTATACCCCGTGACAAACAGAACCCGTAGATCCGGCCGCAGAACATGAATGCGCCGTGCGGCTTCATCGCCATTCATGCCCGGCATCATCACGTCCATCACCACCAGCGAGATTTCCGGCCTGCCCTCGACCATGGCCAGAGCTTCCGCCCCGCTTGATGCCTCCAGAACCTCATAGCCAGCCCGACGCAGGAAGCCGGATGTGACACTCCGCACCCCTGTCTCGTCATCCACCACAAGAATGAGGCGCCCGTCCCCTACGGGCGGCAGCGTAGCGGCCCGTTCCTGCTGTGCTGGCAGTGGGGTCACGACAGAAGAAGACGAGTCTTCCGCGTTCACATCCGTCGCCATGGCTGGCAGCCAGAGTTCTATGGACGTCCCCCCTCCCGGCACGCTTTCCACACGGACTTCACCCCCGCAATGGTTGATGAAGCCGTAAATCATGGAAAGACCGAGGCCTGTTCCTTTCCCAATATCCTTGGTGGTGAAAAACGGATCAAAAATACGGGCCTGCATTTCCTCTGTCATGCCCACACCGCGGTCCATCACCTGCACCACCACCCACGCACCGCCAGCGGCGGCTGTGGTGCTCCGCCCGAGCAGACGCGCAGCCTTGCGCACGGAGACGCTGATAGTGCCACCATCAGGCTGCGCATCCTGCGCGTTGATGCACAGATTGAAAATGGCCAGTTCAAGCTGCACTGCATCTGTCCAGACCGGCGGAAGAGCTTCATCCGGGATATCAAACTGCACGGAGCCAATTCGGCTGGCGGCTTCCTCACTGTTTGCGCCCAGGGCGGTTTGTAGGTCATCAGGCACCTGCCCACGCACCATGAAACTTTGCAGATCTCGCAAGATCTGCCCCACCTCCACCTGCTGGCAGGACAAATGACGCGGACGGCTGAAATCAAGCAGTTTCTGCGTCAGCGCGCCGCCGCGCCGTGCGGCCTCTATTGCATTATGGAACAACCGCGCCACCCCAGGCTCCTTGGGTGGCTCAAGATCCATCACCAGTTCAAGCGATCCCATAATGGCGGTGAGCAGATTGTTGAAATCATGCGCAACACCTCCGGCAAGCGTTCCAATGGCCTGCATTTTCTGGGCCTGCCGCAGCCGCTGCTCCAGATTGAGCAGATCTGTCACATCCCGATCTATCAGGATGGAATAATCAGCCAGCTCATCTTTTCGCGGTTGCCCGGCGTCATCCGGTGCGCCACCCAGTTTCATACGGGTGAGATCATGCCAGCGGGCCTGCCCGTCCGGGCTGGTGAGCCTGAGAACCTGCTGATCGCGTGCGCCAGACGCCAGCGCTGCCTCAGCCTCTTTGAGACTTTGCAGACGTTCGGCGTCAATCAGGGTCTCTTCCTTCTGCCCGATGCAGGCTTCAGCCGGACGACCAAACTGCGCCGCCATCTGCTGGTTCAGCCGGATAAAGCGCCCTTTCTCATCCTTGAACGCCAACCCGAACGGCAGATTGTCCAGAAGCCCGCGCAACAGCCGTTGCTCGCACGCCAGTTCCTTTTCAAGCTCATACCGTCCAGCCGCCTGCGCCACCATGGACAGCAGCGTTTCATCATCCCACGGCTTGTAAGCGAAAAACGAGATCTTGCCCTGATTGAGAGCAGCCTCCACAGCCGAGATATCAGCATATCCCGTCAGCAGGATAGCGCCTGCCGACGAAACCATGCGGGCGCGCGCCAGAAAGGCGTCACCCGTCATGTGAGGCATGCGCTGATCAGAAATAATGACCGCAACATCCGGGTTCTGCTGAAGCAGAGCTAGTCCCTGCTCTCCCGACGATGCTGAAAGAACGTCGTACGTATCCTCCAGCAGATCAGCCAGCGCGACAAGAATTTCAAGCTCGTCATCTACAACCAGAACAACGGCTTTCCGGTCTGGTTCAGGCAGCGTAATCACTCCGCCTCTCCTCCACAGCCCTGTAGGGCACCCGCAATGTGAAGCAGGCACCACCTTTTTCCTGCGCGTTCGTCACAACAATACTCCCACCATGAGCCTGCACAACGCCATAAGCGGTGGCCAGTCCAAGCCCGGTCCCTGAGCCTACAGGTTTTGTTGTAAAAAAAGGTTCAAATATCCGTTCCTGCAAATTTTCCGGCACGCCCGGCCCGGTATCACTGATACGGATCACGTAATCCTGCCCCTCTTCCTCTCCGTTGCGTGGCTCAAGACAGGAACTGATCTCAATGCTGTCTTCTTCAGCCACGTGAGGAGAAGCCTCCTTGTTTTCACGACGCTTTTCCAAAATGGCGTCTGCTGCATTACTCACAATATTCATGACCACCTGATTAACCAGTGCCGCCTGACAGAACAGTTCTGGCGGCGCATCCAGATGGCAGACAACGCGGATCTCCTGCCCGAGTTTAGGGGCAAGCAGCATCAACACCATGGCCAGTGCCTCTGGCACATCAAGCCGGGTGAATTCCCCTTCCTCCAATCTTGAAAACCGCCTGAGGCTGGCCACCAGATCGCGCATGCGGGATAGCCCGACAAAGGAAGACGCCAGCCGTTCCTGACTTTTGGCCAGTGCGCTCTCCGCCGCCTGCATGTCTCCTTCCCGCACGGCCTGCATGGCGCGTGTAATGCTGCGGTTTACCGTGCCTTCATGCGCCAGAACAAAAGCAAGCGGATTGTTGAATTCATGCGCGATCCCTGCTGCCAATTCCCCCAGCGATGCCATTTTGGCCGATTGCACCAGTTTTGCCTGTGCCTCGATCAATTTCCTGTTGGCTGCGGCAAGATCAGCATTCACCCGCCTGAGGGCATCGGCCAGCGCCATACGGGCGCGCGCGCTTTCAATATGCGCTTCTTCCCTGCGCATTTCATCTTGCAGGATCTTGCGGCGCACAAGGCTGCCAATCCGTGCCATCAGCAGATCAGGCGAAATATCGGCATCCACCAGATCATCAATCCCCGCCCCGAAAGCAATGACCGCCAGATGGCTGGAAACCTGCCCCCGCTCCGCCATCCCAAGCACCCGAATGCATTGCCGGTTCCGCCGCCGCATGGCCACAAGTGTACGGGCCAACGCCAGCCCATCAAAAAGCGGGCACCCCAGATCAACCACCACACAGTCAGATGGGTGCGAGCCCACAGGGTAAGCCGAAAAATCCAGCCGATCCGGATCATCAATCAGTTTTACGGATTCGCCGTCCTGCTGAAGCAGTTCCACCAGCAAAGGAACGCCACCTTGCCCCCCGCCGCGCCAGGACCATAATGCGCCTCCCGGAGCCGTCACCACCGCCACGGATGGTTGACGGAAAACGGCATTATCCCGTGTAGGCGTCTCCTCGTCGTAATCCCGCAGCAGCGCGCAGATGCGGAACATCAGAAACGCAGGATCGCCCTTCAGGGGGAAGCACGCATCAGCTCCCCGCCCCAGAACTTCATGCTCCACCACGGCATCCGCAGCCTGTGTCAGCACGACAACGGGAATACCCCGCGTTACGGAATTAAGGCGCAAACGCTGGCAAAGCTGGCTGGCAGACATATCCGACAAGGAAGCCGCAACCACCAGCATGTCTGGCAGAGACCCGTCAAACGCGCCAAAAGCCGCTTTCCCATCGGGAAACACCTGAACCTTGAAGCCACGCTGGCTGAACTGGGCTACGAGGTGGTCACATTCAGCGCCCCCCACCCCAACAAGCCAGATTGTACACGACAAAAAATTCATTCCTGCTCCGCTTCAGGCTCACTCAGCCAGAAAATCTCCTTTGGTTTATTTCAGCGTGCGTCCTGCGCGCGCCGCCTGCTGTTGCTGATGGTTATATCCCGATCGATATGGTTATCTTCCGTTACGACAGATGTTGCCATGGTCCTGTTTTCCCTTAACAAATTGCGCGCAGGTCCGTCTGCTCGCGAATGCGTTACCATCCTTTGGGCACGCCGGGTATCACGCCCTCCCACACAACGGCGTAGCAGGAAAAACACGCTCCACTGTCTTTATTGCCGCAGCGGTGTGACCAGAACGCAGGGTGGTGTATAGTTCGCGCCATCACATCTGCGCGCCTGCGGGTTCAGGTTGATGCAGAAGCACGCTTTACTAGGCCCGAAGGAACGATACAGACCATGGATCAACCCCCTAACGCCAATTACGCTCGTCCTCTGGCGTTTTCCTCCCGCGCTGCGGATGGCTCTCCTCTGGCATTCCGGCTGGTGCGCACCGGCATCTGGTCTGTCTGCTATTTCGCGTTCTATTTCATCCAGCAATTGGCCGAGCTTTTTGCTCCCCTGCTTCTGATTGCGGGAGTGCTCTGGAAAGTTCTGCCTGCACTGGTGGGTGCGCTTTCTCACGCAGCCGTGGCCGCCGATCCGCAGGCAAAAGACGCCATTACCAACGTTGCGGCCGCCATTCCGCAGCATATTGTTGTCGCCGGGCATGATCTGACGGCTAGTGGTCTGATTTGGGATGGTATCCTGCTGATGGGCCTTGCCGCCGCTGGCGCCACACTCGCCACGCTGGCCGGTAAAAGCATTTAACCCTTTCTCCTGCTGGTTAATCCCATATCCAGCAGTAAAGGCTGGCCGCCGAAAATCGGCCAGCGGGGTCTGGCGTCAGCCTGCTCACCAGCCCCCTGTTCGGCATTTTGAAGTTTGGCTTAACCGGGCTGGTGTAGCCGGCCTGCTGCAGGCCACGCGTGCACAATAGCACCCCACCAGTGCCAACCTGCCACCAAGACCACAATTGCCAGAATAAAGCTGCCAATCCACGCCCGGCGCCAGAATATATCCTGCGTCATCATGTCTCGCAGGTTGCCCTTAGTGCCTACGCGCTCGGCCAGCCCGGCTCCGGTTGCCAGAACCTGCTGATAAGCGGAAGACATACCTGCCTGGAGCTTGTGAGTATGCTGCTGGGTGGCGCTTTCAGGTTCGCGCACAGTCTGTTCTGGCTGCGTCTGCGCGGTAGCTGTTTCGACCTGCGGCTCTGCGGTCGTCTGCTCTTCAACAACCCGCTCACCAGCAGCTTCCCCTCCGGCGATTTCTTCATTGGCAGCAGTTTCCGAGGAAACCGGACCTGATGGAGCTTCCGGCGCAGGCGACGCGACAGGAGCAACCTGCTCTACGCTTTCAGACGTTTCTGGTCTGATAGCCTCAGACTGGGGAGCTTCCGGCAGAGACTGAGAAACCTGCTCCTCCGCGGGCAAAGGAACATCGGGTTTCTTTGCTTCCGGTTTTTCCTCAACGAACACTTTTTTCTCAGTCTGGGGTTTCCCCCACGCTGGAGCAGGCCAAGGCGAGGCAACAGAAGAAACCGGCTGTGCTGACGGCTCCTCCTTTTCTTCCACCTGCGCCTCAACTGGAGACGCGGCACCGTCCTGAAGGGCGGGCTCACTCTTCTCCGGCTCGGGCGGGTGGGCAAGTGAGGCATCTTCACCCTGTTTTACAGACTCATCAGCCTCGGTTTGGCTCGCGAAATGCTGTTCTGCGGGTTCGGGCTCTTCGGCTCCAGCCTCTTCCCGCTCAACAGGTTCCGCTGGCTGGGAGGGAGCAGCCCCCGACGAGGCTGGCGTTCCAAAAAGTTTTTCAAAGGCTTCCGCAGAAGACGGTGCTGGTGCTTCCGTGACCGCTGCCTCTGTTGGTGCGGAAGGAACTGCCTCAGACTCTGGCACGGGCTGAGGTGAGGATACTGGGGGAGCAGCCTCAGGAGCGGGCACGTCCGGCTTCGGCGGTGTGAGGCCACCCTCCGGCGGGGGGGCTGGCGCACGTGCGGTAACAGCGTTCTGCTCAACGGAAGGTGCTGGTGGGGGCGCTGCTTCTTCCACCGGAAGCTCCACGCGCCATTTTACCCCGCAGGCAGAGCATTTCAGCGTGTGCCGCTTGGCCAGGAGAGCCGCAGGCACCTGATAGGCAACGCCACATGAGGGGCAAACTATTCTCATCAGTATTCTCTGTCCTGCCGTAGCTGTCATGGCACGCGTTGTTCAGCCGATACCGAACGCATCCGCCTGAAAAGCAGCTTTTCAAGCACCCTCTTTAATACAAGAGGCAGCCCACCATGCCAGAGGGGATTTTGCACAATCGCCGTTAAAACAGTCTGGGCCACTCCCTTTGCGGCTTATCATCGACAGTGCAGGCTGCTCTCCGCTACTATCAGACCATGCATCACGTCGCCCAGATCACGCCGCGCCGCAGCGCCCAACACGTCTTTCTCTCATGATCCGTCTGCAAAACGTTTCATGGCGGCGGGAACGCAAAAATGGCACTCCGGTTCTCTCCGGCCTGTCCTTTTCGGTGCCACAGGGCGGCTTTCGCTGGCTGCTTGGCCCGTCTGGCGCCGGAAAGACCAGCCTGCTCAGCCTGCTGCATGTGGAAAGCCTGCCTACCGATGGCAGCATGGATATCCTGAACAAGAGCGTCACGGCGGATGCCCCACGGGCCACATTGATGCGCCTGCGCCAGCGAATCGGCATGGTGCATCAAAATTACAGACTGATGCCGGATTTATCCGTGGCGGATAATGTCGCCCTGCCCCTCCGCCTTCAACACCGCCCGGAAGATGAGATCACGGATGAAGTGCATGCCATCCTGAAATGGGTCGGTTTGGGAGAGCGTGTGAACGTACGGGCTTCCCGCCTCTCGGGCGGAGAGCAGCAGCGAACGGCCATTGCCCGCGCCATTGTTCACCGCCCCGGTCTGGTTCTGGCAGATGAGCCAACCAATGCATTGGAAGAAACTCAGGCGCACAAACTGCTGGACCTGTTTGGCGAGCTTAGCAGCATGGGCACAACGGTAATTGTCGCCACCCACAATGAGGCGCTGATCCGCCGCCTGCCCCAGCCTTCGCTCTATCTGGAACGTGGCCGACTTGTGCGTGAGGGAGACTGACCCATGGCGCTCCCGTTTTCCGGCCGCAAGGATGGCCTCTCCCTTTCTGAAGCGTTGCCGGACAGAAGCCTGTTCATTCTTGTGGCCATGATGAGTTTTCTCGCTGCTCTCACCCTCACCGGTGCCACTGGCGCCCGCGCGCTGTCCGCCCGCTGGGCCGGAGGGGCGGCACAGTTGCTCACCATTCAGGTTTCTGCCCCGGATCAACCGGCTCCCGCCACGGCAACCTCGCCCCAGAAAACAGCCGCCGGGTCGTCCTCCGTTACGTCCACCTCCGCGCAAACACGCGCCGATGCCGTCCTTGCGCGCCTTTCAGACCTCCCGCCGGGGACACAGGTTCACAGGCTGAGCAAGGAAGAACTGGCGCATCTGCTCACACCATGGCTGGGGGACGCCAGCAACAGCGCGCTCCCTCTTCCTGCCGTTATCGAAGTGCGTCTCCCCAAAGGGGCAGAACCTCCGGCTGATCTGGAACAGACCCTCAACACACAGGTGCCCGGCACATTTGTTGAGCATAATGCCGAGTGGAGCACGCGGCTCCGTGCGCTGGCGGATAGTCTGCTGGCCTGCGCGGCACTGGCGCTTGCCACCGTAGGAGGTATTGCCGCCATGATTACGGGGCTTGCAACCCGCACGGGCCTTTCCACCCGACGGGACATTATTGAAATCCTGCACGGGCTGGGCGCCACAGACAGCTACATTGCCGGTCGCTTTGCCGGACGCACCGGCGGCCTTGCTCTGGGCGGGGCTATTCTAGGAACGCTTCTCGCCATCGCGCCGCTTGTTTTCCTGTTCAGAATGGCAGCTCCGTTTGCTGTTTCCTCGCTTCAAACCACCAGCATGACCATGCCAGACTGGCGTTCCCTCCCGGACATGTTGCCGCATGATCTGCTGATCGGCCTTGCGGGGCTCCCGTTTGTTGCCGCCTTTATCGGCTGGATGACAACACAGATCATGGTCCGCATCTGGCTCCGCCGTATGCCATGAAAAGCACTCCGGCCCGGCAGCAACCCGCACACTATCGACGCTCCCGCCCAAGCCGCATGCTCCGCAGTGCGGTCAGGCTTGGGTTACTGCTGTTCATCTGTCTGGGGGGGACGTTCGGCTGGTTTGTTTATGATGCGCTCCAATCCGCCCAGACTGTTCCGCACACAGATGGCATTGTAGCCCTTACGGGTGGGCAGGGCAGAATAGACATGTCTTTGCGGTTGCTCAGACAAAATCAGGCTGAAAAACTGCTTATCTCCGGCGTGGACCCGCAGGCGGGACGCAACGATCTTCTGCCCCCCATGCCTGCCAGCCTGAAGGACCGTATCACCTTGGGATATCAGGCGCGTTCAACCATTGAAAACGCCGCCGAGACCGCCGCATGGGTTGCGGATAATCATATCTACACCCTGACAGTGGTGACTGCTGGCTACCACATGCGCCGCGCCATGCTGGAACTGGGCCGCACCCTGCCGGGCGTGACCCTGTATGCCTATCCCGTCAAACCCCCGGCGCTGGAGCATCCCTTCAAGGGCGATACCCTGCGGCTGCTCCTTACAGAATATCTGAAATGGCTGGGCGCTCTGGCAGGCATGGTGCACAACCCTTCCAGAGCATAAAACGCGCAGCCATGCCTGACTGTTTTCAACAAAGCATCGCTTTACTGTCAGGCTTTCAGAATGGCCGCGTGGTGGCGTACATGATCTGCCGCAAAGCTCTGCACAAACCAGTATGAGTGATCATACCCTTCGTACTCGCGGAGCGTGAGCGCCTGTCCGGCATTATGCGCGGCGGTTGCCAGATGCCACGGCTGAAGTTCACGCTCCAGAAACTGATCGGCCTTTCCCTGATCCACCAGCAACGGAGACGGGTGGCTATGGCCATCTTCCAACAGGCATACCGCATCATAGGCACGCCACGTCGCCTGATCTGGTCCGAGATAGTTGGTAAAGGCCTTTACCCCCCAAGGCACCACGGTGGGATGCACAATCGGAGCAAAAGCTGAAACGGATTTCCAGAACTGGGGAGCGCGCAACCCATGCACAAGCGCGCCATGCCCCCCCATGGAATGTCCCGTAATGCCACGTCGCGTACCATCCAGCGGAAAATGCGCTTCTGCCAGACGGGGGAGTTCCTCAGAAATATAGCTTCCCATTTTGTAATGCTTGCGCCACGGGTCCTGCGTGGCATCCAGATAGAACCCGGCACCTGTACCAAAATCCCAGTCGGCGTCTTCTCCCTCAACGCCTGCCCCACGCGGCGACGTATCCGTTGCCACAAGAGCAATTCCTAACCGGGCAGCCTCCGCCAGCGCATCCGCCTTGATAAAAAATGTCTCTTCCGTGCAGGTCAGGCCAGCCAGCACATATACAACGGGCACGGGGTTATGGGCATCTGCTCCCGGCGGCAAAAAGACGGCAAAACGCGCTTCCAGCCCCAACACGTCTGACTGATGCGTATAGAAGCCAACACGCCCTCCGTGGCATACATGCTCCGACCGCGTCTTTACTGTATTAGGCACCCTGCTTTTTCCTTTCTGCTCGCCATCTGAACCGTCACATCATGGTCAATGGTGCAGGCGGTTCCGTCAACACCGTTCCGCCGCCTGCCCCAAACAGAAGAGCCATTGCAGCCTTTTTCACAGTAGCGGAAGAGCGGAAAATCTGGTCACATCGCGTCCTTACTTGCCCGCAAAGTAACGAGGACCTGAATGCTGCCGGACGCATGACAAACCTGTAACATGGACAGAATGCACGCCATCAGGCAGGAAACCGTAAGCGTCCTTCCTAGTTACTGTGTCTTCCCTGAACCATACCAACCATAACGGAGACTATCTGGATGATCGTTGACCAAAGGATCGGCTTGCGGATTATCAGCAAAGAGATCCTGGGGGTTTTCCTCCTCATGGCTGCATGGGATTGTGTCGTGGTTATCCTGTTTCAGGTGTTCCATCAGGAATGGATGGAACTTCCAAGCCTTCCCACATCCCTGATTGGTTCGGCCCTTGCCCTTTTCATGGGATTCCGCAGCAACAGTGCTTACGCCCGGTGGTGGGAAGCCCGTACCCTGTGGGGGTCTATTACCAACAACTGCCGCTCTTTTAGCCGTCAGGCTGGCACATTGTTAGGAGACCGGCCTGATCTGATGTTCGGCATTGCCGCCTACCCCCATGCCCTGCGCGGCGCTTTGGGGAATGTGGATGTTTCAGCCGATGTCAAACGTCTGCTGCCACCCAACATGGCCAAGGGCATTGAAGGCTGGCGCAATCAGCCCAACGCCATTCTCTATCAGTTGGGGCTGGGCGTGACCGAGGAAGTCACCAAGAAAGGCATTGATGGTGCCGTGCATGGCCAGATAGACCGCATTCTGTCTGATCTCGCCAATGCACAGGGTGGTCTGGAACGTATTCGCAACACGCCTCTTCCCATGCAGTTTTCCGCCCTGCCACGTGCACTGGTGAACATTTTCTGCATCATCCTGCCCATCTCCATGGTTCAGACGCTTGAATGGATTACGCCACTGGGTTCCTCCCTTGTGGGTATGCTCTTTCTGGTGCTGGACAAAAGTGCGAACGATCTTCAGGAACCCTTCGCCAGCACGCCCCATGCCCTGCCTATGGCAACCATGGCCCGCACCATTGAAATTGATGCTGTGCAGCCTACCGGCCTTGCGTCTCCGCCGCCGCTGCCCACCATCAAGGGCATCCAATCCTGAACGCGACGCGATAACACTCCTGGGCCCCACTGGGGCCCTTCTGCCGTTATGGAAGACAGGGCCACGAATTTATGCTATAAGCCTTGGTCATGAGCACATTCAGAACCACCCCCAAAGGCGGCGTGACAGATGCAATGGCACGCACGGCCGCAGCAACCACCGCAGCCCAGGCCAAAACCAAGATCAAGGACGACGACCCCTTCCAGGAAGGTGACGCCATTGTCTATGCGGCCCACGGCGTAGGGCGTGTGGACCGTATTGGCGTTGATGAAATTGCGGGTACGAAGCTGGAAGTGATCCAGATTTCATTCCCCGGCAACCAGATGACCCTGCGTATTCCGCTAACAAAGGCCCGCAAGGCTGGTTTGCGCAAGATTGTCTCACGCGAAATTGTTGACAAGGCCATGGCCATCATCAAGGGTAAGCCGCATGTCAGCAAAGGCATGTGGGCACGCCGTGCCGTAGCCTATCAGGAAAAAATCAACTCGGGTGATCTGGTCCAGATTGCGGAAGTACTGCGTGATCTGCGCCGCAACGTGGACAGCCTGGACGGCAGCTTTAGTGAACGTAAACTGTTTGAAGCCGCGCAGGAACGTTTTGTGGCCGAAGTTGCCGTGTTGGAAAAGAAAGACCCGGCAGACGTTCTCTCCTCCCTGACAGAAGTTATGAAGGCAGCCTGATAGGGCCTCCATCATTATTCTGAAAAAACCCGGCTGGCGTTACGCTTTGCCGGGTTTTTTCATACCTGCTTCTGTTTTGCTTTCCTGCACCGCATCTGGACGATACATAAGAGAACCATGACGCGCCAAGCTTCTCCCCCCACCCAGACTCACCCTGACCAGACCACGCTACGCCGCGCCCTGAGCGAGATAAAAGCCGGTCGCTTCGAGCCCATGCTGGCCGTTCTGCGCCCTTACGCCAAGCTGGATGATCCGCAGGTGCAGACCCTTCTTGGCCTGTGTTACGCAGGAACGTACGAACCCCGGAAGGCGGCGGAGCTTTTCTGCGCAACCGCCACCAAGAACCCGCTGGCCCAGCATCCATTGCAGGACCTTAGCGAGATCATGGTCGCGCTGGACCGCCGGGAAGATGTGCTGCCAGTCTGCCGGGAGGCCCTGAAGCTTACGCCCAAGGATGCCCGCGTGCATGAAACTCTCGGTGGCATGCTGGGGCAAATGGGCCAGTTTGATGAAGCGTTGGAGATTCTGCGTGAGGCCGTTGCCCTGCGCCCCAACAACACGCTTGCCGCCAACCTGCTGGCCATGGTGCTGGCAGAAAAAGGGAATATGGAAGAAGCGCTGGATGTTCTGCACACCGTAAAGGAAGAACATCCGGATCATGCAGGAACGCTGTCCAATATCGGGTGCGTTCTTTCTGGCATGGGGCAACTGGAAGAGGCTCTGGATTTCTACCGCCGCGCCATTACCTACCGCCCCACCAATGCGCAAATCCGCCTGAACCACTCCATTACGCTGCTTAAGGCTGGCCGTTATGCCCAAGGATGGGCCGAACATGAATGGCGCTTCAAGCTACCCGGCCATACCAGCCTGCCCTCCGAACAACTCATGCCTTCTCTGGGGCCGAACACGGATATCCGAGACAAGCGCATTCTCATCACGCAGGAAGAGGGATTGGGCGATACATTAATGTATCTGCGCTACATCGAACCTCTGGCCCGGCGGGGCGCTATTCCTCACTTGTGGGTGCCCGACACGCTCGGAGATCTGTGCCGTCGCGTAACCGGAGCGTTGGAAGTGCAGGTTGGTGGCTCCACGCCGGAGTACGACTGGCATTGCCCCTTCATCAGCCTGCCCCGCGTTTTTGCCGCCACGGAAGATGCTATGGGCGCTGCCGTCCCGTATCTGAAAGCTGATCCGGACAAGGTGAGATATTTTTCCGGGTTTATGCCACGTAACCGCAAACTGAATGTCGGGCTGGTATGGGGCGGTGCCCCGCGCCCCAATCTGGTGGGCCCCTACATGGTGGACCGCCGCCGATCCATGAACCTGAGCACCTTGGCGCCACTTGCCTCTGTGCGCGGCATCAACCTTATCAGCCTGCAAAAAGGCCCCTACGCAGAGCAGATGATGGACCCGCCGGAAAATATGGTTCTGTATGATCCGACAGATGATCTGCACAGCATGGATGATACAGCAGCGCTTATCATGTCACTGGATGTTGTGGTGTCGGTGGATACCTCCTGCGTGCATCTTGCGGGTGCGCTCGGCAAACCCGTGCTGATGATGGACCGCTATGATAATTGCTGGCGGTGGCTCCATAATCAGACAACCAGCCCGTGGTATCCGGAACTGCGCATTATTCGTCAAAAAGCTCCCCGCGCGTGGGACGGCGTTGTGCAGGAAGTGACCCACACCTTGGAACAAATGGTTAAACAGAAGCGGAAAGCTGGGCGGTAACGCTCCCTCCCTCTTGCTGGAAACGAAAAAGGCGCTCCCGATAAGGAAGCGCCTTTTTTCATTCTGCCAGAAGCAATCTCTGCCTGACTTTTACGCAAGCCCTAGCCGGAAACATCCGTTTTCAGGCTGGAAGGTGCAATCAGCTTGGCGCCGCTGCCATTGCCAATCACTTCAAACACACCCAACGCACGGCGCGTCCGTCCATTGGGCTGCAAGGTGAACGGACCATCCACCCCAGCAAACCCTTCCGGCCGTGTCAGCACATCTGCGGGGTAGCCCGATGGGGCAACCTGAGAGACGGTTTTGGCCACCATGGCGGCGTCATACGACAAATCAGCCAGAGGCCGCGGCATATGGTGATTCCGCGCCAGAAAACGGCTCGCAAAACTCTGCCGTGATGACGGATCTGGCGCAGCGTACCACGCGCCTTTCAGGGCACCCAGCTTTGTTGCAAAAGCAGACCACAGCCCCGGCCCCATGATGCGCACATTACTGGCGGAGACCTGACTGTCATTCAGGGCGGTAATGATGTTCTTCAGCCCAAGGCCCGTGTCACCCAGCAGCAGGGCATCAAAGGGCGGCGGAGAAAACGCACCTGCCGTTGCGGATGACGCTGGCGTGGTCGCCGCACCATTTTCCGGTTTAAGCGCAGCAGCGAGATCAGATGGCAAAGGTTTTTCCGCATCTGCCACGGCATCTGCGGGAGGGGCACCGGTAGCAGGCGGTGTGGTGCCTGATGCGGCCTGTGCCTCGGAAAGACGGCTGTCATAAGAGGAAAGCTGACGCATTTTCTGTGTAATGCTGTCCACGCTTCCTGTGTGATACAGAATGGCGGGCGCATTCAGCCCCTGATCCTGACACGCGGTGACAAGACCATTCCCCAACGCGTGCCCTAGCGGATTATCCGGCAGCAATGCCGCAAAACGATGACGCCCTTCCTTGCGGGCGAGTGCGACAAGCCGCTCCACCTGATCTTCCGGCGTAATGCCCATGACCCATACGCCTGCACGGGCCTGGGAGACATCACTGGTAAAAGCCAACACGGGCACGCCCGCATTCTGGGCAGCAGGCGCCGCCGCAGCCGTATCACCCGCCGTAAGCGGGCCAAGCAGAATGCCATCCCCTGCGGCCAGCGCTGCAGAAGCCGCAGCGGCAGCGCCGCCTGCGCCTGCAGTATCGTGCACATCCATGGTGGGAGCACCCTCAGCCGGAGCAGGCGTGGAACCGGTTGTAGCCGCAGGCGTGTCAGTCAGCGCCAGGGCAGCGCCGGAAAGCAGTTCACGCCCCAGACCTGCGTTAGGGCCGGTCAACGGCAGCAATACACCAACCTTATGGCTTGCTTTTGGAGCCTGCGCGCCCGATCCTGCCGAGCCAGACTGATCCGCGCAGCCTGCCAGCATAAGCCCCACTGTGCCCAAAACAGCCATTCCGGCCTTGCGCGCCGCGCGGTTTGCCGTCAGACCACCCGTGGGTGCTCCAGACAGGAAAGAATAGGCGCGTGTCATCATCCAGTTCGTCCTCCGAAAACAACCGGTCTGAGGCACAGTGCGACCGGGACAGTCTCCTCCATAGCGAAGGAAAAGCCTCAAGTCATGCCCCGCGTGCGTTCAGCCTGACTCTGGTGGCAACGCCCATCGGTAATCTGGGAGATTTCAGCCCCCGCGCGGCACAAGCGCTGGCGGAAGCTGATCTGGTGTTGTGTGAGGATACCCGCACCACAGCCCGCCTGCTTTCCGAAAACAGCATTTCCGCCCGCACGGAAGCCCTGCACGAGCATAATGAACGCCAGCGCGTGCCTGCACTGATAGAGCGTTTGCAAAACGGCACGCGCATTGCCCTTGTTTCCGACGCCGGCATGCCTTTGCTGTCTGACCCCGGTTACCGGCTGGTGCGCGCCGCCATTGAGGCCGATATTCCGCTGACCGTCATTCCCGGCCCCAATGCGGCATTAACGGCGCTGGTGCTCTCCGGCCTGCCCCCGCACCCGTTCATGTTTGTCGGCTTCCCGCCACCACGCTCCGCTGCCCGGAAGGAGGCATTCGCCAAACTGCATGCCGCCGAGCGCGCCGGGCTGACCGCCACCCTTATCTGGCATGAAGCCCCCCACCGGCTGGCTGAAACGCTGGCGGACATGGCCGAGATTTTTGGTCCTACCCGCCCCTGTGCCGTGGCACGCGAACTCACCAAACGGTTTGAGGAAGTCAGGCGCGCGCCGGTAGCTGATCTGGCCGCCTTTTATGCCGAAACACCGCCACGGGGTGAGATCACCGTCCTGCTTGGCCCCGCCGAGGCCGAAGAAACCAGCGCGGATGATCTGGACACGACACTGCGCTCCCTACTGGAAACCCACTCTGTCAAAGACGCAGCCGCCCTTGCTGCCACCGCCGCAGGCCTGCCCCGCCGCACGGTTTACGCCCGCGCACTAGAACTGGCCGCAGAACGAAAAGCCCAAAATCAACCCTAACAAGGGGAACGAAAGACCCATCGGCGAGGGAACATCCAACAAAGGCAGCCGTGGCCCCCTGCGGCCCCTAAACAAGCCGCCTTTAGCGGTTCGCGGCTACAGCTTCCCCGGCAGCGTGGCCGCTGGCCCATGCCCATTGGAAATTATAGCCGCCCAGCCAGCCGGTAACGTCCACCGCTTCGCCGATAAAATACAGGCCGGGCACCTGTTGGGCCTCCATGGTTTTGGAGGAAAGCGCGCGCGTATCCACTCCGCCGCGCGTGACTTCCGCCTTGGCGAAGCCCTCCGTGCCCGTTGGGTGCATATCCAGCCGATGAATATGCTCGGCCAAAGCGCGAATGGTTTTATCTGGCCACTCCACCACTGGGCGATCAGGCGCGAACTGGCGCGCCAGTTCCTGCGCCAAACGCTGCGGGAACCACCGGCTCAACACAGCAGGCCCGCGCATTTTGCCTTTGCTGGCCTTGACCTCCGCCAGCAGGCGGCCACTGTCCTGCCCAGGCAATAGATCAAGCCGCACGGGCTGCCCCGCCTGCCAGTAGGACGAAATCTGCAACAAAGCAGGGCCGGACAAGCCGCGATGGGTAAACAGAAGCGCTTCTTCAAACGCCACTTTGCCGCAGGATGCCTTGACCGGTAGGGAAACCCCGGCCAGTTCCTTTACCCAGCTTTCCGTGCCAGCGCCGAATACCAATGGGACCAGTGCAGGTTCTGGCGTGATGACCGGCAGACCAAAATACCGTGCTAAATCATACCCAAACCCGGATGCCCCCAGCTTGGGGATAGACAGGCCGCCCGTTGCCACAACAAGCGCAGCAGACGTGAACTCTCCTGCTGACGTCCTGACCCGAAATACCTCGGCACGGCTGACGTCAGCCACCCGCACATCCGTCAGCAAGCGCACGCCTGCCGCATCACATTCGGCAAGCAGCATTTTGACAATGTCACTGGCGGAGTTGTCGCAAAACAACTGGCCAAGCTTTTTTTCATGCCACGGGATTTTATGGGTTGCGAGCAGCGCCAGAAAATCCGCTGGGGTGTAGCGGCTTAGAGCAGAACGGGCAAAGTGCCTGTTCTGGGACAGAAAAGATTCGGGTTTGACATCCCGGTTGGTAAAATTGCACCGACCTCCGCCAGAAATGAGAATCTTCCGTCCCGGCTCTGGCGCATGATCCAGCACCACAACCCGGCTGCCACGTCGGGCTGCGGTAAAGGCGGCCATCAGCCCGGCTGCGCCAGCGCCAATCACCACCACATCCGGCGTGCGCCATGTGGCCTCACGCCGTTCAGGTAGGGTCACCAGCCGCTCAGAAATCAAGATTGGCGTAATAGTCGGGCGGCGTGATGCCCGCCACACGGTCCGTCAACAGCGGCCGGAAACACGGGCGGGACTTCATGCGGGCATACCAGTCTCGTACCGCCGGGATACGGGACCAGTCTATGTCCCCAATAAAATCAAGGCTGGATAGATGGGCCGCTGCGGCAAAATCCGCCAGAGACAGGAAATTCCCGGCTAGCCAGTTCCGGTTTTCCGCCAGATGGTTCACGTATTTCAGGTTCGGCTTCATGGCCGCATAACCTTCACGCAGCACCGTGCCATCGGGGTTGCCCCGACCGCTCAGGCGCTTCATCACACGCTCGCCAATAAAGCGGTTGGTCACTTTTTCAGCAAAATAGCCATCAAACCACGCCACAAGGCGGCGCACTTCAACCCGCTCAGCCAGCGTGCGGCCCAGCAGCGGGGTATCGGAATACGCTTCTTCCAGATACTCGCAGATCACGTGAGAGTCTGGAACAATCAGGCCATTGTCTTCCACCAGCACAGGCACCTGACCTGCCGGGTTCATGGCCAGAAATTCCGGACGCTCCTCCCACACCCGTTCAATAATCGCTTCAAACGGCAGGCGTTTTTCGCCCAACACAAGACGGACCTTGCGGCAATAGGGAGAAATGGGGAGATGAAAAAGGGTACGCATGACGCAGATTTATGACATTGTCTGCGCCTGCACCAGAGGATAAATCATATCTTTCATCATCAAATATGCGCGGCCACCCTGCTTGTGTGGCATACGCTCGACAGATCGGCCTCCCCGCTATACTCCTTGCGCCATCCCGTTTGACCTTACCCAGCGAGATCCCCAACCCTTGTCCGGCACGCCATCCTCCCCTCCCCGTATCCGTCTTTCCGGCAGATCCTTTCTGGCGCTCACGCTCACGCCTGAGGCACCTCTGGCAGGCTGGCTGCACGCACTTGACCTGCAACTGGCCCGCTCTGCCGGTTTTTTCTCCGGCAAACCCATCATCCTTGATCTCAGCCTGGTGGACGCCCAGACCCCGGATCTGGCGTATCTGCAACAGGCGCTGGAAGAGCGGGGCGTACGCCTGATCGGCATTGAGGGAGCAGGCCGCTCCTGGCCTGCCCTTGCCGGGTGGAACTGGCCCGAGAGCTTTATTGGCGGACGGTCTTCCGGCAACATCGATATTCCGGAAGATGATGTTCCCGCCCCACCTGCCCCCAGCACACTTTTGCTTGAAGAGCCCATCCGCTCTGGCCAGCATATTGTCTGGCCGAATGGGGATGTGATCATTCTCGGCTCCGTGGCCTCCGGGGCGGAAGTTTCTGCCGGTGGCTCCATTCACGTTTATGGCGCACTGCGTGGGCGAGCCATTGCGGGCATTGGGGGCCATGCGGACGCCCGTATTTTCACCCGCCATCTGGAAGCGGAACTGGTGGCGATTGATGGATTTTACGCTACAGCCGAGGAAATGGACGCTGAACGGAGCGGAAAACCCACGCAGGTTGTGCTCTCCGGAGAGACGCTCACTTTCCACCCGATGGCATAATTACGGCATTTTCCTTAAAAAGAATGTAGATTGAGTGAATATTCTGCATTCCATTTTTGACCGCAGATTGTAATCTTGCCGCCAACACGGCCGTCACACCCTGATTGATGGCAAGAATGGACTAAGACGAAAGAGGAATAAGACGAATGTCAAAGGTTCTGGTCGTCACGTCAGGTAAAGGTGGGGTGGGTAAAACCACCACAACCGCAGCCCTGGGCGCCGCACTGGCCAAGGGAGGTCAGTCTGTTGTGCTGGTGGATTTTGACGTCGGCCTGCGTAACCTTGATCTGGTTATGGGGGCGGAACGCCGGGTGGTGTTTGACCTCATCAACGTTATTCAGGGCGATGCCAATCTGGCTCAGGCGCTGATCAAGGATAAGCGGGTAGATAACCTCTCCCTGCTGCCTGCCTCCCAGACACGGGACAAGGATGCCCTCACCTCAGAAGGTGTCGCCAAGGTTATTGATGACCTGCGCAAGAAGTTTGACTGGGTGATCTGCGATAGCCCGGCAGGAATTGAACGCGGTGCACAGATGGCCATGTATCATGCCGATGTGGCGGTGATTGTCACAAACCCGGAAGTGTCTTCCGTGCGTGATAGTGACCGCATCATCGGTATGCTCGACAGCACGACCGCCAAAGCCAAAAAAGGCGAGAAGCTGGAGAAGCACCTGCTCATCACCCGCTATGATCCACAGCGGGCCGCGAAGGGAGACATGCTGGGCACGGATGACGTGCTTGATATTCTCTCCATCCCGCTGCTGGGCATCATTCCGGAAAGCGGGGACGTGCTGCGTGCTTCCAACGTAGGGGCACCCGTCACCATTGCCGAGCCGGACAGCGCGCCCGCCCGTGCCTACACGGATGCAGCCCGCCGCCTGAATGGTGAAAAACTGGAAGTGACAATTCCGACCGAACGCAAAGGCCTGTTTGACTGGCTGTTCAAAAGGAGAGTTGCATGAGCTCCTTCCTCTCCAACATCTTCAAGCGCCGCTCTTCCGCTCCGGTTGCGCGGGATCGCTTGCAGATCCTGTTGGCGCATGAACGTATTTCCGTGGGGGATGGCAAGGACGATCTGCTGGCCCAACTGCACCGCGAAATCATGGAAGTCATCAAACGCCATGTTGCCGTTGATCAGGACAAGGTTCAGATCAAACTGGATCGGGGTGCGCAATATTCCACGTTGGAAATTGATGTGGAAGTTCCGGGCCTGACAGACGGCAAACCGGCAGCCCCTGCCAAACCTGCACCGGATAAAACCAAGGCCAAACCAGCCTGAGCAGACACGGGCATGAGTGTTTATGAAAAAGCCAGCAGAGGGAGCTCCTTTGCTGGCTTTTTCATTCTTAAAAATTAACGCCCCGCTCTGCTGCCACAGCAAAAATAGCCAGAACGGATTTTCCAATCCGGTTGGCCATCAAGTGCGCGAAAACGGGTGGACTCTTGTTCCGCCATAGATGCCGGACCGAATTTGACACCCGCCTGCCTTCTTATGACGGCAGTAACGGCTCCAGCCAGGACTGAGCCTGCGCAAAATCGCGCCGCATGGCTTCCGCTGCTTTTGTAACGTCATGCTCACGAAAGGCCGACAGTAGTTGCAGATGCGGGTGATTTTTATCCGCTGGGCTAATGTCCGGCAGACCATTGGCCGCCGCATAGATCGGTCCGATCCGCGTCCATAACCCGTGCATGAAGCCTGCTGTCAGCGTCAGGCTGGCAAAGTCTGCCACCGCACTATGGAAAGCCGCGTTGGCAACGGCCGTGCCATGCGGGTCTCCAGCCTCATACGCACGGATGAAGTCATTATGGCATTCTTCCAGCGCGGCAATCTGCTCTGGCGTAATACGCTCTGCCACGTTCCGGGCCAGTCGCTCTTCAATATCTGCCCGCAGAGCATGGATTTCCACAAACACCGCGCGGGAAATAACAGGCACACGCGCCGTATTACGCTCATCCAGTTCCAACGCCTGTTCGGACACCAGCCGCAGCAGAGCCTCACGCACCGGCGTTGGACTGAGCTTGAGAGAGGCCGCCAGCGGCCGCAGGACCAGCCGGTCCCCCCCACGATACTGGCTGTGAATAAGCCGTTCGCGTATCTGCTCATAGGCGTAGGCCGCAAGGGCTCCCCGGCCAGTCCGCCGTTCCGTAAGGGGAGTAAGAGCTTCATCCTGCAATATCATGCGTGCGCTACCTGCTTGCTCAGAAAATACCTGTAAGGACCATCCTGCTGTTCCAGCACTGCGGGAGGTCCATCTTCCACAATCCTGCCGTCCTGCATCACGACAATTCTATCAAAGTTCCGCAAGGTGGAAAGCCGGTGTGCCACGGCAATCACGGTTCGGCCCATCATAAGCCGGTCCAGCGCCTTCTGCACATGCTCTTCGCTTTCCGTATCCAGTGCGCTGGTGGCTTCATCCAGAATAAGGATGGGTGCGTTGCGCAGAAAGGCGCGCGCGATGGCAATACGCTGGCGCTGCCCACCCGAAAGCTTGACGCCCCGATCCCCCACAATGGTCTGAAACCCCTCCGGCATGGCCTCGATAAATCCGGCGCATCCCGCCGCCATGGCTGCTGCGCGCACCTGCTCATCCGTCGCATCCGGTCGGCCATACCGAATATTTTCCAACACGGACCGATGCAACAGCGACACATCCTGCGGCACAATGGAAAGACAAGCGCGCAACGCATCATCCGTCAGGCCGCGAATATCCTGCCCATCTATCAGGATCTTGCCAGACTGCACAAAACGCAGGCGCTGCAACAACGCCAGCACGGTGCTTTTACCTGAACCAGACCGCCCCACCAGCCCCACGCGGCTGCCAGCCGTGATGTGCAGATTGAAATCCGACAGCACAGCCGTCCCACCAGGATAAGCAAAATCCACATCCCGAAAGGCCACATCGCCTTTCACGGGCCCTTCCATCTCGGTGGCGTCTTCAGCATCAGGCATGTCATGCGGCACCAGCAGCGCTGACAGCACTTCAGAAAGCCGGGCGTTATGCTGGATGGTTTCCACCAAAGACATGGCAAGGTCTCGCGTGCCGTGCAGAATGGCAAATCCCAGCGTAATGACCATGACCACCTGTCCCACAGTGGCCTGCCCCCACTGCCACAGCAACACCGCCCAGATCAGCAACCCGGTTGTGAGAACGGCAGTCAGGGCCGCGTGAACCATCCGCAGGCGTTCCATGTAACGCAGGGACTTGAGCCGCTGCCCCATTTCCCGCTGAGCCAGCGTGTTGAAGCGTTGGCGTTCCCGCCAACGCATACCAAATGCCCGCACAAGCGCGATGTTGCCCATGACGTCCAACGTCTCGCCTTCCAGTCCGGCCGCGGCCTCCGCATACAGCCCGTGCAGGGATCGCCCCCGCACCGCCAGCCGGAACATGAGAAAACACAGACCAGAGGCTGTGATGACGGTAGCAGCCCCCATCACCCAACTGACGGACAGCATGAGCGTAACGGACAGCACCACATTCAGCGCAGGAGGCAGCACATTCCACGCAAGCATGTTTTCAATAATAAAGCTGACATTGCCTGCCGTGGCGATACGGGTTGCCAGCGATATCGGCATACGGTCTGCAAAATAGGCGGGAGAATGCCCCGTAAGAAAACGGAACAGATCCTGCCGGATATCACCTGTAACCGCCACAAAAGTGCCAGATGCAAACCAGCCTGCCACACGCCATGAAAGGTTATCCGCCACAATCAGGCCAATCAGCAGGCCAACGGCTCCCCACGCGGCTTTGGTGGGCGCGCCGTGTGGAATGCTGGTCATGATATCCACCAGATGCCGAATGCCGTAGGAGGACATGACCGAACACCCAATAGCGGCCGCCACTGCGCCAAACACCATGCAATGAGCAAAGCCCCTGCACCGCATGTACCGCAGCAGAAACCGGACAGGATGCCCTGCATAACGGGGCAGATCCTTGTCTGGCACCATAATGGCAAGCTGTTCTTTCATGCGCCTCAGACCCTGCACGGCAAACAGGTAACGGGGACCGTTTTCTCACCCCAAGGCATCTGGCAGCACATTCTTCACGCTCCTCCACTCTCGCGGCGCTCAGGCCCGCACGGCGCTTTCTCTTGTCTGTTATCAGGGCTCTATCATGGCAAGAGCCCTCCAGACGTGCAGAAAAATGAAAAAAGTGCGCTTACGGAGAAAACGCACTCTTGCATCCGGGCGTGAAGACTGCTTGCTCCTTATTTTATGCAACCTCCCTCACAGAAATCTGGCTGGTTCCCTGTTGTCCTCCATCTGGAGGGCGCGCGCGTGCTTGTGGTCGGCGGCGGGAATGTGGCGGCCAACAAGGTACAGCTCCTTGTTCCTACCGGGGCAAAGATGGAAGTCCTCTCCCCCACCCTCAGCCCGGAACTTCAGACTCTGGCTGAAGACGGCGCGATCACGCACATACAGATGGATGTTACGCCAGCAGATATGGCCGGGCGCCTGCCCGGTTGCCGGCTTGTGTATGTCGCCACCAATGATACCGGGCTGAACCGGGCTGTGGCAGCTCTGTGCCAGCAAGCCAATGTGCCAGTCTGTGCGGTGGATGACCCCGGCGTTTCCAGCTTCATTACGCCTGCCCTTACCCTCCGCGGCGCGGTGCAGGTTGCTGTCTCAACAGGGGGCGCGGCCCCTGTGCTTGCCCGCCGTCTCCGGGCAAAAATTGAAGAAATCCTTCCTGCGGGGCTGCACAGACTGGCGGACTTCATGCAGGCCATGCGCCTGCCCTTGCGCGACAAACTCCCCAATTCATCAGACAGACGGCAAATCTGGGAGCGCTTTCTGGACGGACGCGGCAGCCACCTTGCCCTCAATGGTGACATGGCTGGCGCCGAGCAGGAACTGGAGCGCCTTCTTGATGGCCATACGCTCAAGGGCGAAGTCTGGCTGGTTGGCGCCGGCCCCGGTGACCCGAACCTGCTGACCCTTGCCGCCCTCCGGCTGATGCAGGATGCCGATACGGTGCTGTATGACAACCTCATCGGCCCAGAGATTCTCAATTATGTCAGGCGGGATGCCGAGCGCATTTTTGTAGGCAAGCGCCGCAACCGGCACACTTTGCCGCAGACAGAGATCAATAACGAACTGGTGCGCCGCGCCAAAGCTGGCGAGCGTGTTCTGCGCCTGAAGGGCGGAGATCCGTTCATTTTCGGGCGTGGTGGGGAAGAAATGGAAGCCCTTATGGAAGCGGGTATTCCCTTCCGTATTGTGCCGGGCATTTCCGCTGCCAATGGATGTGCAGCCTACGCAGGCATCCCGCTTACCCACCGTGATTGCGCGCAGGCCTGCCTGTTCATTACCGGCCACGCCCGCGCGGACGGAACACTTGAACTGGCGTGGGAAACCATTGCCCTGCGTAGCCAGACGGTTGTGATCTACATGGGCCTGAACATGCTGCCCTTTTTGTGCACTCAACTGAAAACGCACGGCCTGCCGGGTGACTGGCCCGCTGCCCTTGTGGAACGGGGCACAACCCCGCAGCAACGTGTCTTCACCGGCACGCTGGATACGTTGCCTGACCTTGCAACCACCCATAATGTGATCAGCCCGACGCTGGTCATTATTGGGGAAGTCGTGCGTCACCGCGTTATTCCGGGCTAAAAGAGAGATAAAAATTTCGTGATAGTTTCTCTTTGCAACCATCGCTAAAGGGCGTTTTTAGAACGCCCTCAAACTTTATTCAGATTGGCAATCCATAATCTGCACATATCTCACCTCATCATTACTGATAAGACCACAGAACAAAAGCAGGATTATCTCGTTCTGTTATAACATTTTTTGATCAAAACAATACTCTCGCAACTCCTTGTTTTTAAATATTTCGTTCTCCGCCCTGCTTCTAATTGACCCGACCGAGAGCTCATCGCACGCTCTGAAAACGCAGCGCTCCCCACCCGAACGGGAAGCGCCATCCTCCTGAATATACAGAAAAAACAACCCTCTCCTGCGCCAAAAACACCTGTCATGAAGGTGTTGACGCAAGCCCCCCGCTTCTTCCACAGAGAGAGTTCCATTCCAAGGAGCGGATATTCATGGCGTCGAAGAAGCACGCTTTTTACACTCTTTTACTTGCTGCCTCCGCCTGCGTGCCGTTTTTTGAAGCTCCTGCGGCTCTGGCCGATGATTACAGCGATCTGCTGGATATTTTGCGTGCCAAAGGCAGCCTGACCCAGCACGAATACGATACGCTGCTCTCAAAGCATTTGCGCCACACGGCTGCCCCCGCCCAGCGAAGCAGCGGTCCGGCCCATGCCGTGCATACCTCAGCCTCCTCTGGCGGTGCCCATCACGTTACGCCGCATGTCACACACTCGGTTCAGGCAGGGTATGAAGACGGCATCCGCTTTGATCCGGGTGCGGAAGACAACGCCAGCCTGCGCGCCCAGCAGGCCGCAGACCGTGCGGAAGCCAGTGCTCGCTCCGCACAGCAGGCCATGCTCTCCACGCAGGATGCGCTCAACAGCAACAGTATCGTGCGCGTGGCAAAATACGTGCCCGGCAAGGGGCTGACTTTCAAGGCTGGCCCGGTGGACATCAATCTCTCCGGGTTTATCAACGGTTTCTACACGTACAACAGCCCAGCTGGCGGCAGAGCCGTGGCGGGCGGTGTCTCCACCGGTTCCAGCGGGTTTGACTCTTCGGCTGTGCGTAACGGCCTGCTGCCCGCAGGCTTTATCCTGAAACTGAGCACCACGCAGTCTGGCATTGATATGTCTGCCGTGGTGGGCATGTATCCGGGCATCAACAACGCCAAGAACGGCGCGTTCAACGCCAATACCGGTGGTAGCCCAGTTGGGCTGGGCACGGCCGGGATCGATCTGCGACAGGTTTACGTCACCTTCGGCAACAAGGACGTGGGCACATTCAAGGTTGGCCGAGACCTCGCTATTTTTGGCAGCGACGCCATCCTGAACGATGCGACCCTGCTCAGCGTGGGCTCCACTGGCAGCAATGCCGCACCCGGCAATACATCACTGGGCCGTATTGGCGTGGGTTATGTCTATGCAGACTGGATTCCGCAGATTTCCTATGTGTCCCCCACCTATCACGGCTTTCAGGGCTCAGTGGGTGTGTTTCAGCCGCTGGATGAATTCAACTTTGCCGGTGGTGGCTATTCAGCGGAATCCACACAGCATTCCTCCCCCATGGTGCAGGGCAAAGGCACATATGATTTCAAGATTGGCGGCGTTCAGACCCGCATCTGGGCCAGCTTCCTGATTCAGCATCAGCAGTCCCTTACCAGCGCCTTGCTGACAGAAGAAGGTAGCGGACGTCGGGGGGCCATGGCGGAAGCGGGCGAAATTGGCACCAAATTCACCTATCACGGCTTTCAGGGCGTGGCCTATTACTACCGTGGCAGCGGGCTTGGCACCACCGGCCTGTTCTTTGATGGCATTGCGGCCAACGGGCGCAAGCGTGCATCAGAGGGCTATTACGTGCAGGCCATGTATAACTTCACCAAGAAATTCAAGCTGGTTGGCAGCTACGGTGTCAGTAACCTGTATCAGGCACCCGGCGAAAACAGCACGGAACTGGTGCGCCGCAACCAGTCTGAAGTTGGGGCCGCTTATTACAGCCTGACAGACTGGCTGAACCTTGTTGGGGAATTTGCCCATACAGAGTCCGCAGCCCACGGCCCCAACCGCAACAGCGACAATTCCGGCTCCGCAGGGGTGATCCTGCTGTTCTGATCCCTTCCCGGAAAGGCTGTTTCAGCAGCGTTCCAAGCCCCCTTTCACGTCAGGCGGGGGCTGGAACGTTTCACTCCCCCACACGTTGGCAAAAGAGACGCTGCCCTTGCCCCAGAGCGTGATTTTCTGAGGCACGGGCAGCTTTTGCACGCTCGGAAAGGTTTGAGACGTAATGCCCACCGCACCTCTTTTGACGTTGAACGATGGTCACAAAATTCCTGCCATGGGCTTTGGCACCTACCCCATGAAAGATCAGGAAGTTGAAACGGCCGTGCAGGCCGCGCTCCTTACGGGCTACCGGCTGATTGACACGGCAGCGAGCTATGAAAACGAAACTGGTGTTGGCAATGCCATTCAGGCCTCAGAAGTCGATCGCAAGGATATTTTCCTGACGACAAAGCTCCGTGGAGCCGATCAGGGGTATGACGCCGCCCTTCGCGGGCTGGACGCCAGCCTGCAACGGCTGAACATGGAGTATGTTGATCTCTACATCATCCACTGGCCACTTCCGGCAAAAGATCTGTATGTGGAAAGCTGGAAAGCCATGATTGCGGCCCAGAAAGACAGCAAGATCCGCTCCATAGGTGTTTCCAATTTCCAGCCTGCTCATCTGGAACGCCTTATTCAGGAAACCGGCGTGACCCCCGCCGTCAACCAGATTGAAATCCATGTCGATTTTCCACAGACAGAGCTGGTGGCCTTCAACACACGCCACAACATTCTGACTGAAGGCTGGCGCCCCTTGGGCAAAGACCTGATGAAAAATCCTGTCATTGACCAGATTGCCGAAAAACATAACCGCAATCCGGCCCAGATCATGCTGCGTTGGGCGACCCAGCTTGATATCATTCCCATTCCCAAATCAGGCAATCCGGACCGCATGCGCGCCAATCTGGAAGTATTCGATTTCACTCTGGATGAAACCGATATGGCCGAGATTGCCACGCTCAACACCGGTAATCGTCTGGGTGGAAATCCTGACACTTATGAAGAGTTCTGATTTCTGAAACCGTCTTTTCCTCTACCACGGCAGAGTCTCCCGTTGGGGCCCTGTCGTGCGGAGGAAAATAATTTTTTGTCCATTTGACAGGCTAACGCCACGTTAAAGCCTCATCTCGTCTCTACACCCCCTCCTTTCCCGCACATCTTCCTGGCCAGGGGGTGTTGCCCTTGCCACAGGAGGGCGTAGATAAGGCACATGACCGCCCGTTCATTTTCATCCTGGCTGAAGGCCCGCGTTCCTACTCTGGACCGCTACGTGTTTCATCAGCTTCTGGTCGCCCTTCTGGCAACAACAGGAGGGCTGGCGGCTCTTATCTGGCTCATGCAATCCCTCCGTTTTGTTTCTCTGGTGGTGGACCGCGGGCTGTCTCTGCGGGTGTTCATTGAACTCACCAGCCTGCTCATTCCCTCCTTTGTGGCTGTGGTGCTCCCCATCACCACGTTTGTGGTCAGCCTGTTCGTGTACCAACGTCTGGCTGGCGATCGGGAACTGACAGTTATGCGGGCAGCCGGTCTTTCCCCCTTTGCGCTGGCGCGCCCTGGCCTGGCCTGCGCCATCATGGCCACCTTTGCGGGGTTCCTGCTCAATCTGTGGATTGTCCCCCATTCCTACCATGCCTTCCGGCAGTATGAATTCCAGATCCGCAACAAGATGGCTGCCTTCATGTTGCAGGAAGGCGTGTTCACCAAGGTTTCGGATGTCATGACGGTCTATATCCGGTCCCGCACGCATGATGGCACGCTGCACGGCATTGTTGTGCAGGATGATCGCCAGCCGGACCGTCGCGCCACCATTCTGGCCAACCATGGCACCATGATGATCGTCAACGACACGCCGCGCGTGGTGCTGTATGACGGCTCCCGTCAGGTGATTGACCATAAAACGGGGCGGCTCGACATGCTGGTGTTCCAACAGGATTCCATGGACCTGTCTTCCACCCATCAGGAAGACGCCCGCTTCCGCGATGCTGCCGAGATGTCCCTGCACGAACTGCTCCACCCCAACCCGCAGGAAGTCTCCGCGCGTGATACAGGGAAATTCAAGGTTGAGGGCTGGCGCAGGCTGACCTCCCCCCTTACCTGCTTCTCCTTTGCCATGGTTGGTCTGTTTGCCGTGCTGCGCGGTGTCTTTTCCCGCCACGGCAATATCAAACGTCCTCTGGCTGCGGTGCTGAGTGTGGTGGGATTGCTTGCCATCAATCTTCTGCTGCAAAACCTCGCCAGCCGTAATATGGCACTCATTCCGCTCATCCCCCTTGTTGCCCTTCTGCCCGGCCTTGTCTGTTCGGCTATCCTGTTCGGGGCGGAATTCCGGGCTGGCCGTAGCCAGACCCGCTCGGCCTGAGGGAAAAACGCGCCATCATGGTTGTTTCCGTTACGCTCTCTCTCTACATCGCGCGCCAGTTCGTCTTTTCCGTGCTGGCCATGATCGCCTCGCTCACAGGCATTGTGTGCCTTTTTGACTTCATTGACCTGCTGCGCCGCGTGGCAACAAAGCCGGATGTCTCCACCAATGTGGTGACGGAAATTGCGGCCCTCCACGTTCCCTACTTCGCCATTGAGATCCTGCCCTTTGGCATCCTGCTGGGGGGCATTGTCTGCTTCTGGCGGTTAACCCGCTCTTCCGAACTGATTGTGGCCCGGGCGGCGGGCATTTCGGCCTGGCAGTTTCTGGCTGGTCCGCTGGCCTGCGCCATGCTGATTGGGGCTACAGCCACCGGCATTATTTCTCCTGTGTCCTCCACCATGTATCGCCGGGCGGAAGAGCTGGATCAGCAATATCTCCGCACCGGGGGCGGCCCACTCAGCCTGTCCAGTGGCTCCCTTTGGCTGCGGCAGTCAGATGCGGAGTATGACCCTCACGGCGTGGCCATTCTCCATGCCCGCGGCGTGCAGTTGGGCAAGGACAACATTATCCGCATCCGTGAGATCAGCGTGTTCCGGCTCGACCATAACGACAAACTGATGCTGCGAATCGAATCTCCGGAAGGCTATCTGGGAGACCGCGCGTGGGTGCTGCAAAATGCCCAGACCGTGCGACCTTACGATATTCTCCGTTCTGTCGGGCAATTTAATCTGCCGACGGATCTGACCGTCAGCCGCGTGCAGGAAAGTTTTTCCTCGCCCGAGACCCTCTCCATCTGGGCGCTTCCCAGCTTTATCAAGCTGCTGGACCGCTCAGGTTTTTCCTCAATTCGTCATAGAATTCACTTTCAGTCCCTGCTGGCGTTACCCATGCTGGCGGGTACCATGGCGCTGGTTGCCGCCGGTTTTTCCATGCGCCCAACCCGCCGTGGTGGCGTTGCGCAGATGATCGGGTCTGGCGTTGCAGCGGGATTTCTGCTTTTCACAGTATCAAAAGTTGCAGAGCAGTTTGGTAACTCCGGCGCCCTTCCCCCCGTACTCGCGGCCTGGGCACCCACAGTCGCCGGGTTGTGTCTTGCTATTTCGTTGTTGCTTCATCTGGAGGATGGCTGATTGACCGTGGCCTATCGGCCTTCCCGCGAGCGGCGGCTACGCCGCAGGCATGCACTGGCCGCCGCAACGGCGCTGGGCAGCGTGGCGGCATATGCGGTCATTGAACCGCCACGGGAAGCGCACGCCCAGTTTCGGCCGCAGCCCATGCACCTGAACACGGGCCGCACGACGTCCTCTGATGATCCTGCCACCTTTCAGGCCGACAAGGTGGACTATGATGATAACGAGCACACCGTAACCTGGACCGGCAACGTACAGGTCTGGCAGGGCGATCATGTGATGCGGGCGGACAAGATTGTCTATGACCGCGATACAGGCGTTGTTGCGGCACGGGGCAACGTGGCCACGGTGCAGCCGGATGGCTCCGTGCTGTATGCCCATTATGCTGAACTCAGCGGCAACATGCGCGATGGCATCATGCAGCATGTCAACGCCGTTCTGCCTGAAAACGCCAAACTGGCTGCCAATGGCATGCGCCGCACGGGCGGCAAGCTCAATGACATGAGCCGCGCCGTCTATACGGCCTGTAAAATCTGCGAAAAAGACAAAACGCGCGCGCCGTTCTGGCAGTTCCGCGCCTTTGACGCCACGCAGGATCTGGAACACCAGAAAATCGATTTCCGGGATGCCTATCTGGATATTCTGGGCATTCCGGTCATCTACCTGCCCTATTTCTCCATGACGGACCCCTCAGCCAAACGGCACAGCGGGTTCCTCATGCCCGGCATCACCCCTCATGACCGCTATCTGGGTACGTATTTCACCATCCCCTACTACTGGGTCATTGATGATCAGTCGGACATGACGGTGCAGGGCCTGTTCTCTACCAAGACAGGGCCGCAGATCAGCGCGCAGTATCGTAACCGCTTCAATTTTGGGTCGCTGAACATTCAGGGCGGGCTGGCGTATGACACCCACCGCGCCGATTCCTACACCAACGATTTCGGTCACGACGTGGAAGGCGGCGGCGGTCACGGTGTACAGGGCTATCTGTTTGCCAACGCGCAGTTTGCCATCAACAAATACTGGCGCGCCGGAGCCAACGTCAATGTGGCGACATCCGCCGATTACATGCGTGATTACCGTATTCAGGGCTATGGGTCAGACACACTGAACTCCAACGCCTATCTGGAAGGATTTGGCACAGGGTCTTACAGCCGTGTGGATGGCCAGTTCTATCAGGGCCTGAACCAGGGTGTTATCCGCAATACCGATCTGCCGTTCGTGTTGCCCCGCTATACCTACAGCTTCCTCGGCCAGCCCGATGCATGGGGTGGGCGTTTTGGTGTGTCCACCACAGACTTCAACGTGAAGCGTAATAACGGCACGTCCGACATCCGCGGCCAGATGGCCCTTAACTGGGACCGCCCGTTCCGTAACCGTCTGGGTCAGCAGTTCCTGCTTACCCTGCATCTGGATTCCATGGTCTACCGGGCCCGTAAGCTTTACCAGCAGCCCAACTATTATCAGAACCATAAAACCCTTACGAGCGGGCAGGTTCTGCCGACCATTGCTCTCAAAACCAATTGGCCATTTGTCCGCACATTTGAGCACGGTCGCGGTTCCCAGATCATTGAACCCATTGTGCAGGGCATTTACGCCCCCAACACGGGCGCTGGCGCCAATGATCTGATCCCGAACGAAGACAGTCTGGCGTATGAATTCACAGATTCCACCCTGTTCTCGCTCAACCGCTATCAGGGCACGGACCGACTGGACGGCGGCCTGCGCGGCAATGTGGGTATCCATGCCAACTGGACATGGGACGGGCATGAAGTGGATCTTCTGGCCGGGGAGAGTTTTCAGGAACACATCACGCATGACCGCATCCCCTATTCCGGGCTGGACCACCATGCGTCTGACCTCGTGATGCGGGCGCGCGTTTCACCCAACCAGTATTTTGATTTCAACGCCCGCATGCGGCTTGACCCCTACACCACCAAGGTCAACTTCGGTGATGCGCTGTTCAGCGCTGGCGTGCCGCATTTCCGTATTCGCGGTGGCTATGTGTATGAACCCGTAACCCCGTACTACTATTACGCCACCAATTATCGGGACAGTAACCCGCCTGCGCTTTACTACGTCAAAACCAGTGAGCTGAGCGGCGGTTTCTCAACCGATTGGGAAAACTGGCATCTGTCCGGTTTTGCGCGGCGCAGCCTCTCGCGCAAAGAGTTTGTATCTCTGGGTGGAGATATCGGATACAATAATGACTGCTTCGGCATTGATTTCATGTATCTCAAACAATACACCTCCATCGGTGGCCAGCAGCGTAACTCCACCTATCTGTTTACAGTCAGCCTCAAAACGCTTGGGGCGTTCGGCCTGAAATAAGAACTGCTTCAAAAATCGTGCTCTCTCCGCTATCAGAAACTGTGCTCCTTTTCCGGCAGAAAGCTGAAAGACTGTCCCGCATGCGTCTGCGCTCTCTTACTCTGGCGTGCTCTCTTGCCGCGCTGACTGTTCCTGCTTTTGGTGGGGCGGCCCTGGCCGCTACGTCCCATCATGCGGCCCAAAAAGAGAAAACTGTTGCCAAACAGCCTGCCGCGCCTGAGCCTGACGATATGATCATCAGGGTTATCAACGGCATCCCGCTCACCAAGCGGGACGTTGATAACCGTGGCAAACTGTTCGCGCTCTCCACCGGCCTGCCCGTTAACGCGGAACTGATGGATCGCCTCCGGCCCCAGATCATCCGTCAGTTGATTGATGAACGCCTGCGCACACAGGAAATTCTTAGCCGCCATATCAATGTTGCCCCGGAACAGATCGCTGCCGCCATTGCAGGCATTGAACGGCGCAACGGCATGCCCGAAAACGCATTGCGGGACAAACTGGCTGAAGACGGCGTTTCCCTGACCACCCTGATTGATCAGATCCGGGTGCAGATTGGCTGGGTGCAGGTACTGCGGCAGGAACTGGGTGCCCGTGGCCGTGTTTCAGCGCGGGAAATTGCCCAGCGTGAAGAAGCGCTGAAACGGGAAGACGGGCGGATTGAATACAATCTGAGTGAAATCTTTGTCCGGGTGGAAGATCCCCGCCACGCGGAAGAAGAACTGGCCTTTACAAACACCGTTATTCAGGAGCTCCGCAAAGGGGCACCTTTCCCGATTGTGGCTGCACAGTTCTCTGAAAGCCAGACAGCACTTGATGGCGGCTCCATGGGCTGGGTTCAGGAAGATGAGCTTGACCCTGCCGTGGTGGCCATGGTCAAGCAGATGCCGGTTGGCGTGGGGGCCATTTCCAACCCCATTACGGTTCCCGGTGGCTTTGTTATCATCAGCGTGAACGGCAAGCGTGTTATCGGGCATCAGCCCGGCCATGTGGCGACCATCCGGCAGGCCTTCCTGCCGTTTGATACCCAGTTAAACCCCGCGCAGGTCACCCCCCAGCAGCAGCAGACCCTGCAAAAGGCAATGCACTACACACAGACGGTTTCTTCCTGTGCCGAGGTTGAGGCCATCAACAAGCAGAATGGTGAAAAACGCCCGACTGACCCCGGTGAGCTTCAGCTTGAACGCCTGAACCCGCAGATGCGTGACCTGATGCTGTCCATGCCGCTCAACAAGCTCTCGCGCCCTCTGGTTTCCTCAGACGGGATCGACCTGATCATGGTCTGCTCGAAAAAAGAAAAGAACTTTGCTGACCGTCCCCCCAGTGAAATTGCGGATCAGCTCATGAACGAACGTGTGGAACAGACAGCCCGCCAGCTTGATAGTGATCTGCACCGTCGCGCCATGATCGTGGATGTGCACGGCAAGCCTCGGGGAGTTTAAGACCCTGTTCCCTGCCCTTGAGAGCCTGCGTGATGTTATCAGCCGGCACGGACTGGATGCGCGCAAGGCTCTTGGCCAGCATTTTCTGCTTGATCCCGATATCACGACCCGTATCGCGTCTCTGGCTGGCAAGCTGGATGGGCGGCATGTGGTGGAAGTTGGCCCCGGCCCCGGTGGCCTGACCCGCGCTCTGCTGGCCACGCCTGCGGCGTCTGTCACTGCGGTGGAACTTGATACCCGTGCCGTAAAGGTCATCACGGAACTCGCCACTCACTTCCCCGATCGGCTCACCGTTGTGGAAGCGGACGCTCTGAAGCAGGATCTGACACGCCTGTGCCCGGCACCCCGCCATATTGTCGCCAACCTGCCCTACAATGTTGCGACCCCTTTACTTATTGGCTGGCTGCGTCAGGGAACAGCGTGGGAACGTCTGACACTGATGTTCCAGTTGGAAGTGGCAGAACGCATCTGCGCCCTTCCGGGCAGCGAGCATTATGGTCGTCTGGGGGTGCTGGCCCAATGGTGCGCACAATGCGCCATTGTCATGAAGCTGCCGCCGGGCGCGTTTTCCCCGCCGCCAGCCGTGTGGTCTGCCGTGGCCAGCATTATTCCCCATCCACAACAGCCTGAGCCCGCCATGTTCAAGGCGATGGAACGGGTAACAGCCGCAGCATTCGGACAGCGCCGAAAAATGCTGCGTGGTTCCCTAAAAAGCCTGCAAGGGGAACGACTTCTGGCCGAAACAGGCATTGATGGCACCCGTCGGGCTGAAACGCTGAGCGTGGCTGAATTCGATCACCTCGCCAAAGCGCATCTGGCTCTGTCCCGCCAAGTCTGACGCTGCCTTGCTGCATCTCAAAAAGCTGGTGTGAAAAAAGTCATTGAGAGGGCTCTGCTATACCGCAGGGCTCATCTATTTAGGCACGAATGGTTCCTGGGCACTGCCCTTGGACCTGAAAGCAGCCTTTCAGAAGCGAAACAGGGTTGTCTGCATCCTTGCCCCACACAAGGCGAACCTGCGTTGCCGCGCCAAACTCATTCCCTCGCCTCAAAATTTCAGAAACCTATTGAGGCAAGGCGCGGAAGGCCATCTCGTCGAAAGCAGAAAATATTTGGTCAGTTGATACCAGCCGGTATCAACAGGAATTCGTCCATCATGCAGAACGGGAGAGGCGTGACCTAGATATCCAGAGGTTGTTTCAAAAGTCTCCACTCAGGTGCTTTTCCTCTGACCACTGCCATGAGGCGGATAAGAGTCATCCCTCATCCGCCTTTAGGAGAAGAAGAGTCGCCCTATTGGGACACAGGCCCTTCGGCTTCGGCCATGTAATCTCGTGTCAGAGGCACGGCATCAATGCCCGGTGAAATCTGGAGCTGGAAATTCATATGCCCCTGAACCCGGAAGGAAAGTTCCGCCGCATCCAGATAGAATTCAAACATCCGCGCAAAACGCTCATCATACAGTGCCACGGCCCGCGCCCGATTGGCGGCAAACCGCTCCCGCCAGATGGCAATGGTTTTTGCATAATGCAGGCGCAGGATTTCACAATCCGTGACCCACAAGCCTGATTTCTCAACGGCGGTAAAAACCTCGCTGAGAGAGGGAGAATAGCCACCGGGGAAAATGTATTTGTTGATCCAGGGGTTTGTCGTGCCCGGCCCGTCATTCCGCCCAATGGAATGCACAAGGGCCACCCCATCATCCACAAGGCTGTTTTTTAGAATATCAAAAAATTCGCCGTAGTGACGCACGCCTACGTGCTCGAACATGCCTACGGAGACAATACGGTCAAACCGGCGATGCAGATTACGGTAATCCAGCATCTCAAAGCGCACGCGCCCTTCCAGCCCTTCATCGCGCGCACGCTGGCGGGCAATGGTCAACTGCTCCTCGGAAAGCGTGATACCGGTGACAATGGCACCGTAATCCCGCGCCAGCGTAAGGCCCATGCCGCCCCAGCCGCACCCGATATCCAGCACTTCCATGCCGGGCTTTAGCAGCAGCTTGGACGCAATATGCCGCTTCTTGGCTTCCTGCGCTTCATCCAGCGTCTCGTCCCCACGGCGGAAATAGGCGCAGGAGTACTGCTTATCCTTATCAAGGAAGAGATCATACAACCGGCTATCAAGGTCGTAATGATGGGCAACATTCTGGCGGGCGCGCTTGACGGGATTGAACTGAATCCAGCCACGGCAGGCATAGCGGAAGCTGGCTGCAATCTGCTCCGGCAGATGGCCGGGAGACATGGCGTTGAGCATCAGCAGATCAAGAAGCTGATACAGCGTGCATCCCTTTGGGCGAATGCCGCCATTCATATACCCCTCGCCAAAGGCAAGCCCTGGGTTGAGCGCCAAAGCCCTTGCACTGGCCGAATCAAGTAGCTCCATACCGGCTTCCGGCCCTGGTTTGCTGCCTTCATACACAGTCTGCGCCCCATCTGGCCACGCCACGTGCAGACGGCCGGACGAGATAAAATGCCGCAAGATCCGGTCAAGAAGTCGGTTCATCCGTGCTGGCTCCTTCATGCCCAATTTTCGGGGCACCATAAGCCAAAAAAAAGGGTCCGGAAATTACTTCCGGACCCTCTTTCCTGTCAGCAACAAGAAAAAAACGATTAAGCAACCGTATCTTTTTCTTCTGCAGCAACTTCAGCTTCGTCAGTGACGATTTCGCCTTCAATAACGGCTTCATCGCCAGCCAGTTCGGCTTCTTCTTCCACGCTGGTCGCTTCGCCACGTGCCTGACGTTCAGCTTCTTCAGCAGAACGGGCAACGTTGACGATAACCGGCACGGTGACTTCCGGATGCAGGGAAACCTTCACTTCATACAGACCAAGAGACTTGATCGGATGAGCCAGGGAAACCTGCTGACGGGAGATGGTGAAACCAGCTTCCGTAACAGCTTCAGCCACATCACGCGGAGAAACGGAGCCATACAGGCTGCCGCTGTCACCAGCCTGACGGATCAGGATCACTGCCAGACCATCCATACGTTCGGAAAGACGCTCGGCTTCTTCACGACGTTTGATGTTCTGTGCTTCAAGCTGGGCGCGTTCACGGTCGAAGCGTGAACGGTTGGCTTCGTTTGCACGAATGGCCTTGCCCTGCGGCAGCAGGAAATTACGGGCATAACCCGGACGAACCTTCACCACATCGCCCATCTGTCCCAGATGTTCAACGCGCTGAAGCAGGATCACTTCTGTAGCAGCCATGATCTCGTCCCTCTCAGCTCATCACGTAGGGAAGCAGGGCCAGGAAACGGGCACGCTTGATAGCCTGTGCCAGCTCACGCTGCTTCTTTGCGGAAACGGCCGTAATACGGCTGGGCACGATCTTGCCACGTTCGGACAGGAAACGGCTCAGCAGACGCACGTCCTTGTAGTCGATCTTCGGCGCATTCGGGCCGGAGAACGGGCAGGACTTGCGGCGACGGTAGAACGGGCGACGGGCGCCTACAGCCGGGCGGCGGGCGGCGGGATTGATTTCCATCGTGTCAGACATGCTGCATCACTCCGCTTCGTTGCCAGCCGTATCGGCTGCTTTTTCATCACGGGCGCGGTATTCTTCACGGTCTTCGGAAGAACGACGGCCACGGCCGCTTTCAAAGCGTCCGGCGGGCTTGGGCCCACGGAAGCCACCGCGTTCGCCACGATCATCACCCTTGCGGGACAGGATCGGGGACGGTGCTTCGTCAATTTCTTCAACACGCAGCGTCAGCAGACGCAGAATGTCTTCATTGATGGAAAGCTGGCGCTCGACTTCCTTGAGCGTTTCAGACTTCGTATCCAGACCGAGCAGCACGTAATGGCCTTTGCGGTTCTTCTTGATACGGTAAGCCAGAGTACGCAGACCCCAGTATTCGCGCTTCTGAACGCTACCACCGTCGGTTTCGATCTGAGCGACGATGCCATCAACAATGGCATCAACCTGCTGCTGGGAAATATCATTCCGCGCAATCAGCACGGTTTCATAAAGCGGCATTGTGTCTCCCTTCGGATAAGGTCAACCCGACTGCGCCGAACCATTCCGGCAGGCAGCGCTTCCTTTTACAAAAGCACGGGTATAGCCGGTGCGATGCCACGCATCCGGCAGGGAAGATGGCGTGCTAACCACATTCCACGCAAAATAGCAAGAAAATCAGACCAGAAATTTTTCCGGAATGGTCAGACCAAGGCGTTGCGGCACATCCCACACTTCTTCCACCGCCCGCACAATCACAAAACCAGCCTGTTGATACAGCGGCAAAGCGCGTGGATGGTCTGCCGTGCAGGTATTCACCCGCAACGTGAGCGTCCCTTGCCCCCAGGCCTTCCGCACGACGGAATCCAGAAAGGCACGCCCTACCCCGTGCCCGACCGCATCAGGAAACAGGCCGAAATAGGCAAGGTTGATATCAAGAGGGTTGGTCAGATCGAGTTCAAAAAAACCCCGAACGGCCTCGCCCTGGCGCAAAAGACCGATCTGCACAGGAGCCGTCGCCAGAAATGTGCCCAAGGTAGCATCAGAAGCTGCCTGCCGCATCCACCAGCAATAGTCCCGCCCCACACGGTCCTGAAGCATGCGGTATTCTGCAATGGTGGGCTTTACATCGTCCTCAATGAACCAGCCCTCCGGCAGGGAAAGGGGCGCCCCACGCGGAGGGCTGGTCATCTGCATGAAGGTGACGGTCACCTTCATGCGGGTTACGGGTTCAAGCGGGGTAATTTTGATCTTAGTTATCATCCAGGAAGGAACGCAGCTTGCGGCTACGGCTCGGGTGTTTGAGTTTACGCAGGGCCTTGGCTTCAATCTGACGGATACGTTCACGCGTCACGTTGAACTGCTGGCCAACTTCTTCCAGCGTGTGGTCCGTGTTCATGCCAATCCCGAAGCGCATGCGCAGCACACGCTCCTCACGCGGGGTAAGGGAGGCCAGAACGCGGGTTGTAGCTTCACGCAGGTTGGTCTGAATAGCTGCATCCAGCGGAATAACAGCCGTCTTGTCCTCAATGAAGTCACCCAGATGGCTGTCTTCTTCATCCCCAATCGGGGTTTCAAGAGAGATCGGCTCCTTGGCGATCTTCAGCACCTTGCGCACTTTTTCAAGCGGCATACCCAGCTTTTCAGCCAGTTCTTCCGGCGCTGGTTCCCGACCGATCTCATGCAGCATCTGGCGGGACGTCCGCACCAGCTTGTTGATGGTTTCGATCATATGCACCGGAATACGGATGGTGCGCGCCTGATCAGCGATAGAACGGGTGATCGCCTGACGAATCCACCATGTGGCATAGGTGGAGAACTTGTAGCCACGGCGGTATTCAAATTTATCCACCGCCTTCATCAGGCCGATATTGCCTTCCTGAATCAGGTCAAGGAACTGCAGGCCACGATTGGTGTATTTCTTGGCAATGGAGATCACCAACCGCAGGTTGGCTTCAATCATTTCCTTCTTGGCGCGCGCAGAATCACGCTCGCCACGGGCCACCGTTGCATAGACGCGACGGAACTCGCCAATAGGCAGGCCCGTATCCTGCGCAAGCTGGGCAACCTGATTACGCAGATCCACCACGGTGTCGCTATGCTTGGCGACAAAGTTTTTCCAGGATTTGCCCGGCAGCGCGGAGACCATATCCATCCATGAGGGATCAAGCTCCCGGCCGCGATACTTGAGCAGGAAGTCCTCACGGGAGACGCGGCAGCTTTCTGCCAGACGCAGCATACGGCCTTCCAGAACATTCAGGCTCCGGAACATCTCTTTCAGCTGCATCACCAGATCTTCAATCCGGTTGTTGTGCAGATGAACCTGCTCCACCTTGCCCACCAGTTCATCGCGCAACTGGGCATAAACCAGTTCAGACTGGTCTTCCACAGCTTCACCTGCGGTCAACGCTTCAATGCGCTGCACCTGCAACTGACGCAGTTTTTCGTAAAGCGGTTCAATTTCTTCGAAATGCGCGAGGATTTCGGGCTTCAGTTTTTCTTCCAGCGCAGACAGGGAAAGACCGCTGCCCTCACCTTCCACTTCGCCTTCCGTTTCAGTTTCTGCTTCCGCCTCGTCAGATTCTTCCGAGTCGTCGCTCTCGAAACCTTCCTCACCTTCGCCGGGCGGGTTGCCGCCAGACTGCATGGCTTCCAGATCCACAATGTCACGCAGCAGCATTTCATTGTTACGGATCATCTCATGCCAGGAGATGATGGCGCGGAACGTCAGGGGGCTTTCGCACAGCCCACCAATCATTTCATCGCGGCCAGCCTCAATCCGTTTGGCAATCGCAATTTCGCCTTCGCGGGAGAGCAGCTCAACGGTGCCCATCTCGCGCAGATACATCCGCACAGGATCATCCGTGCGGCCCAGATTCTCGGCGTTGACGTTCCCTGTCGGGGTTTCCGTTTCTTCGGCGTCTTCTTCAGCCGCTTCCTCGCCTTCGGCAGTATTTGCCTTGGCGGTTTCAGCGTCTTCGCCTTCCTCGCTTTCCACCACCTGAATGCCCATTTCGGAGAGCATGGCCATGATATCTTCAATCTGCTCTGAAGACATCTTGTCCTGCGGTAGGACAGCATTCAGTTCATCAAACGTGATGCACCCGTGCTCGCGCCCTTTCGCGATCAGTTTCTTGACCGCGGCAGACTGCGTATCAAGCAGGGTGGTGTCACCATCCTGCTCTGCCTGCGCTACGTTACCTGATGCCGTTTTTGTCGCCATGCCAGACCTGCTCCCTCCCCGCCTGCATTCTGACAGGAATGCAGAACGACCAGCTCACCATACATACTGTTCAGTTTTCCAGGGCGGGCAGGACGTGGGATATCCTGCCTCCGAAGTCAAGGGGAACACTCCCTGAATGTTCCTGCGCCCTAGAGCCCATGCTCTTCCATTTCGCCTCGTTTGAGACGTGCCAGCGCCTCAAGACGGGGCTGTAATCGTTTCCATTCCGCCGAATCTCCGCCCTTCTGCCAGAAGCGGGCCACTTCCTGCTCAACCTCCTGCTGGAATTGAGAAAAATTCAGCAAACCGTAAAAATGCCACCACTGTGTTCTCACCGCCACAGCCAGAGAAGAGTCCTTTTCCTCGAATGAAAGCGGAAGCGGACCTCCCCTCAACACCTGCTGCACCATCTCTTCTTCCTCTTCCCCCTCAAGGGCAGAAAGAAGAGCCTCGCCTGTCTCCGGCAAGGCTCCCTCGGCCGAGAGATCAAGCAGGAGTCCCCGCACCTCGGAGAAGGCATCAGGGAGACTCAGGCGGCATAGAGCATCTTCCACCTCCGGCACAACTTCCGGATAACGGAGGAGCAACGCCAGCAGGATACGCTGCCGTTCCTGCATGGCATCCAGCACCACCGGCTTGCCATCACCGATACTTGGCCGCGCCGCCGGGGTAAATGCCCCGCCTCCACCCTTCCCCTTCCTGCGCCGGAACGTCTCGAAAAAACGGTCCAGCAGAGTCGAACGGTATTCGGACGCCAGAGCCTTGTCCGGTATAAGGCCAGCCGCCTCAACCAATTTGTGGCGCAGAGCCGCCCGCTCTTCCGGCCCCGGGTTGCTGATACCCCCGGCAAGAAGATCAAACAACACATCCGCCAGAGGCGCGGCCGTGGCGAACATTTCCCCCACCACCTGCTGGCCCCGGCTACGCACCAGACTGTCCGGGTCTTCCCCCTCTGGCAACAGACATACCCGGAGGGTGTGATCGGCTTTCAGCAAAGGCAGCGCCACCTCAGCTGCGCGCGCTGCTGCGCGCCGCCCCGCTGCATCCCCATCAAAACACAGGATGGGTGCCCGATCGACCTGCCATAAAACCTCTAACTGTTCGGGGGTCAGGGCGGTTCCCAACGGCGCGACGGCTCCCCTGAATCCGGCCTGATGGAGGCCGATCACGTCCATATACCCTTCCACCACAATCAGATCAGTGGGAGGTGTGCCTTTGGGATGAGGCGCCCTGACGGCGGCCCGCGCCTTGTCCAGACCAAACAGCAGACGCCGCTTGGAAAACAGGGCTGTTTCCGGCCCATTCAGATATTTGGGCTGACCATCGCCAAGAATACGCCCCCCGAAGGAAACAAGCCGCCCCTTCCTGTCCCGGATAGGAAAGGTCACCCGCCCCCAGAACAGTTCGCCCTTTGGTCGTCCCTCATCATCCAGCCGCATCAGGCCGGCTTCCGCCATCATCTGGGGGGTGATGTTTTTGGCCGCCAGCGCCGCACTCAGGCCGCCACGACCATCACCTGCCCAGCCCAGCCCGAAATCCTCAATGGTCTGGCGAGTCAGGCCGCGCCCCAGCAGATAATCCAGCCCAGCCTTGCCCGCAGGAGCATATAATGCGCTGGACCAGATCGCCTGCGTCTGCGCCAGCACATCTTCCAGAGACTGGCTGCGCGCCACCTCCTCGTGAGAACGGCGGGTATCTTTGGGCACTTCCATCCCGGCCGAGGTCGCAAGCTCCTCAACCGCTTCGGGAAAGTTCTTGCCCTCCATCTGCATGACAAAGGAGATCACATCTCCATGCACGCCACAGCCAAAGCAGTGGAAGTGATCATCATACACATAGAACGATGGCGTTTTTTCACCATGGAAGGGGCAGCAGCCCTTCCAGTTCTTGCCGGAGCGAACAAGTTTGACCCGCCGCCCGATAACGGATGTCAGAGGGGTACGCGCACGCAGTTCGTCCAGAAAGCCCGGCTCGATCGCCATATTATGCCAGCCCCCCTGCCTGTTGAGTCACGCTGCGCGCCCCGTATCCCTACCTGCTCCCGTTAGCTCAGGTGCGCCTTCACCACTGCATTAGCGCGGCCCATATCCAGCCCCGCACCAAATTTGGCTTTCAGCGCCCCCATCACCTTGCCCATGTCTTTCATGGCTGCGGCCCCGGTTGCGGCAATAGCCTCCTTCACGGCAGATTCAAGTGTGGCATCATCCATCTCGGCAGGCAGATAGGAACGGATAACGGCAATTTCACCTTCTTCCTTCTCGGCCAGTTCCGGTCGCCCGGCATCGCGATACATGGTGGCGGATTCGGTGCGGGACTTCACCATGCCGCGCAGGGCGGAAATGGCTTCATCCTCATTCAGGCCTTCCGCCCCTTTGGCGCGGCCAGCAATTTCCACATCCTTCAGTTTGGCGGTGATCATGCGGATAGCAGCCACACGCGCGCTTTCTCCGGCCTTCATTGCCGTTTTCAGATCAGCCATCAGGCGTTCACGTAAAGACATGATCCCTCATACTTCCTTTATCATGCCGCGCACGGTTCCCTGAGGACGCGTGACGGACAGTCATCCTGTGGGAAGAAATTTCCCACTCACCCACCAAACCCAATCCGGCATGTGGGAAATTTCTTCCCACCTCTCTCACGGACTGCTAGAAGGGACGCCACGGGAGGAACAACGTAAGCCATGCCCATGTCAATCGATACCATAATTGCCCGATTAGGCGGCCCCGAAGCAACAGCCCGGCTTACCGGCGTTGGCACGGAAGCCATTCGCAAATGGCGGCAGGCGCAGGCCATCCCCTCCCGTCACTGGCCTGTCATTGCACAGGCCACCGGCCTTTCTTTGGCTGATCTCCAGCCCGCAGACCCCACGCTTCAGGACAAATCCTCCCCTACGGGAGGCAGCACAACAGGATCATCCATGCCCGATGCCCGCCCGGATGGCGCAACAGCCGCCCTTGTTCTTGCAGATGGAACCATTTTGTGGGGCAAGGGCTTTGGCGCCTTCACCCAGCAGCCCAGCATCGGGGAAATCTGCTTCTCCACCGGCATGACGGGTTATCAGGAAACGCTCACAGACCCTTCTTTTGCCGGGCAGATCATTACCTTCACCTTCCCGCATATCGGCAATGTGGGCACCAATGTGGAAGATGACGAGGCTGATCAGGTGGCCGCCCGTGGGCTTGTGGTCAAGGAAGATGTGACCGAACCCGCAAACTGGCGGTCCACAGCCAGCCTTGATGCGTGGCTGAAAAAACGCAACGTGCCCGGCATTGCGGGCGTGGATACACGCTCCCTCACCCTGAAAATCCGTGACAAGGGTGCGCAGAGCGCCGCCCTGTTCTACCCTGAAAACGGCAAGTTCGATCTGGATGCCCTTCAGGCCGCCACCAAGGCGTGGCCCGGCCTGGAAGGCATGGATCTGGCAAAGGAAGTCACCTGCAAAGCCCCCTACACCTGGGACAAAAGCGTGTGGGAATGGCCCGCAGGCACTCGCGCGGTATCCGGCAAGCGCCGCAAGGTTGTAGCCGTTGATTACGGTGCCAAGCGCAACATCCTGCGCTGCCTTGTCGCCGCCGGATGTGACGTCACCGTTGTGCCAGCCACCACCACGGCGAAAGAAATTCTGGACCTGAAACCTGAAGGCGTTTTCCTCTCCAATGGTCCGGGTGATCCGGCAGCCACCGCCAGCTACGCCGTGCCTGCCATCAAGGATGTGCTTGACGCCGGTATCCCGCTGTTTGGCATCTGCCTTGGTCACCAGCTTCTGGCGCAGGCGCTCGGCGGCAAGACCTACAAGCTGGCCCGTGGCCACCGTGGGGCAAACCAGCCGGTGAAGGACCTCTCAACCGGTCGCGTGGAAATTACCAGCCAGAACCATGGCTTTGCCGTGGATGCGGACAGCCTGCCCGCCGATGCGCACGTCACGCATGTCAGCCTGTTCGATGGCTCCAACGAAGGTCTGGCCTCGGACCGCTATGCCGCCTTCTCCGTGCAGTATCACCCGGAAGCCAGCCCCGGCCCGTCTGACAGTTATTACCTGTTTGAACGCTTTGTGGCGCTGATTGATGCTCATGCCAGCAAGAACTGATCTGCCCCGGCCCGCCGTGCGCCTCAGCACGGCAACGCCCCGCATCCATCCTTCTTTTTCCCGCTTTTTCAGCCCCCTGCGGGCTGCCTGTCAGGACTGAACGCATCATGCCCAAACGGACAGATATTCGCTCCATCCTCATTATTGGCGCTGGTCCCATCGTGATCGGGCAGGCCTGCGAGTTCGACTATTCCGGCGCACAGGCCTGTAAGGCCCTGCGGGAAGAAGGCTACCGGGTCATTCTGGTCAACTCCAACCCCGCCACCATCATGACCGACCCCGGTCTGGCGGACGCCACCTATGTGGAGCCCATCACCCCAGAGTGTGTTGAACGCATCATCCTGAAGGAAAAACCGGATGCCGTGCTGCCCACCATGGGTGGCCAGACCGCGCTGAACACCGCCATGGCACTGGATGCCTCCGGCTTCCTGAAAAAACATGGCGTGGAACTGATTGGCGCCGATGCGGAAGTAATCGACCGCGCGGAAGACCGTCAGAAATTCCGTGAAGCCATGGATGCCATTGGCATTGAAAGCCCGCGCAGCTTCATTGCCCACACCATGGATGAAGCACGGGAAGCGCTGAAAAACATCGGCTTCCCCACCATTATCCGCCCCTCCTTTACCATGGGCGGTTCTGGCGGCGGCATTGCTTACAACCGTGAGGAATTTGAGCAGATTGTGGCCTCCGGTCTGGATGCCTCCCCCACCACGGAAGTGCTGATTGAAGAATCCCTTCTGGGCTGGAAAGAATACGAAATGGAAGTTGTGCGCGATAAGGCGGACAACTGCATTATCGTCTGCTCTATTGAAAACATTGACCCCATGGGCATCCATACGGGTGACTCCATCACCGTGGCTCCCGCACTGACGCTGACCGACAAGGAATATCAGCGCATGCGTGATGCGTCCCTTGCGTGCCTGCGCGCCATTGGCGTGGAAACCGGGGGCTCGAACGTGCAGTTCGGCGTGAACCCGGCAGATGGCCGCATGGTGGTGATTGAAATGAACCCCCGTGTGTCCCGCTCCTCCGCACTGGCCTCCAAGGCCACCGGCTTCCCGATCGCCAAGATCGCGGCCAAGCTGGCTGTGGGCTACACGCTGGACGAACTGAAGAACGACATCACCACAACCACCCCGGCCTCCTTCGAGCCGACCATTGACTACGTTGTGGTGAAGATCCCCCGCTTCACGTTTGAAAAATTCCCCGGTGCACCTGCCCTGCTCTCCACCTCCATGAAATCCGTGGGGGAAGCCATGGCCATTGGCCGCTCCTTCCCGGAAGCCTTGCAGAAGGGCCTGCGGTCCATGGAAACCGGCCTGCATGGACTGGACCCTGTGGACGTACCCGGCGATGGCGGCGTGGATGCCTTCCGCGCTGCCCTTTCCCAGCCGCGCCCGGAACGCATCCTTATGGCGGCTCAGGCGCTGCGTGCTGGCCTGTCCGTTGAAGAGATCAATGAAGCCTGCCGCTTTGAACCGTGGTTCCTGCGTCAGCTTGAAACGATCGTTCATGCAGAACGGCAGGTAGAAAACCATGGTCTGCCGCGTGACGCCCAGAGCCTGCGCCGCCTGAAAGCACTTGGCTTTTCGGATGTGCAGCTTGCCCGCCTCTCCGGTGTGCAGGCAGACGAAGTGGCCGAACTCCGCACGGAAGCAGGCGTAACCCCCGTTTACAAACGCATTGATACCTGCGCGGGCGAGTTCGCTTCCAGCACGCCATATATGTATTCCACCTATGAAGGCATGTTTGCGCCGCGGGTGTGCGAGTCCGACCCGACGGACCGTGAAAAGATTATCATTCTGGGCGGTGGCCCCAACCGCATCGGGCAAGGGATCGAGTTCGATTACTGCTGTGTGCATGCAGCCTATGCGCTGCGTGAAGCCGGGTTTGAGACCATTATGGTCAACTGCAACCCGGAAACCGTCTCCACCGATTATGATACGTCTGACCGCCTGTATTTCGAGCCCCTGACGGCGGAAGATGTGATCGCCCTCATCCGGTGTGAACAGCAGAAAGGCAAAATCAAAGGCTGCATTGTGCAGTATGGCGGGCAGACTCCGCTCAAACTGTCTCATGCGCTTGAAAAGGCTGGCATTCCGCTGCTGGGCACCCCGGCAGACGCCATTGACCGTGCGGAAGACCGCGAACGCTTCCAGACCATGCTGCACACGCTTGGCCTGCGCCAGCCCGCCAACGGCATTGCCCGCTCCCCGCAGGAAGCGGAAGATGTGGCGGAACGGATTGGCTACCCCGTGGTTGTTCGCCCGTCCTACGTGCTGGGCGGCCGCGCCATGGAAATCGTGTATGACCGCGCCTCCCTGCAACGCTACATGCGTGTGGCCCTGCAACTGGCCGGGCACGAAATTGCCTCCGGCCCCGTGCTGATTGACCGCTACCTGAACGAAGCAATTGAAGCCGATGTGGACTGCATTTCCGATGGCGAGGAAGTGTATGTGGCCGGTGTTATGGAGCACATTGAGGAAGCGGGCATCCATTCGGGTGACAGCGCCTGCGCCCTGCCGCCCTACACGCTCTCCCCCGCCATTGTGACGGAACTGAAGGCCCAGACCGAAGCCATGGCGCGCGAGTTGGGTATTGTGGGCCTGATGAACGTGCAATACGCCATCAAGGATCAGGAAATCTTCGTGCTGGAGGTCAATCCTCGTGCTTCCCGCACGGTCCCGTTTGTGGCCAAGGCCACCGGCGTTCCGGTCGCCAAGATTGGTGCCCGCGTGATGGCTGGTGAAAAGCTGACCGCCTTCAATCTGGATGATCGTGCCGTCACGCCCCACGTGGCAGTGAAGGAAGCCGTGTTCCCCTTCAACCGCTTTGCGGAAGTGGACACCATCCTTGGCCCGGAAATGCGCTCCACGGGTGAAGTCATGGGGCTTGATACGTCCTTTGAACGGGCCTTTGCCAAATCCCAACTTGGGGCTGGCGTGCGCCTGCCGACTGAAGGCACGGTGTTCCTCTCCGTGCGGGAAAGCGACAAGCCACACCTGCCTGCACTGGGCCGCCAGCTTGCCAAGATGGGCCTGAAAATTCTGGCCACACGCGGCACAGCCAAAAAGCTGCGGGATGCCGGGATAGAGGTTTCCGTGGTGAACAAGGTGCTGGAAGGCCGCCCGCATTGTGTGGACGCCATTCGATCCGGTGAGGTGCAGATGGTGATCAACACGGCACAGGGCGCACAGTCTGTAGCGGACAGTTTTGACATCCGCCGTTCAGCTCTGGTGTTGGGCATTCCGCACTACACAACCATGGCCGGAGCCCGCGCTGCAATCCATGCGATTGCGGCAATGCGGGAAGGACCGCTTGATGTTGCGCCACTTCAGTCATACTTTAGCGGAACATTCTGATCAGAACGGGCAGGCGTTACAGCCTGCCCGGCTGTTCCGGACGGGTGGCTGCCCGCTTTTTTAGCGGCGCGGTGCGTGCCCGCTTATCTGTGTCACTTTAATGCCAGCCAGTGTGCTGGCAAAATCACTTTGGGGATACGCCTTGCAGAAAACTCCAATGACGGGCAAAGGCTTGAAGCGTCTTGAAGACGAACTCCGCAGGCTCAAGTCCGAGGAACGTCCGGCCATTATCCGCGCCATTGCGGAAGCCCGAAGCCATGGGGATCTGTCCGAAAACGCGGAATATCATGCAGCCCGTGAACGGCAGTCTTTTACCGAAGGCCGTATCCTTGAGCTGGAAGAAATTGTCTCCACTGCCGAGGTGATCGACCCCACCAGCCTTTCTGGCGATCAGGTGAAGTTTGGCGCAACCGTAACCGTGGTTGATGAAGACACGGACAAGGAAGCCACTTACCAGATTGTTGGCGTGTATGAAGCCGACATCAAACAGAACCTGCTGTCCATTTCCTCCCCGCTGGCCAAGGCTCTGATTGGCAAGCATGAAGGAGACAGCATTTCCGTGCCTGCTCCGGGCGGTGACCGGACGTATGAAATCCTTTCCGTGAAATTCATCTGACATGATCTCGTTTGAGGACGTCACCGCAGCGGCGGGGCGAATCAAGGGCAATGTTCTCCGCACGCCCACGATTTCCTCTCACGCGCTGTCCAAGGCCACGGGCGCGGACATTACCCTGAAGCTTGAAAACCTTCAGGCCGTTGGCTCCTTCAAGGAACGGGGGGCCGCCAACAAGCTGGCCCTGCTGACACCTGAAGAACGCCAGCGCGGGGTGATTGCCGTTTCGGCCGGCAACCATGCGCAGGGCGTGGCACGCCATGCCAGCCTGCTGGGTATTGATGCCGTAATCGTCATGCCCAAATTCACGCCTGCCGGTAAGGTGGTGCGTACCCGCAACTGGGGCGCCCGCGTGGTTCTGGAAGGCGAAAGCTTTGCAGAAGCCCTGCTGTTCGCGCAGGATCTTCAGGCACGGGAAGGCCGCACCTTCATCCATCCGTATGATGATCCTGCCATTATGGCAGGCCAGGGCACATGCGCGCTGGAACTGCTGGAAGATGCCGGTCCGCTGGATATGCTGGTCGCCCCCATTGGCGGCGGCGGTCTGCTCAGCGGGTGTGCTGTCGCCACGCGCGCCATGCGCCCGGACATGGAACTGATTGGTGTGGAAGTGGAAGGGTATGATTCCCTCTCAGCCTTCCCCGGCCCTGCGACCCATCCCAATGGCGGCTCGACCATTGCAGAAGGCATTGCGGTTCTGCAGATTGGCAAAGCGCCGGATGAAGTCATCCGCAAGCTGGTCTCCAAAGTTCTGGTCGTGCCCGAATGTGCGGTAGAGACCGCCATCACTCTGCTGGCAGAAGGGGCAAAGCAGATCAGTGAAGGTGCTGGTGCTGCGGCACTGGCGGCGGTGCTGACTTACCCGGACGTGTTCCGGGGTAAAAAGGTGGCGCTGCCTATTTCTGGCGGCAACATTGATAGCCGTATTCTGGCCAACACCCTTCTGCGCGCCATGCTGCGCGATGGGCGCATTCTCCGTCTGATCATGGAAATTCCAGACCGTCCTGGCGTTCTGGCCGATATTTCCAAGACCATTGGGGAAGCCGGTGGCAACATAATAGAAGTGTCTCACCAGCGCCTGTTTGCGGCTCCCTCCGTTCAGGCAGCAGAACTGGAAGTCATGATTGAAGCGCGCGACCCCGAACACGCCGCACTGATTACCAAAGCGCTCGGCCACTCCTATATTGTGCGCCGCGCCTAAGACACTTTCCGACGGGTGAGGCACGCTGCCTCCCCGTCTTTTTCTCAACACACCCTTCTTTCGTCCTTCTCACTCTCCGCATAAGGCGCGTCCCCATTAAAGTGTGGCACGCTGCTTTTGAGGATGTATCCTGACATAGGTTGTCCTGACGAAAAGAATTTCCTCACGAGCAGAATTTTTCGCCGGAGACCCTCCACGGCACTCTGAACCGGTATTGTCACGCCCCATCTCGGCCTGAAACATCGCTTGCGTCAGGTTGTCCTGAAAATCCGCTACAAGAAGCCGCGTGCGCTTTCCAGGAAGAAAACGTCTGTCCCCTTTGTGAAAAAAGGCATTTGGTGGCATGATCTTTCCAACAAAAACATAAGAAGGCATGCCCCCATGAGCACCTCCGCGCCGCAGCAGCACAAACGTCCCGTCATGCTGGTTATTCTTGATGGGTTCGGCTGGAGAGAAGACTCCTCAGATAACGCAGTCCAGCTTGCCAACACGCCCGTTTTTGATGCGCTTTGGGCCAATGCGCCACGCAGCTTTCTGCGCACCTGCGGCGAGGATGTGGGCCTGCCGGAAGGCCAGATGGGTAATTCGGAAGTCGGGCATCTGAATATCGGGGCCGGTCGCGTGGTCATGCAGGAACTGCCCCGGATCTTTACCGCCCTGCGGGACGGGTCTGTTGCCCGTAGCCCTGTGATGCAGGCTTTTCTTGCTACGCTGAAAAAAACCGGAGGCACCTGTCATCTGATGGGCCTTGTCTCCCCCGGTGGGGTGCATGCGCATCAGGATCATGCAGTTTCACTCGCCCGTATTGTGGCGGAAGCGGGCATTCCCGTCGCGTTTCATGTCTTTACAGACGGGCGAGACACACCACCGCAATCCGCTCAGGGGTATCTGGAAAAGTTGCAGGCTGAGCTACCCGAAGGTGTCACCCTCGCAACTGTGAGCGGCCGGTATTACGCCATGGACCGCGACAAGCGTTGGGAACGGGTTGAAAAAGCCTACAACGCCATTGTCACTGCCGAAGGGCCGAAAGCAGCAACCACGCAGGACGTGATTGCAGACGCCTACAAGGCCAATACCACGGATGAATTCATTCTCCCCACGGTGCTTGAAGGCTACACCGGCATGAAGGATGGAGATGCTATTCTCTCCTTCAATTTCCGTGCAGACCGTATCCGGCAACTTCTTGATGCGCTGGTGGAGCCTGATTTTGACGGCTTTGCACGCCATAAGGTGGTTTCCTTCGCGGCCGTACTGGGTATGACCCATTACAGCGATACGTTGGTGGAACGTATTTCCATCCTGTTCCCGCCGGAAACACTCACCAATATTCTGGGTGAAGTTGTTTCCCGCGCAGGCCGGAAACAGTTGCGCATGGCGGAGACCGAAAAATACCCGCATGTCACCTATTTTCTGAATGGCGGTCGGGAAACGCTGTTTGAGGGAGAAGACCGTATCATGGTCCCTTCCCCCAAAGTCGCCACCTATGATCTCCAGCCCGAAATGTCCGCGCCGGAACTGACGGATAAAGCCGTGCATGCCATTGAAAGCGGCACGTATGATCTGATTGTGCTGAACTTCGCCAATCCGGACATGGTGGGACATACGGGGGTTCTGAAAGCAGCCATCAAAGCGGTTGAGACGGTTGATACGGGCGTAGGCCGTATTCTGGAGGCTTTGAAAAAGCAGAATGGTGCATTGCTGGTTACAGCGGATCATGGCAACTGCGAAACCATGAGAGACCCGGATACCGGGGTGCCTCACACGGCCCACACACTTAATGTTGTTCCGCTGGTGGCCTTCAATGTAGGCGAGCGAAAACTGAAAGATGGCAGGCTGGCAGATCTGGCCCCAACCCTGCTGGATATGATGGGCCTGCCCAAACCGGATGACATGACCGGCGTATCCCTGTTAACGGACTGAATGCTCTTTACGCTGCCACCCTCTCCCCCCTCTGCCCAGCGCCGCCTTCTGGCGGGGGGAGTGTGTGGCCTTGCCGCCGTGCTTCTGACTATAGGGGCTGGAATGTCCCCCAGCACGACGCTAGCCGCTTCGCAAAAAACCAGAGCAGCCAAAAGCAGCCATAGCGCTGGGCATGCAAGCAGTCAGTCCTCTGCCAGCCACCATCACACCGCGTCCTCACGCAGCCACACCAGAAACTCCAAAGCCTCCGGCAGCAGTAGTCCAACGACAAAAGCAGAACAGCAGGCCGAGCAATCTGTGCAGCAGGCGCGGCAGGCACTGCAAACCACGCAGGCCCAACGGGATGCCATAAACCGGCAAAAAGCGGCACAAGCTGCGGCGGTGGAAGCCTCCCGCGCACGGAATGCCGCGGCTCAGGCGCTGGCCGTACAAAGTGCCGCCAAAGCCACCGCGCTTTCCGCCGCGACCGTTAGCGCCACCACGCAGTTGCAAACCACGGAACAGCAGATTGCTGATCTCGATTCCCGTATTGCGGATATCCGGAAAGAACAGACCAGCCTGCATGCCGCGTTGGAGGAAGATGCAAAAGCGCTCTCCCCCGTGCTTCCGTTGGCCGAACGCCTGTCCCTTTACCCCTCAGATACCCTTCTGGCTGCCCCCGTGCCTCAAGGTGAAGCCGTAACAGGGTTTCTGGTTCTGCGTGGCCTTTCACGCGAGTTGGAGCATCAGGCCGAGGATATGCGGGCCAGACAGGAAAAGCTGACAGCCCTTGATACCGAACTCTCAACCCACCTTACCCAGCTTGCCACCCTGCAACAGACTCAGACCCGGCAGCGTGACACGGTAAAGCAGCAGGCCCTCAAAGCGCGTGATGCCCAGCGGCAGGCCAACGCCGCCGCCCGCGCAGCCTCTCAACGGTTGGAAGATGCCACAAAAAAGGCCTCCACCCTTCAGGATGCCGTCTCCCGTCTGGATGCGCTGCAAGCCAATGCGGAAGCCGCCCTGCAAAAGGAAATTGCCGCAGCCGAGCGCGCCCATCAGGCAGCAAAGGATGAGGCCGCCCGCCGCCGTGCGCAGGAGCAGGCCGATGCGGCACGCCGGAAGATGCAGGCTATTCAGACATCAGCAGGCCCGGGCCTGAGTGAGCGTGCGCAAACGGGTGGCGGCACGCGCCCCGTGGCGGGCGCACTGGTGACAACATGGGGTTCCGCCACCGAATCTGGTCCGGCAACGGGTGTGACCTACCGCACCCCGCCGGGTGCCAGCGTACGCACCCCCTGTTCGGGGCGCGTTGATTTTGCAGGCCCGTTCAGAACTTATGGCCAGATGATCATCCTCAACTGCGGGCAGCATTACCGTTTTGTCATGGCCGGATTGGGTGGACTGGATGTTGAAACCGGGCAAAGCCTCACAAAAGGCGCACCCGTTGGGCATATGGGGGGCTCCGGCACCCTGTTTATTCAGCTTCGCCATGGTCAGAAGGCTGTCAACCCTGCGCCATTCCTGTAAGGAAAAGCGGACAGGCAGTTTTCCTGAGCGGCAGAAGCCGCTACTCTCCGTTGCCGCAGAGTGGTGGCAAGAGGCAGGCACTGCTCCGGTTTGGCCGCACGATGTGCAATACAACAGTACAGGATACGACCGCACGGGCCACGCCCGGCGACAGGAGACGAGATCGCATGAAGTTCCGCACAGGTCTGATGCTCGGCGCTACCTTTCTGGCAGGCCTTGCCGTGGCCTCCCACTCAGGAGTGCTTTCTGGCGCAGGCATGCTCGCCTCCCCCGCGCTGGCTGAGAAAGCGCCCGATGCCTCCCCTACCGCCAACCATGCGGAAACCTACCGGCTGCTGACCCTGTTTGGCACCGTGCTTGATCTTGTCCGTGCAGATTATGTTGAACCTGTTTCTGACAAGGATCTGATCACCAACGCCCTGAACGGCATGCTCACCGGGCTGGACCCCCATAGTTCGTACATGACTGAAAAGCAGTACGAAGACATGATGGTGCAGATGAAAGGCGAGTTCGGCGGGCTTGGGCTGGAGCTTCAGCAGCAGGACGGCCATATCCGCGTTGTCTCGCCTGTGGATGGCACGCCGGGCTTCCGCGCTGGCATCAAGCCAGGTGATTATATCATCGCTGTGGATGGCCACCCCGTTGATGGTACGCCGCTGGATGAAGCCGTGAAGAAAATGCGCGGCAAACCCAACACCAAGATCACCCTGACGCTGGTGCGTGAAAAAACACCCAAGCCCATCGTCCTGACGCTGACGCGTGAGATCATTCATATCGAAGTGATCAAATCCGCGCTGTATGATCGCATCGGCTATATCCGCATTGCCCAGTTCAATGAGGAAACGGAAAAAGGGCTGCTCAAAGCCTACAACCAGTTGAAGCAGCAGGCAGGCGGCAAGCTGGCCGGGCTGGTGCTTGATCTGCGGAATGACCCTGGCGGCCTGCTGAATCAGGCCATTGATGTGTCTTCCAGCTTCATCCGGTCTGGCGAGATTGTCTCCACCCGCGCCCGCCACCCCAAGGACAGCCAGCGCTGGGATGCCCACGGTACGGATATTACCGATGGTCTGCCCGTTGTGGTGCTGATCAACGGTGGATCAGCCTCGGCGTCTGAAATTGTCTCCGGCGCATTGCAGGATCATCATCGGGCCGTGCTGGTGGGCACAAAATCCTTCGGCAAGGGGTCCGTGCAGTCCATCATGCCCATTCCGGGCAACGGTGCCATCCGCCTGACCACGGCGCGCTACTATACGCCTTCCGGCCGATCCATTCAGGCGCTGGGCATTACGCCTGATATTGCCGTTCGGGAAACGCGCGAAGACCCCGGCTTCAGCCTGCATGAAGCAGATCTTGAACATATTCTGAAAAATCAGGGCGGCAACCAGACCAAAGCCGTGCCCCGCACGGACCTGCCGGCCATTGCCAAAGATATTCCAGCTGAACCTCCGGCCAACTGGCCTGAATTTGACTACACAAAACCCAAAACGGATTTCCAGCTTCAGCAGGGATTGCGGGTTGTGCGCTCTATGGCCGGGTTGCCTGCGCCAGATCCGGCAGCCGCACTGCCGCCTGCAAAAGTGGTGACCAAGGACGAAGCCCCGCACCATTAATCCGTGACAGGAACAGCCATCATGCACAGCACGTCCCTGTGGCAGCAGATGCCACCTTCTGGCCGGGCCTTTGTTCGCTTCTGGGGAGGCACCGCCGCCGCAGTTGGCGTGCTGGCGATCACCTTGCAGATCATGGGGCCGCCGCGTCCGGAAATTGGCGGTCAGGACATTGATCTGCCCTCAGCAGACTCTGCGCAGCCGCAGGCAGCCAAAATCGATATTCCCGGCTTGCAGGCAGACCTGCTTGAAAACCATAGCGGCCCGAATGGCTACGCACTGCCCAAACGGGGCCAGCATGGGCGTATGGCGCGCCAAGTATATGCCGCCCCTATGGTAGATGTGCCCGCAGGCTCCGCGCAGGTGGCGTTGCTGATTGACGGCGTGGGGGATTCTGAGGCGTTGACGCAGGAAGCCATGACCTCCCTGCCCGGTCCGGTTTCTCTCGCCATTTCTCCCTATGTCTCTGATGCGGATGACATTATCCAGCAGGCGCGTGCCCACAAGCATGAAACCTTGTTGTCCCTGCCGGTTCAGGACGATAAAGCCGCAGGCGGAGCAGACGCCAAGGCTGCGAACAATGCTGGCCCCAGAGCCCTGGGGGCTGGGCTTTCCGCATCTAAAAATATGGAAAACTATAGCTGGGCGCTTTCAAGCCTTGCGGGCTATGCAGGTGTAACCAACGCCTTTTCCGGTCAGAATGGCGGGGCGTTCCCTCATTCTCCTGCTTTCACGCCTATTCTGACTGATATTGATAAGCGCGGCCTTCTCTACCTGAACGCAATGCCGGGAACAGCCGCGCAGGGGCCGGGTGCCATTGGCACAGCGGATGTCAGCATCAATACCGATACAGATATCGTCAATATTGATATCCAGTTGCTGAAACTTCAGCAGGCGGCGCGCCGGAATGGCCGCGCCATTGGGGTGATGGGGCCTTTGCGCCCTGTGGCTCTGGCCTGCCTGCGTGCGTGGATTCCGCACCTGAAAGATGTGGGCATTACACTGGTGCCTGTCAGCATGCTTGTTGCGCCCCAACCGGCTGCGGCACCGTCCTCTACCACGCCAGCACCCTCTACAGGTCCGGCTCAGGCCGATGGTGGCATGCATGTTCACCTGTCCGCGCCCAACTGGAACCAGCAGAACTCCCAGCAGCCCCGATTCTGAGCCATGACAGTCCTTTCTCCTAATAGTCTGCCCTACCGTCCAAATGTAGGAGCCCTTATTTTCCGTGCAGACGGAAAAGTCTTTATCGCCCGCCGCACAGATATGCCCGGCGTGGGCGGTCCCCTTTCAGAAGGCGTATGGCAATGCCCGCAGGGCGGCATAGACGAAGGCGAAACACCTCAATCTGCCGTGCTACGTGAAGTGCAGGAAGAAATTGGCACAGACAAACTGCACATTCTGAAAGAGCATCCAGAATGGATTGCCTATGATCTGCCTGAAAATCTGATTGGCAAGGCGTTGGGCGGCAAGTATCGCGGGCAAACACAGAAATGGTTTGCGCTTGCCTTCACCGGCACAGATCAGGACATCAATCTGAACCTGCAAAACCCGCCGGAATTTGATGCCTTCCAGTGGGTGGACCTCGCTTCCCTGCCCCAACGGAACGTGGGCTTCAAAAAGCCTATTTATGAAAAACTGGTGCAGGACTTCGCGTGTTTCACACACGCGATTTGAGGCGCCCTCTCCTTCTCGTGCGTCTATAAAAAAAACCGCCAGACTGATCTGACGGGTTTTTCAAACCAGCACTTAGTGCGCGGCTCCGGGTTTGCCTCCGCCCCTGATCGGGGTGAACAGGAAGCAGAAGGGAATGCACAAGAATGCGCCAATCCCTAGGATCATGAACACTTCATTGTAGGTCAGCATCGCGACCTGACGGCTGAATTCCAGATACTGCACATGCTGGGCAATGCCTTCTGCCGCATGCTCGGTTGCACCACGCGCCTGTGCCACGGTTTTTGCCTGATCAAAGTAATCATTATAGGGCTGATGATACGGGGTCATCCACTGGACCATATGGGCCTGATGTGCCTGCTTCCGCTCCATCAGCAAGGCTGTTGCGCCCGAAATAGCCAGAGACCCCAACACGTTTCGGGACATACTGAAAAGAGCCGATGCATCCGCATTCAGGCGTTCCGGAATGGTTGAATACGCAATAGTTGAAAGCGGCACGAACAGAAAGGCCAGGCAGGCCGTCTGGCTCATGCGGAACAGCACCAGATGCTTGAAGTCCAGCATGGGAACCAGATTGGCGGAACTGAACAGCGCCAGCCCCATCAAGCCAAACCCCAGGGCAATCACACTACGCACGCTCATCAGCGTCATGAGCTTGCCTACAATGGGAATGAGGACAATCACAGCAATACCGCCGGGCGAGAGAATCAGGCCGGAAAGCGTGGCGGTGTATCCCATAACCTGCTGAGCAAACTGCGGAACAATAATGGCGGAGGCATAAAGCAATGCCCCCATGGCCCCCATCAACGCCGTGCCGACTGCAAAATTGCGATCCTTGAACACGCGCAGATCCACCGCAGGCCGGTCTGTGTGCAAAAGCCACAAGACCGCACCCACCAGCCCCACAACTGCCAGAACGCCCATGACACGAATGAAGTTGGAGCCAAACCAGTCAGCATCCTCACCACGGTCTACCATCACTTCAAGGCAACTGAACCCCAGGGTGATCAGGCTGATACCGATAATATCAATCGGCGCTTTGCGTTTTTGTGCCCAGGGAGGATCTTCCACAACGGTCGCAACCCCAACTGTTGTCAGAAAACCGAAGGGCACGTTGATAAAGAAAATCCAGCGCCACGAGAAATTATCCGTAATCCAGCCACCCAGCGTCGGGCCGATAACCGGCCCCACCACGGCGGCAATGGCGGTCAGGCCAAACGCAGCCGCCCGTTTTTCAGGCGGAAAACTATCCAGAATAATGGACTGCTGATTGGGCTGAAGCCCGCCCCCAAAAAAGCCCTGCATCATGCGGAACAGGATCAGTTCCACCAGACTGGTCGCCATACCGCACAGGAAGGAGGACACCGTGAACATCACGATACAGATCATGAAGTAGCGCTTGCGCCCGAAGACTTTTCCCAACCAACCGGAAATGGTGAGCACAATGCCATTGGCAACAAGATAGGCCGTCAGCGTCCACGTTGCATCATCATACGTGCTGGACAGGCTACCCGCGATGTGCGGCAGCGAGACGTTGACGATGGTGGTGTCCAGAATTTCCATGAACGCCGCCATTGTCACCACAAAAGCGACTGTCCATGGATTATGGGTGGGTTTCCACCCCGCGGCTGCGGCGTCTGCCTGTCCGCTCATTGTGCGGCGGGCTCATGCTCTGGCTTACGGGTGGCTGCGTTATCGTGCGGCACGCCGTCCGGCTGTCCGGCCGTGTCCACATGCACAACAGGCACAACAGAAAGCCCCAAAGCAAGCTGATGGTTAGGGTCCAGCCCTTCATCAATCACGATCTTCACCGGCACGCGCTGCACAATTTTCACGTAGTTGCCCGTCGCGTTTTCAGGCGGGAAGGCACTGAACGTGGCACCAGTTCCCTTTTGCAGGGAATCAATATGGCCATGCAGCTTGATGGAGGAATAGGCATCCACCTTGATATCCACCTTCTGGCCGGGCCGCATGCGGGTGATCTGGGTTTCCTTGTAGTTGGCCACCACCCACACTTCAGGCTCCACAATGGAGAAAATGTGCTGACCGGCTGAAACGTAATTTCCCTGCTCCACATTACGCTGGGAGATCCAGCCATCATGCGGCGCGCGAATTTCCGTCCATTCAAGGTTCAGGTCAGCACTGTCCAGTTCGGCCTGAGCGTAGCGCACCTGCCCTTCCTGCTGGCTGACCTGAATTTTGGTGTTTTCAACGTTTGGCAGAACCGGAGTGGCGGTCTGCACCGCACCCTGTGCTTCCATAACCTGCGCCTTGGCTGCATCCAGCGCTGCACGGGCGTAATCAATATCCTGCTGGGACGTTGCTGCCCGTTCAACGGAGCGCTGACGCTTGTAATCAGCTTCCGCCTTGAACACCTGAGCCTTGGCGGCGGCAAGGTTACCCTGCGCCTCGATCAACCTGCCGGGGAATTCCAGCGCGGCCACCTGATGCAGCATGTCCGCCCCCTGCTTGGCGGCCTGCGCCCGGATAAGAGACGCCGCAGCCTTGTCCCGTGCGGCTTTCCAGTCACGCGGGTCAATCCGGGCCAGCAACTGGCCTTTGCGGACAAACTGGTTATCGTTCACCAGCAGTTCGGTCACGTATCCAGCCACATGGGGCGCCACGGAAATGGAACGGCCAGCGGTAAAGGCATCGTCAGTTTCCACCTCGTTACGGGTCAAAAACCAGTACACGCCCGCGGCAATCGCCAGAACCACAATCACGATTGTCAGAATAATCTTGCCGCGCGCGCTTTTCTTTTTCTCGGATGGCTTGGCGCCGGTTTCAGATGCGGCTTCAGCCTGTTCGTTATGGTCGTCGGCCATCCTGTTCCCTGTCCATCAAACGCATACTCATTCAGCAGCCACTCCACCCAGAGGGGGCATCGGCTGACCGATCGGTTCGGTCAGTATGTGACACGATCATGAGACAGCATCAAGCGGACTTCACGCAGAGGAAGAGCCTTTGAGCAAAAAACCGGATGAGAGGATCATCAGAGAAAAAGAATTTCCCGGCCACATCACAAGGCCATGCAGCACGGACGACCCCGCTCCACAAAGCCTGTTTAAAACTGATTTTAAACTTCCAGAACGATCAGCAGAGCGGCCTTCGAGACCATTTCTAAAATCGGGCATTGAGAGCGGATCATGCGTTTCTATAGCCGAAAGGGCTGCTCCCCCCTCGGAAGGCAGTCCGGCAATCTAAAAAGCGAAGAGACAACACTGTCAGACGTCCGAGGGCACGCCCTTTGAATACCTTGCTGGAACCGCCTTTTAGCGCTCAAGCCCCTGCGTGCGCACAAGGCGGGCGTACAATCCGTCCTGCGTAATCAGATCATCATGTGTGCCACATTCCACGGCGCGGCCGTCCTTCATGACAACCACAAGATCTGCCGACCGAACGGTAGAGAGACGATGCGCTACAATAATCGTGGTGCGGGAATGCCGCATCTGGGCCAGTGCATCCTGCACGGCGGCTTCATTCTCGCTATCCAGCGCACTGGTTGCTTCATCCAGCAGCAGTAGCCGAGGGTCTCGCAGCAGAGCCCGCGCCAGAGCCACCCTTTGCCGTTGACCACCGGAAAGACGCTGCCCACCCGGCCCCACACCCGTTTTATATCCATTGGGCAAGGCAAGAATAAAAGGTTCCGCCGCTGCCGCGCGCGCCGCTGCCTCTACGGCTTCCTCCGGTGCGCCCGGTTTGCCGATCTGAATGTTATCGCGCACGGAAAAATCAAACAGCAATGGGTCCTGACTCACATAGGCAATGGCATCCCGCAGGCTATCCAGTGTCAGAGTCCGCAGGTCTTCCCCATCCAGCAGAATACGCCCCGATGTCACATCATGCAGGCGCGGGATAAGCGAGAGCGCTGTGGATTTACCCGCCCCTGAAAGACCCACCAACGCAACCGTCTGCCCGGGCTTTACCTTGAAGCTCAGCCCGTCCAACCCAACGCGGCCATCGGGATACACAAACCCCACATTCTCAAACACCAGTTCCCCATGGCCCGGTGGCAGAGGCACAGCATTGGGCTGTTCCGTTACGGCGGGTTTTTCATCAATTACGTCAAATACGCGCACAAGGCCCGCCAGGCCTTCCTGCAAGGCCGCATTCAGTGCGCCCAGCGCCCGCAACGGTCGGGCTGCCAGCAGAAGGGCCGCCACAAAACCGGAGAAGTCGCCCAGCGTGGCACCGCCCATGGCGGCACGCCACCCTGCAAACCCCAGAACGGCGGCGACCGCAGACCCACCCAGAGCCTCCAGCAGCGGATCAACGCGCGCGCGGCCCCGCGTAATACGCAGCATGGCCTGATACAGATGATCAAAAGAAAGTGCTGCCCGCGCCTGTTCCCGCTGCTCCATACGATAAACACGCACGGTGCGGGCCTGCGCAAAGCTTTCGGTCAGAAACGCTGCGGTCTCCCCGATTCTCTCCTGCATCCCGCCAGAAGCGCGACGTACCCGCTTGCCCAATTTCTGAATGGGAACCGCCGCAATAGGATACAGCAGGCCCGCAATCAGGCTGAGTTCCCAATCCATGTAGAACATGGACGCAATCAGCCCCACGACCGTCACCACATCCCCCAGCGAATTGACCGCGCGGATCATGGCTTCACGGATGGAAACAGCATCGGTGGTGAAGCGAGCCGCCAGTTTGGCCGGGGGTTCACGTTCAATCCGGGTGATGTCTGTCTGCACCAGATGGTCAAACATCTCACCCTGCAAGCCGCGAATCACCACAAGCACCAGCCCCTGCGCGGCCAGTGTCTGCGCATACTGAGCCAACGCCTTGGAGACCGTAATCATCACCACCAGCAGCGGCACCTGATACAGAATGCGGGAATCATGCGCTGAAAACATATCCAGCGCGCGCTGGATCACCAGCGGGTAGAGAGCCGTCAATGCGGCTGTCAGCACCGTCAGCCCAATAACCGCAACAATCCGGCCCGGATGTTTGCGCACCTGATCCCGCCACAGGCGTTTCAGCAGCACGCGCGTATCATCCGGCACAAGACCACCACGCGGTTTCTTGCCACCAGTCGTCTGCCCGGCTTCCTGCACACTGACAGGAGCCGTGGTCTTGGATGAAGCCGCTGGAATGGGGGCCTGAGCAGGCCGAACGGAAGCCGGATGAGATGACGTCATGCCCGTCCCTCTACCAGCCTCCTGCCGCCACGTAAAAGAGAGAGGCCGTCTTTTCCCTGCTGAGGGTCACTCAAACCCATGCCGCAGACGGTCCAGACAGGCCTCTCGTGATGCGGTGCACCCTTCCGCCATCCACCAGTTCCGCACACGCGCAAGCACCTGCCCCACTGCGGGGCCCGGTGCATGGCCAGCAGCCACAATATCCCGCCCCGCCACCGGAAAAACGGGGCGCGGTATTCCCTCAAGGCGTTTACGCAAGGCTTCAAAAGCCCGTGCATCAGGCTGCGCGATTTCTGTCTGAGCGGTCTGGCCGGCCTCAGCATCAGCCAAAAGCGTGGCCTGCCGCAGCCATGTCCGCCCGATCAGAGGGCGTGCGGGCTCATCTGCCAGAAAACGCCGCAAAGCCGCATCCGTGACATCTGTTTCCGGCACCGGACCTTCCGATACAGCCAGCAGAAACGCCGTATCCGCTCGGGAAAGCTTGAGGTGTTGCGCCACATCAAGCTTGCTGCCCTCCGCCAACGCCGCCAGCCGCAGCACGGCATCTGCCGGTGCCCCTGCCTGAACAAGATGTATAAATCGGCCGAGCGCGAAACCCTGAGGCAGAATCACGGACAGCACTCCGGCCCGTGCCATCATCGCAACCAGTGTGGCTGCATTGGGGCCGGTCAGAATCCGCTGGAGTTCGGACCACACGCGCTCGACCGACAGCCGCGTTATCAGCCCCACACGCTGCGTAATGGCCCGCATGGCCTCTGCATCCGGCTCGCCGGTGCCATACCGGCCCTGAAACCGAAAAAAACGCAGAATCCGGAGGGCATCTTCCTCTATACGGGTGCCTGCATCCCCCACAAACCGTACAAGCCCCTGCGCCAGATCCGCTTGCCCGCCAAAATAATCATGCAGAGTACCATCCCGGCTGCGTGACATGGCGTTGATGGTAAAATCACGCCGGGCGGCATCTTCCCGCCAGTCCGTGGTCCAGCACACCACGGCATGACGCCCATCGGTTTCCATATCCCGGCGAAGCGTTGTGATCTCATAAGGGGCAGAGGCAATCACCGCTGTAACCGTGCCGTGTGACAGGCCAGTGGGCACCACCTTGATGCCAGCGGCTTTCAACGTGTCCTGCACCTGTTCGGGCGTTTCCGGGGTTGCCATATCCACGTCCGCCACGGACCGCCCCATCAGCAGGTCCCGCACCACCCCGCCCACCAGCCGGGCCTGAGGCAAAACAGCCCATATCTGCGCAAGCGCGCTCCGCTGGGCAGGTGTCAGCCCTTCACTGCCAGCGTCCATCTCCTTAGGGGCCCTGCCCTTCACGCCATTTTGCTCTCTGCACATAAACGGGCCAGAGGAAAAAAGCTGTCACAGCTCCATACCCCCATGCAGGGAACCCCATTGCAGGTGCCCGGCTCGGCCAGTGCCGCAAGCTCATACCAAACAGATCGCGTCAACCGCGCTTCCACCGGAAACATGCCATCACCGGTCCGCACAAGCAGGTAAGGCGGGCACCCGCCATCACCGCAGGCATCAGGCGGAACATCCCATACGGCGCGAATCGGATGCTCACGGCTGGCGATGACCGGTTCATCCACATTGGTGCGAAAACACAGGCGCTGCATGCGGCCGCAGCCCTTCCATTCCAGCTCTACCGCCAGAAATGGCACATCTTCCACTTCAATATACCCCGTCTCGAAAGGAGTACGGAGCAAATAGCCGCCTTTTTTGTCTCTGGTCAGCATGGACCCGAACAGACACACCATGGGCTTGCGCTCTATAGGGGTGCCCCGATACAACCAGACCCCATCCCGACGGATCAGAAACGGCAGTTTTCTGGGCTCTTCGCCTGTTTTCGCCGTATCGGGTCCTGCGGTATGGCAGGGAGATCCGCGGTCAGGGTGTGGGCCTTCATCATGCACTGACAGATAATCCTGTTATGACTGTTTCACTGCGTGGAGAATGATATAGGGATCATACCCCGCTTGATGTAAGCCCTGTATCTGCACAGACTGGACCCATGACCGCATCAGACACACAGCCCCAGCCCGCCCCGACCCAACCTGATGTGCGTGAGGCCGACCGCCTTTGCGCCCACCTGCAGGCCGTGCAGCAGGAAACAGCCCGCGTGATTTTTGGGCAGGGGAAGGTCATCAACCAGACACTGACCGCCATACTGGCCGGGGGCCACGCCCTGCTGGTTGGCGCGCCGGGGCTGGGCAAGACCCTTCTGGTCACCACCCTTGGCACCGTGCTGGGGCTTGATGCGCGCCGCGTGCAGTTCACCCCGGACCTGATGCCGTCTGACATTACCGGCAGCGAAATTCTGGACGAAGACGCCTCCGGCCACCGCAGTTTCCGCTTTGTCCCGGGCCCGGTCTTCTGCCAGTTGCTGATGGCTGATGAAATCAACCGCGCCAGTCCGCGCACACAGTCCGCATTGTTGCAGGCCATGCAGGAACGCCGGGTGGCCGTGGCCGGAGCAGAGCATAAACTGCCCCAGCCTTTCCATGTGCTGGCAACCCAGAACCCGCTGGAGCAGGAAGGCACCTACCCCCTGCCAGAAGCCCAGCTTGACCGCTTCATGCTGCAAATTCCCCTCACCTTTCCGGATGCAGAGTCGGAACGCGCCATGCTGCTGGCCACCACCGGCTCGGAGCAGGCTCCGCCCCAGCAGGTTATGAGTGCGGAAAGCCTGATTGCGGCGCAGGCTCTTGTGCGCACCCTGCCGGTGGGTGAAAAAATTGTAGACGCCATTCTGGCGCTGGTGCGCTCCGCCCGCCCGGAAACCACGCAGGATGAAGCCTTGCGCGGCCAGATTGCCTGGGGCCCAGGCTCACGCGCTGCACAGGCCCTGATGCTGGCCACCCGTGCCCGCGCCCTGCTGGATGGCCGCCTCTCCCCCAGTCTGGATGATGTGATTGCGCTTGCCCGTCCGGTTCTGGCGCATCGTATGGCGCTCACATTTGCGGCACGCGCGGAAGGCGTGCATCTGGATGATGTGATCACCCGGCTCGTCAACCGGCTGGGCTGACGCCTTGGCACAGTCTGCCTTTTCACCCGCCGCCCTGCTGCGCCTGTTTCGGAACCGGTCTGCCGGACAGAACCTGAGCAGCGGGGAGACCACGTCCTTCACGGCCCCTACCGGCCGCCAGCCCGATACCCGCACGGCGGCAGCACCCTCCGGCGCAGCTTCTGGCGTTGCCAATCAGGCGTCCTCCCTTGCCGCACGCCTGCCGGACCTCGTGATCCGAGCAGACCATATTGCCGCCACGCTATATGCAGGTCAGCACGGCCAGCGGCGCGCAGGATGGGGAGACACGTTCTGGCAATATCGTCAGGCGCAGCCCGGCGAGCCAACAACACACATAGACTGGCGACAGTCCGCCCGCAGCACCCATGCTTATGTGCGTGAAACGGAAGCCGAATCCGCTCAGACGATCCTGCTGTGGTGTGATCTTTCCCCCTCCATGCAGTGGCGCTCTGCATCCTCTCTGCCTGAAAAGCGGGAGCGCGCGGTACTCCTGCAACTGGCCATGGCCGCCTTGCTGCTGCGCAATGGGGAGCGGGTAAAGCTGCTGACTCCCTCCGGCATGGCCCCGTTGCCCGCCAGCGGGACACCGCTGGAACGGCTGGCGCTCGGACTGGCCCATATGGAGCGCACCTCCACACCCTCAGCCAGCGTGCTTCCTCCGGTTTCTCTGGTGCCACGCCATGCCCATGTTCTCATTGCCAGTGATTTTCTGTGCCCGGATGAAGCATTGTTGTCCTGCCTGCGCCATCTGGCGGGCCTGCCTGCACGGGCACACCTGATCCAGATCGCAGATCCGGCAGAGCTCACATTGCCCTATCAAGGGCGTGTGGAATTTGAGGGGCTGGAACAGGAAGCGCCGGTTGATCTGCCCCATGTGCAAACACTACGGCAGGACTACGAGAGCCTTGTCACCGCCCGCAATGCTGCTTTAACAGCGCAGGCCGCAACATATGGGCATGACCTTGTTTTACATTGCACGCAGGATGCGCCCCTGCCCACATTGCTGACGCTGCATGGCCTGATAAGCGGCAGATCCGGTGGCCACCGTGAGGGCGCGCGGCCATGATTTTTCTCACGCCATTTGCTCTTCTCGGTCTGGTCACTCTGCCTTTGGTCTGGTGGCTGCTCAAAGCCACCCCGCCTAAGCCGCGCAAACAGAGCTTTCCGCCCATCCAGATTCTGCGCGGCCTGCGGCAGCGTGAAACGGATATTGCCCGCTCGCCTTTATGGTTGCTGCTGGTGCGTCTGGCGGCCGTAACGCTGCTGGTTCTCGGGCTGGCGCACCCTGTAATGCCGGGGGAGCATGTGCCTACCTCCGGCCACGGCCCCCTGTTGCTGGTGCTGGATGATGACATGCTTTCCGCACCCGGCTGGACGCAACGCATTGCCACCGCGCAAGGATTTGTGGATGACGCAGCCCATGCGGGCCGCCCTGTCCTGCTGCTCCGCACAGCCGCCATACCGGAAGCCCTCGCTGATCAGGACATTCCTCACCCTCGCCCGGCCAGCGCCGTGCAACAGGATCTGAACAGCCTGCGTCCTGCTCCATGGGGCACAGACCGGGGCGCCGTCGCCCATTTGCTGGAAACCCATCCGCCGGCTGACGTGGGCAATGTGGTCTATCTGGCCAATGGGGTTGCCTCAGCGGGAGATGCGGCCTTCGCCAAGGCATTGCGTGCCCAGGGCCCTGTGCAGGAAGTACGTTTTCCCGATGCGCCTGCAGTGGTTCTTGCTCCCGCCCCTGCGCGGAACGGGCCTGTCATTGCCCGCCTTCTGGCTCTGCCCGATCCGTCTGCACCCCGTGCCTTTACCGTGCGTGTTCATACGCAGGATGGCGGGACACTGGCTGTTGTGCCGGTTACGCTTCCGGCCGGTGCGGCCAGCGCAGATGTGCTCGTTGATCTGCCGAACACCGTGCGTAACCGGATTGATCAGGTTGCTCTGGCAGGGCAGTCCAGCGCAGCAGGCACCCTGCTGTTTGATGAAGGCGACCGCCTGCGCCCCGTAGGGCTGATGACCACAGGTGCCGCCGATACGCCTTTGATCGGGCCGCTGTTCTATCTGCGGCGGGCGCTCGCCCCCACGGCAGACCTACATGAAGGCAACGGTGCGGCCCTGCTGACCCAACCTCTTTCCGTTATTATTGCCCCTGACGGCACTCTGGCGGACCCCAGCACACGGCAGAAAATTGCGGAATGGGTCAAAAACGGCGGCACGCTCGTCCGTTTTGCTGGCCCTGCTCTGGCAGGCGAGCACCATGAAGCAGGCCAGCCCACTCCAACAGACGATGCAGATAACGATGGCACCGCACAGCCACCTTCCGGCCAGACGTCAACGGACCCCACGGAGGACCTTCTACCGGTAGCCCTGCTTGATGGCTCCCGCCAACTGGGAGGCACCATGACATGGGGAGCCCCGCAGAAGCTGGCACCGTTTGACGCCAGCTCCCCTTTCCATGGGCTCGATATCCCGGCGGATGTCACCGTCTCGCAGCAGGTTCTGGCCAGCCCTGTGGCTGATCTCGCCGCACATAGCTGGGCCAGATTGACGGACGGCACGCCTTTGGTCACCCATGCCTCACTCGGTAAAGGTGAAATTGTGCTGTTCCACATCAGCAGCACGGCAGACTGGTCAAACCTGCCGCTCTCCGGCCTGTTTGTGGCCATGCTGCAGCGGCTGACAGATCACGCCAATGGTGTGAGCATTCCTGCCGATGACAGCCTGCTGGCCCCTGTCATGACGCTGGATGGTGAAGGTGTTCTGGGCCCGCCACCGCCGACTGCGCGTGGCCTGAAAGCCAGCGCCTTTGCTGAAACAGATGTCTCACCTGCCCATCCGCCGGGGCTATATGGCCCCCGTGCCGCCCGGCGCGCCCTGAACGCAGGCACCCACTTGGCAAGCCTTTCTCCCGCGCAACCTGTGGGCACACTCACCACCCCGGCAGGGCGCAGACCCGATACACCTCTGGGCCGCTATTGCCTGCTTGCCGCAGTCTTCCTCCTCCTGCTGGATACCCTGATGGTGCTGCTCATGCGTGCTGGTGTTGTCTTTGGCAGAAAACGCCTGCCAACCAGCACGGCTCTTTCTCTGGCGTTTCTTCTCGCCATGGCATCCCCTGCCAGCCTTTGGGCCGCAGACCGGCATGACCCGGCGCTGGCCCAAGCACAGCAGACCCCGCAGCCTGAACAGACGGTTCCGCCCGCAACGGCCTCGGCCCCGACTACTGAGACCGCGCCTGCGTCTCCTCAATCTGGCGATCAAGGAAAGTCCTCTGTTCCGGGGGCGGCGCTGGAAACACGTCTGGCTTATGTTCTGACCGGCCATGACGATGTGGATACTGTGTCCCGGCAGGGCTTGCAGGGCCTGTCGGACTATACCAACGCCCGCACGTCCGCCAAACTCGGCCACCCGGATGGCGTGCGCCCGGGCCAGGATGATCTCAGCTATTATCCACTGCTTTACTGGCCCATCACGCCCGATGCCCGCACCACTCCGGCACAGACAGCCGCGCTGACCACCTTCATGGCGCATGGCGGTATTCTGCTGATTGACACACAGGGGCAGGATGCCAGCAGCCAGAATGACGGGGAGAATTCAGGCAGCTTTGCAGGTGATGCACCCGGCACCCGGTCCGCCTTGCGGCGGGTGACCAACGGGTTGCCCATCCCTCCACTGGCCACCATTACAGACCACCATCTGCTGGCCCACACCTTCTACATGCTGCATGATTTTCCGGGCCGCTATGCCGGACAACCCATCTGGGTGGCACGGGAAGGACAGGCTGAAAATGATGATGTGAGCCCGGTTATTATCGGCTCTGCGGACTGGGCGCATGCTTGGGCTGTGGATGAGGAAGGCAACACCCCCTACGCCGTAATTCCTGACGGTGCGGATCAGCGCCAGCTTGCTTACCGGTTTGGGGTCAACGCCGTAATTTACGCCCTGACAGGCAATTACAAGGCAGATCAGGTGCATGTGCCCATGTTGCTGCAACGGCTGGGAGAATAAACGCCCATGCTGACTCATCTTGCGCAATCCTATGGGTTTGCTCCCCTCATTCCCCTCTGGCTGCTCGCTGGCATCGGCATACTTGCGCTCGTGCTTTGTGCCTATGCCATAAGCAGACGCACCAAAGGGGCCATCCTCAGGTTGGGGGCGGTGCTTTCCCTTCTGCTCTGGCTGTCAGGGCCGCAACGTCTGCATGAAAGCTGGCACGTTCTGCCAGAAACCGCGCTGCTGCTGGTGGATCAGTCTCCCTCCATGTCCATCGGGCACAGGGCTGCTCTGGCGCGGCAAGCGGCGCAGGCCATGGAACAGGCTCATACACAGGGCCTGACTCTGCGCACCGTTCCCGTGCGGAATTCCGGCCATAACGGAACCCGCCTGTTTGATGCGCTGGATCAGGCCGCGGCAGATATTCCGCCCGATCAGTTTGCGGGCGCTGTCATGCTCACGGATGGACAGGTATCAGACATTCCCAAATCCATTCCGGAACGCCTGACGCCAGCCGGGCAGAATGGAGAAAAAACCCACCTGCCCCTGCATGTGCTGATCCCGGCCAAAGGCGAGGAAACAGACCGTCAACTGCGTATTCTGCAAGCTCCGCCATATGGTATTGTTGGCCAACCCGCCAAACTGCGCGTGCAGGTGGATGATGCAGGCCCCGGAACCACACCGGGCACTCAGGCGGAACTCACCTTGCGCGTGAATGGAGAAGAACCGCTCTCCATACCCGTCACAACGGGTACGCCGCAGGATATCTCCCTGCCGGTGTCCCATCCCGGACAGATGCTGATCAGTCTGGCCGTCTCACCGCTGGCGGGTGAGGTCTCGCAGATCAACAACCAGACCATTACCCGTATGACGGGCATCCGTGACCGCCTGCGTGTGCTCCTGATTTCCGGCACCCCCAATCAGGGTGAACGCGTCTGGCGTCGGCTGCTTAAGGCTGATCCCTCGGTTGATCTGATTCACTTCACCATTTTACGGCCACCGGATAAGGACGACGGCACACCGCTGTCTGATCTGGCACTGATTGCCTTCCCGGTGCGGGAACTGTTTCAGGAAAAAATCAACCAGTTTGACCTCATCATTCTGGACGGATTTGAAAACCAGAACATCCTTCCGCATGCCTATCTGAACAACATTGCCAACTTTGTGCGCAAAGGTGGCGGCCTGTTGCTGACAGCCGGACCAGAATTTGTCGGCCCCGGCACCCTTCAGGATACGCCTGTGGGTGACATCCTGCCCGCACACGTGCCGCTGGAAAATGGCATGGTGGAACAACGCTTCCGCCCCCATCTGACGCCAGAAGGCCGCAGGCACCCGGTAACGGCGGCCCTCCCCGGCGCGCCGCCCACCAACGCGGACTCTGCGGCTCAGACCATTCCGGGCCAGTGGGGGCCATGGTACCGGGCGCTAAAGCCAGACACCACGCATGGCGAGGCCCTGATGAGCGGCCCAGACAACGCCCCCCTGCTGGTGCTGGACCATGTGGATCAGGGCCGCGTTGCGCTGCTGTTGTCTGACCAGATCTGGCTTTGGTCCCGTGGAGAGGGCGGCGGCGGCCCGCAGGCCGAACTTCTGCGCCGTATCTCTCACTGGCTCATGAAAGAACCTGAGCTGGAAGAAGAACAGCTGAACGCCAGCATTGCCGGTGGAGAACTCACCGTTACACGGCGCAGCACGGCGGCGGAGCCCCGGCATAACGTTACCGTCACGCCCCCTTCGGGCACGCCTGTCACGTTAACGCTTGATGCTACGACAGCCTCGGCACAGACGCGGAAAACTGGCGCACCTGAGGCCGATGGTGGGCAAAGTGGGATCAGCACCGGACATATGGCAGCGGAACAGCCCGGCATCTGGCAGGTGGACGATGGGGCCCATAAGGCCTTTGCCGCCCCCATGCCGCCAGACCCGCAGGAATTTGCAGACCTCCGCGCTACAGCCAGCAAACTGCAGGACATGGTTTCAGCCACTGGTGGCGGCATGCTCTGGACGGGGGATACCGCCTCCGCCCCGGCTGTGCCCCAGCTTCAACTGGCAGACGGCCGCACCCTGCACGGCGAGAACTGGTTTGCGTTTCCGCACCGGAATGCTCATGTAGTAACAGGTAGAAGTGCAACACCCCTGCTGCCTGAATGGGTCATGCTGAGCCTGTCGCTCCTGCTGTTGTTTGCCGGATGGTGGCGGGAAGGACGAAGCTGACCCTCAGCTCCTTTCCGCACTCCCACCATTGTGGTAATTTATAAGTGACGTTTCCTGTATGGACAGACCATGACCCGCTCGTTCCGCATTATTCCGGCTGCTCTGGCCTGCAGCAGTTTTCTGGCTCTCGCCCTTCCCGCCACCGGCTGGGCCCAGTCCGCCCGCGAGCAGGAAGCGCAGGCTGCTGCGGAAGAAGCCGCGCAGAAGGCTGAAGCCGCCAAGGCCGCAAAACGCGCGGCTCCTCCTGCAGCCATTCCCGGCGCGGGCGCTGAAGACGATGACGATGGCGAACATTCCAATACGGATATGGAACCCACTGCCGCCCTGTTTGATGCCATCAACCGTGGCAGCATCAGCGCAGCCAAGGAATCCATCAATCGTGGGGCGGATCTTCACAGCAAGAATGTGCTTGGGCAGACCCCGCTTGATATGTCCATCGATCTGAACCGCAACCCCATCACCTTCCTGCTACTCTCCCTGCGCGGCAATGATGATCGTGTGCGCACGGATGTTGCGGCTGAAACCCGCAGCATGAAAATGGAAAACGGTAGCGGGCATCTGACCATTGGCGGAAGCGCTGGCCGACACGGCACCCTTCCCCATGAAAGCCGTTACGATACATCTGGTGGCAGACCGCAGCCGGATGTCGGGTTTCTTGGATTTAGCGGCGGCTGAGCCCCCTGCTTTCCTTTTAGTCCGCGCAGTCCGTTCATAAAAAAAAGCCGCCCTGTTGAGGCGGCTTTTTTCATATCATGCCATGATACTGGCTCAACCGGCGGCAGCAGCCTTGGCCATGGATGCCGTTGTTTTTGCCTGTTCAAGACTTTCCTGACGCAAGACATCCAGCGGAAGAAACTCGCCATTGCGTTCAAAATGCCAGAAGGTCCAGCCGTTGCAGGACGGCGCATTGGTCAACTGTGCGCCCAACTTGTGGATGGAACCCCGTTTGGCACCACTGACCAGCGTGCCATCAGGCGAAACCGTAGCGCTCACACGCTGTTTTTTGTCACACAGCACCGTACCAACGGGCAAAAGTCCGCGCTCCACAAGGCTACCAAAAGGCACACGGGGGGCTTCACGCTTGTCCTGCGTGGTCACAACCGCATCATCAGCCAGCGGCGTTTCCCGCGCCACACGGCTCATGGCGGCTTCCACATAATCCGGATGCCGCTCAATGCCGATAAAACGGCGGCGCAACCGGCGGGCCATGGCGGGGGTCGTGCCTGTACCGGTGAAGGGGTCCAGCACCACATCATCAACCGTGGTAGAAGCGAGCAGCACGCGATGCAGCAGGCTTTCCGGCTTCTGCGTGGGGTGCAGCTTCAGCCCGTGTTCATTCCGCAGGCGTTCATTGCCGGTGCAAAGCGGCAGATACCAGTCAGACCGCATCTGAACATCATCATTCAGCGCTTTCATGGCCTGATAATTGAACCGATACCGGCTATCCTCGCTCCGGGCTGCCCAGATCAGGGTTTCATGCGCATTGGTAAAACGACGCCCCCGAAAATTCGGCATGGGGTTGGATTTGCGCCACACAATATCATTCAGGATCCAGAACCCCAGTTCCTGCAAAATCGCGCCAATGCGGAAAATGTTATGATAGGAACCGATCACCCAGATGGTGCCATCCTTGTGCAGCACACGCCGCGCTTCTGTCAGCCATGCACGGGTAAAGCGATCATACTCCTGAAGATCGGAAAACTTGTCCCAATCATCATCCACACCATCCACCAGGGAATCATCGGGGCGGCGCAGTTCACCACGAAGTTGCAGGTTGTACGGCGGATCAGCAAACACGCAATCAACAGAGCCGGAGGGCAACGTGCGCATGGTTTCAACACATTCGCCACGCAGAATCTGGTCCAGAGGCAGTTCCATGCTCATTGATTTTGCGCCGCTCATGCCCGGCCCTCCGTATAAAAATGTTCAATTTGCCGGCGCACAGTGCCGAAGGTTCTACGATGATGCGGGGTAATCCCCGTTGTGGTCAGCGCCAGCCGGTGAGCTGCAGTGCCGTAGCCCGCATTTTTCTCCCACCCATAAGCGGGCCAGCGCGTATCCAGGCGGGCCATGATGCGGTCCCGCACAACCTTGGCCACAATGGAGGCGGCAGCAATGGACAGGCTCAGGCGATCGCCCCCCACCACTGTTTGCGTGCTGCATCCAAAATCGGGCGTTTTGTTACCATCCACCAGCACATGATCAGGCAAGCGCGGCAGCCGGGCCACGGCACGCTGCATCGCCAGATGAGCCGCATGATGGATGTTCAGGAAATCAATTTCGGCAGTCGAGGCTGCGCCAAGCCCGATTTCAATACCGGGCACATCAGGCAGGCGGGCCGCAATGGCCTCACGCACTACCGGTTTCAGTTTTTTGGAATCATCAATAATAGCCGCCAGATCAGCGGGCACGCCAGCGGCAAAGACCACGGCGGCGGCGACTACGGGACCAGCCAGTGGGCCACGGCCCACTTCATCTACTCCGGCGACACGTCCGCCATGCTGCTGTTCCCGCGTAAAATCCGGCATTGCCCCTCTTTCCATCGATTTGGTGCGACTCGGCAAAAAATACCGAGTCGCACCAACTGCGACTCCGTGAGGCAAGGAGAATCACTTTTCACCGCTCAGCGCAAGAGTCGCGGTGCAGGAAATTTTCAGGAACGCTTGCCGCGCGGGAACACCAGCCAGCCGATCAGCAGACCAAACACGGAAACAATACCCAATGAAAGCAAAGGCTTATCACGCACAAACGTGACAGCTTTTTCTACTACGCCTTCCCCTTCCTCATACAGGTCAGCAAATTCCTGCTGCGCCATGCCGGAGAACTGATCGAACTTGCCTTCTGCCTGAAGACCCAGATCGCCGGTCAGGCCGCCAGCCGCATCCTTAATCCGGCCTTTTGCGTCTTCGGCAACGCCTTCAACCTTGTTTGCGACCGTTTTGAGTTTATCGTCAGCCATAGGCTTTCTCCTTGTTTTTTGACCGCATTCTTCCACCCGGCAGCTCTTTTGGGGCCATCCGGGCCACGGTCTTCTGTTGCATCAGAACGCAAAAACTCGTCTCTGACTAGCATGCTGTCTGTCAGTCGTGTTCATCTCACCGCCCTTATCGTCGCATCCATGCTGTTCATGGAGCAGCTTGATGGCACCATCCTCTCAACCGCCCTGCCATCCATTGCTAACAGTTTGCATGTGGATACGGTTGCAACATCCGTTGCGCTAACCTCCTACATCATAGGGTTAGCCATATTTATTCCCGCTTCCGGCGCGTTGGCAGACAGGCTGGGCAGCCGCACGGTTCTCAGTTGCGCCATCATTATTTTCGTTTTGTGCTCAGTAGCCTGCGGCTCGGCGCACAGCCTCCTGTTTCTGGCTTGTATGCGCACTTTGCAGGGCATTGGGGGCGCGCTCATGGTCCCGGTCGGGCGTCTTGTCGTGCTGCGCAGCACGCCGCGGGAGGAGTTGGTGCGTACCATGACGTGGATGATGCTCCCCGCAACGCTTGGTCCGCTCATGGGGCCTGTGGTGGGTGGGTTCATCACCACCTATCTGTCCTGGCGGTGGAATTTTTACCTCAACATCCCTGTCGGCATTCTGGGGTTCATCCTCACCCGCCGTTTCATCCCGGAGGTAAAAGAGAAGGAGCCTCCGCCGTTTGACCTCACGGGCCTGTTTCTTGCAGGCGGCGGCTTGGCCGCCCTTTCTGTCGGCACGGAACTGTTCACCCATAATCAGGGATCAGCCACGCTTCTCCTGTCGCTCTTTCTGGGGGGCTTTGCCTTTATGGGCGGGTACGGTTTTCACGCGGCAAGGTTGATTACTCCTCTGCTTGATTTCAGGTTACTGGCCATTCCCACATTCCGCATCTCTGTGCTGGGCGGAGCCGCCTCACGCATTGCCGTGGGGGCCTTTCCCTTCCTGCTGCCTGCTTTTCTGCAAATCGGGTCCGGGCTGACGGCGGCCCAAAGCGGCATGGTCACCTTCATTGCCCCTGTGGGAGCGCTCGCCATGCGTCCATGGGTGCCCGCGGTGCTCAAGCGCTGGGGGTTTCGCCGAGTGCTTATGGTAAACGGGTTTTCAGGGGGGATTCTCTCCATTCTGATTTCCAGCTTTCATCAGGGTCAGGCTCTCTGGCCGCTCTACCCCATTCTGCTTGCCGCAGGCATGGCACAGGCCACACAGTTTTCGGCCTACAACACCATTGCCTATGCAGATATTCCCGCCAGCCGCATGAGCGCCGCCACCAGCTTTTACGCAACCATGCAGCAACTGATGCTGTCCTTGGGCATCTGTATCGCAGCAGGCACGCTTACTCTCTCCGGCCTACTGCATGGGCGCATCGAACCAACCTCCCACGATTTTGCAACCGCCTTCATTGCCGTTGGCGTCATCTCGTTACTGGCAGTGCCTGCGGCCGCCAGCCTTAACCCCAATGCAGGCGCAGCACTCAGCGGCAAGAAGGAATAATGCTTAGCCCTCCGCATGATTTAAGGCGCAAAAGGGGCGGAATTTTTTAAGTTTTTATTTATAGTTTTTCTTTTCCGCCCGAACCCTTGGACCATGCCCTTATTCTGGTATACGCTCGGCGCATTCTGATGGGCAGTCGGAGGTGTGTCTGCCTTATACTTGTTTCTTAATGGTATTGAATCTGGCATAGACAACCACCTATGCCGTTTCTGTTCTCGGGCAGGCAGTGGGATGAGCCTCCCTGTCTGTTTTTTTCAACATTTAATTAGGTGAACGACCCGCGCGCCCCATGGATAACCAGACCACGGACCCCCGATCCGATTCACCCACGCCTCCTCGCTCTTCCAGCAGAAAAAAACGTCTTATCTGGAGCGGCGTCGCCGTTGCCGGTGTTTGCGTGCTGGCATTTGCGTTCCTGCGCCCTCATGGCACACAAAACACTGGCACCAGCAAACATCATCGCCGCCACGCTGTGCAGCAGACCTCTGACGGAGGTGATGCCCAGCCCGTAGCCGTTGAAGCCGTTAAAACCGGCGCCATGCCCGTTGTTCTGACCGAACTTGGAACGGTGGTGCCCGTCACCAACGTGACGGTCCAGACCCGTGTGGAAGGCTATCTGACCAAGGTCCTGTTCACGGAAGGTCAGCATGTTCACAAGGGCGATCTGCTCGCCGTGATTGATACACGCCCGTATGAAGTCCAGCTTGCGCAGTATGAGGGCCAGCTTGAACGGGACAAGGCCGAGCTTGCCCAGGCACGGGTGGATAACGCCCGTTACCAGCGCCTGATCAAACAGGACAGTATTGACGCCAAAACGGCGCGGGATCAGGAATTCACCGTCGAGCAGATGGAAGGCACGGTCAAATCCGATCAGGCGCTGGTAACGGGCGTTATCCACCCGTGCCTGGG